>CALEMF010000081.1 GCA_937911505.1 uncultured Cytophagales bacterium
GCCCAAAACGAACCAAAAACCGAGCTTGCGAGCTCAGCGCAGCTAAATCAAGAAACCGACCAACGGGAGCTCAGCGCAGCTAAATCCAAAGCTCCTGCCCACAAACCAGCCCACCTCCCCGCTGGATTTTCGAGCCAGCGCACGTACATTAAGTTAAAAAAAGACAATTAAGAAAAACCTAAACATACTCTAAGGGGATAAACAGGTTAAGAAAAAGTAGCTGTTACTTTTCTACTTTATCCAACCTACTTTCTTCCGCCACTCGTCGAATGCCTGTTTTCTTTCTTTAAAGTCTGCTGGTGGTTTTTGGTTTTCGCTTTCGACCTGTTTTCTCATCAATTGGGTTTGTTCTTCAAGTGTATTGAATCCAAGCGCTTTTCTCCTTTGGTTTACCTTTGTTAAGTCATCAAATAGACTTGGACTTAACAAGCCATTTTCGTCCCAATCAAATTGGGTTCCGTAAAGTTGTGGTTTCCCTTCAAACACGGCTATTCTATCAGTAAGGTAAACAAGAGGTCTTAGATCAATTTTATACTCACTCACCAAACTTTCTAAAAGTGCTGCACATTTTTTCATAAAGCTGGGCTTTCCAATGGCGTGTTGGATCACCAACCAAGCTGCCTCACTGGCTTCTGCGCCTACTTTTTCACTTGTCGGGTAACCAATGTCGTCGATTATTTCATTCAAAACCTCTGCATTATGGTTGTGTAGTTGCGCCATTGCTTCGTTGTAACCTTCTCCAAGTTGCCCCTTTTTAATCAGTTCGTTTCGAAGTGATAGGTCTGCGTTCTTCAATGCCATGATCTTTTCAGCAATGCGCTCGTAATCTTTTTATTTGCCAGTACTCATAGTATTATTCAGGAACGGTCAAATCGGCATCACAAAGAAGCGCATATTCGCCTGTTCTAGGGTTTTCTTTCACGATGGTTGTTTTGGCGTCATCATTTTCGAAGTACCAAGTATCTTCCTCTACATTGCTTAATGGAATTACTGGTAATTCAACAGGGATGGGTAATACTTCTGCTTGGTTTTCAAATCCGTTGGTAAATGTAACCTGCCATTGTTCATCATCCCAGACACCTGCTTCCATATCATCGAAAAATACACGTGCACTACCCGCGTTTTCAGGAGCGAACTCCTTTGATCTTAAAGAAAAAGCATAGAGCGTAAGGGAAGGCTCGTCGAAAGGTATATAATTGGGGTAGTCCAGTTGCTCTCCAGATAGGTCTTCTTCAATCTGAACGCCTCCTCCAGTAAGTGTAAAGGAGACGAACTCCAGCTTCGAAAAATCTACCTCAATGCGCATTTGATACCAAGTGTTAGCCTGTGGGGTAAACTGCAGGTCTTTTATTTGCCAGTTAGTAGCTTCAGTAGGAGTGCCGGTAAGGTTGGAAGGTAGCCCTTTTGGATACCATAAGATACCTTCTCTATTGATGCCTGCTAAACCCATCCAGTCGGCTCCTTCGAAGTTCATGGGGCTATCGACTCCTTCAAACCACTCTATGTCAAGGCCAAATATAACGTCGTCGGCTAGGTCTTCTTCAATCATAAAGTACCCTGATACATAAGCACGGCCGGGCTGATTGAGAAATGCCTGCATTTCTTGTGATTCGTATTCAAAGCCTACTACTGCACTATTGATAGATTCTAGTAGCTCTACTGATGGTGTGGTATCTTCTGAAGTACAAGTTGAAAAGAGTCCTATTAAAATAAGTAATAAAATCTTCTTCATTTCTAGTTTCTTTAAAAATGCAATTTGTTGATGTGGTTATATTTATCAGACCTGCTTTGTTAGATACATTTCTGATATGTATTAAGCCTTTTTACTTCGGGCTCGATGTTGGTAGTTTATCCTTTTTCAAGTTCAAAAATTGTAATCTCTGGTCGAACGTTAAATCTGACCTGCCATAAGTGCCCTAAGGCTCTATTAATGTACAGTTTTCTCTCTCCTTTTAATGTAATTTCTCCTGCGGTATATTTCTTATTCTTGACGGGAAGCATAGGAGGAGTAAGAAATGGTGGTTTACATTGGCCTCCGTGTGTATGACCTGCTAAAATCCAGCCTCTATATCCGTGCCAGACATCTAAATCGCAAACATCTGGATTATGGCAGAGCACGATGTTGGCGCGGGTGCTCTTATAGGTTTTCATGACCTTTTCAGGAGAGAAGTTTAATCCCCAATAATCATCAAGACCGATGAAATTTAAGCCACTAACTTCTTTTTGTTGGTTACGCAACAGGGTAATGCTTGCTTTCTCTAGCTGGCTTGTAATTTTATCAGCTACTTCTTGTTGTGCCCAACCTTTTCCGTAATCGTGATTTCCTAAAATACCCACTGTTCCTAAACGGCCCTTCACCACGTGTTGAAGCACTTCCTGTAATTGCTCAAATTGCTCTTCGTTTTCATAACTTATATAGTCGCCTGTATAGACTACGAAATCTGGCGCATATTTTTGCGCTTTTTCAAAGGATTCAATGATATAGTTGTAATCAAAGCGATTGCCCACGTGGATATCACTAATCTGCATGAGCGTTTTCCCGATTAGTTGATTAGGGAGGTTGGAAACGGGCATCTTACGCTCAACAAATTCGAGCCAAAACGGCTCCACCTGCCAAGTGTATAGCCCTGTTAGCACGCTTGTTCCTACAGCGCCCCAAAGTGTACGCTTTATGAAGCTTCTCCTTCTCATTTCTAATTAGTTATGATCTTTCAGAAAGTTTTATAGAGGGATGTATCAGGAGCAGGAACCATTTTTCATTTGAGCTTTGTAGGCTTAGACTAGAAAGCTGATCAAGTCCGTCTGCCTTTCTGAGGTCTTAATATACAATATTCTTTTTAAAAAGTGAGCTACCTTTTATCACAGCGATATACGCCAGTTAGTAGTTAGGCAGCATTGGCATCAAGTTATGCTCTAGATAATAATTATATTAATGCCTTCAGTTGAATAACTGTTGATAGTAAAGTATTGCCACGCTTGTACTTGACTTCGACCTTTTTACCCTCTTGGTAGAGTAGTTTTCGAAGGTTGGCTAAGGAAGTATCGGCCGCTTTTATATTGTCAATTTCAATTATTTCATCACCTATCTTTAAGTCAGACATGGAGGAGGGTGATTCAGGTATGATGTTATTGATAAGTACCTTTGTCTTGGTTTCATCTAAGGATAATCTTAAGCCAGAGTAGTCGACGTAAAATGGCTCGTCTTTAAAACGATCATTGGGCTCCCAGTAGGTTTTTTTTCTTTTGTAATCAAAGGTAATGTTAAATCTTTTTAGTAAATCATTACCAATGACGCCAGCAATACCCTTGTACGAAAACACGCCTGATTGTGTATCGTAAATGCTAACAGGTACTTCAGAAAACTGAAATTGTTGAATCTCAACTCGTTTTAATCTTCCTACACTTACAGTTGCTTCATTTGAAGAGTAGCCTCTTGATTTTATTTTGTACGTTTTACCTATTGTACTTTGGAGTTGATGTTTTTCAGCGTATGGGGTACAAAAAGACATAGCTGAGCCTGCTCCATTATCTAGGATAAATTCTCCCTCGAGCGTGTTTTTACCATCTAAGCTAATTGTTGCTTTAGCAGTAGGAACATCTCCCACATCAATTTTTATTAGCTTACCACTACCACGGTATTGATATTTTTTAGAGTTATATATTTCTATTACTGATTTATCATAATTGATCTTGACAACATACTGCTTCAGTAAGTCATAGCCTAGGAGACCGTCTATGTCTTTCCCAAAAACTTTCTCAAGGTGTGTTAAAGGGGCACTTTCTAAATCAACTTTACGTAAGCTTACACTGCCAATTTGCAAGGTGGCATCCGCAATGACTTTTGAACTGACTTTCCCAGCAGCTCCATCAGATGTTTTCTGTTTGCCTTCTTTCAATTGAAGCTGTGCGGCCGTTTGTACGTTAATAACAGTAGCACCAGCACCAGTATCAAATACAAAATTAAGTGCTTTTGATTGATTGATGTGAGTGGTAATCATGAGGTGATTGCCCTCAAGTTTAAAGGGAATTGTTGTGATGGGACTTGATGATTGAGCAGCAATATCAAGGATTGGGTAAAAAGTAATTAGTAAAGAAAGAATAATTGATCGCATGGTTAATGATTTGTTTTATGAGAGCTGGTTCAAAGTAGTAAGAAAGGTACTAGGTTTAATTATAAATATAAAGGCTATTATCGTTAACGCATTTTTAAACAATACTGTATTTTTTTCTTTAATAACTCGTTTTCAGGATTTAACAGGAGGGCTTTTTGATACGCCTCGGCGGCTTCTTTATATCTTTTTAATCGCTCAAGGTTTTGCCCTTTGATATCCATTACCTCCCAGTCATCTGGTAATACCTTTACCATAATATCACTCAGTTGATTACTGACAGTATAGTTTCCCTGTCCAAAGAAATAACGTTCAAGCCAATAAATATTGAGTATATTATCTGGGTAGTTTTCATTCTTCAGCTTTTCATATTTACTCACGAGGTCTCTGACGTTCCCTCTCTCTATGCTATCAGCAAGTTCGTAAGCGATCGTTCTTTCAGGGCGTTTTAGTTTAAATGCAGAGTAAATTAATTTCAAGCCGATATCATCCATCAGGCTTACTGCATTGGAGAGGATTACTACACCAATTTTAGTATTTTTGTTATAGGCTATGAATGAGGTGAAGCCACCAGTACCGCCATTGTGAAGTAAAATATCATTATGGCTGTCAGGCTTCAGTACAAACCAACCATCCTTGTAGAAAAGCTGGTCTTTGCCTAAGTCCTGAATACCTGTTTGTATCAATTGCTCTATTGATGCTGATTTGAATAAAGGATGCTGATTTTTCTGGTATTTCAAGTAATTAATAAGGTCTTTTGTGCAACTCACTAAGCCACCAGCGTATCGGCTAGGGCCTGAAAAATGCCAGTAGCTATTTTGGGTACCGATATTGGTGGGTTGTGCTAAATTTTGCGTGGTACCAGAACGGTGTTTAAGCAGAGTATTGCTCATCTCTGCTTGATGGATAAGTTCACCCATTAAGTCTTCAAATGCTCTTTGGGTTGTCTTCTCAATAGCTTTTCCTAAAACACCATAGCCAAAGTTCGAATAATGCCAAGCTCTAGAAGTATCAGGTTTTAGCGCCTGTAGCTCGATTGTCAGTAAGCTGTCTGAGTACCCATTAAACGGATCCGACCAATTTTTTGGAGAGAACTGCTCTGACAGGCGGGGCATACCAGCTATGTGGTTACGAAGTTCAGAAAGTATAATTTTCGCTAGATGGGTATTATCGATTTCAGGAAAGAGTGCTGATAACGATGTATTTAGCTCTTTACTTAGGTGGTGATCACAGAGGGTTGCTGTGAAAGTCTTAGTAATAGACCCAATCTCGTAAAGCGTTAGGCTATCCGCTTTCTGATGGTTTTGCGCATTGTATTGGCCGTAGTTATAAAACCTAACCTCATTATCAGGCAGGAGTATACCGATGGAGACACTTGGATTAATATCGAGGCTTACTCTTCTTTGTATTTCTTGTTCAAGGTCGTTTGGTATTTCTTGTCCTAATAGTAAGCTAGGAATCGTGCAAGCAATGAGGCAAATACTATTGAATACATTCATTAGTTTTTAAAGCTTTTTGATTATAAACGTTGCCTCAATATCCAGCTTTTTGTGGGTTTTACCCAAGCATCTAAGGGTTTGTATAGAAAGCCGTGTCCTAAGTTGGTTTTTATCTCCAACTGCTCAAACTTTGTTGTATGGTTGTCTTTTTTCTTCCAGTAGTCGTAGTTTTTTCCAGCGATACCATCTGATAAGTCATAAATGCAGAGTACCTGCCCGTGAAACTTCCAATCGTTGTTCGCTTCTTGGTAGTCATTATTACCCGCTAGGAAAACGTAATTGACTGGGTGCTCATTGATGTCGGAGGTATGGGCGGCAATAATAGCTCCCTTCGATGCACCTACAACCGTTATATCAATTGGCTTGACCCCAAGCAAGATAAGGCTATCAATTTGTGCTGAAACCTTTTTTGCATAAGTTCTGGCATCTACATTTTCTTTCCGTATCTCGGCGTGAACGATAGCGTTTTCAACTTTCAATGCCACAACAATACTATCAAATGCATATTGCCCAAACTTTTCGCTAAAGGCATTCTTGCCTTGCTCTTCGATGATTCTACCGTGCAGGTAAAAAACGTGCTTTTCGCCCTGCTGTTCAGCAGGTTTTGAACTACAGGTGCTTAATATAGATAATACTGTGATAAGATAAAGGAGATTTAGCTTCATTCTTTTTATGATACTTTTTAATGATTTCATTATAACGAGTGTTGATACAAAGATATTGCGCACTCAAAAAGTAGAAAGAGATCAGCTTAGTTCATAGTGACAGTTAGGCTTGGTGTAGTAGTCTAAACGCACTTTTAGAAATAAATGCGTATACCCTATGATCTGGTTCCCTTTACAGATAAAACCGTCTTTTTTACCTCCTCTACTATATCGTGGTCTGTAATAATGTTTTGGAAAGTCATAATAATCGTAGATTTATATCTATGTAGAAATTATAAGCATAGCTTTCACTTAATACACTTTTTTAGTAGACACCTTAGCTTATAAACACCATACCAAAAGAGACGCTTACCTTGCCTTGGAAGACTGTTTTTATAATAAACTCTTTACGACTTATTTTTCTAAAAGAAGAAGCCATTTGTGATAAAAGAACAAATGGCTTCTTCCTACTAGCTATAAACCTGAGTAATAAATTGTTGTACTGTGGTAGGCTTTCTACCCAAAAGAGAGGCTAAAGAGGTATCTTCAACATCCATCATGCCTTCAGCCAAGGCAGTCCCCCACATCGTAAACATACCAATGTACAAATCGGGTATACCGAATTTCCTGAGCATAGCACTGAACTCTTCTGTAGATGGAGACTGATAAGCAATGTGTCTACCTAATATGTGAGTGATTTCTTTAGCAATATCATCAAAACCAACTGCTTTAATATTAGTCAATGGGTAAGTTTTATTTTCGTGTCCCTCTGTTGTTAAGGTATAAGCAGCAGCTTCCGCTAACTCTTCTCGTAAGACCCAACTGGCTTTGCCTTTCTCTGCAGGTAGCATAATGATGCCCGTTTCAGCTACTTTTTCTCCAGCAAAGAGCGGAATCATCTCTTGATAAATACCATTTTGAAGGATTGTATAGGCCATTCCGCTTTCTTTAATGGTTTGCTCGGTTTTAACGTGTGAGGCAAGAAATGGTGCAATGACAGAATCTTCAAAGGGTGTTTTCCTGACGAAAGAGGTATAAACGATCTGTTTTACACCAGCGTTTTGAGCCGCCTTGATCACGTTGAGATGTTGAGTAGTTCGGTTATCAATCTCTTTATCGTTGCTAGAAACTAGTAAGAGCTTATCGATGCCTTCAAAAGCTTTTACTAAGGATTCATAATTTGTATAATCACCAAATTTAGACAAAACTCCTTGTTGTGATAGCCATTGATTTTCTGTCTGCGCTCTTACTAAACCTACAATAGAAGCAGCAGCTACGCCTTTTTTTAATAAATGTTTGATGGCTTGAGTACCATAGTGACCTGTTGCACCTGTAACTAAAATCATTTCTGTATTTTTTAATTAATGAGTGCCTCAAAAGTATGTATATTTATATACTATGTATACTTGATTACTAAAAATAACTAGTATACTTTTGTATAGTAACAATATAAAAATATTGAATATGAGCGAGTTAAGAGAAATGCTAGAAAAAGATAAAATAAAGCAATGCCCTAAAAGATACATTCTTGCTTTGACGGATACACTGAATGTAATTAGTGGAAAGTGGAAGTTACCTATTATTGCTTCTCTGCTTCACGGAAAGAACCGGTTTAAGGACTTGCAAGAAAATATAGAGAAAATAACGCCTCGGATGCTATCTAAAGAGTTGAAAGAGCTGGAGGTAAATAGTATCGTAGCCCGTAAGGTGTATGACCAGACACCAGTTTTAATCGAGTATACCCTAACAGACTCAGGCAAAAATCTCATCGGTCTATTAGATGCTATGCTTGATTGGGGGTTAGCACATAGAAAGGAGGTCATAGAAAGTTAAGAGAGTAAATATTTGATTACCCTAGCTTACTTCCATACTTACGTGAAAAATGGCATCTCCTTTATTAACAATGGGTGCTGTGTTTAAACCAAATATGTGGCAATCGAATGGGGCGATGACTTTTTTCTCAAATTCACCATAAGGATCAGAAATGATGCCTATGACAGATTTATGCTTTACCCAACTTCCATTTTTTACGAGTGATAGAAATAAGCCAGCGTGAGGCGCGCGTATCCACTTACTTTTCTTGATCAATACGGGATCAGGCTTGCTTTTGACTTTCCCGTCTTTCATTTTTAAATACCTCATAAAGTTTAAGGCGCCTTCTACGCCACAGTTAATTACAAATGGGTCTAGCGCTAAGGATTTTCCTCCTTCAAATAACAATAGGTGCTTTCCCATTTTATGTACGGCTTCTCTGATGGACTTAGCAATGTAGCTAGAGTTCACTACAAAAGGCGCCCCAAATACTCTTGCCATTTCAAGCGATTTTTCTTCTTGAAAAACACATCTGACGTTAGGGTAATTTTCTCTGCCTGCACCACCTGTATGAAAATCCAAAATGTAATCTACCAAAGGTGCGATCTCTTTGGTAAATTTGTAAGCAAATTGGCTGGCCAACGAACCCTTTGCTGTTCCAGGAAATACTCTGTTGAGGTCTCTTCCATCTGGGAATTCTCTTTGTTGATTTAAATAACCAAACACATTGAATACGGGAATGCAAATGACAATGCCGCTTTTGGGTTTGTTATATCCTTTCCTAATAATATCGCGCACGATGGCGACACCATTGGTTTCATCTCCGTGTACACCCCCCATAAGAAGTAAAACTGGCCCTTCTCGTGTAGCTCGCTCAATGATTACAGGCATAGTTAGCTTATTTCTTGTATGCAGCTTGGCCACTTCAATCTCCATTACAACACTTTCTCCTTTTTTAATTTCCCGACCTAGTATACGGAATGTTTTATCAGACATTTTCTATGAATGGTTATCCCCATAAGTGCTATGTGTGTTGCAGCGCTTTTTGGATATGATTTGTTTTTTATGATTTTTTAATTCGTAGTAAACTCATTTTTTAACAAAAACTGGCTGATCAATTCTTTTTCTTCTTTAGCTTCTGTTTTTGTTGTTTCTCTAAAATAAAAGTGACCAGCGTTTGGGTATGTACGAAAAATAAAATCAATATTACTTTTTAACATTTTATCTTTGAATTTCTCAAATTCAGAAAATTCAACCATCTCATCTTTCTCACCGTGAAAGGCTAAGATAGGGGGAAGGTTGCCCTCCTCTAAGTAGAGTGGTGATATTATTTTTGGATCGTAATCTACATTGTATACATCTCTACCTGTAATATCGTAGGGAGCAGAGCCCAAAATAAGGGCATTTGGCTTTGAACTATACTTAGAAAGTACGCCAAAATCTTTGGGTTGCTCGATCATAGCAGCAATTAAGGCTAAATGTGCGCCTGCTGAAAATCCTTCTACCAATACTTTATTGGGGTTCACGCCTAATGTATTGGCATTTTCTCTCACCCAAGCGATTGCAGCCAAAGCATCGCTCACAGAGGCTTTTATATCTGTACCGTGGACATTTCTTAAGCGATAATCAAAAGTAATGGCTACTCTACCTGCTGCCGCTGCTTTTTTGCAAGATCCATAGCTCCACTCAGGTAGTCCTATCGCCCATCCACCTCCGTGAAAAAACAAGTGTGCTGGTCGTTGTGCACTGGGGGTATGATTTTCTGGATAAAAAATGTGCGCGTTGAGTTTGATGCCTTCAACGACTCTATAGGTTCTTATCTCACTCGCTTCTTTTCTTCTATCTTTACCCATTTTGATAGCCGCCTTGATTTCTTCTCTGTACGCTTCGTTTTTTACATCTGTAAGTGCTTTTTTGTAGGTATCATCAAAGGCTTCTACGCGGTATGTCCAAATGTTTGCGTTAAAGTGTTCTTTTAGGAAAAAATCTTTAATCTCTTGGTTTGCCTGAAGGTTTACAATAGCCTCATAACGGTTATCTAAACGTTTTAAAGGAACGCGCTCAAGATGAGAAAATTTGTATTCCTTAGCAGAGAGTATATCAAAATAATAGTTTATACACCTTTCATAGGCACTAGACTGTAATAGATCCGGCTTTGTAAAGCTATCTGCCAGAATATTCTCAAAGTAATCACTAGGAACGTCGGCTTTCTTCTCGAAACCTGTGTAACGATGAAAATTGTGTGGATACAACAATTGATACCTTCGGTGTTTGTAGTCGGTTTCAGTATAAAGGCCACTAATGAGTTGAGGGTCTATGCTTTTATTTGAATTTTGAAAGCTATTGACTAAAGCAGTCTCCGTATTTTTCAGAGAGTCGATTCGAGCCTTAAACGCTTTGGTATTGGTTCCAAAAATTGTTTCATGATTGGCTTCTAAAAATTGTTCATTTTTACTGATAAGTGCCTTGTAAGCACTTAGGAGTGCTTTTTCATCAGTGTTTGTACTTGAGGCTTGTTCTGTTGTTTGGCTTTGCACACAAACAGAGGTACTAAAAATTAGTATAATTGATACAATGATTTGCTTCATTTTAAGAGTGTTTTATCCTGTAAAGCAGACGTACGTATTCAAAATTTTCCGTTTACGCTTTTGTATGTTAAGCCAAGACATAATAGGGTGGGATAAATGATTAAGAACCTTGTAATACAGCTATCTATGCAGTTAAAGCATAATGACTGTTTGTACAAGGTAAATAATAAAAGATTGCCCGTCAAGTGGGTAGCATTACGAGTATTCTTTATCGAAGGTATTTGAGTTGTATGTAACCTTATAAGTGAAATCAAAAATGCTATAGGAATAACGAGCAGCTTAGGTTTATTGGAACTTTACCCTGTTTTTAGCTTCTAATGGCTGATTGTACTCTCTATTGGGCTAAAATAGTTTACAAAATACCTGGTATTGAAGAGGAAAAATAGGATCAAGGCATACGCCAAAAACTCTCCTCCCATTGCTATGTATTTCGTTTTACTAGTCATATAGCCAAATGTTTCAATAAGGCAAACGATCGCCATAAAGCCATAGGCTGCTGCCATTATTTGAGGAGTATTGGGCCATTGTGTTATGTATCCATAGAGAAAAGCGGTTGAAGCAAAAAGAACAGAACTCCAGTGGATGATCAATACCCAAGTTGGAAATTCGGGGTTGGTAAAAGGTTGCCAAGGAACATCTTGTAGAATCATTTCTAAGAAACCTCCTATGGCCCAAACTAACAAGCCTGTATGTATGAGTAACAAAGTGTATCCGATGTATTGCATAGTTATTTTAGAATAATCTTAAGCATTATGGCTGACATCATTTTTCCTACAAGAAAAGTGGTGTTGCCCTTGATGAAAGAAATCAGCAGGTCTGACCAACTAAATTGTGTACCTCCTTGAAGTTCAACTATTTTACGTTTGTGTATAAATGGAGAGAACTCAATTATCATGTTTTTTGAATTCATTGTTTACAATCTTTTAGCTAGTAGCAAATATACGAACGCTTTCATGCTTCGAAGTTGCCATTTGGCAACAAATCCTTTTTCGCTATTTCCTTTCTTATTCTACTAAGAGAGTATTTGGTCATGCCAAGATAATTGGCGACTTGCTTAAGTGATACTCTATCAGCAATGTCTGGATGTTGCTTTAGGAAGTTTAAGTAGCGTGTGGTGGCATTTTCTGATATTATGTAGCTCTTTTCCAGCACTTTTTTGTGGAGTGACTGTTCTGTTGCTTTTCGCATGATGCTTTGCCAAGCGGTAATTTTTTCCTCGAAAATACGATACGCTTTTACATCGAATGTCACTAGTACGCAAGGAGTTTCAGCAATAATGTATTGGGTAGAGGGAGTTTGCTCATAAAAGCTTTTCGTATCAGTTACAAATCCTTCTTCTTTAATGAAGCAGTGAGAGACTTCTTCTCCATCAATCGTATAATCAAATAACCGTAGGACTCCTTTTATCACATAACCTATTGATTGACACTTGCTCTCTGCTTCCAGAAAGTAATGCCCTTTGTTTAGTCGTAGTATCTTTAGGTGCTGCTCAAGAATCTTTTTTTCAGGGATATTAAGTGTTTCCAAAGACGCAAAATAGTCAATCAATGGCGTAATGGTTATTTCCTTAGATTTATTCATAAAACCAAAAGTGTCATTATTTTTTATACTCTATGAGAAACAACTACAGTTTCCTACACAATAGGGCTAATAGTTATCACTTCTTTTTTGCATAAAAAGCCATCTGAATAAGAAAGGTTCTCTAAGTGCCTCAGTCATTGCATAGTGGCAGTTTGCGTAACAATCGTAGTTGTATTCTGTGTAGAAGTGTATTTTTCCCTCCGAAATTACCTCATTAATCTCTGCTGAAGTCAAATTATACTGGGTTTCTTCAAATCCGTGTGTAAAGGTAGGCTCATAGCCTTTATCATCAAAAGCTTGAAACAATACCCTACAGGCGTGTTCACTTCCTGAGCCATCAGCATCACGTTTGTGAATAAAACTCCATACAGGTAGCTGCGCAAAGGAACCCTTTTCGACCTGTTGTGCTAGCGCATCGAATCCCGGACTACTGGCACCAAGCGCGGTACTGAGTGGTACTAAAGCGGCAACCTTATCTTTAAGGTGGGCACCTACGATCCAAGTTCCAGCACCTCCCATAGAATGACCTGTTAGATAAACTCTTTCTGCATCAATGTTTTTGTGCTTCATTACCTCCTCCAGTAGCTTTTCTAGGAAGTCTAATGAGTTGGGCGCGGACCAATTGTTGTAGTCATTTCCTTTCCAGAGTTCCTCGTGAATATGTGGTGCTAGTACATAGGCTGGATACTGATTTTGATTATTTTCCTCGATCCAAGCCAACGCATAATACCCAAATGTCTCATTGAATAAAAAGTCTTCTTCTGCTGTAGCGAAGTATTCTGCCCCGTGTAAGGCTAGTATTAAAGGAAACTTATCTGTTGTGTTAAGAGATTGCTTCGGCTCAAAAATATGATAAGGAATGCTGGTGTCTGTCAGGTCGTGTTGATAATGCTGCTTTGAGAATGCATACTCAAAGGGCTGTTCTTCAACAATATCGTTGTCGTTAACACAGGAAAGTAGTGTAATTATAATGAGTAGTGTTAGTATCTTATTCATACGAAATGAGCATTTTAATCATCTTTCAGCCTTTCAACTATTAAAGAGGAAAAACTCCTAACTCCTATCTTTATGGCTTCTTCATCCACCCTGAAATTAGGTGCGTGGTTCATGGCAATCATGCCTTTTTCAAAATTAGAACCTCCAAGAAAAAAATAAACACCGGGCACGTTTTGCTGAAAGTAGCAAAAATCGTCATTGAAATAAGGAACTTGACCGTAGTTCGGTAACATTAGGTCTTTACCATAAATTTCTTTAAGTGTATTTATCGACTTATTAGTCAATTGCGTATCATTCATGATAGTGGGGTTTCCTTGACTATACGATAAGGCGAGTAGCTTATCTCCGTGTTCAGTTTTTTTAATAATACGCTCAATTTTTGATAAAATTGTTGATAAGTTGGCGCGATTTGTCTCGTAAAGATAAGCTTGTATATGAAGCCCCTCACTGTCTTCCTGAATTACTGCGTTTTCATCCATAAAGAGATAATCTTTAAAAATAGTACTAGGGTTGTGTAGGCCTATTTCTGGGTCTACAATACCTTGTATTTCCCAAGGCTTACTCTCTGGTTCAAACCGTGATACTTGACGCCTAATGTCATCATACAGTGCTGTGGCCTCTGCTTCTGTCAGGTTATTTTTAAGTGTAATCTTCACGCGTTTTTGGTGCGCGTACAATGCATTGGGTTTGACCATAATTTTACCAACTGGTAGGGGCGTGATATGTAAAGTGTAAATCTCTTCAGGATCGATCTTTGAAAATAATCCTGCTTCAACCATGCTTTTAGCGCCTATAAATGTTTCTTCTTCTGGTTGGAATATAAAATATACGCTTCCCGTTAAGTATTCCTTGTGTTTGGTGAGTACTTCTGCAATTCCTAGCCCAATAGCCATGTGTACATCATGCCCACAACCGTGTTGTACACCATCAACGACAGATTTAAAAGGCGAGCTATCAGGAAAGTCGTTTGGTAAGGCATCCATTTCTGCGCGCCAAGCAATTTTTTTTCCTGCTTTTCCAGTATTGAGAATACCCACAACACTATTGCCATAAGTACCTGTTTCTACTTCTAGCCCTAAATCTAGTAAGTATTGTTTTATAATACGTTGTGTTCGTACTTCATTGCCTGCTAGCTCAGGATTGGTGTAAATATCTCTGCGGACTTCCACGAGCTTATCATAGAGCTGTGCTGTTTCTGTTTCAATGGATGAATGGATGGAAGTGCGATTCCTTTGACTACAGGAGGTCACAACTACCACGGTTAGTATAAAAAAAATTACTTTCATATGTATAATATCGTTCAAATGTCAGCTAGCAGATAGGATACTGGGTAGTGTATCTACCTCCTCATAAGGATTTCTACTGCTAGATCTTAGCTTTATATTCATAAGTTAAGAAAAAGGTAATTACCTATAAGGTGAAGTTACTGCATAACAACTCGCTTATGATTGGGTGCATTTTAACTCTCTGTCACAAATTTTATTTAGTGATAATTTCCGAGGCCACTTCCAGAAGCTAACTTTAACCCTTGTATCGTTAACCCAGTTGCTTCTCTGAGTTGTTGGTCGTTCCAGTGACGTAGTGCCTTGTCGATATCAGCCTCGTGATGGAAGAGGCAGTCTGCTTGAGCGATGGCATCTCGGAAGGCTTAGGCTGTAACAGAGGCGGTAAGGGGCCTGACAAATGACGCTGCATCACCAAGTACGGCTAAGCGGTTGTCGAACATTTTAGGAACATTCATATCTACGATCACTTGTACAAACGGATGTTGGGTTTGGTGTACACGATCTCTTAAAACCTGAGGAAGCTCCTCATCAGCGAGCGCGTGAAGATCATCCACAGATTTCTGGCTTAAGAAAGTAGGAGGAACAGCATATTTTCTGTTTTCGCCATCCTTATCCGTTAAGATTTGACTTAGTTGTGATGCTGTTTTATTGACATACCAAACCCAATTGAGTTGACGTTGTCCCTTTTCCAGTTCTCCGTTTGTTCCAGGAACCATATAGCAAAGGATGTGAGCGTGCTCATATGGATAGATGGAGAACTTATTTTCAAAGAAACTTACCACATCCTGAGTCATTTTCTCTTCAGGAATGAGACCACGATAGGCAATATAGCCTGCATAAGTAGGGGTCACCTCTGGTAGAAAGTGCGCTCTCACAACGGAGCCATAACCGTCAGCACCAATGATTAAATCAGCCGTTTTTACTACTCCGTTGGTAAAAGTAGCTGTTGCAAGCTTCCCTTTCTGCTCAACCTTACTTAACTCGTGCCCATAAAAGTATTTCGTATCAGGAAAATGATCTTTTAATTGTTGCCAAATGTAATTCCAAGAAGTAAAGGTAGTATCATTCTGAAATTTGTATGCTACTCTTCCCTGATTGTTAAGGACTTGCCTTTCAAGGGCAGGGACCCCAAAAATCTCTTTTGGTGAAATATTATGTTGCATAAGATAGTCCATCATATCTGGTTGTATCACCAAGCCAGCGCCTCTCCCTCGCATACGAGCAGTTGAACGTTCGTAAATCTCTACATCGAAGTTTTTACAATTTAAGGCGATTCCTGCGCTCAACCCACCGATTGAACCTCCAATAATAATTATTTTCATATGTGGTGAATTTTTCGATGTACAACAATAAATAAAATAGAAAATGTATATGATTATAAGAATAATCCGATTCTTTTTTATTTCTACAAAAATAACCTATAAAAAAATGGTAAGCAACTCTGCAAATAGACTGTATGTTTACAGACAGTTATGAGGTGTTTTTAGCTTAGTCCGTTCAGCCTTTACAGGTATGCTACATATGGTGTATTGTTGGTTAGTATATTATTTAAGTAGTGTAGTTAGTTCTTAGTAAGTATACTAAGAGAGGATTTCCTTCGCCTAATGTAACTGAGTCATAAATCTTAAAACCTTTCTTCTCGTAGTAAGCTACGTTACTTTTTGTTGAAGTTTCTAAGTATACGTTTTGATTTTTGGATGCACAATCTTCGAGCGCAGGCTTTAGTAGCGCTGAACCATACCCTTTCCCTTGTTCAGTTGGGAGCGTTCCAAGAAACCATAAGTATTTAAAATCTTTGTCTTTAGGGTATTTGTCCACTACTTGGCGCTCCATTTTTGAAATACGCGAGAGGCGTTTTGATCCAAAGGCTAAAGCAAAATTCATCATCTCAATAAATAGGAATCCGCTCATTCTTTTGGAACGGTGATTCCTCCAGATCGCGACGGCCTTTTTATCTGCAGTGAGTTGTACAGAACCATTTACCATAGCGAGCTCAAATGCATAGGCCATAAGCCGCCTCATACGCTTTTCCTTTTTAGGTTCATTCCCAACAATCCAAGAAACTTGTGGATCAGTGGCAAACGATTGAGAGAGAATATCTACAACTGCTTTTTTATCTTTACGTTGTGCTTGAATTACTTTATTCATTTTTAATGGCTTAAGTGGCGAATGATTGTTGAGGTGTTTTTGCGGTATTATCTAAATATGCTATCAGATCTAGTGACTACAACCTTCGTTACTAAGGTAGCTTTTCTCTCCTAAACTTGAAGCCAACTAAACCATTAATAAATGTACTCCTTTGGTCTAGACAGCTCAATTACTTTTTTCATAATTAGAGAGATTATTATAAATTACTTATTTAGTGAAGTCATCTTGGCTTTTCGTTTTAACTAAAAATGGATGAAACATAGGTGGATTTTAGTCGTTTTTTAAGAATCGAAATGAAGTGTAGCTCAGCGTAGCTAAAATAGGAAAAATTTAAATGACTTTGATATACAAACTAAAAAGTTTTGGCAGAAAAAATACTTTTCTTTTTCAGTGCTTTAGGTGTTTTTAATGTTTTGTTGGTAGCCCTTTATTTATTTGTAATTAAGCCTAACCGCCAACTAGAAGACTCCTTTCTTGGCATACTATTGCTTTGTTTAGCAATACGGGTAGGAGTTTCTTGCTTTCATTTTTTTGGAGATATACCTAAGGCACTTATCAAATGGGGGCTTATGGCTAATCTGCTACTAGGCCCTGCGATACTATTTCTAATGAAAGCTTTGGCTAATCGCAGTCAGAAGATAGCCCGCGAAAGCTTACTGCATTTTGGTGTACTATCTTTCTGTTCCATCTTATGTTGGGCTTTGTTTGATTTTACAATTTGGAATTGGAGAATTAGGTACATCATCCACGCTATTTTGACAGTCTATCTTCTACAAGTAGCATTTGTATGGAGGAGGGAGATTTGGGCATTCTTTTCTTCGAAGAAGCTTGCCTCTAGTGTAAAAAAGGCTGTTATTATCTATTTATCGCTTGTACTTATCTGCTTGGGTTTTGCGGTATCGTTATTTACCAGCTATATTTTAGGCCCTTTGACTTTCTCGTTGGTATTTTACTTGGCAGCAGGATATTTTCTATTGAGTAATCAGAAAGAAAAGAAACACACTGTAGGTAGAAAGATTGACCAGCAGGCATTTAATAGGATCAACCAAAAGTTAACACAACTCATGGAGGTTGACAACGTTTATCGAAATCCTGATATAAAGCTTGCGTCACTTGCAAATCAACTCTCTGTTAGTAAGCATTTACTATCTAGTATACTCAATGACAATCTCGAAACGAATTTTCACCAATACATTAATCATTACCGTATTCATGAAGCCTGCCGTTTACTAAAAGAAAATAAACACTATAGCATAGAGGCGATTGGTCAGGAGGTGGGTTTTCATAGTCGTTCTTCTTTTTTTGCTGCCTTTAAAAAATTAAAAGGGACAACTCCCTCAAAATATAGGGAGGGCTAGTCCGAATTTATCATTTCATACGCTCAATTTATCAATAAAGACTTTTTTGGTGCTGTAAAGGGCTACTTTTGAAGAAAAAAGTAAATATGAGAAAAGTATTGATTCTTTGGGGACTTGGTCTATTGCTAGCCACTAACGCCTCAGCACAACAACCTTCACAAGAAACCCCTTCTATTTATAAGATTCCTACTGCGTTGCTGGCAGGGGAAGGACTGGACAAAAAAGTACAATCAGATACGAGTCGAACTGTCTATCAGAAGAGGGTATATAATGGGACGGAGATAGCAGTGTACATGATAGCCATTGGTACGGGTATTACAAATGAATTCAAAAGTTTTCCTATGGAAGAGTTTATCTTTTGGATGAACGGAAAGGCTGTTGTTGAACCAGCAGGAGAAGAGGCGTTTGCAGTTCATTCGGGCGATTTTTTCGTGCAGGCGAAAGGATTTCAAGGTAAGTGGAATTTTGTAGACATTGGTGGGCTACATCTTGAATTGGCACTTGTTGCCAAAGATCGACCTGACGCTACGATCAAGTCACCGATTACCAAAGCTTTGGTGATTGATCGAGATATTCTTTCTGGGGTTTCAAAGCCAACCAATGGGGTGATTTACAAAGGTGCTGAGCTTACAGTAAATGTATTGACTAAAAAAGAGGAATTGGAAAAGATAAGACAAGAACGTATGATACACGTATTAAACGGGATCGTAACCGTCACCACTGAAGATCAGGTTGAACATCAATTCTTCCCAGGCGACTTTTTCATTGTTACAGAAAATTTTAAAGGGAAGTGGCGTTCAGGCAGTTTGCAAGCGCTACGTGTATTGGAGGTTTATAAAACAAAGCGTTAAAAAGGAGCACAAAGAAAGTAATAAGTAGTCTATCTGCTCGGATAATGGGTGTCTGCGTACTTGTATTGATGGTATCCTTGCCCCAAGTGATCTCCTAAAATGTTATGATAACACGCTTCATCGTTACCAAAAGGGTTGATGATGAGTGGCTCCGTAAGCGCTACTTTTTTTAAAGTGTAATTTTTAGGAAGCACCACATTCAAATCGGGGTGCTTCTTTTCTGTAGCGTGTAAGGCATAGAGGTTTCCTTTTCCATCGCTTAGTTGATAAAAATGATCATCAAATCGTATAGATTGGCACTTTTTAATGGTCTTTATGACCAAATGTCCTGGCTCGGGCTTCGTAATATCCGTTTTATCTGGAATAAAGTCTACGGCAATTGGCTGAGCCAACGTAAGCCAAGTGTATCCTTTATACGAGATGATCTCATAGCAATCTTTTCCTTTACAATCACGAGGCTTGGAGGGAGAGCGCATAAAATGAGTCTTATCAAAATGAAGGGTTCTATCTAAGTTCCTCTTCCAAGGAAATATAGGTTTAAAAGAAGCCCATTCTTTTGGGGTAATAGGTATGTCACCTCCATGGACTACTACTATTTTTTCTTTTACGTTGATAAGCTCACTGGCAAACCCTATTTCGCGCCAATGATCGTTTTCATCTATCTGATACGCACTTTTGGTTTCAAACTGTAGAGCTGCTTCTTTGGCAGTTGGAAAACCACAGCTTTGACAAACAAGGGTCAAGGCTATTATCAACAGACTATTATAAAGGGTAAACATAGGGGTTTGTTTCTTTAGGAAAGTGTTATTGTTAATTCAACAAGCTATTTGTGTCTGATAAGTGACTATTTTATTTCTCTACTATTTCTATGATAGTACGTTGAAACTCCTCTGGCTCTTCCTGATGTATCTGATGACCAGATTTTTCAAATAAAAATATCCCTTTTTCTTCGGTTTCTAAGGCTTGATAGTACGCTTTTGTGATCTCAGTCGAGGTTTGAATATCGTTTTTACCAACGAAGAAATACACGGGACAATCAACCTTTTGAAGGCTTTGGGTCAAATCTATTGCTAGCACTTCATCGAAAACTGACGACCAAGTTTTGGCCCACTGCATAAAGCCCTTCTCAAATCGCTTAGTAATAGCGTATTTCTCTCCATCTTTGTAAAAAAGCCACTTTCTTAGGTAAAAGAGATCTTTCTCTGATTGAAAAGGGGGGTTTACGCTTGCTAGCTCTTCAGTAGCCACTTCGTTTTCACTGAAGTGACTTTTTAGTTTTTTGAGGAGTTCCTTTTCACTAGCTAACTGATTAACAATTGTGTTGACAGCAAAATAAGCATGGAGTAAATCAGGATGCTTTGCAACGATATGGAAACCGAGTACATTGCCCCAGGAGCTACCTAAAAGATAGACTTTTTCTTTTTTCAGTGTTTTAGTTAGAAAAAGCACTACCTCGTAGGTGTCTTGTTGCATTTGTACTACAGAAAGTGGAGTAGGAGAAGGATTGAGCTTCAGCGTTTTTCCTGTCTCTCTTTGATCCCAGTGCACAATCGTGAATTTTTCTTGTAGGATGTCTGTAAACTTGGTGGCCGAATTCATCATAGAGCTTCCTGGCCCTCCAGACAAAAACAAGAGTATAGGTCTATTTACATCATCTGTTTTAATTGCTACGGCTTGTTTAATTCCGTTGATTTCAGGTGTAAGCAGTGTATCAAGGGCTGTGTTACTTGGTTGGTGCATTGCTTTAAGAGGGTTTTCACTTCCGTAAAGTTGTGCTAAAGAGAAGATGATGAGTATCATCCAGGAATGATATATATTCATTGTGATCACTATATTTTATACCTCTTCTAAAATTGATTTTCCGCTTGATTGATCGCCCGATGTCCACTGCCAAGTTTCGTGGAGCCTGATTTTACCGTTCGCCAGCATCTCTGGCGTAGACTGACAAATGCCTGTCATCAGCTCATTGTTGTCGTTGACTTGATGATAGCGCATCTCTATATTTCCTGCTTCATCGACTAGGCCTATTAGATGCCCATATTTTATTTGACCACCCACATACTCAGCACTTACGATGTTTCCTTCTTGCTTGTAAGCAAATATCGTCTCATTAGAGGTTTCGCCATTCTCAGTATTACTGATGGGTTTAAAGGAGCGATTATGGTAGTTTATTGTCATCTTACAATATATTTCTAAACGTAAGATACTAAAATAAGAGAATTACATCATTGCTCCTTTTTATTGGTAATAAATTCACTTAAGGTTTTATTAAATACGTTTGGACAATCTAGGTTGGCAAAGTGCCCAACACCTTGTAGTTCAATCATTTTAAAGTTGCCTCTTTTCTTAAATGCAGCAATGGTACTTTCGAGCACTTTATTAATACTTTTGTCCAATGCACCTTTAATGATCATACAAGGCAGGTTTGAAGTTTTAATAGTATGCAAGTAGTTAAAATTGGCAATGTTTGGTAGAATAGCGCGTAGGGTTTGTTTATCGACTTGTGCTATCATTTCTTTTATCTTCTTTTTAGAGGCGCTCGTCTGGCCGGCTGCCTTCGATAAGTTCCCGATGGCGTTTGTACTGAGTATTTTATAAGTGTACGTCATCATTTTAAGGGCAAGTTTGGAAGTGTTTAGGCTGGCTGTAGTACCGAAAGTTGTAAAAGAGCCAAGTATTTGAGGTGCTACTCTCAGGATTTCATACCCTACATTTCCTCCCATTGAGTTGCCTACGAAGTGTACTCGTTTGATGTTGAGCGTATTTAATAGCTCGATTACATCTATTGCCATTTTACTCAGTTCAAAGGTAGCCAAAGTGGGTTTGTCGTGTACGCTGGAATTTCCGTGACCTCTTAGGTTTACAGAAATGAACTTATAGTACTCACTAAAATAGGTTTGTTGGTATTCGAACTGGGAAAGGTTAGCGCCCAAACCGTGTAAAAATAATATGGCATCCTTATACGATCTGCCTGTTAGTAAGTACTCAATTTCACTATTTTTTAGCGGTATAACTTTGGTCATTGCTGGCTGTACTTTTTGGTGTTTGTATCAGTACAAATATATTGACCTCTTGGTTGCCCCTGTGAGGTGATAGGATTTCTTAGCTAAGGCGTATACTTTTTTATTAACCGCCATTGTGTTTCTCGTTCATCAAACCCTAGTAACCCTTGGCTTAAACTCCAGTAAAACCTTTCAATAGGGTTTTCTAAGGGTTCGTACGTATCGTCAGCCTCAAAAACTTTCACATCTTTGTAAGTTCTGTTACCAATAGTAAGTTGTGTGATGGGGATACTATCGTACGCTTCTTTTGTATAAAACATTTGGCCTACAAATGCATATTCGTACCCAAAACCAAACTTAATGGTAGTTTCGGTAGAGGTAGCTGTAAGTTCAATCATAGGATGCACCTCTACATATCTGTTAGCATATGGGGCGTATTTTTTGTAGTTCAGCATACGAACCTCATACTGATCAGTAAAAAAGGCAAGGTGATTATCGTTTACAAAGTACTGTTCAATCCCATTGAGAAAAAGTGTATCGAGTTTATTTTCAGTTGATTGTAGAATCAAGACTTCTTTCCCACTGTATGGGATCAACTTATAAGCGGCCTTGTCAAGCTCATACTCTTCACTACAAGAGGTAAATATAATGAGCAAAGCGATAACTGATAGGATGGGAAAGGTTTTTTTCATACGAAATTATTGAATGCGTATATGATAACTATGCTTCATTTATTTCAAGCATTAAGGGCGTAGCCAGCATCCTCGTTTAAGTTTCTGTGTTGGTTCTATTTTACTTTTTAAGTTGTTGCAATCTATTGATGGCGTTTTGATTTTGAGCGCTTAATTGCAATGACTTCTCAAAGTTCTCTATCGCTTTTTCCTTATTACCCATAAATAAATATCCCTCTGCCAAGCTATCGAAAAGATTGGCAGAGTTTGGATATAGCTTTGTCGCCAATAAAAAGACATTGATCCCTTGTGCCGAGGTATTGGGATTAAAAACAAGCTGTAACCCAAGTGTATTGAGATTCCCTTCAGGAAGTTTTAAAGAAGGATTCTTGCTTGAAAGGGAGTCGTACAATTGAGAAAGGCCTTTATAGTGTTGATCTGCTGCCAAATCGTTAAAATCCTGAAAGGTGAATAGATCAGCTTTGGGCTGCTTGGTGCTATAAGTAACTAAGCTGTTGCTTATACCGTTATCAGATGGGTTATTTTCGATAAAGGTCAAAGCCTCTTTGTTGCCGTTTAAGTATGCGTTTAAAAAATTTAAAGTATATACCGAAACCCACTTGTAAGACTTCATAATTTCGGCGTCGCTTTTATCTTGCCGCTTGTCTCTTTTTGCGAAGAGGATTCCTAGTGTACTGAAGTAGCTATGTGTGAGATGATGAAACTTTAGTCGATACACCTTACTATTACTTATACTATCGTACAGGTCGAACTTTGTATTAAGGGCTGCGTCTATGTTGTCTTCTTTGAGAACGCTTTCAGGGATATCTTTTTGTGCCATGTGAAGGTAAGGGACATCTAGCTTTTTGGCATCGAAGAAAGGCGATTTTTGCATGAGTGCATATTGATACCGCTCTGTCCCATCAAGGCTCACTAAGGCTTTTATATTGTCATTGCGCATTTGGGCGATTACATTGGACAGGCCACCAAAGCTAAAGCCCATTACAGCTATCTTATTTGGATTAGCGGTTGGAAAGCTGATTACCTCCTTTATCAAGAATTCTATATCTCTGGCTTGGGTTTCCATTTCTTTTGCGTTGTTGTTACTAAACCAGCGTGTTTCAGTGCCTCGACTTGGGCTTGCCATCACGATGTAGCCGTGACTCGCTATGTATTCACAAAGTGCAAAGTTTTCTATGGAAGAAGCCTGATAACTTGAGGCATACACTACGATAGGAAACGTACCACTAGCAAACTCAGCTTCAGCGTAGGCTTTTACCGATTCTTTGAGGTGCTCCTGATTGGTAGGTGTATTGGCGTAGTAAAACCAGTTGAGGATTTGCTCATTGGGAAGGTGCTCCCATTCCTCTTCTTCTTTCAAGATTTCAAAGTAATCCAAAATCTTCAAAGGTTTTTTATTGCTGCTGCTTTGTTTGGAGGGGTACCAGATACTTATTGGAATGGGTCTTTTAATTTTTTGATTAGTGTAATCGTAGACTCTGCTGTAGGTTCGAGTACTATCAGTAAGGGTGTAGTGACGAAACCCTACTGTGTAGTTTCCATAGTTGAGGTCGATTTTTTCAAGTGAAGTTTGCGCTGAGGCTTGTTTGGCTTGGAAAATCGCAAAGACTACTAAAATGACTATTCGTATTGTTAGTGTACTGATTTCCATTCTGGGAAGGTTGATTGTGAAACTAGTGGATGTTATAATGAGATAAGACTTGTCAATTTTTGAACTTAAAGCATAGTAAACACATATCTTTATAGCTAAATCCTATGTTATATTTCTATCTCTTACTAAGAGATTGGTTAAATAAGCTGTCTTAACTTCGTAAAATAAGTAATAAAAGCTTGCTAAACAATGGGGTAGGGTGCAGCAAGTTTCTCGAAAAGTACTAATGCGTACACGATGTTGGTCAAGAGTTTAAGGATCAAAACTAGCAGTGTAACGCGTAATTTACCTTAATGGTACTTTCAGATGCTTATTTATTAGTTTTGTACAGATGTGTAAAACAACTCTGTAGGGACAGGGTAGAGATTATTTCTCAGAAGGGGCGCTGCTTAGCGTGTAAAGTACGTTTCTTTAATTTTGTAGTAATTCCCCATAATAAAGGGACAGTTAGAGATGCACTTACTACAGTTTTTCGAGAAGAAGGGTGCACATTTTTCAGCATCAATGAACTTAGGGTAGCCATCTTTCATTATTTTCGTCTCTTCGTAAATGGCTTTTCCAGGGCAGTTTTTTACACAATGATTGCAGGTTTCGCAAAAATCTCTCACCCATAAATGTTCATTGTCCTCAATTGTCTTTATAGGAAGGTTATCGACGTCAAGAAAAATGGCAGCTAGCCGCATAGATGGTCCAAACTCGGGGGCAATCAAGATTCCGTTTTTCCCCACTACGCCTATTCCTGCATCTTGTGCAACGGGAACTGTCATAATATCCCCACCGATGGCAGGCGATGGGTGGCACTTATAGCCTTTATTGCGTAGAAACTCAGCTATCTTATTTACAGTTTCTCCTAGCACTGAATAAGTCCGCCAAATTTCTTTTGTTGCTTTTTCGGAGGGGTTCGTTTTTATGGCATCTCTATCCATTTCCATAGCAAGAATCATAACTTTGTCTGTCAGAATATCAAAGTCTCTATAAATAAAATCTGGATTCACTTTTGTATACCCTATTTTGGATATACCAAGTTTTTTGGCATAAGACTCTAATTCTTGTAATGTAGCTGCATCAATTAATTTCTGCCCTTCTTCAGGACTCTTTTTTAATTGCGAAGCGCTTTTATACATCTCTTTTAAGGATATCCATAAAGACTTTACAACTGTTCTAAACCCAATGAGTTTTGCTTTTAGGCTTCCATATTGTATCAAAAGCGTAGGAATGATGATGGGTAAACGCGCATTAGGGCTGCTTTTCACAGGATTCTCTCTTTTGGGCATCCAATAAGAGGAACGTAAGAAAAAGGGTGGTCGTCTGATAATTCGGTATAACTTCATTTCGTTCTTTTTTAATTAGTTCTATATAGAACTTTTTTTGATAAAAAATTACAGCAACTTTTTTGTAAGTGTTTGCATGGTTTCGATCAGGGATTTAATTTCCTCTACATCTTTCGCTTTCAATAAGTCCTGCATCTCTTTCATTAATACTTTCTGTCCCTCCACAACTGATAGTTTCCCTTTACTGGTAAGGAATATTTTGTTATTTCGGGTATCTCTTTCGTCTGAAACTTTAGCTACTAGTCCTTCGCCACTCATTTTATCTAATAAATATGTAATGGCAGATTTTGCTTTCAATGTTTCATTCGCCAAAAACTGCTGATCTTTCCCTTCATTGTTTTGAATGAGTATTAATAAACGCAATTGCTCGATGGTAATACCCAAATGTTTTAAAACAGCATTCGATCTGTTTTGAAGACTCCAGAAAAGTCGAGCACAACTTCTCCCAAGTTCTATTTCAATTGGTATCTTCATTATATTTGTATAAGTGTAAATATTCTAATTTAGTTCTATATAAAACTAAATTAAAAAAATGCACACAACTATAAATCACCTTTTACTATTTTCTTCATTATTACTTGTTCTTCATTTTTGAGCTGTATGAAGAGCAAGCCGTTTGGCATGTCGGTAAGGTCGATTGTTTGCGCTTCGACTATTGAGGTTTTTAATAATCTACCCTCTGGTGAAAACACACTGTATTCACTTCCATTCAGAGAGGCTTCTCGGACCCAAACTTGCGTAGTTGTAGGATTGGGATAAAGCAGAAGCTTATCATTTGAGCGTGTACGTTCTCGAATCGAAAGCGGATTTTGGTGCGTTTGTAGCTTCACTAATGACCTAGAACCTGAATAATAAATACTCCCTTCTTCGTCGATGACATGATTCACGCCTTGGTCATAAAAGGGATCTTCGGGGAAGCCCTCTTCTGGGCCTAATAAGAACCTTAATTCAAGATTGCCATCATCCCAATCTAAGCCATAATAATAATAATTACAGTCAGTTTCTTTGCCTGTGCCATACACGAGGTTACTTCCAGATGAGTAGGTAAGCACGCCATTCATGTTGATGTCGTCGTTCGTCCACTCAAGGTTGAACGCATTGGCGTCGGTACCCCAACGAAATTTAGATACGCCTTTAAGATTGTCGCAGTCATACCCAAGAAAACCATTGAACTGAGCGATGGCGATGTCGTATCCATAAGCAGTAGGTGAATTCTCAATAGATTGGAATAAATTACTGAAAGATTGCGCGTTGGGAATAGCGATTGCATCGGCAAAGCGAATAGGCATGCCAGGTTTGCCTGTCCAACCGCGTGGAAGTTCTCGCCAAAAGGCTACCAAATTATTATTCGCGTGCCCATCAGCCACTACCACCAACTTATCATTACCTCTTCCCCAACCCATTAGTGTTGGTGTGGTACCGCTCCCATAAGCAAAGTTTCCTGTAGGCCCATCATTGACGAAGTCGTAACGTGCTTCCCAGCCAATGGTAAGGTCTTTACCATCCCATTCGAAGGCAATGAGCCGGTGAGAAGTGACGATATAAAAGGTGTTATTTTCGTCTACTGATATAGAGTTATGGTTAATACGTTCGTCTGGCAACCTATCAAAAGTAAGAATGTCAAGCATGTTGAAATCTTGGTCTACAACTCCTGCGTAAGCGATGTTATTGACCACATCTTCTTCTGAATACCAAACAATCTCGCCGTTATAATTGAGATTGTACATATTTACGCGATTCACACCATAATCGCCAAAATCTAAGGTATCCAAAACTACAATGGGCGAGTAGGGATCAGTGGGGTCTTCATCAGAAAACTTAAAAAGTTGAGAATATTCATCGTTGGCAGGGTCGTAGGTCGGTTCGTATGAAAACCAAACTTTATTCTTTGTCAATAAATGGTTGTAACCATTTGACTCTAAGGTATTAAAATCCAATCTAACACTATCGATGGCTAGTAACGTTGTACCATTGTCTATGAGTTTGAAAACGTGAGTGGAATTTGAATACAAAATTGTTCTTTCTCCGCTGGGGTATTCATCAGATAAATAAATCCAAGGTGATGTACCGCCTGTAATGTCTCGTCTTACTTTGACAGTAAGGTCATCGCCAGGCATAGGTCCTTGAAGGCAAGTTGAGGCTTGCGCATAACTATTTCTATGGTAAATGGGGTAGGGGGAATCAGCCAGCCACGGATTTAGGGGCGGATCATCTGGGCAGAAGCTGGTTTGAGCAAATACAGTATCAAAAGATACCCAGAGTACAACGAAAGAGAATAAAAGTGTTTTCATGGTTAATCGTTTACTGGTTTGACTTTTTCAATTTTTACTAAAGAGCGTGATCCTGAAAAGTAAACATTTCCTTCTTCATCAATGATATGGTTGACCCCTTGATCATAGAATGGATCCTTTGGAAATCTCCGTTTGGTACCTAGTAGAAGTCTTAATGCTATCTTGCCTGTATCCCAATCCAACCCATAGTAATAGTAATTACAGTCTTCTTCTTTGCCACTGCCATATACCAAGTTACTACCCGAGGAATAACTTAAAACACCATTCATATTGACTTTGTCATTGGCCCATTGCAGTACAAGCTTATCTTGCTCTGTATCCCATCTGAATTTTTGTACGCCTTTATAGTTTTTGCATTTATACCCAAGAAAGCCGTTAAACTGAGCGATGGCTACGTCGTATCCGTAAACGGTAGGGGAGTTTTCTATAGATTGAAATTTCTTGCTGAAAGATTTGGCATAAGGAATTTTTATGACGTCTGCCAGCCTACGATCTCTCCCTGATAATCCTTGCCAATCGGAGGGTATTTCGCGCCAAAAGGCTACTAAATTATTATTGGCATGCCCATCTGCAACAATGACTAACTTATCCTTACCCTCACCCCAACCCATAAGCGTTGGGGTCGTCCCGCTCCCATTCGCCCATTTTCCAGTTGGTCCGTCTTTCACAAAGTCATACTTGGCTTCCCATCCCATTTTCAGAACTGTATTGTCCCAAGTAAACTGCATCAGTCTGTGTGTAGATACAATATAAAAGGCATTGGTTTCATCGACGGCGATAGAGTTATGGTTTACTTTCTCACCAGGTAATAACTTACATTTAATATGACTGACTAGGTTTAAATCTTGGTCTATGATACCTACATTGAATATATTTTGTTTTTTGTCTTCGTGGGAGTAAAAGACAATTTGTCCGTTATAGTTGAGGGAATACATGGTTACTTTATTGATACCATGATCTCCAAAATTGAGTGTTTTGACAACCTTTATTTTTGAATCGGGATTGTTAGGCTGGGTATCTGTCAGTTTGTATAAAGTGGTAAACTTCCTCAGTTTGGGTCTGTATTTTGGATCGTAGGTAAACCATACGTTATTTTTAGTAAGTAGAAAATTGTACCCAAAAGACGTGTACGGATTTCCATCTATTTTCAAGCTGTCTATGGCCACCAGCTTCTCGCCATCGTCTCTAAACTTAAACACGTGGGTCGAATTGGAGTAAAGAATTACTCTTTCACCATTGGGGTATTTATCAGAGAGGTAAATCCAAGGCGATGTGCCACCAGCGATGTTATCTTTTACTTTGATACGAACGCTGTCCTTTGCCGTTATTCCAGGAATGCAGGTAGAAGCCTGTGCGTAGTTGTTGCGGTGGTAGATAGGGTAGGGGGAATCAGCTAGCCACGGATTCAAAGGTGGATCATCAGGGCAGAAGCTGGTTTGTGCTGTGCCGCTTTGATATATGAGAGTAAGTAATAGAGAGGCAATGAGGATACCTTTCTTCATAAGACGTTTACTTAAAAGTATTCTTCGAGTGTGAAGTTCTGATAAAAAAGTGTTTAATCCTTTGACGCAAATCAAAAAATCAGGCTTGGCTCAATCTTTTTCGTATTCGGCTCAAGGTTTCTTGGGTAATACCAAGCATTTCGGCCAAATCGCCAAGCTTTACCACCTTTAATAGTTCGGGATTTGATACAAGTAGGTTTGTATAGCGTTCTTCGGGGCTCAGGGTCTGAATTTTTATTCGCTCCATGATTTGATTTACGAGGGCATTTTCAGCTATTTTTCTACCAAAGTTTGCCCAAGTGTTATTTTCTCTGTACAACTTTTCGAGGTGTATTTTGTCTACCCGTAATAATTGGCAAGGTGTTATTGAAATAACATCGGTAATGGCTTGTTGACTAGAATAGTAACTGAAAAAATCGGAAGCAAAAACACCATTGCCTGCCATATGAATCACTCTTTTTTTACTTACGTCTTCGTATTCATACTTAATGTACCCTTCCGAAATAAAATGTAGCCTGTCTACGAAAGTGCCTTTCTCTATTAATTTTGTCCCTTTATCAATTTGCTGAAAACTGAGAATCTTAAAAAAGTCATTAAAGTCTTCTTTTGAAGGAGATACGATTGCATTAATAACGTTTGTAAGGAGAGATACGGCAGCTTCTTTCATTTTATAGGAGCACTAAAAATCAATAGGTTCAATTCTTTAAGTAATTTATAGCGTTTGTTTCATTTTAACGAAGCTTTGCCTTGACTTGTTGCGCCCGCCCTAGGGAAACGAGGCAAGGTTACTCAATCTTCTAATGGGTTGTTATTTATTGATGACTAAAGTATTTAAATAAGATTCAATAAAGTTGGAGAGGTTTAAGTGTTTAAAGATATTTTAGTTGTATTTAAGTGTAAGGAGGTGTCTTAACGGTCTGTTATTGTTGTTTCTTTATCAACATAGATTCTTTTTCTTCGTTTCCTCTTCTTTCCGTTAAATACAGTGCAGTACCTATAGATGATAACTTTAGTGAAAACTTCCTCGACTGATTGATACGAATAAGAAGGTACAGCCGAGTAGTCGCCAGCAAGTCTATTGCTGTTTGAGTAACGTAAGTCAGGCAGTAGGTCGGCTAAAAGTATTGAGATTTTAGGGTTGTAAGAGTAGTTAGTACCTTCTGTAACCCAAGGTAAGCTCAGTGGGGTGGGATTACGTGTGTAAAGGCTTAAGGTATCGTTGGAGGTGATAAATTGCATTTCAATAAAAGGATAGTCGAAGGTGTTGGGGTGGCCAATGAGAGACAATGAAGCGATCATCAATTTGCTTTGATCTTGAAAACAAGAAAGGCAAAAGGCTTTTTGTGCTTGTGTTGGTTCAATATCAGGTAGTTGATACGTCTCAAAAAGCCTGAGTGCATTCTCTGCAACCCAAGATGAATCCATCCCTAAGTTTTCTGTTATGTCCTCGGGATGTCTTGCACTTTGGTCGTTGATAGCATCGATGAGTGCAAAGAGTTGCTCCTCGCTAAAAGATTCAACCTTCGTGCGTTCATGGGTGTTTTCAAGGTTGATGCGGCTTGCCCAGTATTGATGCTTGCTAGCAACTGCTTGATTGCAAGCATAACAGCAGAATCGTGATCAGAGGTAATCTCTAGGTCTTGCAGCAGCTTTGACTCGGAGAGATCAAGTGAGTCCTCTTCAATATTTTTTTCTGGTACATCGAAAAAGAAAGGCTTATTGTATTGTTCAGCTAGGTACATTTCGTAAGAGCCCTCATTCTTAAGTATCTCGTAAACCCTTCCACAATACCACTCAAAATTGAAGTTTTGATGGTCAATAATGCGTATTCGCTGAATGGTATCTAAATGAATTATTTGGGTGAATCCATTGATGGGAAGAAAAAGCAATACGAAGCTTAATAGACTTTTCATACTCAGGAAATTACAACTATGCTTAAAATAAATATGGATGACCATGGACTACTTTACACAATAAACCTTCATCTTATAAACCTATTTTCAGCAGTTATTTCTAGAATGTTTTCGCTTTTAGTGTACCATTCTACAAACGCATCGTATTTTTTTTGGTTGTTCATTAGCCACTCGTTAAATTCCTCTTGGGCATCGATTTGAAATAAGTAGTGGTTATAAGCTTCAAAGTGTTTTTCGTCAAGTAATGCTTTTTGGTACTCGAAGAGTACATTGGGGTGGTGCTTAAAGTCTTCTTCAAAGTAGCTTTTGAGAAATTTGGTTCTAATAACCGAAAGGGAGTTGAGGTCAACGGTATCTTCTTCGATGATAGCTAAAATAAAGTGCTTACCGAAAATCGCACATAGCGGTAGTTTGATATCGCCTTTTGATTTTATCTTGGAGGCATCAATCACTACCTCGCAGAAGTCGATTTTAGAGGTATCTTCCCCCAATGTTATAGAGGATTGGTAGGTATTGTAAAGCAGCGCACTTACTTCTTGTGTGCGCTGTGTGTTTCTTTCTAAGTTCATAAAAAGCTCACCATAAATGAGTCCTGACAACTTATCGGTTGAATTTAAGAATAGCTTAGCTAGCCTGTAGTAGTTTGAAGCAAAAGTGGGGTCTACCTCAATGCCTTTTTCGTAGTTTATTATAGCCTCATCATAGTTTTTTTGAAAAAGGTAGATGTTACCTTTTTCTAAGTACAAATTGCCAGCATTAGGAAAGCGCTTCATACCAGTTTCATACTCTTTAATAGCTTTGTTAGGTTTACCCAAGTAACTATAGCAATTGCCAGCCATTTGATAAACCTGACTGTTGATGTTTGGGTATTTCTTTACCTTGTCTATAATTTTTAGTGCCTTTTCGTAGTCTTCTCTTAGGACGTGCGCATAAGCAATTTCGTAGGGGTACAGGAAGTTTTGGGGGGCAAGTTTTTGGCTTTCTTCTAAAAGCTGAATGCTCTCCTCAATTTTTCCTTCGTCCATCATTTTAATAGCTTCTTTTCCCTTTGCTAAAGCAACTTCCTTGTCTGACTGAGCAAATGAGTAAATAGCGAAACATTGTAATAGAGAGAGAAAAATTATTTTACTCATATTATCTGGCATGTGTTATAGTGAATGTTGTACGTTTATTTTCATTTCAGGAATAATGATTGATACAGATAGCTCGCTGGTCGAACTGGTCATAAAGCAGATAAGTATCGTTTCCGTCTGTAAAGAATTCAGCGCCCACTACAAAACCAACCTTCTCATATTTTTCGATTTCGAGCGTTTGAGGGAATAAATAGGCACTATTGACAGCGATGTCTGCATAGCCAGAAGCGTGATCGTCTTTTATTTCATAAACGATAGGGCTTTCATCTGCTTCGCCCCAGTTGTTTATAATTTGATTAAAGGCACCAAACTTTCCTGTCTTGTGATAGATCAGCTTATTAATTGAAAATTCGTAGAAAGTCTGCAGAAAATAGTTGGTATCTAATGCGCCAAAGTTGGGTTTATAATTTGCCAGAATACTTTGGATGTAGGCGTTGGTGGTTATCTTTTTAGATAAGTATTCTTCTCCATTTTGTCTAAAATCAGTTTCTAAGTACTTGAATACTTGCTGTGCATTTTTATACCCTACATATACGTTTATATCTCCTTTGAAAGTATATCTGCCGTTATCGAGTTGAAAACGGGTAAAGTCTGATGCATTATTGTCATTCTCAATCTGCCCATCGGTCCAAATGCCGTTACTGGAAACAAAAAATAGAGGATCGCTGAGTGAAGCACTCACATCAGATACTTCACAAAGTGGGTAAAAGATTCCTTTTAACGCGTTATTATTAAACACTTCCTCAAACGCAGGGTATAAGGCTACTTTCATAGTGCGCTGTAATAATACTTTGGTGTTTGGGTATAACGTTAGCTATGGCGTTTTATTGATCAATTTTAGAATTTAGGTGAACTTAACTGTATCTAAAGCCACTCTTTAATACTTACAAGTTTTCAGTTCTTATCGAATGTTCTTGGAATTGGAGTATTTTCGCTTTCTCCACAGAAAACCCAAGAGATAATGTACCAACGATTGTTTTCATAGATGAGCTGGAGACTGTTAATGCCTCTTCTGACTACTTTTCCTCCTTTTTCCAACCGTGTTTCGTAGGTGCTCCATACTTGTGCCATATTTCCGAAAACTCTTACCTCTCTGTTTACCTCACTTTCATAAAAGGCTGTCTGCGCCACCATCTCGTCTGTTGCTTGTTGAAATTCTTTCAGGGTCATTGTAAGTTGTTCGCCTTTACTCTGACTAAGATAGGAATAAACGACTTTTGGATGATGTAAATGGGTATCTCTTTCCCAGTTTCTTTGCGCCCCTTTCTCTCCAGATACTATCTCATAACTCGCTTTGATCAGCGCGTCTATCGTCTTTACGTCGTTTTCGTATGGATTACTCTGTGCTAGTAAGCTATTTGTGGTTACTATTAAAATCATTGTTAAGTAAAATAAATAGGGTCTCATGGTCGATTGTTTTTTTACAAAACAACGCCTGAAATTCTTCGATACAAAATGAATGATCTAGCCTGTCAGGTATTTTATGTGGATGGTCAGATTTTTTATCTAAAGTAGTAATTTACCTACACTATTGAGTAGACAGGTTCTGTAACTCTTGGCTATCGTAATTTTATACTTACTTATCATCAAATGATTATCTTGTATGGCATCCACATTTTTCAAGTTGATAATGTATGAATTATGCACTCTCATAAACTCATCAGGTAATTTGCTGATAAGGTCTTTTAAAGCTTTGTAGTAAATGTATTTCTTATCGTTTGTAAGAAATATCTCTATGTAGTTTCCTAGCCCTTTTACAAACAATATGTCGTCAAATGCTAGCTTGATTAGTTTCTTACCCGATTTAATAAATGTATAGTTGATACCTCCCATCTTTTATACTTTTGTAATGACTATTATACAGATAATTACGCTTCTTTCTCTTTCTCAGTTCAATTGAGTAAGCGCTCTCCATCTCATCTTCTGAGTCTGGAAAGCACTCTTTGATCCAGTTGTTTTTACTTCTATTAAAATCAACGATAAACTTTGTAGTCCAATGTAAACTCGCAGCAAATATTTTCCTAAATTCTTCTGGTAATGTAAAGTCGTAGTGAGCGCGCTGTTAAGAGGGCTTACCTAAACGCTTCGGGAATACGCTGGTTCAATTGCTTTTCAATGTCGATCAGCTCTTCTACAGCCAGTTTTTCGAAGATCAATTCTCTTGCTTCTTCGCCAATATCTCTGATAGTATTTAGGATTGCTTGTAGCGCTTTCTTCATTTTCTACCTATAATGTGATTTTGAAAATACAATATAGTTATTATTGAAAGCTATTATACATCAAGCCCAAACATCCTTTAAGGTTGTTTGGGCTTGGAAAGTAGTCATTTGAGTGCTTCAGGCAGCGTATAAGCAACTACTCTTCAGTGACCCACAGTGCAAATGGTATAGCTGGATGCTTCGCGAAAGCACGTTTTTTGCCTAGGGTACTGGCAGATTTATGACACGTCCAGCCGAGGGAAGTAAGTAATCGAATGGTAGTTGAAACATCTTCCTGAGGTCGTCCTCTCAACAAAGTGAGCCCCTCTCCCAAATCTGATAATAGTGAAGCTATTTCGCCTTGCTTAGGCTGTACCAATACGAGTAAGCTTGTACCTACCCTAATTTGGGCTAAGTGCCCTTCGCCAGGAAGGTGATCGTCATAATAAGGCGTTATTTCAGGTTTTTTATCCGTAAGTTTGGCATACGCCGCTACAAGTGTCTCTAAATCTTTTGTAAGTACGTAAAAGGCATCGAGGTCACGAAGGGGCGCATCAGTAGGAACTGACTCAAATAAAGAGGGTTGGTGAGAGGGAAGCCACTTCTCTGGGATAGCTGCCCGTAGCGCTACTCTTTGCGACACGCCTTTAGGAAACTTAGCAAGCTCAATATCTAGCTTTAAGGATTGCTGGGTCTTTGTATAGCCAAATCGGGCAGCCATATGTTGAAGAAACTTTGGCAATGCCGGTACAGGTAAAAATCCGATTTTACCGGCTGCATTGAGTTGTGCTTCCTGTTGCAATGGGTAGCCCATTGCTTCGTAGTGGCTTCTGGTTTTATCAAAATCTTGTGCGGCCAAGTAAATGTGTTCTATTCCTGCTTTTTGGTCTCTTTCATTCAGATAATCATCGTATACGGTACGGCCTGAGGTAGGTTGGATTATTTCCAACTGGGTATTCCCGATCCAGGTAAGTCCTGCTTTCATACTCCAGTTTTCTGGCTTGTCTTTGTAGGTAGTATTGAAGAGTTCGGGTGATTTAGCAGAGACGATTTTAAAGGAACCAGGATTTAAAGCTTTGGCTAATTGCTTCACGGTTTCTTCGGTATCTCTCGTAATAATGGCAACTTGAGTGAGTGCTGTTATCCCAACTAAGGTAGGTAACTTTGTGGGTAATGTATTTCTTTTTAGCATAATCAAAATTAATTATCAATATCACGCTCAAAAGTAGCGATATCCTCTGCATTGATTATGCACAAAAATCAGGAATGCTGAAACATTTCAGCGTAAATATGTCTGATAATCAATAGTTTGTATTTGCTAATACTATCAGCTATTTCACTCGGAAAAGGTATCATAATGAAGTACGTTTTCCTCAAATGCTAGGAGGTACTTTTCGTCTTCTTCATAGTATTTTGCCTTCTGGTAGTTTTCTCCAGCAAATTGCTTGATACTATCGTAAGAGTCCCATTCGGTGACAGTGAGGAAGTGGCAAATATCTTTGTCAATTCTCCTTAATACTTTAGCAGATAGATTTCCAGGAGTACGCTTATAGTCTGAAAGACCAGTTTTCGTTACATATGCCAAGTATTCATCTGCGTGTGTTGCCTTAGTGGTGCCGTGCCAAATTCTAGTGATCATTTCTTTTTAAATTAATGTGTTATGGATTAATTTTATTTCAAAATTCCTTCATCAATTAAAATTTCTGCTATTCCGTTGGCCTTGCGAAAGGCCTCTCCTGAACCGAGATTAGAAAGCACTATAATGGCAATACCCTCCTCAGGAAACCTTAGGAGTTGTGTGCTGATACCCCAATCGCCCCCATCCCAAGCTACTATCTTTCTACCATTAAAATCACCGATATAAAGACCAAAGGCTTGGTTATCTCTATCGTGATTAAACTTTATTGTTTTGTGCATCAAATCGTAAAATGCCTGCCCACCAAATTTTTTCGTGACCATGTTTTCACTCCACTTCAATAAGTCGTTAATGGTAGTAACAACCCCACTACCGCCATAATGCGGGGAATTTCTAGGATGCTGTATATAAACTCCTTCCGTTTTTATTTGAACGCCGTATTCTTGATAGCCAGTAATATATTCTTCGGTTCTTGGATTGTAAGGCGTGACCCTGTTTTTAATGACTTGTGTGATATCGTCATTGATGAGGGTGTTTTTCATTCCCAAAGGTTCAAATAAGCGTACTTTGGCAAACGTACTAAAGGCTTGCCCACTTACCTTTTCAACGATCTTGGTAAGGAGCATGAAGTTTACATTGCAATAGTCCCACTGGTCGCCAGGTTTAAATTGTAACTGTTCTTCGGCAAGCGAGGTTGCGATGCATTCATCAATATCAAAATAGTTGAAAGTGATCCAAGATTTACCACTTTTACGTTTTAAGTGATGGTAGTCTGTAATGCCACTGGTGTTGTAAATGAGATGTTTAATTCGAATGGTATCTGCATACTTTTTCAAGGCAGGAATATAGTCACTAGCGGGTGTTTCTAGTGAAATTTTATTTTCAAGGATTAATAAGGCTATACAGGCGGCTGTAAACTGCTTGGAAACAGAAGCAATGCTAAAAGCTGAAGAGGGTTCAATTGGGAGATTATAGTCCAGATTGGCTGAACCATATCCTTGTTTATAGAGTGCCTGTCCATTTTTTGAGATACCTATGGCGTAGCCCGGCGTGTCAAGCCGATCAAACTTTGAAAATAAGGTATCAATACTTTGCGTTGCCTTACTTGAAAGCGTTGTATGGGCGGCTTCCTGCGCACAGCTTACGGAAGTAATTATACAAAATATAAGTAGAACGGTATTTTTCATAGGGTCAAGTTCATTATCTGCGACAACTACTTAGCCAAATAAAATGGACAAATACAACGCGTGTTTGAGCGCTTGATAGGCTAAAATATCACGTTCCAAATTTAATTCACTGACTCTTAAAAGCCAAATCAACGATTTAGAGGAGCTATTAAATAGTACAATTACAATATTCCTAGTCTTTTACATATTGATCCAGAAGTCACGCTTTTTACCTTTCTTCTTATTGAGAGGTATGGTCATTTCTTGAATGATTTCTTTTTCAAGCCTCACCCGTTGGTTTAAAAAATCTAAATCATTAAAGATAAAATAAGTGATACCTGTTTCTTTTTTGAAATTCATAAAAATACCTGAAGAAATACCATTTGAGTTTTTATTCCCTTCTTCTAAAGAACATTGCTCTAATAGTTTTATATATTGTTGTATTTCTTTAAATCCAATTCCAATGGAGTTTTCCTTCAAGACTCTTATGATAAACTCTTTGATAGAAGGTATCTTAAATTGGTCAAACTTTTCGTTAGAGATTGTAACGTAAGAGTCTAAGCTGAATTCCATTTGGTCATCTGTAAACTTTGGATACCTTTCTGTAGCTGTTAAAATGCGGAGATCGTGGAGGTCTTCTTCAATAGTACCTGCGTAAATTTCTGTCAGCAGTAAGTCTAGCTTAATCAGTTATGGAAACTTTGTTTTAGCAGCCTCCCAATCCTGGCGATGGGTAATGCGGATCTTTACCTCTGTGAGACAGTCGATAAACTCGGTACTCGGCCGCTGAAAAGTATAACTGTTAAAAGCGACTGCGATATCATCTTCAAAGTAAAAGTCGGTAGTGACTTCTTTCCCTTCTTTTAAGTAATATTTGCGAGCAATGCCATTGATGATATGAAAGCTTTTTTGGCAGATATTTCCTACTGAGAGTAAAATATCTCCCTTTTTGAATCGTTTGATTACTTCAATCTTTCTTAGGAAGTTTTGAGTATCTTTGTCAAATGAGGCAACGAGTTGTTCGATTTTTCAAAATGTTGGATCATTTTAGGGTAACAGTCACAGATTAAAAGGGATTTACGCTTCAACTCACAATATACTGAATTAAGGGCAAAAACGGTTTAACCGTTTTTGCCCTTATCAAAATATGGTTTAGGCTGGTCTAACCTATATTTCTGGCCGTAGAACCATAACTTATATCAAATACTTCACCCGTTACCTTAGCAGTGGCATCGGTTGCAAAAAACAAAGTTGCTTTTGCTACATCAGTGGGCTCAAGGTGGCCAACATTAATTGGATTACCTGGTTTGAGCATTTCAGAAACACGATTGAATGTAGGTGCTGGATCATTCGGCATCATTTTACTTAAGATATATGGATTGTCGGCCAACTTTGTACGCACTAATCCTGGGCTCACCACATTACACATAATATTATCTTTGCCGTAAGTCAGTGCTGCACTTTTGGCAAAGCCAATCACGGCCCATTTAGATGATGCATAAATCGGAAAAAGCTCATTACCCATCCGACCTAAAGCGGAAGAAATAAAGATGATTCTTCCCGACGACTGCTGTTTCATGATTGGAGCGGCTACTTGGGTTGTTTTTATAACACCAGATACATTGATGTCATAAACGACGCTCACTTCTTCTGGCGAGAATTCCTCGATGGAGCCTGCTTGTGTAACGCCAGCATTTGCTACAACAATATCTAGACTCCCAAAGGTTGATACGGTACGTTGCATAGCATTTTTAAGCTCATCAAGTTTGCGGACATCACCTTTGATAGCCAAACATTTCACGTTCAAGGCTTCAATTTTGGCTTTGGCAGATTGTAAATCACTTTCCGTTGCCACAGCATATCCTACGTGTGGAATTTGGCCAGAAGCAATGTCAAAGAGCACAATATTGGCACCTGCTTGCGCCATTTCTTCTGCAATAGCCAGCCCAATGCCCCTTGCTCCACCAGTAATAAAAGCGGTTTTACCAGATAGAAGAGAATTCATAGCTCTTTGGTTGCTTTCTCCTGCTAGTGATGCTTCTGACCCTAATACAGGTGATGTCGCGATGACTGCAGCACCAAGCATACCTTTTTTGATCATATCACGACGTGTGGTTTTATTTTTCTTTTTCATGGTATCTATGATTATGTGAGTGAGCGTTTCTATCAAACTTCTGCCATTATCTATTCGATAAGACTATTCAATTGATTAAATAATAATTCATTCGCACACGGATCCTGCTTATCTGAGTTGTTTTGGAAGGTGCAGCCAATACTGGCTGCACAGTATGCCTTGTCTTACTCAGGTATAATTAGGCTTTACGATCCAATTAGGCTGTTTTATAGATTGATTTTTGATTTTAATTCGGGAGCTGCTTCCATAGGGTTAAGACCATTGGCTGCCCAAGCAAATGCCTGATTTTGATCTAATTGGTCGAGCTGGTTCATTTGGCTAGCAGAAATCTCAAAATCAAAGACATCAATGTTTCCTTGGATATGTTTGGGCTTAGTACTTCTGGTTAATACACTGTATCCGCGCTGCAATGCCCAACGTAGGAGGAGTTTTGCTTCTGACACCCCTAATTCGTTGGCTATGGCTTTGATTACTACCTGAGCATCTTGTTTCTTCTCTGCAAGTACTTCCCCGCCTTGTCCTTCTTCCATTCTCCAGTTAGAAAGTGGCGCAAGTGAACTGTAGGCAATTGGAGCGATTGAATGTTCCTCCATGTACTGCGTTAAATTTAATTGAGCGCAAATTGGATGAAACTCCACTTGGTTTGCCTCTGGTTTCGCTAGACCTGCCTCCAAAATCTCTTTGATTCTTGCCTCATCGTAGTTAGAGACGCCGATATGCTTCGCTAATCCTAGTTTTTTAAGTGCTACCAATGCACTCCATTGTTCTAGCCGTAGCTCAGCAAGTGGTGCGTGGATGAGGTAGAGATCGACATAGTCGAGTTGTAGGTCTTTTAATTGCTTCTTTAAAGTCTCTATGGTTTGTTCGTACGTTTTTTCAGGTACGCCCCATTGCTTGTTTCCTGGAAAAAGCTTGGTAGTAACAAAAAGGTCGTCTCTTGAAAAGCCGCTAGCTTTTATAGCCCTACCGGTACCTACTTCGTTTTGGTAGCCCTCTGCTGAATCGATATGTCTATATCCTGCTTTTAAGGCTTCCATTACATTAAACTCTGCTTCCTCTATAGATAATTGATACGTTCCGAATCCTACTAAAGGCATGCCAATACTACTACGTGTTTTTTTTGATAAATCTTTCATGGTTTTCTTGTTTTAAGTTGTGAATGATTTCTTTTACAAAGCTATGCAAGAGACGTGATTAGCTCACAACCACTATCAAACAAGAAATGACCAATTTCAAAGATTAAGCTGGTCTGTTCGACTTTCTAAAGGCTATGGGAGAAAGTTGGGTGTGTTTTTTAAAGAATCTGCTAAAATGAGTGGGTTCACTGTAACCTAACAAATAGGCGATTTCTTTTGCGGAATAGGTAGAATCTATTAGGAGCGATTTGGCTACGGATAAGGTGCGTTTTGAAATCCAATCATTGACTGTTCTCCCAGTTTTACTTTTGATTACCGCATTTAAATAATTAGGATGTAAGTTTAGCTGTTCGGCCAAGTACTGGGCTTGTAATTTGATACTGCTTTGCCCTCCTTTGAGTATTTTCTTAAATTCTGCTTCTAGGGATTTTTTGAATGATTTTACGATGCGTGAATTTCCCTTTCCTTCGGCAATGGGATTATAGTCTGCCCAGAACTTCTCTTTGATTTTTAACAGTAAAACCAACATCAGATTACCCAAAATTTTGTCTTTATACGTTGATTCTTTATTGAATTCGCGTAAGATCTGAGTAAATAACTGCTCGTACTCTTCAAAATCGTGAGGTGATTGTTCGTGTGGCGGTACGATTTCGGCAAGCAAAAAAGGAAATTCTCCGTAAATCTCTGGATGAACATTTTCTCGAAGAAAGCTTTCTGTTGTCATAATGATGTAGGCCTCTTCAGAAACTGCTAATTCATAAGACTTAATATGTCCTGGATTGGTGAAATAAAAGGATCCATCCCCGAAAGGGAATCGGTTATCGTCAAGATAATACACTCCTTCTCCCTTTTTGGTAAGAATAAATGAAAAGTAGTCTGCACGTAATACAGGGGATTTAAAGGGAATTTGAGGATGGATGTCAGGTACACTAAGTACGGAAAAATTAACTTCACCATCGCTAGGCAACCCTATGGTTTGGTACAAATCTGATATGGTGTGCGGGACTATCATTTCATTGTAATAAATTTATCTTGGATGGAGCTATTGGTGAGCAGTGGTGGACTTTTACCCACTTTTAAGTTTAACACCGATTATTACCTTATGTTTATACTACTACTTATAAATTATTTCCCGAAATTACTTTCATTATCAGAGGGCGAACGGCCTGTTCAAGTTGTTCAGGATTTACAGGATACTGTAGTTCGATGTAGTCTAACACAACCTTGTTTTAAGCGATTGGTACATTTATCTCAGCTTCCACCGTAAAGTTTTTAAACTTTTTGTAGTACTCATAAGCAGGTAAGCTGCGGATTTGTAAGTTTTCTTTGGGTAATAAGGTATGGTATATATAGTCATAAATGGAAGGGATTTCAGCCGTACTTCCTTTAAATAGGACGTATAGAAACTTTCCTTTCTCAATCGTATACAACGGAACGCTAGCTGTTTGCTTCTCCAACAATAAACCATACTGAAATCGAATTTTACTTTTAGGTGTGCAAACAGGATCGTCGTGACTAACACCAATTAACTGACTGCTCTCTTCTTTATTTAAAGGTAAGGTAGCAGGGTGTGGTAAGTAATTGTACTTATCATACTCCCTTATGGGTAGGTAACGTAAGGGCTTGCTTAGAAAAACAGTTTTGACTGACTTGATAGATGCGTATGTTTTGAGGGGGTATGCTTGGTGGTTTTTCATACGAAAAAGGGTACGATACTTTTTCGGGCTATGGGCAAATTGCTTCCTGAAGGCTCTTGCAAATGATTCTCCCGTTTCGTAGCCATTGTCAAAGGCTATGTCAAGTATAGTGTTTTCTGTGAATCTTAAAAAGAAGGCGCTTCTTTGGAGTCTTAACCGCTTTACATATTGGATAGGGGGCTCTTGGTGATGTTTAGAAAAAATATGATTTAAATAGTATTTAGAACTAAAAACGTCTTTGGCAATTACTTCCAACGAAGGGTTAGATAAGAAGTTATTATCTAAATAAACTTTTGTTTTCCAATAAATATCGGGTATTTCCTCAACTTTCTTTGATTTCATAGAATTCTAAAATGTTGCTCTCAGAGTCCTTACATTGAAATAGATGATAAGCTCCTACTTGTCTTAAGTCCATAGAAATTACAACATTCTTTGACTTTAGTTCATTGAGGTATTCCTCAATCCTTTCTACTTGGATGGTTGGAATACAATTGTTTCCTTTTATATGTGCCTCATCACCAATAGCTGGATTGAAAAGGCAAAATAAAAAACCTGCAATATCAAAATAGGAAAATCTTTCGGTAAGGCTACTGGCAGGCTTCCCAAATATTTTTCTTTCATAGAAATCAACGGCCCGAGTCATATCATAAACGGATAGATAAAGAGAATTTACTTTCATAACAATGATAATTTTGACCTTTTACCCTTTAAAGAACCGATATATTCTCTTCTTAAACCTGACCATTCTTGCGTTTATGGACTTGTCAATCACTTGCTGTCTGTTTTCCTAGGGAAGCTGCCCGCCATCTACCTCTATTACCTGACCGTTGATAAATGAATTCATCATAATAGCAGTAGCCATCTTTGCAATGTCTTCAGAGGCGCCTATGCGATTAACGGCCGTTTTACTTCGCTTTTCTTCAAAGAGTTTTTGTCGTTCGGATGCTTCCATAAAGTCCCAGAATCCACTGTCTATAAATCCTGGTCGGATCACATTGAAACGAATGGGCGCCATCTCAACGGTTAATGCCTTGGCAAAACCCTCTACGGCATTAAAAGCTGCCGTCACCAAAACGGTTCCTTTAGTAGGGTTTGTCGTAAATCCACCCGTAATAAAGGTGATCGATCCTTCGTTGCTAATGTGTTTAACGGCTGACTTAGTGATCATAAAGAGACTCCAGAATTTTCCGTAAATATACGTTTCCTTAATTTCTAAGGGTGCTTCGAGAAAGTCGCCAGTACCGCCCGGAGCAGCCGTAATGAAAAGATGATGAAAACTATCGATTGATTTAAACAACGCTTCGATCGTGTTAGCGTCTACTACGTTGACGAATCTACTCTCTGCATTTTCTGATAAGGTGGCTAGCGCCTTGGCATTTTTCTCTTCATTGTGTCCAGCAATAATAACCTTACCTCCTAACTTTTCTACCAATTGGGCAGTTGCAAAGCCCATTCCGGTGGCGCCGCCAATAATTAAAACTGTTTGATCTTTTAAATCCATGAGATATTTGTTTGAGTGTTTTAGGTAAAATATGCTTTGAGGTGCTTTTACAGGTTGTCGGTAAGAGTTTTAAAGTTTACGATTGTAAGTTAACTACTTATTTACAGTTTCTAACCTGCGTTGTCAAGTTTGTGCATCATTACTGCTTTTCCAATAAAATCTCAGGGGTAGTATGTTGGCTAGTCTGGTTGGTTTAAACGTGCTTTTCTATATTCTTCGTATATTCCTTCAACCTAGTAGGAATTGTCTTGTGTTACATTGAGGAATACAAGCTGTGGATGCTTCTTTGGGTGGATATTTTGTATGTGCTATAGTCGCTACTTCTTTTTTAGGATATAGTTGGGCTCTTTCTACATGACTTTATCTATGGCAATACAAGTTCTCTTTTAACACGGTTATCCTTGATGGCTTTTCTACATTTAAGAACGCGTTCTTTATTACCCTTAGAGGCTAGCCCTAAATCAAGTAAAAGGGCATCTTGAAGCTTTATATCGCCAAATTTTATTTTTCTATCGACCTTTAAACAAGCCGAAAATAATACTTCAAAATCATCTTCTATGGGTAAGTTCTTTTCTTTGGCAACTTTGTAGGCTTTTACTAGAAGCATTGGCTCAGTACCTTGTTCTAGTTGAGATAGCTCAGGATGCTCTTTCATTTTTGTTTTTAAGTCCTGATACCTTCCCTTTTCTGCAAAAGGTAAGAGAGCAGAATGGTAGTACTTTTTACCTAAGTTTTTATGGTTACATAGCTTTAAGGCATCATTCAGTGTATTCTTTTGGGAGTATGCTTGTACTAACCAAGCTTTACAATCGGCCACTTCTGTTCTGTTTTTGGCAGGTTTCGCTAGTTTAAAATGCTTGAAAAAGCTTTTATCGTCTCCTTGAAGTGCATAGTACTTGAGCAGAATGAGGTAGCCACTATCCTTATTATCTTCTTTTTTGAAGATGTTCGTTTCGCGAAAATGAGGAATAAATTGCTTGGCTTTATCTGGATCGTTGGTTACTACACAATTAGTGATGAGGTGTTTTAAAACATGATTAAACATGATATTGTCCTCGATCTCCTTTGCAAAAGATAAGATTTCTTCTTCTGGAGAATTGTAGGCATCTACAAGTACTAGAAAGGCATCTAACCAATCCAAACGATGTTTTCTGATCGTTTCTTTGCCTTGATAATAGATTCTTTTGCTCTCCCAATCAGAACGAAAATCTCTGTACCCAAATCCGCCAATGCCTAACCCCCTTCCTTGGTAGGGTTGTTCAAACAATTTTCCGATAATAGTTGCTACTATTTTTCCATGGGATTCTCTCTGATCCTCTTGGTTGAGCGATTCAACACATAATCGTATACCCTGTCTGATTTCTTCTTTGTTAAGATTCATGGCGTGTTAACTATGTTTCTTTTCTCAATTATAACTGATAGTGTTGTATAGAGAAAATATTTCTGTAGGGATCAAAATAGTAGATGTTACGTACATTCCCTAACCTAATATACGCTACCAACAACTGCTTTTTACAGGCGCTTTTCCCTCATTACAGTGGTAGCGTAATCCTTGTATCAACTTTACTTTTTCCAAGTTATTTTTAATATCGTTGCTTGTTTGTGGGATAGACACACATAAAATATTAAGTTTCTTGTTAAAACCTGTTTCAGGATAAGGGAATGTTTAAGAATTAAATTCTGTACAATTAACATTTAACGAAATTTTTACCAATTATACTTCGATTTACCTTCCGTTCATTTTTTAGCTTCGCTGAGCTCCTTCGTCGGTTAGCTTCGCTGAACTCCACTTCGTTCCGGTTCTTGATGAACCGAGCCTCTGGCGAGCTCGGCGTAGCCAAAAACGAACCAAAAACCGACCAACGGGAGCTCGGCGCAGCTAAATCCAAAGCTTCTACCCACAATTCAGCCCACCTCCCCGCTGGATTTTCAGGCCAACGCACTTATACCGATCTTAAAAACAGACAGTTAAAAAAACTTAAACATACTCTAAGGTGTTTTTTGAACTTGATGAAATCCTAGCATAAGCTACTACTTGCAAAATTTTACCTATCAGACTTTTCTGCTTTATATGCTTTAATTTGTGTTATAATTTCCCAAACGCTGTATAGATAGAAGCCAATATTGGCAATTCCTAATAAAAGTACGGTAGCCGAAAACCCTTCTTCTTTAAATCCTCTAAAAATTGCCCAAGTAAAGACGGGACAGACTAATAATATGACTATAAATAAAGCCAAGCTTTGTTTTTTAAATAGGTACTTGTTTTGGATGGTAGCTATTTTACGCTTATGCTGTAAGGCCTGTTGGTAGGAGGGAAGCGCTGAAAAGCGCTTCAAGGATGCAGACGCAAAGCCTGTTCCTGAAGCGATCAAGTCTTCATCGTATAGAAAACGAATGTGTGTAGGCTTATTTTGTTCTATTGCATTAATTTCTTCAGTAAGGTCTTGTAGGTAAGCATCCAAGCTTTCATAAAAAGCACTGAATTGGTCAATTTCTATGAGTAGTTTATCCTCTTGTTCAAAGGTGTTTTCTAAGGCTTTTATAAAGTCCTTATAGAGGGAGACTGCTTTAGGGAAGTGGCTCGTTATGAAATGCATTCCAGTAGAAGCATTGCGTTGAAACTTTTCAAGATCAATTTGAAAGTGTAGTAAGTCGTTATCTATTTCGTTTCCTGTAGAAGCAATTTCAAAGGCTTTCCACTCTTTTATTTTATCCGCTAGGCTTTTGCTATCAATTAATGTTAGCCAGAAAAAAGGGAGAGAATTATTCGCTTCAAAAGCGATAAAGGCTTCGCTTGACTTATTTAAATACAAATAACTTCTATGTCCCATTTATCCATACAATAAAGTGTCCCTCTCTCTCGTCTTATAGGTGCTTCTTACTTATGAAAGAGGGTTTGCCTTCATTTATCACTCTAATGCCGTCAGTAACTTCTCACTATCCATATATTCGAAATATCTTGCTGTAACCTTGAAGGTTTCATCCAAAATGACCAGTGTAGGAGGAGCAAACTGGCCTTCTCTTAATGCCAATAACTGTGCTATTTGATGAATAGGACTTCTGGACTTGCCTACTTGGTTGTTGATAAAGGTTTGCCCGCTAAATGTTACGTTTGTGTCTGTCTCAGCATCAAAGCGTACTGCATAGTATTGATCGTTCAGTACTTCGATTACTACAGGCTTGGTAAAAACGACCTTGTCCATTTTACGGCAGTAGGTACACCAATCGGTATAAAAATCAATGAAAACTTTTTTGGGCTTTACAGCCAAAGAATCCTCCAATTGCTCAAAAGTAAGCCAATGTATTTCGTTTTTCTCCTGTGCCTGTAAAGGTGTGCACAAATAAAACAAGACAACTAAAAAATAACCTATAAAGACAAAAAGCTTTTGAATCATTACTACAAGTTACCAATTTTTACAGAAATGAATACCGAACGCGGCGCCATAGGTCCGTAGATGAAGTCAGAATCGCGCTCAGGGCCAGTATCAAATTCTGGTTGGTAGCTGTTAAAGATATTCTTTACACCACTACTCAACTCCAAGCGGAAATCCTCAGATATATTAAAACGATAGCTAGCTTTGAGATTCACATCAAAAAACGGATCGGTATCAACCAAATCAAGAAAGCCTGATTCGCTCACAACACGCGGTACGATCATAGCGCCAGTATAAGTACCCGTTAAATCAATCGTAAAGGCTTCCGAGAAGCTATAAAAGGTAGTGAAGTAACCGTAGAGGTCGGGATTTCTGACAAACTCATCTACGGCTACCGTGCTTTCATCTGATGGGGTTCCTTCTGGTTCAAATAGTACCTGTGGCTCGTCGTAGCTAGATTGTTGGATAGTACCGCCTAACTGTAAAACAAGCTTGCTGGAAGGAGAGTAACCCGCCTCGAAGTTTACGCCTGAAACGGTAGCGCCTTCTCCATTTCTTACCTCTTCTATAATAGAGCCATTGGGAAGTACGGCACCCGTACTTACTTGGGTGAAAGGGTTTTGTAGTTGTGTATAAAACCCTTCTAGTAAGAAATTGACCTGTGCCAATCCTATATTTCTGGTGTAGTTCAATGAAGCAGTAAAGGCATCTGAGGTTTCTTTATCCAAGTCTTCAGAGAGGATCACAAACAGAGGCTCTCCTCCTACAGAAGAAATGTGTAAGTCTTCATTGAATGCCTGCGGCGCACGAAACCCTCTAGCATAGCCCCCTCTAAACCTGAGATATTCATTTAGGCTATACATAAGGGTAACCCGGGGACTCAATACACCCACATTTACGTCTGCCATATTATTGATACCTCCTATCTGGTAGTTACCATCTACGTTTGAAATATCGTATCTAGCTCCTAGTAAGGCAGTGAAGCGTTGGTTGGGTCTCCATTCGTACTGGGCGAAAAGTCCGGTAGTGTTTACTTGCTGATCAATCAGTCGGCTGTATCCTTGGATTTCATCTCTTGTATCATAATATTGGTTTTCTACACCTATTGTAATCACATCATCATTGGCGAAGTAGTGATTGTATTGAACGCCCGCTACTATAGCCAAGTCTTCTGTAAGTCCGTAGGCGTTGATGGCTAGTAGGCTGTCTTCGGCGGTTCGGCCTCCGCCTAGCCCGCCATAGTAGCTTCTTCTCTCTGTACTTTGTGCAGAAGCATAAACGGAGAATTTATGTTGGTTATTCTTGCTCCATTGCTCGTAGTTGATACCCCCAAAAAAGGTATTATGATCTAGCTCTTCTGTAATGTCTGTAAAGTGTGGGGCTAAATCTAGGCGGTTGCCTCCTCTGCGGTATTCCTCAAGTGCACTGAAGTCAACGGAAATTTTACTACGATCGCTGGGCTTGAAAAAGGCTTTTGCACCAAGTACTGTATTTTCTAGCTGTACCAGTTCGGTGAATCCATCTCCATTGGCATCGTAACTGTCTCGATTGCGGTTCATACCGTAGAAAGTAATCCCGCTCGTTAGGCGCTCATTGACGATGGAGCCATTGATATTAAAGGTCTGATCGAGGGCATCGCCATCAATCAAAGCGGTATTTGACTGAATTTCCCAAGTGTTTTCTATAGGCTCTTTGGTAATAATGTTGATGGTTCCACCAATGGCGTTAGAACCATACAGGGCAGAGCCACCGCTTCGCACTACTTCTACCCGGTCAACGATGTTGGAGGGGATTTGATCTAGGCCATATACGCTATTCAAGGCGCTAAAAATGGGACGGCTATTGATAAGGATTTGGGAGTAGGCGCCTTCTAGCCCATTTAGGCGAACTTGCGTAAAACCACAGTTTTGGCAGTTGGTTTCTACACGGACGCCCGGTTGGAAGTTTAAACCTTCAGAAATAGCAATAGATTGGGTAGCGTTAAGGAGCTTACTATCGACTACGTTTACCACTACGGGATTATTCGCTCGGTCTTGCTCGTACCGTGTACCACTGACGACTATTTCATTGAGGTTGAGGTTATCTTTATTTAGGGAAAAATTCCTATTGAGTGTTTGGCCTTTTTCGAGTGTAATGGAGTCGGTAATGGGTACATAACCCATTGCGCTTACTTGAAGTAGGTACGTTCCAGCGGGAATATCCTTTATCACGAATGCACCATCTATCTCTGTTAATGAACCAATTGTTGTTCCTTTTAGGAAAACACTAGCAAACCCAACCGACTCATTTCCAGAAGTCACTTTACCAGATAAGGTCGCTTCTTGTGCCTGCGCCTTAAAGCCAATAACTACAAATACTAGGGCTACCAATAGCTTAGCCTTGGAGTATCTTTTAGTTTGCATACACTTATATTTATTATTTTGCTTTATAAAATGATAAATTAGATTAGTCTAATTTTTAATTATACAATAGCAAATCTAGTAAATTAGGCTATACTAAAAAAGAATGCTGGTTTTTTTATTTTGTGAAATGATAAAAACTTTACAGGAGCTGCCCGAAGATCGGTATAAGACCAACTGAGTACTGCTTTGATCATATGAAATCGTTCCCTTAGGCTTAGATTCAACTTATTAAATACTTCCACAGGATGGCATAAGTCCTACTTTCTCTGTGGGTAATTAGGCTTTATATATAAGTTTTTTCTATTTTATTTGGCTTAAGAGTAGTTTATCAAATAGCTTATCGGGTGATACTGATCGTATAAATAGAAGTAGTTTTGCCCCTTTTCCTACCGCATACCTTGTTTTTGGATTGGCTACTGTAGCCGCTTTCAAGATTGATTTCGCTACCACGATTGGTTGAGAGCCTTGCTTATCTGCACTTTCGAGCATTTTATAGTGCTTATGAACTAGCTTTTTGTAAGTTGTTTTTCCTGAAACTTCTACTAGCTTATTTCGAGCAATGGTATTCCATTCGGTTTTTATAGCACCTGGTTTGATAATTACGACCTCTATACCAAATTGCTTTAGTTCCATTCTCAAACTATCGCTTAATCCTTCAAGAGCAAACTTGGTGGCGTGATACCAAGCGCCGTGCGGCTCGCCAAAACTGCCTCCAATTGAAGAGATATTGATAATTCTACCTGATTGCTGTTGCCGCATTTGCGGTAAAACCAATTGGATGAGCCTAGCTAAACCGAAAATGTTTACCTCGAATTGGTATTTTGCTTCTTCTATAGGTACATCTTCAAGGGCGCCGTAAGAACCGTAGCCAGCATTATTTACCAAAACATCGAGGCGCTTTTCTTCTGAGAGTACTTGCGTTACTGTCTGCTGAATGCTCTCTTCGACTGTCAAGTCCATTTCTAGCAATCGAACGCCCTCACTTTCAAGTGTTGACATTTTACTCATTCTACGAGAGGCTCCGTAGACTTTGAAACCATTTTTGACCATCAATTTGGCGGTTTCCTTACCAATACCTGATGATACACCTGTAATTAATGCTACTTTATTCATTTCTATTTAAAGTTTGATGAAACTTCTTTTTTAGATTATTGATTGACTAATCAGTCATTTTGTTAGTAAAAAATTTTAGTTCAGCATTTTCCAGAGGAGTTCAAATCCTTTTTCGATGCTCTCTGCTTGTTCTTTTTTTGTGTGCTTTTGCAAAGAAATAAATTGATATAACCCATAGGTATGACTGCTTATTAAAGCATAAATAAGGTCTACAGAAAGGGGTTTTATTAGCTTTTCGTCTATGGCCTGTTGGATGATCCGTAAATGTGGCTTGTTGTATTCTGCCAGTCGTGCACTATCAAGCTTATAGAGATAAGGGGAGGAGTGAAACTGCTGCAAGAAGGCGAATTTAGTTGGGTTATCTACTGCCCAAGTAAGCGATAATACAATATGCGCTTTCATCAGTTGTTTGGTATTCGATGTGTCTGACAGGTTGTTGAGGAGGTGCTGTTTCATCTCTTCCTTGATTGAGATGAAAGAGGCTAGGATTAAGTTTTCTTTGGTTGGGAAGTATTGAAAAAGCGTTCCGTTGGCGACTCCTGCTTCTTTGGCAATCTTACTCGTGGCAGTACCGTGAAAGCCGTTTTCATTAAAAAGCCTAATAGAGGTATGGATTATTTTTTCTTCTTTGGTCATATGTGATTGACTAATCAGTCATAAAAGTATACATATTTTTTATACATAGCAAATAGTTTTTCGGGTTTTAATTTAAGGGTGTGTAGTGTAGGCTTCAACTATTGATACTAATATGTAGTTTTCATTTTCCTATCGCTTGAAAATCTCTTTTCATTCTCTCCTCGGAGGGCCTGAGAAAGGCCATATACACAATTAAAAACAGCCCAATGATCAGCCACTCTTTTTCGATAAAAAGAATGATAAAGGCGGCTCCTTCTAATATGACCCATCGCGTCAGCAAGGCGGTTTGATAGGGTACTACTTTTTCTTCTAAAGTCAGATTATCTTTGGTGTTTTTCAATTGCTGCTTGTAAAGGAAGTTTCCTAAAAGAATAGCAGCAACGGCAACCAGTAAATAAGTGAATGCAGAAGACTCAGTTTTTAGAATTCTTAAAAAATTGAAGGTGTGCAAATTGCCCAAAACCACATATATCAGCGTAACTCCTGATACCAGCGCGAGGTGAATTATTTTTATAACTTTTATTTTTTCTTTCATATCGTTTGTAAAGTAAGCAATGATAAATGGTGTAGTTTCTATGGTAAGGCACATCTATCTTTGTTAAAGAGGGCTAACTTTGAGAAAGATTTCTTCTTTTACAAAATAAGTAACAAAAGCAGATTAGTCAATGGGTAAGCCCTTTGTTTAACATTAGGTGTTGATTTTATTCGTTTAGCTTTCCATTGGCTATGACACCTGTTCCTTTTAGAGTTATGCTAAGTTGGGGATACTGCTTGGTGATTTTTAATAACTCATCCCTCGCCGTATCGAATGTAGTGTCTAAAATAATAGTGGCTAGTTCTTTTTTGGCAAGAAGTGTTGCCAATCCAGTAATGGTTATGGAGGTATTACCTATATGAATCAATTTTAGTTGTTCAATATTCGATAAAAAGTCAAGGCAAGCATCCGTCAGTTGAGGATTATCCTTGAGCCTTAGTTCTTTTAGCTGATTTAAGGGGATTAGGTGCTGTAGACCATTATCTGTAATAGCTGTCGAATCTAGGTCGAGTAATTCTAGTGTTGTTATTTGTCCAATTACCTCAAGATGTTGATCGCATAAATCAGCGCAAGCGGTATTGAGATGTTTTAGATTTTTCAATCGTAATAGCTTGTATAACTCAGTCTTTTCAATATCACCAGAAAATGAAAGTTTTAGGTAATCTGTGTCTAATGCTACCTGTTGATTAATAATCTGTAGGGTGTGTGATGGCATTTAATCAAATCTAGGCGTTTATTGATATAAGTAGTATTCTAATCATAGACTTCCTAGCTTTATATTAACGCTCGTTTTATCTCTTGGAGAACTATCTTTATATATCAGGTTAGTAACGTTTATACTACTTTTCTTCAATTTTTAGAATTTCCTCATTTTTAATAGGGTTCTTGTAAGTCATAACTGTACGCGTTTCATTTAAGCCTAGCTCAACTGCTCTGTTTTTAGTTAATTCGAGTGTAACCAAGTATTTTTGCTGGCCTTGTAGCGCTATTTTTTTGTCTTCAGCAGCATCGTAGGCAATTTCAACATAATTGATTGCTAGATTCCCTTCAACTATTTTATCTATCACAAATCCAGTTGTTTTCGCCCAACGTCTCGAGCCATTTGGTAACCATTCGCAGGGTGCACGGCCGGTTATATATTCTCCAACAAACTTAATTTCTATCATTTCTGTAGTGCTTTGACTTACACCAATTTGACTTATTAACGATATTACGATCAGTATTAATGCTTTCATTCCTAATTTTATTATTCTGGCTCGACATCCCAATGACGGAGTTGCGCGCTCTACGTTTGAAAGTTGTACTTGACTAACGGTAAGGTTCGTACCTCAACTTAAGATAAGCAAAAAATAACTAATGTATACCTTTGCTCATCTTAGTAAAGGGTATCGTTATGCTGCAAAACGGGTTTTGGGAAGTCTTTTAATCTAAGAGCACGGGAAGAATGTACTCTTGTGCTATCTTTTCAGGCTGTGAGGTTTTTCTATTTCTATAGTTGCCAGATGTAATAACCATAACGGTATCTAATGCAGGAATCACAAAGATATATTGCCCACCGGCTCCTCTGGCTTCTATTGAGTTGTAAGTCTTACCATTTACTTCATAAGACTTGTGCCACCAGAGGTAGCCGTATTCATTTTTATCCCGCGTATCTTGTAAGCGCGTATATTTCTTAAAAGAAGCCTTTACCCAGTCTTTAGAAATAATTTGCTTTCCTTGCCAGCTACCTTCGTTGAGATAAAGTTGCCCGAACTTGAGCATATCTCGGGGCGTCAGATGCAGACCACCTCCAAAATAAGGGGTAGTCTCTGTATCGTCGGTATTGATAATGTAATTGGTAATTCCCAAGGGAGCAAAAAGCTTGTTGTCCATGTAAAATTCTAAAGGCACATCTAAACGACTGCTTAAATAGATGCCAAGTAAGAAAGGATCGGCGGATTGGTAGTCTGTGTAGGTTCCTGGTGTATGCTTTATAGGAGCCTCTAATACTGTTTTCAACCAGTTGTCTGATTCTTGGTACTGTCCTTCGGAAATGTACATTCCTGAACTCATCGTTAAGAGGTCTTTAATACGTATTTTAGCTTTTTTCTCATCCTTGGTGTATTGGTATTTGTTGGGGAGGTAGGTATAGATGGTTTGCTCGACATCTTCTATAATGTTGTCGTCTATGGCTATACCAATTATAGCAGAGGAAACACTTTTGGAAGCAGATCGCGTGTCGTGGGGCGTAGTAGCCTTAAAGCCATCAAAGTAGTTTTCGTAAATGATTTCACTATTTTTTGCGATTACTACTCCTTCTGTTCCTTCTAAAACATCACTTTGAATATCTTCCTCCATCTTTTTTAGGGTTAGCTGATCGCTTGATATCTTCCATCCATCATTTACAGGAGGATTTGCTTTAGACAAAGTGGCGTTCAACTCTTTATTATTTGACGCTTTTCTATAAGACACAGTTGTGAGTAGGTGCTTGCCTATGCTAATGTCTAAAAGAATTTCTGAAGGCTTTAAATGACCTTTAAACGTAAGCCCTGTCTTATAATCTTTGAATGAGATAGCATTCTCTTCTTTTTTAAAGTCATCACACCAGAATGTCCCTAAGATAGGGTAGGCTTCAAACTCATCACCATTTGTTTCTTTCAGCGTTAATCGCAAGTCGTTTGATCTTAGATAACGAAGCACAGAGAGGTGCCACTTTCCAACATATAGGTTTCCTTTTTTGCGTAGTCTAGTGGGATATAAGTTCTGTTGTAATCTAATAAATCCATTGATGGTTGTTTTATCTTTGCTCATTACTCCACTGAAAGTGAGTCCATCAGCTAATGTAAGCGCGATGTTATTTTCCAGTTTGAAGGTTTTTGTAAGAATTTCTTTGCTATTGGAGAGTTTGAAAACTGTATTTTCTCCCTTGGGTTCAAGGGTGATATCTATGTTGAGATCACCTGTATTTGCCTCTTTTCCTTTCCATTCTCCTATGTAGTCTGCCAGACGCTGCTGGGCAGTACAGTTAGAAAAAAACAATTGTACTACTGAAAGAAAAATTACTAGTTTTTTGCGCATCATTTTGACTTTATTTTTCTACAAAGGTAGTACTACAAAACTATTGAAACTTGTACCAAATTAACGTGACTACTTTTGAGTTATGTATTTTCTACAGCATACTAAAAAACGACGCTAGTCTGAAAGGTAAGAAGTAGTATCCTTATACTAAATGTCTTTTAACCTAATGGTTCTATTCGAATTCGCTTATGAAGCTCATCCTGCTCAAAAATTACTTCGCCTAAGCAAAAAATACGGCTCAATAAATTCTACAAGTCAAATCCAAATAGCCTCTTATTTTTGGGTCAATAATATGCGATTCATTCTACCGCCCAATTGGTAGTGATTACTTCTAAACAATGCACTTAATCCCTCCCTATCTCTTTTCGCTATTTGGATCACTACTTCCTCTTCATAATACCAGTATGATTTATCAGGTATTTCATCGTAAGCTAAGGGTAGCATAGCCAAAATGGATCAACTCTTTATCTGTAGAAGAATTGCTCTTTAATGATTTTGCCATTCTCTACTTCAAATACTGCAATTTCGTTTATTGTTGTTATAGTATCAGCGTTTTTATAAGTCAAGACTGTTTTCCAATTTAAGGCGAAATGATCACCTGCTATAATAGGATCTCCTATTTCTGTACTATGTACTTTTTCTACTGATGCTGCAACTGCTTCAAGTTTCAACATTACTGCCTCCATACCATTGGCCTTCTGCATTCCATCAAAGTTTTCAGGTTCTATACTCAAAATTTTTTGAGAGTATAGCTGATTATAACAGGCTTGTATATTGCCTTTACGACATAATGCTACTAGCTTTTCTGCAACTTCTTTTACACTCATTTTATAACTTTTTTGTAGACTGACGATTATTTCGAGTGTAAAATTCAGCTAAAACAACTGAAATACATAGGCTGTTTCAATACATTTATTGGATTTTTCTGTATTTATCACGATAGCTACTTGGAGAAAGTCTGGTTACCCTTTTAAATTTTCTGGAAAAATAGGCTACGTCATCGCACCCAATTTGATATGCAACCTCACTTATTGTTAAGTTAGCATAAGTCAATAATTCCTTTGCCTTATCAATGGTAATATTCCATATTATTTTATTTGGTGTATCGTTCAAATACATTTTTACTCTATTTCTCAATACTTGAGTACTTACCTTTAGTTCATTTGCGTAATAGGATAGGGATTTCTGTTTAGCGTAGTTTTCTCTTACTAAATTGATAAATTGGAAGGAGAAGTTTTCGTCATCATTTAGCTGCTGGAATTTTGGTTGAGTAAAAGTCTTAACTATGTAAGTTAAAAATCCTTTCACTAGGTGCTCTACAGTACTTAAATTATCTTGGAAAAGCGCGATTACTACGATTAATTGATTGAGTTTATCAAATGATTCTTTATTTAATTTTATAAGGGGTGATTCGTTCAGGTGTATACAATCATAACTTCTAAGTGCTTTTAAGAGATTAGGATCGTCTATACTATCTATATGAATAATTAATACCGACGAAACGAATGGTTGAACATTAAATTGCCACTCCATGGTAGTGTTGGGGCGTATATTGACTAAAATAAAATCAGATAGTTTGAGTGAGCTGTGGCCAATGCGTAAACTACCAGAACCTTTTCGGATCAAAGAAAAAATATAACCCTCAGACTTACACAACTGATTATTAGAAGAACTTAACTCATTAGGATCACTATAAACAAATGTACTTATGGGTAAGCCTTTGTCCATTTGTAGCTCAATATATTGTAGTGGATGAGGGTATAATGTTCACTCAGGTAGGAACTAACTCTCATCCTTACAAGATAATTAATAAGCAATCACCTGTCAAGGAGTAATATGTTATTCGACTTCACATTAAGTGTACTTTAGCACAAGGTAACTGAGATGCACTCACCGAAATTATTGAGAGTTGAAACACTTATCAACAATAAGCTAGATCGTTCAAATATTTGTATAACTCCATTAATCTATTTAGTAGAAGGTATGTTACTTTAAGCTTTTGGTTTTTGTGAGCTCAAGTACTCCATTGTAGAATTCTTTAGAAACTATAAACTTTGGTATCAGAATGGTAGTTGGGGGTTTTCCAACGAAAAGTGTGAAGTGGTCATCACGATAGTCAACACTAACTAGTTCGTTCCAATAATGGGTCGAAATGTGTAAATCGTTTTCGAAATATTGAATTTCTTCCTCAGTTATCTTTAGCCCCATTGTTTCTGTATTATGATGTCTATCCAGATACTCTGACACTTGGTTTCGAAGCTGTTTTACTGAGCTATTGAATTGTCTAGTTGTCGTAAACAGTTTGAATAAATAATAGATTCCGACACCTAAGAGATAAAGACCAAAGAAAATAAGTTGATCAGCGGAGTCCTTAGGTATCAGGATTAGAGCAGCAATTGCCAGCGCTATTGTAGCTATTAGTAAGTGGGTTCTCTGAACCTTAACACTTTCAGACTTGGATTTCCTAATCCATCTTTCGTAAAAACTATGGAAATCTTCGGCGTTATATTTTAGAGTTACTTCATATTGCATTATCTTCAATAATAGTAATGGCTACTTAACTTGAGTGTCCTGAAGCCTCAGTACTACTGGCGTTTAAGTCGAGGTTGTAAGCTTTTCTTTCATATTTATAAACTACCCAACACACTTCAAATTACAAACCCTTCTTACTCAACTCGCTTACCGCTTTTATCGATCTTGAACCATTCCCCACCTTTTTGTCTTACACTTAGCTTTCCATTCGTAAATCTTTGATCGGCGCTATCATAGGTGAAAGGGATAACTACTTTACCATCAGGATCAATTACGCCGAGCTTAAAAGTACCGTTTACTTTTTTCCCAACTACGGCCAAGCCTTCCCAAAAATTATTGGTCCTTTCATATTGCATAGGAATCACTTCGCTACCCGTTTTATCGATATAGCCCCACTTACCGTTTTGACTTACTCTAGCTCTGCCTCCTTTAAAGGAGAAAACCTCAGCATATTTGATCTTTGTTTTTAGATTTCCTGCCTTATCGATGAATCCATACTTGTAATCGAGCTTTACTACTGCCATCCCTTCTGAGAACTTCTCAGCCCCCTGATATTTTAGTGGAACAAGCTCTTTTTTATTTTTATCAATGAAGCCGTATTTTCCGTTGAGACGAACTATTGCAAACCCTTCTGAATAGTTACTGACATAGTCGTATTTGGAAGAGGTTTGTGCTTTTAAGTATGCTGGGAGCAACAACATTATTATTACGAAAAAGCACAGGCTTGAAAGTGTTTTTTTTGTCATCATTTTCAGTTTTTAAACATTAGTTAACGGATGGGGAGGTAGACGCATTGTGTATTACAATTATCTCTCAAAGTGTTCAACCGTTGTGAATCAATTTTAGTCCTTCTAAAATAATGAATAAAAGGTTACCTATCAAGGGTAGCGGCTTTATTGAAGCATTGTTATCGTTTGCACCTTTGCTCATAATGGTCATAACCTTACTGCAAACCATTTTTACCTCTTACTTAAGCTTACATAGTAAATAGAGGCTTTTACTAGATCGGCTACTTATTGGTATTCGTTTTATTCACTGAAACGCTTAAAAGGTGCAAAGCTGTTTTCATTCATTAAGGTATAGCACCTTAACGATGTGTGTATGTGCAATCGACCATTTAGCGTGTAATAGTGTATATAGTATTTTGTGCCGGTTTATTTTGTATGTTCAAAGTTCAGATACCAATGAATGCCAAACTTATCTATCAATGTGGCAAGTGTTGAATTCGCTGAAGTGGCCGAAAATTCCATGATTACTTGTCCGCCAACTTTGAGTTGCTCGAATGCCTTTTTCTGCTCAAGCTGTTCGCTGAAATTTATGCTCATTGCAACGTTATCACCAACATTTGTTTCTTTTCCATCAAATCCGTCTGATGCGTAGAAGTGGATTTGGTCTGCCTTGAATTCGGCGTGTGCAATTTTATCTTTAAACTCATCAGAAACCTCATAGGCTGTTTCGGCATACTTTTGTTGGAAAGTGATTTTTCCATCAAAGCATTTTTTGTAGAACTCCAATGCCTTTTCGCATTGCTTATAGATGATTAAATATGGAATTAATTTTTTCATTTCACTTCTTATTATGCTATCAATGTAAGCAATACCATTTTCCCCAATGATTATCGACTGGGGAAATCACTTTATTAAGTTTACAAAATTCGGCTTGTTCATCCAAGTTAAATGCAAGCCAAGTTTTTGATTCAAGTATAGGCTTTTCTACTTATACCTAAGATTTAAGTAGGTATCCTATGCTTGTACGAGTGCTTGATTTTTACTTTCTTTTTCGCTTGTAACAGTTTTGTACTATTTGATCCAAAAATACTTTCGAGGCTATGTGTTGAAATTCCATTGGCGCAGCTAAGTCGCCAAATAATGGGAATCCACCACCCAATAGTACTGGGATGGTTGTTACTCTTAACTCATCAATTAAATCTTCTCTCAGAAAATGCTGAATCGTTCTTCCACCATCAATGTATAATTTGAAATATTCCTTTTTGTATATTTTGTCAAGCACTTCTTGTGGATTTCCATTCATCAAGGTTACTTTTGTATTCAATTTTTGAGGAATATCTTTGAGTGAATTGCTCAAGACAAATACGTGTTTGCTGTAGGGCCAATCGCCTCCGAAGCTACATACCGTTTCAAAGGTGGTTCGCCCCATAACGACGGCATCTATTTCTTCTATTAGGCTATTATACCCCATATCATTATTTTCTGGGTTTAGTATAGTGTATAACCAGTCTAACTCTCCATTTTTACCGGCTATGTACCCATCTAGGCTTTTTGCAATAAACACAATATTTTTCTTATCCATTTGTGTTACTATTTTTTACAGAAAACGATTCATTGTAAATGTAGAGGTAGATCAAGCGTACTTATGTTTCAAGTAACAATATACTTAAAATAAATATAAAAACGGTTTGAGTACCAACTCAAACCGCTGTCATATTTATATGCTATGATACGTCGTTTATTGTCCTGAGATTTGTCTCATAAGACCTGCCAAATCATAATCTGCCCAGTGCTCAACTATTCTTCCGTTTTTTATTCGATCAATTCTGATGCCTGTCATTTGAATATTTTTGTTTGTAGGTGCTATATTCATAAATGTACTTGTATGTTTTCCGTTAAGCTTAACACGGCTGACCACCTTGTCGTTTTCAGCAATTTGGTCGAGGATTTCCAACTGTAAATCAGAAAATGCGGCTAGAAATAGCTGATGAGATGTTTTCAGGTTTTCTAATCCTTTTTGCATTGGGGGTGGCATAGCGTGGTTGGTATAATCCTCATCCCAATAATCTGGTATTTTTTCTAGATGGCGATGATGCCATATTTCTTTGATAAAATCTTTGATTAACTTTTTGTTTTCTTCCATGGGTACTAAGTTATTAGTTTGCGTATAGGCATTGAAGCTTGTAAATAGACAAAAAACCACACTGTATATGACACTAATCTTTGTCATAAGGTCATTCTTTATTTTATACAAAGTTGAGCGTATAGCTTTTAAGATCAGTTACAATTCTTGTTAATCGTTATACAAAAGTTGCTATTTGGGTTGAATAGGAAGATATAAGGTTCGCGCTTGTAAGGAGTATGGTTTATTGAGGTCTATATGATTAAAAACCTCGAACCCCAGCTCATTTTCTTTTATTGTAAAACCATGGTGTGGTACCCAGTACTTTTTGAGAAATAACGATTGCTCAATCATCGCTGGAATAGTACTTTTAACTTTTAGGGTTCCAAATTTTCCTTGGCCTATTTTTAGGAAGAACTTCTCTGGATAGTTGCTACTATCTTTTACTTGAATTGCGGTAAAATAGCGGCACTTATCTAAACTGGTCAAATATGGTGAATCTAAGAAAACACCATAAGTCAAAAAATCTTTTTGAAGCAGTTCTCTGGCATTAGCCCAAGTAATAAGTGCTTTAAAAGATTCTATTAGCCTCTCCTCGTCATTTATGATCACAATGTTTCCAATCAGCTTCAAGGAAGAGCACCACTTCGTCTCAATATTAGTGTTATCTATCTTCCATAGGGAGCTTTCTTTTTTTAGCTCTTGGCTTCTAAAAGCGGTTGGTGTTTGCCCTGTGATTCGTTTGAAAGTTCTTGAGAAGTCAGATGATGAGTTGAATCCACAGTCTACGGCAATGCTATAAATTGTTTTATTAGGAAATAATAAGAGTTCTTTACAAGCTTTTTGGACTCTCAATCGTGTTATGTATGCCTTTGGGGTTTCTCCAGTAGTTGCTTTAAAGACTCTCTGAAAATGAAATGAAGAGTAATTTGCGTTATTGGCTAATTTTTTCAGAGATAACGATCGTTGGAAATTTAAGGCAATGTATTCAAGTATTTTTTCTATCATTTTAAAAGCTAATTCACCAAAGCGGTAGATTTTTTAGAGGGGTATATATACAGAATACAAGCAATTAGCAAGCCCTGTTGCTTATACATTGTTAGGGGTTTACTTTTTATTTCTTTTCAGGTATACAGTAAGAATAAATGTGCTCTAGCTCGCTATTTTTATTAAATTCATAAACGTCGCAAGCTTTGATGAGATTTACTTTTTCCCCATCTTTGAGAAACTCGCCTATACCTCTAATCATTACTTTATTTCCCGATATTATAATGTCTTCAGTTTTAAAATTGGTTTGGACTGCCTTAAAATATTGAGTAGTTTTCTCACAATTTTGGATGACATTAGATTTTCCTTTAAACTGGTTTTCACCAATAATATTCCATTCTACCTTTTCAGATAAATATGGATAGGTCAATTCAAAATTTCCATTGGAGAAAAATATGGCTATTTCTTTCTGTGAGTATTGAATTTCTTCCATAGAATTAAATATTTTAGTGACTATCAACGGCTAGCGTATACGGTATAGTAGCGTTTAGCTAATATAGCCATTATATACCTTTCTTTCTGCGAACCTTCACCCTTCTTTTCTTATTTTAATAATTTTTGATTTATCTACTTCAAATTCATCTTTATTTTCTTTAAATGACCTTAATAAGGTTCTTTTCGACTCTAGCTTACAGTCCATCTTTATGCAATTAATTTTCTCCAATAAGAATACTTATTTGTATATATAGTCTGTAATGTCTGTTTGAGTATTTTCAGTATTTCAATGTACAAACTATATTGAATATTATTTTATAAGGTGTTGTTAATCAATAAATTAAATTGTTGATTAAACAATGATTAATTATATGCTGTAAAAACAAAAGCTTTCAAAATCTACCTAAAATTTCTTTACCAGTTTCCCCTAAGTAGGCACCAATGGCTTTCATAGCGAGCGCTCTTCCGTTGTCGCCGTTGGTCATTACGATCAAACCTCTTTTTGATTGAGGGAGAAGAACAATCAAAGCATTGACACCTTGGTCGCTTCCTGCATTAAATAGGGCATATTCATTATGGGGTAAGTTGTTGAACACGATCCAGCCCAAGCCAAAACTTATTCCCTCACGAACAAATGAATGCTCAGTTATCATTTGATCATAAGTAGCTTGATCAAGGTATTGCCGATTGATGATAGCCAATCCAAGATTAGTAAAGTCTCCAATGGTAGTTAGCAAATTATCGGCAGCACTGGCTTTGTAAGATTTATTGTATTCGTATAGGTTTCCAGATTTATCGTGCGTACCAGCAAATTGTTGACGCGTTACCTGATCGTTCCAAGTTAAGTGGCTACTATCCATTTTGTTGGGTTTAAAAACTAGCGAATCTGCTAGTTGCTGAAATGAAATCTTGAATTTATTCTCAAGTGCTCTTCTTAGGTATTCGAATCCCTCACCAGAATATTGAAATTTAGTACCCGGTGCAAAATCAAAAGCTAGCTTCTTGTCTTCATTCATCCGTCGCCAATTCTTGAAGCCTGTTCGATGGCTTAATACGTGGCGTGTTGTTATTGTACTATGTAATGAATCCTGCTTGACATCAGGATCAATCCAGTAATTGGACAAAGGCTCATCTAAGTCCCAAGCATTGTTTTCGACCAGCTTTAGCGTAAGCAACGTAGTGATTGTTTTTGTAAGGGATGCTACATCAAAAATAGTATTGGTAGTTGCAGGGAAGTCTCCTTGAATTTTTCCATACACCTGTACGGGGTTTAGTTTACCTTCTTCAATTGTACCTATGGCCATAGCTGGCACTTTGCTTTCGGCTAACCATTCATTGATGGTTTTGGAATCCAGCTTGTTGAGTGAAGTTTCTGTTTGTGCAGTGAGTTTGAAAAGGTGAAAAAAAGTAAAAATTACCAGTAATGAAGTCCTCATCTTAAAAAGTCTTTTTATGAATAATAGACTTATGACAACTGCTGAGAGACTCGGGTTACAACAAAGATATTTTCAATGCTCGCTAAGATGCGAATATTCACATTCTAACTACTAGAATACTATAACCTAGAAACAGTTAAGTCAAGGTGATACTCGTACAGGCTTTACTTCTATTTCAAATTGACGTTTCCTCCTATTTCAATTACTGAATTTCCGTAAACGCGAATGGTAGATTTGATAAAGTCTTCTTCATTGGCTTCAAAAATATTATCTACATATTTTTGAGGGTTTCTATCTATGTACGGAAACCAGGTGCTATGTACCTGTATCACAATTCTATGGCCTTTCTTGAAGGTATGGAGAATGTCTTGTAAACGGATGTTTACATCTGTAATTTCGTTTGGTTCGAAGGGCACTGGCTTTTCAAAACTTTCTCTAAACCTTCCGCGCATGACTTCTGAGCGTACTAATTGCTGATACCCTCCCATGACTATATTAGCGGGATTATGATCGTAGTCAGGGTGATCTTCAGGGTACTCGTCAATAATTTTTACAACAAAGTCGGCGTCTGTACCTGTCATAGATACTTTCAATTTCGCCATAATCTCACCAGCTAGTGTTAAGTCATCCGTCAACTCATCGGAGACAAACGTGAGTACGTCTGGTCTTCTAGAAGCATGCCTTTGGTCGTCAGACATGAACCTTCTTGGGGTAAAAGTGAGCCCTTCTATTTCTGAAGTGTAGGGTACTGGCTTGGCAGGATCGCAAAAGTATTAAAATACGGCCTCTTCGTCTGTTGGAGAATCGATGCCTAATTGCCCTTTATTACCGAAGTAAAACATCACGTTTGGGGTGTCGTTAGGAGGCCAGACATCAAAGGTTTTCCAAGACTTCGCACCAGTGTCATACATGTAGGCCTCTGGAAGGCTTTTTATTTGTTCGCCTTTGAGATGATAAGCGAAAAAATTACGTTCTATTTCTCTCTGATAAGCGGTAGAAATACTGTCTCCAAAATAAATGTGGTTGTGCGTGGTTTTTCCTGTTTCTCTTGCCCAACCGCCGTGGTCCCACGGGCCCATTACGATCGTATTTTGTGCCCTAGGGTTATTTTTTTCAATAGTTTTGTAAATATTCAAAGGGCCGTATAGGTCTTCTGCATCAAACCAGCCTCCCACTGTCATCACAGCAGGTGTTACGTTCTTCAAATGGGGTAAAATATTTCGTTTTTGCCAGAAAGCGTCATAATTAGGATGTTCGGTAACTTCTTTCCAGAAAAAGTTATCAAAGTGGTACTTTTTAGTAATATTCTTTAAGGAGCCTTGGCTTAAATGAAAAGCATAGCCATCTTTTGGAACGGGAGTATAAAGTCGCATAAGTTGTTCTGTATACCAAGGTTGCTTGGTAAGCGTATCTTTCTGATAACCAAAAACGGGATAAGCGACTGTATAACTTTGTAAAAATGCCCCTTGATGGAAAAAGTCATCAAAGAAAAAATCGGATATAGGTGCTTGAGGTGAAGCAGCTTTAAGCGCAGGATGGGCATCTGGAATGGCGGCTGTTGTGTAAAAACCTGGGTATGAGATACCAAATATACCTACTTTCTTATTGTTGCGTTTTATGTTTTTAACAAGCCAGTCAATGGTATCCCAAGTATCGGAGCTTTCATCAATGGCTTCTTTATTTTTCCTATCGTTACCTGGAATATTGGGCGTCAATGTCGTAAAGGTGCCCTCAGACATATACCTGCCTCTTACGTCTTGGTATACCAGGATGTATTTATCTCTCACTAAAAAGCTAGAGGGCTGTCTTATTGCTTTGTAATTATCGTATTTCGAGGCGTTGTAGCAGGTTCGATTTAATAGAATGGGATATTTTTCAGATTGATCCTTTGGTGTGTAAATAATGGTGTAGAGCTTAATGCCATCACGCATAGGAATGCGGTAAGTGGCTTTATCGTAATGTTTCTGCACATAGGCAGAGTCTACTTGTTGCGCGTAGGAGAGGGTTACTAAAAAATATAGTATTAATATGGTTACTAATTTCTTCATGAAATGTATTGTTCTCGTTTTCAATTTAATAAATGCTCATGGATGAGGTGGTAGGCACTATGTGGTGCAACTATCTAATTAAAAAAATTTATCTGTTAGGTGTTTATATTGGCCTCCAAAATAGTAAATAAAAGCTTGCCCGTCAAGGGAGAGGGTTGTGTAATGTCTATCTCTACATTGGATAATACCTCTCAATTTTTGTTATGAGCTCTTTTTAATTTGTACCACCAATAGTCTTCACTTATTTTAATTTCTATAGGTTTCAAATAGTAGTTTGAGTTTTTCGTAGTCGTATTGCCCCAATCTCGTTGCCAAAAGTATAGCTAGCTATAGAGTGGCTTATACTTATCGCAAATTAGTCTTTTTACAGAGCGGCCTGTACTAATATTCATGAAAATGAGTGATGATCTATCTACTCCAGCTATTACCTTGCTGTTTTGAAGATCGTAATGATAGGTGTTATAATCATCGATAAAATTCCAGCGTGTGATACGCTTTAGGCTAGGGTGAACGCTTCTCGCCAGTTTTCCTTTCCAGTAAACTTTATCTTGCGTAGTAGTAATCTCATTATTCCAAAGCGCCAAATTATTTTTAGTATTCAATTCAAGCCGATCTTTTTTCTTTATAGGAATTGCTAAAAAATAGTGCTAATCGACGCTCTTTGATAACTTCTCCGTTAGGAGCATAATAATATCTATTCTTATCCTTTGCATAGTTTTTCCCTACAGGGTGAGCAGTTGGTTTATAAATTCCATTTCTATCTACATGAATAAATTCTAAATAACAATTTTTACACTTTTTTTGCGTTTCTTTCTAGCGTGATTTTCATTATGTTTACACGTTTGCAAAAATAAATATTAGTCTGAATTTGAAGTTTTTAATAAACTAAACCTCAGGCAACTCTTTAGAAAATAAACACGCCTATTAAAGAAAACAATAGCTCTCAAATGAAAATAAAATTAGTGTTAGTAATAATCATATTGCTTACAGTACAACAAGTTACCCTATCTCAAAATACTCAAGAATTTGACCCTAATATTACCTACCCAGTTGATAGTCTAAAAGTGTGGACAAAAGGACTTATGGGAGAACTTAGTGAAAGTCAACCAGGGTTTTACAGGTATACCTCAAAAACTGATTTCGACCAAAGTATTGATTCAACTATAAATTCTTTCAATCTGCCATTAAAACCAATTGATTATTATAGAAAACTGAAGCCTTTAATAGCTAAAATAGGATGCTTACATACCAGTATTCATTTATCAGAAGACTACACAAACTACATAGAAGAGCAATATACTCTATTTCCATTTGAAATCTTTATTGATGAAAATGGAAAGGCCTTTATTTCCAAAAATCATTCTAATAACCCTGAAATAACAATTAAGAGTGAATTAATTTCTATCAATAAGCAAACTATTGCACAAATTGTAGCAACCTTAATGAATGCAATACCATCAGATGGGTATAATAAAACGCTTAAAACTTTGATGATCAATCACAGGTTTTCATTTTGGTATCAAACGATTATCTATCTGGGAAATAAATATGAGGTCGAAATCAAAACTGAATCGGGTAGAAAGACCTATATTCTAGATGGCATACATAAGGATAAGTTTGAATCCATTGAGGAATTATCTGGTGAAAATGAGCAACAGTTAGTGTTTGATATAAAAGATAATACTGGGTTTTTAACTGTGAAATCGTTCTCAAAAAGCACCATTAGAGCTAATGGACAAAAATTTAATAGCTTTATCAAAAGAGTATTCAAAATATTGAAAGATGAAAACATTCAAAATCTCGTCATTGATTTAAGATACAATACAGGTGGTTCAGATAGTAATGCTGTCTTTTTAGCATCTCATTTTTTTGATGAGCCTTACAGGTACTGGGATAAAATAGAAGTTACCGAAAGTATTGCTTCTCAAATAAAGGGAATTACAAGGTTATTCTATAAAAAGCCAGAAAAGAAAGACTCCACCTACTTATGGAAAGCTGGTAAACTAACCAAAGAGTTTGATTATTATAGAGTTCAAAAACCATCAAAAAATAACTTCAAAGGAAATGTCTATCTCATAACAAACGGCTTGTGCATGTCTTCTTGTGCAGATTTTACAGCTATTCTTTCAAGTAATCAAAAAGCCACCATTATTGGGCAAGAAACTGGTGGTGGTTATCAAGGAAATACAAGTGGAATGATGCCCGAAGAGCCCATTAATGAGTTTATGTCTGTGATCATACCTTTACAGAAATATACTAATTACGTTGATTCTAAGAAAAATTTTGGTAGAGGCACAATGCCTGATATTAATATTCAATATACTTTAGAGGACTGGATTAATAAAAAAGATTTGGAAATGTCAGCCACAAAAAAATTAGTAAAAGAGGATTAGGAGAATTCTATATCTTTCGCTATCAATTTAAAAGAAATATCAACCCATTAATGATGGGGCTACCATCAATAAATTTGTCAGATTAAGTCTTAACTATTACATATAAAATGTAAGCCAACGTTTTTATTTATTCAAAGGGTCTGCTTGTTTGTAGCATTCCTTTATCTGTTCGATTGTCAAGAGGTATATTTGAGAAAACGCTGGTCTATCATCTGAGTATCCTGTAATTTTCTGTTTATGCTCTTTGATCCATTCAATAGCAACGTCTACAATCTGTTTATTTGCTTTGGCATGTCCAGAATCGCCTGAAACATCTTGTACCATTCCTGCTAACTCTAGTCTAGGTTCTGTTGCAAAAATGATTTGTGAAAGTTTTGCATGGAATTCACGTTTTTCATTATCCCATTTTTCAAATGCTGCTGGCATGTACTTTTGCTCAATGCTGTGTCTACCTTCGTGCGCAAGAAGTGAAGCTTCTACTCTATATTGCTCATACTTCGACAAAAAGGCTAATTTTAATGCTTGTCCTGATAAACCAATAGAGGAAAGGCTGTCATACAAATCGCGTAAGGCCTCAAGTTTTAATAGTACAGCTAGCCCCTCGGCTAATTCGAGCTGACTTGTAGCGGAACTATTCAAAAACGTACGGATCGTTTTTTCTACCTTTTGTTTTTCTGTCGAGTCCGTCATCATTTTCCACGCAGTGAAAGGCCCATTCAAATAAACTTCTCTCACACGTATAATTTCATTGTCGGTAGCCCATCCGCCAATAGCCTTGTCTTCCCAAAACCAACTTGAAAAGCCATTTGAAATCATCATGTCTACTTGTGTGTAGGTAAATTCTGGCTGATAACCATACTGCTCGACTTTCGCTTTTTCTTGATTTACGGTGTGGCCAAGACACAAAACATAGCCATTGTAGTTGCCTGTACTGCCAGTAAAACCTCTTGCTCCAAAATGCTTTTCGGTTTCACTTAAGAAGTCACTTTCGCTGTATTCTTTATTGTTTGTAAAAGAGAGTTTCTGCCAAAGCTCTTTTCTTTTGTCGTTTAGCCACACTATATAGGTAGGTTCCTCTGCCTGCTCGATGGCGATCAAGCGATAATATTCATTAGTTCCTTCTTCTATTTCTTTTAAATAGCGAGCATAGGTAATAATATCTTTGGTTTCTTGATTGTAGGCTGACGCATTATTATTTTTTTGGATGTAAGCTGGAATAAATTCATAGAACCTCGATGATGCTAAGGCATCAATCAAGATTGCTTGTGCTGAGACTGTTAATTTATCTCCTTGCCAATTTTGGCAAACCTGATTTAGCTTCTTTGCTGAACTGGATAAATAGGGAGAAATATTTTTGATGTCTTGTATTTGGAAATAGGATTGCCAAGCTTTTAAGACATTTTTGCCATCGTTATTTAAAAGAGCGATACCCAACAGTAGTTTAGAGGGTGCTGGCAGGCCAGCATTTGTATTTAAAACGGTTGAAAGGAGCGTTGAAGCCTCTAAAAGTAAATTGGTGTTAAGAGCCGTTTTTTTCTCTAATTGATCTTTAGAGATCTCATACACAATGCGCGCGTATGCTGTGTTTGCTCTCATTACTTCGTTTTCAGACTTGGCCAACTCTCTGGCTTTTAGGGCAGCCTTGAGCGCTTTATCAAAATATTGAGCTTCTCTTTCGATTCTAGTAGCAAGCATCCAAGTATCATATTCTGCGTCGCCTAGGGAAGCGGCTTTTATTAATCGCCTTTTTGCTAAGGCATGATTTTGATAATATTTCCAATCTTGATGCGCTAGTTTTCTTAATACCTCACATTTCTGTTCGTCCTGTAGCGTATCTATTGCAAGAATTGCTTCTAGTATTTTATGTGACTTTTTTAGATCAAATTGGTCATAGGCTACATTCGCTAATTCGACTGTTTGTTCAGGTTGCTGAGCTTCTGTACAGGCTGAGAATAAAACTAATATTATTAAAAGTAGAATTTGCTTCATGATTGGTATTTATCATATTTACTGGTGGTATCAGCTATGAGTAGCCTGCAAGGGTGCTCAACTGTGTAGGTATATACCCAGTGGAGAACTCCACAGAAGTTTCTCGAAGTAGGCAAGCGTGCAATTATTTGCTGTTTTATTTTTTTAATTCATCAATGATTGCAGTACTTACCCAGTAGATGTCTTTATTACTTGTGTAGAAGAAGTACTTGCCATCTTTGCTAACAAACGGACATAGTTCGTGCTTGTCACTGTTGATCGCTTTTCCCATATTTTTGGACTTGGTCCAAGAGCCATCAGATTGCTTGAAGCTGATGTACAAATCTCCCTCTCCCAAGCCTTCTTCTCTGTTAGCACAAAAGATGATGTATGATTCTTTTGGATCAATGAAAACATCTGCTTCGTAACTTGGCGTATTAATCGATTCGCTCAGTAGAACTGCTTTCTGAAATTCTCCATCAATACTTTTAGAAGCGTAGATATCGAAGTCATACTTTCGTTCCTTAGGTGCTTGCACGTTAGAGGAAAAATACATGGTGCCTGTTTGTGAAAACGAGATGTAGTATTCATCGCGCGCTGAATTAATATTTGGGCCTGCGTTGATGGGTTCAGACCATCCCTTTTTCTTCCTTTCTACATACCAAATGTCGTAGTCCTCTTTGGCACCTGGGCCGTCTAAGGCTTTTTTCGATATAAAATACAATCTCTTTTCATCGGGGGAAAGAAACGGATCGTTATACCCATATTCTTCGTCAGACAAGAGAACTGTGGGCTTACTCCATTCATTTCCTACTAGCTTCGAATACCTTATTTCTGCTCTTCCGTTGATGTCTACCCCATAAAAAAATTCTGTTGCTTCTTTGTTAAATACTGATCCGAACTCATATTCATTTTTATCAGAGATAAGATCGGGCGCAAATATTTCAGGTGTCGAGGAGGGCGGTGTTTGTTTTAGGTATTGTAAACGCTCCTCTGTTTTTTGAGAGAAGCTTGTGTTTGCCATTAAAACTAGTAGAAGTAAAAGAAGGATTTTAGTATTGATATACATAATTAATGATTTTGGTTGATTGTAGAAGGCAGCAGGTGCAGTATGGTATAAAAGCTGACAGATTTATCATTATTCGGTTAAGCTACTCCATTGCTTTAACTTTGTCTAGGGTATTGGTCGCTCGTTTTTCTTCCCACGAATCCTCTTTTGCAGCAGCGATTGCTTTTTCGTAATGGTTTATGGAAGCTTCTTTGTTGGTCAATACCATATGAATGTATCCTAACATTTCGTGAAAATGAAAATCACTCGCTTTTAAATCGTGGGTTTCTATATAATCGAGAAGGTCTAGGGCTTGGAATAGCAACTTATCATTCGATTTCCAAATTGTGTTGTAGTCATTTAAGAAAGGAATATAGTAGTAATCGAAAGACTGATTGTCATGTGCAATGCGTGCTTTTGCGATCAGCCCATACGGAATCCAAGTCAAGTCTTCTTTAATTCTATCAGCTTTTTCTGGATAATCTTTTACAAACTGCTTGAATAGTTTGACCCCTGTTTCTAGTCCACTTTGCTCGAATTCATCGAGCATCTTATTATAAAAATAAGCATCCTCTGATTTTTGAAAGTTGAATGCTGCAAAGCTTTTCTGTTTAAAATGATCGCCGAGGTTTTTGATGCTAAAGCCTTCTTTAAGTTCCTCTTTCAAGTCTATTACGAGGGTTTCATTATAATTATGAAACCAATTAATGTAAATCTTTCGGTTTTTGAGGTCATAAACATTAGAATATTGCGTGGATACTTTTCCTTCCTGATGCACGTCGTCTAATATTTTCCTAAAAAAAGAAACAGAAATATTATCGGTTTCAGCAAGTGCTTTTTCTATTTTATTATACCGTAAGCAATCATAGTTGCTATCTTTTAAATCACATACATTGAAGTTTGTTGTGATTTGATAATCTCCAGTTTTATGTACGATGGTATCAGCATTTATAATTACTGACTGTCCTGTTGCATCAGCCAAGAGCATTTGTGAAGCAAATGCTGAGAATGTGTGTTTCTCATAAAGTGCTAAGGCTTCTGCTACATTTTTACAAGTAGCTAATATTTCTGCAATTCCTATAAAATCGATTTTACGATTTTCTGATTCAATACGTGGAATGGCTGCGAAGTCGAAGAATAATCCATGTTCATTCATTCCGGCTTGTGTTTGCATGTTATTTCGTCCGAAAAAAACAGCACCGTATTTTTCATTGGTTGCTGGAACGAACCACATGTAATGAAAAGAAGTCGATCCATCTTCGTTGGCTCCTATAAGTACCTGTCCATTTTTTGAACAAGTAAAGATTGAGCAAGCACTAGCGTGTTGTTGCAGTAATATTCCAAAGAATAATAAAATTGAACTTATCATTTTTGCCATGGCACTTTTTATTTGTTAACAGGTCAATAACACCCTACCAATTTTTACGCTAGACAGGTAATACACTGATTATCAATTTTTTTAACATGTGTGGTTGTTCATTTACGGTCAGTAACTGTTTCAATAGAACACAAAAATAGGGCATCATTCCATTACTCTGTAGGTTTAAGTGTTTAATAATCAAAATTTTACATGTGTGGTCTGAGAGTTGGTAGGTGGTTATTGCGTTAGTATAAATTACGCGCTTCCTTTATAAAACGTAACCCAAAACTGTAAGTGACATGTTGAAAAATTACTTTAAGATTGCCTTTCGGAATCTCTGGCGAAACAAAGTCTATTCTTTTTTAAATATTACTGGCTTGGCAATTGGTACTGCCGTGTGCTTACTGATTCTACTTTTTGTAAGCTATGAACTAAGTTTTGATCATTCTCATAAAAAAGCCGACCGTATTTATCGCTTACACGAAATCACTTCCTTTGAGGGCCTACCTACGCAGTTGCAAGCACTCACAATGTACCCTATGGCGCCCACCATTACCGAAGAGTACCCAGAAGTAGAAAACTTTGTACGTTTTACCCGCAATCATAATCTTTTGGTAAAGCAAGGGTCGGCGTTTACTTATATCCCCAAGGGCTATTTTGTAGACTCGACGGTATTCGAGGTATTTGATTTCCCACTTATACAAGGTGATCCTAAGAAGGCCTTACAGGCACCGAATACAGTGGTGATTACGGCTTCTACCGCACAGCGCTTATTTGGTAAGCGTAATCCCATTGGTCAAACCCTGCGCTGTCGGGAAAATGGGGAGTGGTTGGTAAAAGTGACTGGCGTGATGGAAGATTTACCAGGCAATTCTCATCTTCAATTTGACGCACTTTTTTCCTTTAGCAGTTTAACGCCTTACTTGGAGGAAAATCAAACGAGTTGGAGGATTACTAACAATTGGGTTTTTACCTATCTTTTGCTTTCTGAACAAGCTTCGGTTGCCAAATTGAGAGACGATTTTCCACGACTGCTTGATAAACATGCACAAGAAGGGTTTAATGAGGAATTTCAGATTGATTTGCAGCCACTGACTAAGATGCACTTAGATTCTCAAGACATGACACTGGATTGGATGAATGAATATAAATTTGATCGGGGGTATCTACATGTTTTTATAGTGTTGGCGCTGCTTGTTTTACTCTTAGCCAGTATTAACTTCATCAATCTTTCAACGGCACGTTCTGTCACACGCGCCAAGGAAGTGGGGATTCGTAAAACTATGGGTGCTTATCGTTGGCAATTAATTTTACAACTGACCAGCGAAGCTATTTTCTATGCCTTTCTAGCTATTATTTTGGCCTCTCTGCTGGTAAGTTTGGTTTTACCTTTTGTCAGTGAACTTACCCAAAGGACGCTCGTTTTTAATCCTCTTTCTAATCTGCCATTAGGGCTATTCCTAATAGGAATGACTTTTTTTATTGGTATAAGTGCAGGCATTTATCCCGCTTTATACATCTCTGGCTATCAGCCAGTAAAAGCATTGAAAGGGAAGATGTATACGACCCGTTCCAGATTTTCATTGAGAAACGTATTAGTGGTAGGGCAGTTTGCCATTGCCGTAGGGCTTATCATTACCACATTATTGGTAGTGCAGCAACTTAACTACTTACACAATAAAGACATAGGCTTTAATAAGGAGCAAGTACTTTTGGTCTCGTTAGAGGGCGTAGATGATGCCAATTATGAACCGTTAAAAGCGGAACTTACCAAAAATGCCGCTATTCTAGGGGTAACGGCGGCTGATCAGCGTTTAGGAGAAAGGGTGAGGCAATTAAGCTGTGAGTATCGTAGTGATACTGCTCAACAGGAATTAGCTTCTTACATCATTAACGTAGATTACAATTACTTCGATTTTTATGGGATTCAAATGAATCAAGGACGCAGTTTTTCTGAAGCGTTTGCGGATGATGAACAACAAAACTTCATTCTTAATGAAGCGGCTGTAAAGGCCTTAGGGGGAAATTCAGCCAAGGTAGTGGGGGGTCAATTTGGTTTTAGTTGGCGAGGAGACTTAGGAAATATTGTAGGAGTCAGTGAGAACTTCAATCATAATTCACTCCATCACGTTGTTGAGCCCTTAGCTTTGATGGTGAATAGGGAATGGGGTTTTTCAGAAATGGCGATACGTTTAGAAAAGCAAAACATCAACAGTAGTTTACAATACGTTGAAGAGCAATGGAATAAGTTCTTCCCCGGTATACCTATCCGCTATACTTTTATGGATGAACATTTTGAAGCGGTTTATCAGGATGAAAAGCGTATTAGCCAAATAGTAAGTATTTTTACGGTACTGGCTATTATTGTGGCATCCCTTGGGCTTTTTGGGCTTGCCGCCTTTACGACACAGCAACGTACCAAAGAGATTGGTGTTCGCAAGGTGCTTGGAGCAAGTATTACAAGTATTCTTATCTTAATATTGAGAGACTTTGTAAAATTAGTGTTGGTTGCGATTATTATTGCTTGTCCGCTCGCTTATTGGTTTATGCAGGAGTGGTTGGCTAGTTTTGCCTTCAGGATTACCATTGGCTTAGAGGTTTTTGTTGCGGCTGGACTAGGGGCTGTCTTGGTAGCTACTTTTACGGTGCTTTACCATGCTGGCCAAAGTGCGCGTACTAATCCAGTGGAGGTGTTACGAAATGAGTAAAAGATTGATGATAAACTGAGATGTTGCTTATTACCAGCTTTTGCTGGTAATAGGCGCTATATATCATTGGCTGCTGGCGCTTTTTTTATTCATTTTTATTTAATTCTGTTAATAGTTTTTCGAAGTTTTCTGCCATAAACTCCCATTCATCAGCTATTTCGTGGTCCCACAATACTATCTGATATTCATTACCAACTTTGTGAGAAGTATCAAAGCACAAGAGCCCCCAATCACTCCAGTTCGCAAAGGGTACTTTTCCTTTATCAATGAGGTATTCTCTCGGATATCCATTGAAAATCATGTCACTCAAAGCGTCCTTCCAAGTGTTGATAGGGTGTTCGCAGAATGAGCACTCTCCAATTTGTAATTCATAAAAGTGCTTGTATTGCAAAAATCGCTTATAAGAATCTGGTAATTCATATCCAATTAGTTTTTCAAACGCTTTTATTTCTGCCTCAGTGACTGTACTTGGAATTGCTTTCCAGATCCTCCATTCTTCGTTTTTATTCTGCTTTGGGTCAGCCATTTCCTCGGCCACTTCTACAGGAATTTTATTGAGCCCAATTGCTTCCCAATGTTTTAAATTTTCTTCAATTATCCCTTCCATGTAAAGTGATCTTTTTCTTTTTTAATGACCGCTATTATTACTGTAGAACTCAACAAAATGTAATGATCGTAAGGGCTGATTTGATAAACGTTGTGTGCTACTGACTTTTCATATAGTTTATTTCAGTTTTACATAGCTAACTTACTCCTCATCGTCTTCTTTCTCATACCCTTCGTAATAATAGGATTGCTCAATGCCTTTAAAAATAACTCCTCTATCATTCACCTCATCCGTTAAATGCTCTTTTAGTAAGACACGTAATTCTAAATCATTTATTGGACTCCGCTCCATGGCTTGTAAGTACAAGACTTTATCTACATACTGCCAGTTTACAACCTTGCCGATTCTATTTTTTAAAAGCATATCTAACCAGATTCGCATGGCTCTTCCGTTTCCTTCCATAAAGGGGTGAGCGATGTTCATCTCTACGTACTTAGCAACGATTTCTTCAAAATCATCTTCTGGCATTTGATCAATCTTTACCAAAACCTCTTTTAAGTAGAGTGCGTTGGCAAATCTAAAGTTGCCTTTAGAAATGTTCCTTTCTCTAATTTTGCCAGCAAACGTGTAAAGCTCATTGAATAGGTACTTATGAATTTCTTGTAATCCCTTCGTGGTACCTATTGCTATTTGATCTATGTATCCCGATTCAAACAAGTGATAGGCGTTCTTTAAACTACTTTTATCTATGTTTTTCATCTTAACCTAAAGATAGCCTAAAGTTATTGCTTGTGGTGTAGTTTCTCTTAAAATATTGCGCGCTGGCCATTCCGCGTTCTTAATCCCAATTTTTTCTAGTTGATTCATTAATTTCAATATCCTCTTACTCTTAATGTTAGTAAACAAATACACATTACTTTCCAAGTCCATGATAATTTGCTATTAATAAAGGCTATGAACTTGTCGAGATTAGTCCAGTTTCCAAACGCTCCAACTGTTTCCTGCCCTTGATAATCCATTGCTATTGCTTATCACGATGAGTGAGGTAGTAGTTCAGCTAAGCATAGTAATACTGCACACGGATCACTGCCCTTTCAGTCTTTACCATAGGCAACGCTCTATTTTGGTATAAACCAATAGCTCTTTTGTACTTTATCAAAACGATGAAGCAACACTCGGTATCGATATGGATTTTTCGACTTACTCGGGATTGTAGGGTAAAGCTGATTTGTGGACAACAATTCGTAATCTTCCGTTAATGTCTTTTACGTACCCTAATGTATATTCGACTTTTACTTCTTCACCATCTGTTTTAGTAAAGTAATAGTTTCCCATCGCTATGGCCATGTTGCAGGTGTAATTGATGATGCCGCTATTCTCCCAACGTACTTTTACATAAGGGGCAAGTGCAAAACCTTTGTCTTCTGGATAGGTTTCGTTGCCTGCTACAAAATAGGATAAGGCTGCATCGAAAGTTTCTCTAAACTGATGGTCAGACGCTAAGGTTGGTTTGAACAATACGAGGCTCAGATCGTAGCCATATAAGTTTTGAATATGCTCTTTGGCAGCCTGTGTGTAGTCTCCTTTTTCTGAAAAAACCTTCCCAATTTTGATAATTCCTTCACCCCATTCTTGTTGCGCTTGGATAACTTCTGCTTGGGTAATGCATTCTGATGAAAATAACTCAAGTTTATTCTCTTTCATGGTCTGTTGTGTTTTTGTTTTATTCATTAAATTATTTGCTTTTCTATTTTAGCTATAGCGCTACACTTCGATTCGCCGCTGAGGTAAGCACACCAAGTCTATTGTTTTCTATAGTGTTTCTCATATATCTTTTGTCTTTTAATTTCATCGTAAAAGCTTTCGATCTCTCAACTATCCAGAACAATTCGGTTTTCCTTTGATGGCAAAGGTAATAGCGTTGCTAAAAAGTAACCCTCCTCTTTAAAAGTGCTGTTGATTACTACTTGCATTACAGCTACAATGTAGGAATCGTCAATCACGCGCCAATATAAGTCTTATTAAATATGTTTTAAATGAATGACTTCAAACCTTCTAGCATCAAAATAATCATCCATCCCGTAATCGGTGTTGATAACAATACCACCTAGAAGTGTTACTCTTTCCACCTGAAACGCATCTTTACAAGCCTTAAGATACTCCTGAATTTTCTCGTCAATTATTTTATAAGCCACTTCTGTGATGGCTTTTTGAGGATTATCACTGCCAAGGATTTCTTCTTTATAGGGTAGAAGACTCTCCTCTAATTTCATTTGTTGGTAGTCGTCGTTATTCAATACGGGCTTGTAGTCACTTTCTTGGAATCGACGCAATGCCAACATAAGCGCTCCGCAAGAATCACCCGTTTTTTCTTGACGGGGTCTATGCATTTTACCTAACTTTCCTTCAAAGGTTATTCCTATATGAGGGCCGTAGAAGATAAAAGCACTTCCTTGATCTGGAACGTGATGGGCAAAGGCAGTCATTCCAGTATGCCCTGCGAAGGGAATTCCCCCTAATCCACCCATAATGAAAGGCCCAAATAATACATTGAAAAATGTTGTAGAGGGTACGTTTATATCATCCGAACAAACCGAAGTAGCCATCAAGACTTTAGAAATGTCAATTTTGTACTCAAGTTGCATTTTTCCCAAGTAATGGATAGAGGTGTCTTTGGCATCCATGGCATCTGGAAAGTGATTTTTAATTACTTCTTCAAATTTTCTTTGTAACATAATATTTGAGTTTTAAAATTTAACCTCTGGTCTTGGTTAGTGTGAATATACTGACTACAACAGGGTAGTTAGGTAGAGACTGTATGACGTAGCTATTTAAAACCAATTGGCTACCCATAAGAACCTCTCTTTACACCTGAAACTACTGAATAAAAGAATGCCCGTCAAGGGATGAATGTTGTTAGTTTGTTATCCCTTTACAGACGGTATTTCGGCAGGGTGTCATTGGTGATGCGCTCCTCAATCATTAAGCATAAAATCGACCCTACTCGTTGCGGTAAAAGACTTGCGTTTAGTATTATTTTACCTGTTTTCGTATACCCTGTTATGGCTCGCCACGATAGCTTTAGCGTTATTTTCTAGTGTTTAGGGACTTATCTCTACACCATTTTGGTAAATCTGGCACTTGGATGACTTCTCCCTTTTGCCTTTCCATTGATTGGAAAATGGTATGGTATGTTCTCTTTTTGAAGTACCAAAGATCATCTTTTTTTATCAATTCATCTTCGTACATACTGAGATTATTGTTACCCGTTCCTTGCTTACTGTTGGCAATTTCTTGGATGTAAAACCTAGCGTACGCCTCGTTTCCATTTAAAACGACGACGCCACCTGTTACCATTTGTACAAAGAACTCCCAAAGGCCGAGCATTTGCGTTATATATTTACCCATATTTTCTTTGCCTTCAAATTCTTTGTTGATGGGTGCTCCAATAATCCACTGGGCGCTTTCGTCCGCCCAAAGTGTTTGGAACATCTTTCCGTCTTTACGGTTGGCTGCATCAGCAAACTTATAAGCCAGCTCAAAAATTTCAAATTTGTCTTGGTATTCTGAATGATTCATCACTTAAAATTTTATTTCTTTAGTTGGTTAACGATCCATATAAATGGTCGTTCTAAGTTATTGATATTTTTGTTAGCAAAAGCTTATTATAGTCCAGTAAATCTTTTTAGGCTTTCGTTTAGCTTAAGCACATTGTCTATATACCTAGGATACTTATTAATATTTCGTACACTATGGTTTTGATCGTTGATAATACCTTTTTCAGTTTTATGAAATTCTCCTGTAATCACAAGACCATTAACGATGCACTCTGCTATATAGGCTGCTTTATCTTCAAACCTTGAAATGGATGTGAGATGTTTCGTAATGAGATTTTTACTATACCTTATTTGTCTTTTTTCTATGCCAGTCATGGGTAGCAATAACATAAACAAGAGATCCTGGCTGCCAAACTTACTCAGCTCATCTAGTGTGAGAAACCAAGCTTCAAAATGTCCACCGAGGTTGCCAATGTAGCTATCATTCAGAAAATAGGTGATTTCATTTTCTTGAAATTCGATATGAAAATGCAGCTCATCATTTACTTGACCGCTTATAAAGCTGTTGGAAGGAAAAAAGTTACTCCGCCATTCGTATAATTCCTCATTACTTTTGATGATCCCGGTTTCTTCTAGTGCCTCGTCAATATTTATTTCCTTTTTCTCATCATACCCATTGAACCAACTAATATAGGAATACCAAAAAAGGGTATTATCTCTAATATCGTTCAGTGTAATTTGGTGAGGCATGCTAATTATTTACGCTAATAAATAGAGGCAGCAGATGCTGTAGAATGTAACTACCCGATTCATCATAGTAGCTTTGAATCGGGTAGTTGGTTGTATTTCTAGAATCAGTGAATAGAAGGTTACCAAAACTACTGGTAGGCTTGCTAACACAGTCTAGATGCTATTGCTCATTTTCTACTTTCTAATCTTAGGTGCGCCAATCGCCTCAAGCTTGTCTTCAAGAGGTTTCATCGCATCTTCTATGGTCTTCATCTTGGCTACCATCTGATCGAAGAGTTCATTAGCATTATCCAAAGACTTCAGGTGTGACTTCGTGGGTCCGTAGGTTGAGCTCATACTACTGGCTTTCCAGATGTATTCATTGATGGTTGGATATTCATTTTTCTCACCAACCTCCAAACGAGTCTTACTACCGCCAAACTGTTGTTCCATATCCAGCACTTGATCACGTAATTTGAGTAGCTCTACTTCAAGGTTCTGATCACTCGACTGAGCCTTGTCGTAAGCTTTAAGCATTAGGTTAATGGTATTTTTGGTATCCTTTAAGTCAGCTCCTAAATCGTTTGTTTTTGCCCATAAAGACAAAACGTTTTTCCAATGTGCTACCACTTGATCAGGTGAGCTTCCTTCCAATGAACGCTCATTAAATGGCTTCACCTCAAAAGAAACCTTCTCACCAATCTCTGTATAGTTACCTTCAATTCTCTTAAAAAGCTGCGCCGCGTAGCTTCCTGGTCCTACGCTGTATCCCGTTCTTTTACTATTTAGGCTTTCAGTTGAAATGGTAAACATAGACTCCGTAGAAAGATCCCAACTCACTCGGTTGAGGCCCTTGTTGTTTTTACCTTCAATTCTTCGAAGAATGTTGCCATTAGCATCGTAAACAAACAACCATACACTAGGAGGAATTTCCTTCTTTTCTTCTTCCAATACCTTCCAGTCAGGTACCCCTACTGTTTCTTCCTCTTTCTCAGCTTCCTTTTCTTTTTCGCCTCTTTTGGCTTTTTTTGATTTGTAATTATCTTTTAGGTAATACGTGAACTCTACTCCATAAGGTGGGTTGTCGGCCACAAAGTAGTTATCTCCTTGTGAAGCTTTTTTACCGCCTCCCAATACTCTACGTTCCATATACCACTTACCTGCTCTTGGCGTAAACAATTGCGCTTCTGTTTCTGCTTTACTAGGATCAAACTCCCGAAGGGAAGAGTAGTCGTCTAAGATATAAATCCCTCTTCCGAATGTTCCAGCTACTAAGTCGTTCTCTCTTTTTTGAATGGCTAAATCACGTACAGAGATATTTGGTAAACCGCCTTTGAACTGTGTCCAAGTGTTGGCACCATCAAGGGTAAAGTAAACACCATATTCTGTTCCTAAGAACATTAAATCGCTTTTCTCGTGGTCTTGAACAATACGCCATAATAAGGTACGATCAGGAAGGTTATTGGCAATGCTTGTCCAAGACTTCCCTTTGTCAGAACTTTTGAATAAGTAAGGCTTGTAGTCGCCGTATTTATGATTATCGAACACCGCATACACCACATTTTCATCGTACAGATCGGCTTTAATATCATTGACAAAAGCCGTCTCTGGTAATCCTTTAATTCTTGAAAACTCTACTTTTCTCCAGTTTTTTCCTCCATCTTCCGTTACTTGAATGATGCCATCGTCGGTTCCTGCGTAGATCAATCCTTCTTTCTTAGGTGACTCTGATAAAGAGGTAATGGTACTGTAGTTGGACATAGCGTAGATGTCCCAGGCATTGTCCCATTTTTGTTGTTTTCCATAAAAGGGCGTCTTGATGCGTTCTATGTCTTTGGTTAAGTCTTCTGAAATAGCTTCCCAAGAATCTCCTCTATCATTTGACTTCCACACCCTTTGCGAAGCGTGATAGATGCGCTTTGGATTATGCGGACTTACCAGAATAGGCGCGTCCCAATTGAAGCGTTCTGTCTCTTCTCCTAGTGCAGGCTGCGGTTGGATGTAAATGTTTTCACCACTCACTCGGTCGTGGCGGTTCAGGTTTCCTTGTTGCCATTGTGCATAAACAATGTTAGGATTACCAGGCTCTGTGGCGGGTTGGTGACCGTCGCCTCCTAATACTACAAACCAATCTGCATTGCGTATACCGTGAACGTTATCTGTTCTGGAAGGTGCGCCCTGTGTGTTGTTATCTTGGGTACCGCCATATACATAATAAAAGGGTTCAGCGTCGTCTACGGCAATTTTGTAAAACTGCGTAATCGGTAGATTGTCAATGAATTTCCAGTTCTTGGTCTTGTCGAAGGTCTCGTATAAACCCCCATCACAGCCGACTAAAATGTAATTGGGATCACTCTTTTTAAACGCCACGGCATGGTTATCTACGTGCTTTTCTTCTTCGTTCATCCGCTCAAAAGTCTTTCCGCCATTAAAAGATACCTGCATGTAGTTGTCGGCTAAGTAGAGCTCGTCAAAGTTGTGGGGTGAAGCAAATAGCTCTTGGTAGTAGTGGGGGCCTGTACCACCTGCTACGGCATCACTCATTTTTGTCCAAGAGGTACCTTGGTTTTCACTTCTATAAACGCCGCCTTTTCGTCTGTCCAATTCTATAGCCGCATAAATGACATCGGGTTTTTGAGGAGAAATGGCTAACCCAATCTTTCCCATGTTGCTTGAAGGCAGTCCGTTGGTAAGCTTATTCCAAGTTTCACCACCATCAGTTGATTTGTAAATGGCTGTTCCTGGGCCACCGCCTATGTAGCCAGCCACCGTACGATGACGTTGCCAAGTAGCGGCATATAGCAAGTTGGGGTTTCTTGGGTCGATAAGTAGATCGGTAGCGCCTACCCATTCCTCATCTCCAAGGGTGCGATTCCAAGTTTTTCCACCGTCGGTCGATTTGTAAATGCCTCGCTCACCGCCTTTGCTCCAAAGTGGCCCTTGTGAAGCCACCCACATTATATTTGAGTTAGTCGGATGAATGATAATCTTTGACAAGTGCTCAGACTCTTTGAGTCCCATGTTTTTCCAAGACTTTCCTCCGTCTTCACTTTTATAGATACCATCGCCATAGCCGATGTGTCTTCCTCCTACGTTCTCGCCAGTACCCACCCAGACGATTTCTGGATTTTGTGGGTCTAGGGCAAGACAGCCTATTGAGTAACTTTTTTGTCCGTCAAACAAGGAATTCCAAGTAGTGCCTGAATTTTCTGTTTTCCAAACGCCACCAGAACCGACCGATACGTACCATACATTTTCGTTATCCGGATGGATGACGATATCCGAAATTCGACCAGACATAAATGCTGGTCCGATGCTTCTAAACTTTAAACCACTGTAAATGGCACTTTTATCATTTTTTTTATCGTCTTCGCCCTTTTTCTTTTTCTGAGCAAAACTTACAGAAATAAAACAAAGGCAAATGAAAATTAAACTTGTAACATTCTTTAACATAGGTATAAATATTATTTTGAGGTATTTAAATTAGATAAAACGAAGTAATTAAAAAAACTTTGAGTAAGAAGGATGGCTAAGTCATTTATTTCTACAGTCTTATTTTAGACACTTATACTGTCAATAGAAGAATGAAATATAAGGTTGAGTGTAAGTAATAGTGTAGAAATGAAAGCACCATCTCTGGGTTCAGCAGTTAGCGTTTGTTTAGGTTATCTATTGAGTCTGTTTTTTGTTAGCCAAAGAAAGCACTTTGGCGGTACTACAGTTTTGTGAAACGCAGGCATACGATACCCTCTGCATCACACTTGTATAATATTATAACTTATTATTACTCTAAATATTGTTTTGGTATCTTATTCTTTTCTGTCTCATTGTCCCAAATCAGATTAGTGATCCACCACCTATTTTGCATATATACCAACTGAAAACTATTGATCCCTCTTCTTACTTCAATGCCGTCAGCCAGTTTTATACCATAAGATTGAAAGACATTGGCGATATTCCCAAAGGTGTCGATTTGGTTTTTGTAAGCATATTCTTTAAATCCATTGTCCTCATACCACGTACCAGCAGCTTCTATGAACTCATTTACTGTATAAACCTTGACTGAAGTGCTGTTATTTTTGTAAGATACAGCATTTAACTGTGCGGTAGGCAGAAAAAGGTTACGAAATCTAGTCCAGTCTCTTTCAACGCCTTTCTCTCCTGATATTGATGCTAATACTGCCGTTACAATATTTTCAACAGAGGTTACGTCGTTGGCGTACTGTTGCTCCTTTTGTTGTGATTTCAGGTCTGAATAGCCTATAACAGTTGTGAATAGTGCTAGTAAGACGCTGATCTTTGTATAACGATTCATTATAATATCTTTTAGATTAATCATTGATTTAGCTACTGATAAGTCGCTATTCCAATCATGTCTTACACTCTAAGAATAGCGTTGTAAGTTTCCATTTCTCGGAATGAAGCACAGTGGATGATTTGTTAGGCGTCGTATGGTGCAACTTAATTAAAGTGGTTAGCCATTATGAATCCCTAAAGCTACTTAATAAAAGGTTGCTCGTCAAGAGGTAGTGTGTTGTGCAGTGCTTACGGCTGGGTTTGGGGTATTTCCTAGAGATGCTTACTAAAGTATCGGCTATGAGAACAGGTAGCTACTCCTGGCTGTTGCTAGCAGTTACTATTTCTTTTAATATTACGACAAGTTCGACGGTTTCATCATAGTTGAATACAATTAGCTTATTAAAATATACGTCTGTTCTTAAAATAATGAAATCACCTTTTCTAGCATAGATTTGCACTCTCCCTGTTGCTGCGTCAATTCTCATCTTGTTTTCTTGTAGCTCAATTTTAGGGGACGCAATCGTTATCAGTTTTACCTTGTCTTGGATGGTTACTTTTGCATTAGTTAGTATTTTTTTACCATTTTTTGTTGTCTCAAACTCAGATTCAACTGAAATATCTTTATCCTGTAGCGGATTGATCATTTTTTCGTTTTTACTGGTCTCCTTCTTCGAAACTTTTCTAGACGAATCATACAATTCAATTGTATAATCAATCAGCGCTGAACTTCCGTGTTTCCCGTGACCTGGCACTACAATTTTGGCCAAACCATAGTGCTCTTTGATTTTCACGGCTGTGTTTGACCATTCTTGAAGGTTGGCATCGCCAATATTACCCACCCATCCATTGTGATTTCTGATCCCGTTTCCGCCAAAGAGGATTTTTTCTGAGGGAATCCAAACTACAATGCCATCTGTGGTGTGCGCTTCTCCAAGATAATGGCAAACTACTTTTTTACCACCTACTTTTATTGTCTTTTTGGTTTGAAAGGTTGATTGAGTAGTGGGTAGCCCTTTTTGTTGTGCAATGAGCTTGGTTCGTTTATTAACATAGGTTTTAATGTTATTTTCATTGACGACATCTAGCCCTTGCATAGCATCAGGGTGCCATCTATCAATAACGTAAGCCACGATTTTTGCTTTGTTTTCTACCCAGTTTATTAAGTTTTGCGTTGCTGTGTCGGAATCTGGTGTTGATACAATTATGGCTTCTTTACCACTAAAATAAACGATTCCATTGTTATTCTTTTGTGTGTGAATGTAGGTGTGATCAGATATTTTCGTAAGGGTGAGGTCTTCAGAAATTTCGATTTTTTGACCCAATAAAGGTAATTGTAAAGTCACTAAGATTACAAAAGCTAAAATCTTTTTCTTCATTTTCTGGTATTAGAGTATGTTTAAAATTTAAATTCTGTATAATTAATATTTTACTAAGTTTTCATCAATTATCCTTCTATTTACCTTTCGTTCATTTTTCCTTGATGAAAAACGAACCAAAAAATCAAGAAAATCCAAAGCTTCTGCCCACGAATCCGCCCACCTCCCCGCTGGATTTTCAGGCCTGCGCACTTATAATTACCTTAAAAAAAGATAGTTAAGAAAAATTTAAACATGCTCTTAGATTTTAATTACTGCTAACGAATGATGTTGCGTATGAGCTTCGGTTCACAATATACTTACATTTTACAAAAGATAGTTTGTGTTGGTATTGGAGTCGGTGTTATTTTTATACTCTACCGTGCGATTACTTTTGCTAACGGTATCAACGTGGCACTAAAAGTCTTGCTTATTCTTGAGCTTTATGTTTACTTCAATGTACTGTACACCATTAGCTTTATTCACCTCACAAATCCACCTGTATTTTCCGTAGGCTTTTGACCTAGAACGTTGAGCGTCAGTTATCATCGGATCATCTGCGAAAAATACTTTCGGTGCCCATTGCTTTCCATATTGTTCTGATATTGTCGTAAAATGAATGTGGGCACCTTCTCGTCCTAAATAGTCTGGAGCTGGTCTGATGGTCTGAAACTCAAATTTTCCGTTTTTATTAGTTTTTGCCCAACCTTGTAGTCGCCAAGTTTTTAATTCGGTGTCATCTTTCCCAAAATCATCGCCTTGCGCATCTCTGTGGTAAGTATGCTCTATTACACCTTTGGCTGGTGTCTCATCTGGGTTAAAGACGCTTCCCTTAATAATCAGCGGCTTACCCTGTTCGTTTTCTGGAGTAATTCTGCTGACAGATGAGATGTTTGAGGGTTTCATTTTATTGGCTTCCTGCCAGCTATTCAACCATCGTTGATCTACCTGTCCTTGTACGCTACTGGGAAGTAAAGAGCCGAAGAATACTACCATTAAACTAAGCTTAATATATTTCATTTTATCCATCATTAGTATTTCTGTGAGTGATAATTAGGTCGAAACTATGGTGAAATATTGCTTAGGAAAAGGTGCTTTACCTATAAAATACCTAGTGGAGTGAAATTTATCCTTAGTGGAGTAGGTCAAGCCAGTTCGTCCTGTAATGCCTGCTCAATCGAACGGTTTTGTTGTTGTGAAGTAGTGCATCATAGTCTCCGTTTTTTCTTGATACGACTTCCTGAACAAAGTGCCTGTTAACAATAGTAGAACGGTTGACCCGAATAAATTCAGTTGGATTTAGCATCGTTTGTAGGTCTTTCAAGGGGCGGTTGTCAAAGAATTGATACTTATTGGTAACAATTACGGTGTAGGGCTTATCCGTTGAAATAATTTCAATGGCTTGCGTCTCTATAGCAACGGTTGTAAGCCCTTTTTTGACCTTGATGCTTGTAGGGTATGTATTGCTACTTGAAATGCTTTGGACGGGCTTCTTCAAGAATCTTAAAAAAACAAGCAAAAAAAGGTAGTAGAGTGTAAGAATGCTCAATTCACTTGAGATTACAGAATTGAAAATTCGGATAAAACGATGTGAAGGTGAGTAAACCAAATAACTCACTGAAACAAAAAAAGAAGTAAACAAGGTGATATGCAGTAAGACAAGTAAACTGCTTACTATTAAAAGAAAAAGGAGGGAAGCAGCTTTATCCTTGAACTTAAAATAAGATAGCACTCTATCCGCTAGAAGTGTCAAGGGGATTATAAAAATCCAGATACTATTATAGAGTAAAGATTCTGAAATGTAAAATCCTGTTCCCCTAAGTTGGCTATACAGATAATCTTGTAAGACGAAAAGACAAATAATCAAGATAAAAATTCCAATCCATAACCTGACACTATTCAGTTTGGAAAAAAAAGCTAAAATTGGTGTATGAATTATCCGTTTTATCATTTGGTCAAGCGCGTGTATAACGGATGAGATGGTAGGGGAGTAGCTACCCAATCAAAGCGGTTATCCGTCAGAAACCTATCCTTGTTCCTAAAGCTACTTAATAAAAGGTTGTTTATCAAGGGGTAGTGTATCGTATGGTGCTTGTCTTGTATTAGGTGTATTTCAGGTGGATGCCATTGGGATGTGTAGCAAAAAAGATTGCCTATTTACACTTTTATTATTTACTCACTTTACTCACTAAAGTAGCCATACAATTGATAGGTAAATAAACCTATCCCTGCTAATACTAAGTACCAATTGACTGCTTTGTAAAAAGCTGGAAACTGTTGATGTCTTCGTGCCATTGTAATTATAAACACAATAGGAATTAAGGCCAGCACTTGTCCTACTTCTACGCCTAGGTTAAAGCACAGAATTTTTGATAGAAATTGTTCTGTCCCTACATCAAAAGACTGTAATCGGGTAGAAAGCCCAAAGCCGTGAATTAACCCAAAAAGACCTACCATAAGAAGTAAATTGGGTGACTTTACTTTTAATCTTTCAAAACCACCCAAATTTTCAAATCCTTTGTACAACACACTTAGCGCAATGAGAGCATCTACCAGGTGTTCGTTTGCTGTAATCCCTGCGTAAGTTGCCCCTACTAGGGTAATGCAATGACCTATTGTAAATACAGTGATGAACTTTAAAATGTCTTTGAAGCTATTCAAGTAAAATATAACCCCAGCCAGAAATAGTAAGTGGTCATAGCCTGTTAGCATATGGGTGGCACCTACCTGAATGTATGCCCACAAACTACCAGTTTGTAAAAGCGCTTGATCAGCACTGGTGACGTTATGGGCAAATCCTAAAAGCGGAAAAAATACTAATAATAGCGATAGAGCCTGCTTTAAATGAAGGTGCTTCATTAGCTCTTTTTTCTGAAAATCAAGAATAACAATCCTATAACTAGCAAGCTACCTACTATAAAAATCCAAGTAGGCATACCGTCTTCGTGGTCATGATCATCGTGCGTGTGTGTACTCGCCTCGTGCTTGTGAGTTACCTCAAAGGTCAGTGTTGCCCACTTAGATTGATGCGTCAATTCTTTGTTATCTGTAACATTTACCATATGAATGGTGCGCAGATAGTAGATGCCTTCTTCGGGTAGATTGACGGTGACGATTCCTTGATCGTTGGTGCGTAGTTGTTGGCCACTCGTATGGGTATGTCCTGCTTCTGCCTTTGGTTTGTCATCGTGGTGGTGATGTGTACCGTCTTCATGAGTGTGCTTGTGCGAGTGTTCTTTCCCATCGTGGTCGTGGCTGTGGCTACCGTCCTCATGTTGATGCTCGTGCGAGTGTTCTTTCCCAGTATGTTCGTGAGTATGGTCGCTGTGCGTGTGAGCGCTTTTGATATAATCAGCATATACGAGTTGATTGGGAAGCGGTTTTCCCTCTAACAACAGCTTTACCGTTAGTTTTTCACCACTGTATGTTTCGTAGGGATTTACTTGTGGAACAAACTCGATAGGGTAGTCTAGTACGGTTTTCCAATCGTCTGTTTTGGTATCACCTACTTGATAGATGGCTTTGACGTGTTTTTGATAACTCTCTACAGCATCTTGGTTTAATAAGTTATCATTGGTGCGTTGTTCAAGCATATCTAAAACCCCATCGTGTTTGAGGTAGCTATTGAATTTATCGGCGGTAAGTGCTATGTTTCTGGCTTTGGTAGAAACGCCTGCCACATAAGTGCCTGCTTCACCAGTATTAAAAGTTAACGCTGTGATGGTGCTGTCTTGGTCTTTCCATTGCGCCGGTTGGATAGCTACTCTTTTGCCTTGCGCAACAACAGAAGCGTCCAGCATACGATCTCGTGTGATAATATTTTCGCTTTCTTCAAAAGTTCCATTATAAAGGCTCAAGGTTGCCTGTTGATTGGGCTGTAAGAAATAGGTTTCCATCTTGATATACAGATCGTGGCTGCATAATACTATAAAGGCTACTAATAAGCACAAGGATGTATAGAATTGATCCTTCAATTTCATAGGTTGGTAAGGTTGTATGGTGCATTACTTGATTAAAGTAGATAGCTATTTGGACACTATCTTCGTCTCAAAACTACTCAATAAAAAGTTGCTCGTCAAGAGGAGGTATACCAAGTGACATTTGCTCTAATGTGAAGTGTATTTCGGCTTGATGTAGCTGGGGTATACTTACTGAAATTGCTGAGAGGCGTTGCGAGCCTGAAGGGAGTTTATGATTTTCTATTGGTTGCTACTAGCTTTTTGCTTTTAAAGAATGTTTAAAATAAGAAATTCTGCATAATTAATACTTTACGAAACTTTCATCACTCATCCTTCGATTTACCTTTCGTTCATTTTTCCTTGATGAAAAACGAACCAAAAAATCAAGAAAATCCAAAGCTTCTACCCACAAGTCAGCCCGCCTCCCCGCTGGATTTTCATGCCTACGCACTTATACCGATCTTAAAAACAGCAACTTAGGAAAAATTTAAACAGGCTTTTAATAAATTCCACTCGTCAATTGTTTTTCATCAAAACGCCAGAGGAATTTATCAGCTTTTTCTTTGTCATTCAAAATGAAGTCAGTGGTCAATTGTTTCATTAGCTTTTTAGCGTCTTTTCTTACTTTATCATCCTCTAATGTTTCTTTAAAGCTACCTCCATATGTGAGTTCACTTCCTCTTACAGAAGCAACTAAAATTAGCCCGTTATTAAACTTCTTCTTCCTTATTTTGAAATCAGTTAAGTTGTTATCCTTGACATATTTCCTACATCCAGCTATAAGACCGCTCGTTATTCCTTCCACAAGTGAACCACCACATACTGTATGAGCATCATTTGCAAAAGAAACAATTGTTGAAGAAGGATACCAATCGGTTCTATATCCAAGGAATATTTGATATTTTAGCCCTCCTAGTTCACCATCAAAGAAAATCTCAAATTCAGGTTTCCCAAGTGCTTCTTTTACCATCCTGTCATATAGGTACTTAACGCCTTTTGGAAAGCTGAAATAGTTTTGACTTAAGAACCTCTCTCTTTTATCAATCAAAAGAACTTCGGAATTTCTATTTAAGGTGGTCCATTGAAGAAATGATTCATAAAGTTCAGGATAATCGACGGCTTCCTTGAATATTGTTTTATCTAATTTAAAATTCAAGATCAGTTTATTATTGTCCTCTGTGGTAAGCTTGAAACTGGAAGACAGCGCCTCACAGACCTTGAGATGAAAGTTTTCAAAGTCATCAGAATTGTTAATAGTTTTCTTGAAACTAGCAATATCATCTGAGGCTTCAATTATTAGTCTGTATTCATCATCAGGTACAAGCTCAATCTGAAAAAAGTAATGATCTGTTGCTGAAACTTCAATACAGTTGCTTACTAGCCCTTTAAGTAAAAGGATGATCCCTTTACTTCCAACACCACCCAAGTACATTCCAGGTCGTTTTCTGATGTGTTCTTTGAATGCTATTTGTTGAATTTCTTTGCTCATTATCTAATTGCCGATAACGGATGGGTTGAGAGACACTGTATAGTGTACTATCTGGTTAAAATGGTTGTCTATCAATTTTTAATTCATGCTTTAAGGTTGCCTCTGGATTACCTCTGACGATCCCACTAACAGGCATAGTGTATGTATAAAAGGCACTTGAGGCAACAGGTATATGATGTGTACTTGTTAAAATACCGTGTCCAGGATCAAGACCGATCCATCCTGCGCCAGGTAAATACACTTCTACCCAGGCGTGGAGTTCGTAGGTAGGATTTTCTACCTCTACAAAGTAATAGCCACTTACGAATCTCGTAGCTATGCCCAAATACCGCAACATGTGTATTTGCATCCAGGCTAAATCACGACAGGAACCTACTTTCTTTTTAAAGGTATAATTGGGGTCATATGGGTTACCCGTTTCTCGGGATTCTAGGGTAAAGTCTTGATGAATATTCTTGGTGAGTTCTACGAGAAAATCAACGCTTCGATGGTTAGTATCTGAAAGAATACCCTTAAGATAAGCCGTTACTTCTTTTGATAAGTCGTCGGCTATCAGTGATGGTTTTAACAATTGGTTTGTATTATTATCATAGTCGAAGGGTATTTGAAGGTATTCAGGAGGGTGAACCAAGAAATTGAAAGGGTTATTCTCTTGGGCTTCAACAAGGGAATAAGCATTGATCTTCAATTTTGTATGTGTTTCATCGAACCAACAAAAGAGATTATGATTATTTTCAATGTCAGTTTGTTCAGAAAAGCCCGATGCTTCAGGTGCAATGTTTATTGTAAAATCCTTTAAAGTTAGGTGAGGTGTATGTTTAGGTTTAAACCTAAAAATGTGTGGCTCGAAAAAAACTTTATCTGAGTAACTATATTCTGTGATATGTGAAATCTTAAAAATCATGTGGTACGAATCAAATTTTATATCTTCTTCTAGACTCTTCTCGTTCTGTTCTTTCTCTAAGGAATATTTTATCGAGCTAGTTTTCGGGTAAATTCTTTACGGCTTCATCGAGTACATTTTGCCATTTTTTTGCTTTCGTGACCAGAAGTAATACGGATATCTACAATACAAACAATCTCCGACTCAACTTTCATGCTTAAGTAATAGTTCATATAGCTATTTTATTTATGGCTGTTCATGATGTTATCGGTAGAGAAAAAGGTTTCGAAGATGGCATTTGAAACATCGTTGAGTTTTGCCTGAAAATTATCAAGGTATTCGTGTAGCCCCGAAGCAAATATTTCATTGATATCGGCATACTCCAATTGTGCTTTTAATAAACCAAGCTGTCTTTCTGCATCGCTCAAATAACCAGTGGGACTTCCTGTAATGGTGTGTAAGGATCGCTCTGCGTGTATCAAACACCTGAGCATTGAACGTGGAAATACTTTGTCGAGCATTAAAAACTCAGGTATTTCTTGTACTGTTAGTTTTCCAAATCGTTTTCTGTACATATCGTAAGCACTCACAGATTTTAGGAGTGCCGCCCACTGAATTAAATCTAATGGTGAACCAACGGCTTTTGCATCTGGTAAAAGCATATGGTATTTTACATCTAATACCCTTGATGTTTTATCTGCTCTTTCAATAAGTTGCCCAATTCTCCCAAAATGCCATCCATCGTTGCGAGAGATGGTTGTCTCGAAAATGCCATACAATAATTGACAACCCTTTTTCACTTCGGTGAAAAATCCTCTAGGGTCTTTTTTTTGCCACCGCTTCTTGAGTTTTTCCTCTTTCACAAGGTGATATAAATAATTCACCTGTTCCCACACCTCTTTTGTAATGTCAGGTCTTACGGAGCGGGCATTTTCTCGTACATTCTTTAATGAATTGAATATTGAGTTTGGATTATTTTCATCAAACCCTAGGAAAAAGATTACCGTACTCTTTTCTATTTTTTCGTAAAGTGATTCGTACAATTCCCAATCTCCAGTAGTTACTACAAGCGGTTTCCATTGTGCTGAGATATCCTGAGGCATTTCTAGGCTCAGGTTAAAATTCACATCGAGAAACCGAGCATAGTTTTCAGCTCTTTCTAAGTACCGGTTCATCCAATAGATGGTATCTGCAACTCTACTAAGCATAGGCAAAAATTTTAAATATCATTTAATACCCAAGTGTCTTTACTGCCTCCACCTTGCGATGAATTAACCACCAGCGATCCTTTCTCCAATGCTACTCTTGTCAATGCCCCAGGGATTATTTTTATTTCTTTACCATAGAGTACGTAGGGGCGTAAGTCTACGTGACGACCTTCTATTTCTTCTCCTGACAATGTAGGAACGCGAGACAGGTTGATCGTAGGCTGTGCAATATAATTTCTCGGACTACTTTTAATCTTTTTAATAAATTCGGCCTGTTGCTCTTTTGTCGATTTTGGTCCGATGAGCATACCGTACCCACCAGAAGCATCGGTTTGTTTTACCACCAGTTGATCGATGTTTTCGAGCACATATTGTAAATCTTTTTCTTCGTCACAGATGTAAGTCTCCACATTTGGTAAAATAATGTCTTCTCCAAGGTAGTATTTAATGATGCGAGGAATATACGCATAAACGGCTTTATCATCTGCTACACCTGTGCCGGGTGCGTTTACAAGTATTACGTTTCCTTTTTTATAAGCATTAAAAAGACCAGGCGTGCCTAGCATAGAATCTTTTCTAAAGGCCAATGGGTCAATAAAGTCATCGTCTACTCTCCGATAAATGACATCCACACGCTGCAAACCTTTGGTGGTAATCATAAAAACAAAGTCATCTTTTACTACCAAGTCTCTTCCTTCAACCAATTCGGCACCCATTTGCTGGGCAAGGTAGGCGTGTTCGAAATAAGCTGAATTATAAATGCCAGGCGTTAGTACAGCAATAGTGGCAGGAGTGATATTTGTAAGGGACTCCAATGTATCTCGTAAACTATGGGTGTAGTCTAAAACAGGCCGTACATTGAGTTTTTCAAAAAGTTCGGGAAAGGTTCTCTTCAATATTTCCCTATTTTCTAACATATAAGAGACACCCGAGGGACAACGTAGGTTGTCTTCTAAAACATAGAAACTACCGTCACCTCCTCTGATGATGTCCGTCCCTGTTATGTGGCTCCAAACATTTTCGGGTGGTTTTAAACCCATACATTGTTTTAGGTAAGTACTACTCGATAAGATTAACTCTTTAGGGATAATTTTATCTTTTAAGACTTTTTGGTCATTGTACAAGTCATCCAAAAACAAGTTAAGCGCGGTAATTCTTTGTTTCAATCCACGTTCAATATAGTCCCAGTCCTTCCCATTAATAATGCGGGGGATAATATCTAGGTGTAAAATCCGCTCTATTCCTTGATTATCACTGTAAACGTTAAATGTCATGCCAAGGGACAGTTGTGCCCTGTCTGTAGATTGTTGAAGAAAGTTAAGTTTTTTCCAACCCATCTTTTTGAGTCTTTCTTGAAGGAGGGCGTAATGAGGTCTTATTTGCCCCTCGCTACCCATCATTTCATCGAAGAAGCCTTTTGTGTTGTATGAACTTAAATCTACCTTAGACATACGCTGTATTTAATTGATTAATGTGATGCTAATGCATGAATATACAAAATTGTATTGGTATGATACTGAATTCGTTTGAACTTTTCATTTTTGGTCAGAAACAAAAAGGCTAAATGACTGCCATGCAACAATACATTTTCCGTCTGCAAAAATCCTCGGTATTGTTTTACGAGATTGTCAAACTTCCTCTTTACCTCGTCATACAAGGCTTTAAGATCAAGCTATGCCCTTAATGATAAAGTATCCTGTGAATAACAATTGACCATCAAAAAATACAAGAAAACAAATAGACTGAATCTGTTTTTTATTTCAAGGAAGTTACTCTGTGATTTTATTTTTTGTCAACCAGGCTTCCATTGTTTCATAATAATTGTCACAGACTTGCCACGTTAAAGCGGGCAAATCTTCGCGCCAGCCACAGGTGATACACTTTTGTAACACATGGTTGCAGTTTTCGAATACCTTTGTAGTTAAGGTTGCGCTTGGGTTTACGCCAATGGTTTCTTCGTAGAGCTTTTTCGTTTTGCGCCAATCGACCTGCGAATCATTTGCTCCGAATAAAGCTAAAACAGGGCAGTTTATTTTTGATAATGTTTCGTCAAAATCATCTATATAAGCCCACAAACCGCTTTTCACATCAAAGTGCCCTTTGCTGGTATATTTCTTCTGTTCTTGTAGGTACTCTTTCCTGTCTTCTTCGGTAATTTTGGAAACGTTCGAATAGCCAAATAACTTCCGACTAAGACTATCAAGCCTTAACGGCCGAATGGTTCTTTCATAATCTTTGATCTTACCTTGTGTACTAAATATTTTATGTCCCAGCATCCAAGCTTCATATAATTTATTCGCTTCTTCCTCGTCTTTCCCTTCAATGATTAGGTTTGACCTTAGAAGATACCCAAAGTTTTCCTTGTCATCGGTTCCACTGACGGAAATCCAAAAATCCATTGGAAATTGCTCGTTGATTAATGGTACAATCCAACCTGCGCGACTTATTCCCCAAAATCCTATCTTGTTAACTCCAGTAATTTCTAGCTTTTTGATTTCTAGAATGGCGGCAATGGCTTCATCGGCTGAGTTTTCTACAGGTTGATTAATATCAAATTCACCTTCACTGTTACCACATCCCATTTTATCCCAGAAAACAACCGTTAATCCATAGGATATCAATTTTTCTCTTAAAGAAGAGTACCAATTCCCTTCAACAAAATTAGTCTTACCATATCCGGGTATGATGATTACAATTGCCTTAGACTTTTGGCTCTGTGGTTTTTCAATCAACCCTCTTAATGTCTTGCCCTCAAACTGAAATTCAAAAGGTTTTGATACTGTTTGGCTGAATGCTTTTGGTGTCACCAATAGTAAAGTGATCATCAACACCGTAGTAAAAGTTATTAATGTTCTCATCATCATATTGCTCCTATAATGGCAGATAGATGTATTTCGGCTCGAGCAACAGGGTTAGGTTTACTAGAAGGCATAATGTGCCTGTAGATATACGCTAAGTTTTGTGTTTATCTTTAGTATTGAAATATCAAATTCTACATTTACCGCCTTAACAAATCGACAGATTCTTCCAATAAGACTTTTAAATTATACTCTTTTAATCTTTCCCTGAGAGTAGATATTGCTCAATAGCAGGAACCATTTCTATCGCAGTATTACTATTTCCGAAGAATACAAAACCGAATTTCTTTTCTTTTATGATCATAAAATAACATTGGAAACTAGGATTCATTCCTCCGTGAACTAATTTCAACCCATATGGAGTTTTTGCTCTAATAAAGCCTAAACTCCAGGACTCGAATCCATCCTCAACACGTAGCGGTTCATCTTCGGGAAGCACAACTTGTTCACTAAACATTTCATCAAATGTTTCTGGCTTCATTCCTTCTTCCTTAATTAAATTAATCATAAAGTTAGAAAAGTCAATTGCATTTGTATGAAATTTAAAAGAAGCACCAAAGTAAGGTTTCGCTAAATCTTCAGGTATACCATCGCTAAACTTTCCATCCTCATAACCATTAGCTTTCTTTGATTTTAACACTTCTTCCTTTAGCATAAATCCAGAATTAGTCATTGTTAAAGGTTCATACACTTCTTCTCGAATGATTTCTTCTAAGCCCGCGTAGTCTGTTTTAAATATAGACGCCAATGCCTTTGCCAAATATTCATAACCTTCTCCCGAATAAGAAAACTTAGTACCTGGTGTGAATTTAATATCGAGCCGACCATCTTCGTTGAAAAACCTCCAATTAGGAAGCCCTGTTGTGTGCGATAAAGCCATCCTAGTGGTAATCAGTTTGTATCTGTCATCATTTTCCACTATTTCTTCTGGCAAGTATTTGTATAATGGAGTATCTAAATCGAGGAAGCCTTTTTCTACCATTTTCAAGGTGAAATAAGCGAAAACTGATTTTGATACTGATGCTGCTTCAAATATTGTTTCATCATCTACTGCTGCTCCCGTCTCTGTGTTCTGAATACCATACGATTGATTGTATACCATTTTTCCTTTGTTGATTAGGGCAAAAGAAAGACCGGGCACATTATTCGATTTCATTTGTGATTCAATGAATTTATCGAGCTCTTTTGTTTTTATTTTTTTCCCTGAAGCTGTTTCTACTTCAACCTCTTTAGCGTTTTTTTGAGCATTTAGAGAGGTTAAAATCAAAAAAGAAAATGATATGAGTAGGCCTAATATTAGCTTATGATTTTTCATGAATTATTGGTAGTTATTTTTTAATTATCTTCTTTGAAACTTAAGATCGTGGAATTATCGGATTGTGGAATAAGAATCTCTAGATATGGAGGTTGGGTTTTATTCTTTGGATACCAACCGATAAAGCTAAAGTAGTTCCCATCATATCTTATTTCACTGTCCTCATCGCTTATTGCTTGTTTTACAGTAGCCATACTTATTGTGGTAATTCCATTTTGACCAAAGGTTTTGTCAAGATAATTGAATCGAGTACAATTTAAATCTTCACTACTCCCCCTAATATCTGTATTTACTATAGCGTGGTTGGTATGATAGAGTATTTGACTATTTTTAGGATTTTCGTATTGGGCGATTTGATTGGCAGAACACTCAAAATTATAAACACCTTGTCTTCCAACGATCATTAAATTTTGAGGGCTTCCTAATGGAGTAGACTGTAGGAAGTTGATCGCTTTTTGCTCATCAGAAAATTGCAACATTTTGCGTATAAAGAATGGTAATGGTAAGCCGTTCAAATCCATGTTTAGATCAGGTAGAGAATTAGTAGTCACTGTAAAGTTCTTATTCATCCCACCTGTGGCTATAATACCAGGAAATGCATAAATAAATTGACTAGAATCTTGAAGTATTACTGGTTTGTATTTTCTTAGAAATTCAGGTAGATCGAGATTGTAAGCAATAATATTTTTCTTTTCTCCTTTTAAACCAATGTTGGTACACTTTTCATAGTCTTTTGCAAAATATATAATTGTTTCTTCGGCAAGGTTAAGACATAGCAAGTCATTCGCACTTACCTCTGCACCATCAGCCATGCCGTTTATCTCTTCTAATAAGTCTGGAGCGTATTGTTGGATCGCTTTTATAAAACCTGTTTTTTCATTTAAAAGGTCAAACAACTCCTCTTGGGTTAGCTCGATTTCTTCCTCACAGAGATCTGACCAAACTTTTAATTGTCCTTTGATTTCTTCTTTTGCAGCAATTCCATACTGTTTTCCCCTTAAATACGCACTACCGCTTCTTTTTACAAATAAGATGCGATCAGATACATTTATTGAAGTATTAGGTTGCTCCTTTACTTTGCCTTTTTGAGAGGAATTACAACCTGTTATAAGGATATAAATGATAGAAACTACTATCCAAGATATTTTGTGTATCATATTTTACTTTTTGAAACAAAGTAAAGAATACAGTTACTCATTAAATTGTATAAAAACGAAAATGCTCATCTGAGTTGGGAATAAAATAGCTATCGAGTGCTAGTTGAGTAGGGGCAGCACCTAATAATGCCCTAAATGAGCGAATGAAGTGTGACTGATCAAAGAATCCATTTTTATGTGCGATGGTTGTAAGTGATTCGCTAGTTCTATTATAAATAAGTTCCTCTACTACTTTTCGCATTCTAATCGTCATCGAAAACTGCTTTGGTGTCAATCCAATATGCCTTTTAAATTTATTTTCTAGTGTTTTGGCAGAGATATTAAAGTCCTGTAAAATTTCTTTTTTAATGATTTGAAAATCTTGCTCATCTCTAAGTATTTTACGGCAAGACTCAAGGATGATATTGAGATTTGCATTGGTACTGGATTGATATTCTAGTAACTCAATAACTACTTCAATAATCTTTGATATTTCAGTTGATGGATTATAACGTTTTATTTTTTTATCAAGTGATTTATTCAATTCAATTAATGGGATACATCTATTGGTTATATCAACCAGATAAAAGTTGGTTAAGATTGGGTTGACCCAAGGGTAAAGCTTTAGGAAATGTATTTTAGTAGAGGGGTATAGCCTTAGCTCGGTCATACCATTTAATTGACCTGCTACATATAATCCTGGAAGATACGTTTGCTCCTCTTCATTTATCTTCATTGAGATTTTATTTCCTTCAAGAATCATAATTTCAACGCAACCATCAGAAATCATAGGCTTGGTAAGTCTATCATATTCATTATTCGAATTTTCAATTACCCAATATTTCTTTATGATTCTATTTGATGATAATGATTGCATCACCTTCTTATTTAATTAAGTTTAACAGATGAGGTGTTAGGCTCTCTACCCAACCAAAGTGATTATCCATAAGGAATCAATCTTTGCCCTTGAAACTAATTAATAAAAGCTTGCCCGTCAAGGGGTAGTAAACTGTACGACCACCTACCCTGTGTTAATTGTATTTTGGCTCGAGGCAACTGGCAGGTACTTATTGAGAATAAATAATTACTTATAGCCAATGCTGTTCCAATGTCTTTATTTCATTGCTGTTTTATTTTTATTCTTGAAAATCAGAATACTCAATATGGTTCCAACTACCAGCCCTATAAATAGATATTGTTCAAAATTTAGACTATCCATACTTATTTGGGTTTCAATATCCTGCTTGGGTAGTTTTTCTAATCGTCTGTTAAGTTGGAATATTCTCAATTGCCAGAATAAAAATCCGCTAATCAAAATTATCCCACAAGCGATCAAGCCTTGATTTATAAAACTTAGTTTGGTGATTTTTTTTACGATTAGATAGAGTAAAGGAATAACTCCTATTGAAAGGACAAAGAAGATACGAGTATGGAATGATCCACTTATAGTACGATTAATAATTCGTACAGGCTCATTTTTGAGTTGTGAAAAAGACCACTCAAAGAAATATTCTTGTATTAGAGAACCGATAAACAATAGTGTTATAGTCAAACCTATGTATTTTAAGGTATTTACCATTTTAGTTTTCTTCTGATTGTTTACAAAGATAAGTGTAAAGAATGAGAGAGGTACTAAGATTCGATACTCAATAAGATCAAACCATTGTATGCTTTCATTCCTATTCCCTAAGTATTTTTTGTAAATCCTTCTAATTAATGCTTGTGCTTCGACGATTGCACTCTCAGAAATATCGATTGAAATAAAGCTAGATACTGGATTTTGAGCAGTAACTGTTTTTATGCCTACGCTGCATCCTACTTACAGTGTTAAAAAGCTTTCTTCCTTTTCGGAACACCCATGTTTGTATTTACTCATCTTCTATTTCTTCAGCTGCTCCTCGAACCAACTACTTGTTGTTGGATCAGTAAGCTCCGTAAGTAAATCCAGAAAATCTGTTGTAGTTACTATCTTCCTACCATGCATTTCCTTTAGTAAAGCTTCCATCTTTTCTATCCCAATTCTATTTTCTAACTCGCATAAGTAAAGCGCACCCTTATACGTCAATACTCTATTACTTTCCGAATGGCTCTTCTCGATTTCCCATAAGGTAGGTAGCTCAAACTTTTGGAGCCAATTTTCTATTTTCTGAATATAATCATCATAGGCGTCTTTGCCATACTCTGTGCGGTAGACAACATATGCACTATACTCTGCAAAAGCCTCATTCAACCAGTCTTCCCAAGTGGCTAAGTCTGCCTTAAGCCACCATAAATGAGCTATCTCGTGTGCTAACGTCTTGATGTGTGTTTTGGTGAACTGCTCATCAAAATTAAGCGATATAAAATTAGGTCTTGCGTAGCTCAGAGACCGTTTAGAATCGCTGACCACTATAACTAGCTCATCAGTGTCGGCAGGGCCATAGGTTTGTTCATAATAGGAGAAGAATTGCTCTGATTTCTCTTGGATACTGTTAATAATGGTATCTGCCACCTGATGGTAGTAAATATTAATCTTTCCGTTTTTAGTAGTTTTTCTCTGTGCCTTCGACGATACCAAAAACGACATATCAAAGGTTGCGTTGGTACTTTTAAGTACATTGTTCTCTGAAAGATTAGCACCTATAACGGAGTCTGTAGTATTAATTTTTAAATCGTAGTGAAATAGCCCGTAAGCAATATTCCAAGGAAACCAATCGGTATAGATATTAAATTCTGTCCAATCTGGTTTGTACTGAAATCGCTTATTTTTTATTTCGTCAAAACTGTTTGCGTAAGATATACTTATCTTTTTGTGTGTGATGTTATCAATAGGAATTAATATTTGTTTTTTTCTACTGTCATAAACCAATTCCTCATCGGTTGTCTTATAGCTTATAGAGGAAGCTCCTGATTTTACGGAGGTGATTTCTGCTCCACCCTGAATGTAAAGTTTGACAGTATCACTCTCAGCGTATGAGCTAAAATAGATATCAAGGCTTGATCGATAGGTGCGTCCTGCCATATCTATAGTTACACTTCCTATGTACTTTTCTATTTTTTGAGCCAATAGACATGGTGAAAACAGCATCACTAGGAGTGTTAAAATGGAATTTCTCATTGTTTTAAATTATTGTTAGTCCCCTAGTATACACTTAAGTATTCTCGGTTAAAAATAAAAAGGTCAAATGGCTCAACTATTCTTTAAGCCCTATGGGTATTTTGATATAACTTGGATTTTCTGGAGAATGGTGAATAGTAATCTCAGCTTTCTTGGCATCCGCTTTGGTTTCCAGTGAGACATCCTTCCCAGCGTTATAGTTTTTTTGTAGATAAACAGAATTTACAGCATTGATGGATAAAATGAATCTACTTCCTCTTTTCACCTCAAGCGCTGTGATGTAAGGTGTGTCGAACTTACAGAAGAAAACTTTACCGGGTACAGCTAATTTTGGTTGGCTCAATCCATTGCGATATCTTAAGCGGAGTCTATCAGACCCAATATATCTGGTTTCTCCAACTTCATCGACTGCATACAGGGACATTTGTATATCGGTATCAGGTACATTCAATGATAAATACAACCCGACTTCAAACCTTCCAACGACCGGTGCATTGGTATCTAGTTTATCTGAGATATAAATTACTCTGCTTGGCTCTTCTATAGGGATAGGCGCTTTGTAATAATCTGATCCTGTATAGCTAGCTACCTCTGCAGTATCCAGCGGGTCGTAAATAATAAAGTCCTTGTCGGAAGCTGTAGGTTTTTGAGGTGAAAGATATCCTGCGGCAATCAATAACTTTGCATCAGACTCAGGGCTAGATAGATAACAAGTGATGGTATCTTTTGAAATGTTATTGAATTGGCTTGCATACATCCACTTATTCTGATTCATCATATAATAAGCAACACGATCTTTCAGGAACGCTGGCTTTTTGCCATTTTTAAGTGTCCAGTTGAACCAATCTAAATGGAGTTTTTTCATATCCAGCTTTGAATTACTTCCAAAGGTAAGCCCTCCTAATTCTGTAACAGGATTACGCGTACCAGCGTGAGAATAAGGACCAAGAATTAAATAATGGTTGGCCTTACCAGCCGAGCTGCCGTATTCCATATGATCTTCATAGTAGGTCATGGCGCCTGGTTGGTCGCCGTCAAAGTAGCCCGTGATGGTTAGAATAGGAAGATCAAACGATTGATAGTCTGCTGGTGTGGGGTAAAATCCCTGCCAGTACTCATCAAAATCGGGGTGAGCTATCCAGGTTTGAAAGACTGGATTTCTTTTACCCAGTGCTAAAATATCCCAGTCCTTGAAAGGAATAAATTCTTTATACTTTTTAGTCGCTTTATTTTGCCAAAATACTCCATTATCAAACAAGTTGTCATTCCTACTTTTACCTCCAGTAAAGTTTAACCATTGTAAGGCATAGTTTTGGAATATGCCACCAAACTTCGGGAAGTCGATACCTGGACCAACGGCTGCCGTAGGAACAATGGTTTTAAGTGCCTTTGGCTTATTCTTTAAAGTCATCCATTGCACCATACCCCGGTAGGAGCCACCCATCATACCAATGTTTCCATTACACCAATCTTGTTGGCTTATCCACTGGATGGCATCGTAGCCGTCTATCCCATCTTTTTCAAACGGTCTGTATTCCCCTTCTGAGTTTCCTCTGCCTCTTAGGTCGAGGGTCATAAAGACGTACCCTTCCTTTGCGAAATACATTCCCCTTTCAACGGCTTCGTCATTCACATAAGGGGTGTATATCAGTATTACTGGATAAGAGGCTTCATCACTATCAGGAAAATAGATGTTTGCTGAGAGCTTGATGCCATCCCGCATGGGAACCTCTTGATAGAGTTTTATATCAATGTCCTGTGCGTAAGCTGATAGCCAATTGATAAATACTAGAATAATAATGAGGAAAGGTCGTTGCATTAGGTATGTTTTTTATGTTGTAGCTAATATAGTAGTGAGTACTTTATGGTACACTACTCTCAAGATGTTTATGACCGTAACTTGTATTTAATCTTTAATACTACTTTCTAACTCCCACCAAGTGAAGCCATAACGCTGGGTATTTGGGTTATAAATGGGGGTTACCATAGCCAAATTGCCATTCTGAAGGAACTTAATGGCTATATATTCACCGCCCGTCCAACGCGTATTCTCCTCCCATTTAGACCAAAGGCTGAGCTGTAATGGCTCAGTTTTTACGATAGTAGGTGTAGGGTTTGTTAGAAGTATCTCTGCAGCATACAGTACTAGTCGCTCGTTATGGCCAGAAAACCACGTACAAGCTATTCTGCCCGTTGGTGAGCTGTTCAGATATGGAAAGAAGACAAGCTCTTTGTCTTCTGCGATTTTATGCGTTTTCCATGATTTTCCCACATCTTTGGAGACGCCTAGTACGAGCTCTTTTCCTTCACTCCACATTGTATATAAACTACCTTCATCATCCCAAGCTAATGGCTCGACCCATCTAGGAGTATCTGAATCTGTTTGTTCTTCGTTCCAATCTCTTTTACCTGGTAGATCAAGAATAGACCAAGTTTTACCGAAATCCTTACTCACTGCAAGAAAATCTACTCCCTCATCAAACTGATATCCTGCTGCCGATCTAGGGGTAATCCGAACAGCAATAGTCCCATTGGGGCCTGTAGCCAAATGACTCGAAAGCCCTTTGTTGTAGATACGATTCTGTTCCAGCCAACTTTGTCCCTTATCCTTACTGATTGCGTGACATACTCCTTTCCCATCGTTCCAAATCGCATGAACGGTGCCTTCAGCGTCAACATCGATCCAAGGACGGTCATCATTGAGTGTTTTAGAAAGGAATGTCCAAGTCCAAGTTTTACCCACATCGTGACTTACCCCTACCGTTATGTGCTTCCCTCTGGCCTCGCTGGTCGAATCGCCTGGGTTGACCCAATCGTACCGCAAGGAGATGAGATATATAGAGCCTTCTTTATCGATAACCATATCAACATCTGAATTGCCATCTGCGCCCTGATCCTGACTTCCTACATCTACTCGGTGCCAACTTTTACCTTTATCTACGCTTTTCCAGAGCTGTGGACTTTTGCTGGAGAATTGGAAACCAGATGTAAATAGGGTACCACTAGGGTGTTCTATCAGCATATGTTCTATGGCGGGCATCTCTATATGCTCAGAAGAGTCTCGCACAATTAATTGATGTTGACCTTTACAAATATTGGTAACTCCCCAACTAAAAATAACTATCAACAAAAAAAAGCTTTTACTCTTCATTAGATACTATTTCGGTCGTTCAGTTCCTAAATATCTGAAAAAAATAAGGAATGGTCAATAATAGACGGGTTGGCAGGCAGGTACCCTAAAGGGTATGTACTACAACCTTGTTAATAGCTTTCATTTCTTATTTTTCTTTATTTTATCTATGTTCCAATCTAGGCTTAAATCTGCACAACAAACTGAGCATTCATATACTTCTTCTTTAATTAGGTTTTTTGTTTGGCAATTCTCACAATATCTAAATTCGAAGGCGCTTGTAAAAAAATCAGGATGCGCTATTTTTATCTTGTCTAGTGCTATTTCAACTGCTTTCCAAGATTCGGTTTTTGGGCAATAACCAGTTGACTGGTTACTTACTTCTCCAACGTAAATATCTTCTAGGTCAAAATTGAACGTCATTTCACCAGCAGATAGCACATTTTGCCCTCCTGCACACACTACGTGTTCGGCATGTCTGTCGCTGATTACCAATTCTCTTTTTTCGTTGATGATGAAAGTTGCAATGATTTGATCGTATGTTATTTTTTGATTCGATTCTTTTACCCAGTCGTATATATCATTTATTTGCGCGACTTTTTTTCCTTCATATTTCTTATCAACGCTTTTAGAGAATGTTTAAAAATTAAATGCTGCATAATTAATATTTCACAAAATTTTCATCGATTATACTTCGATTTATCTCTTGTTCATTTTTCCTTGATGAAAAACGAACCAAAAAATCAAGAAAATCCAAAGCTTCTGCCCACAAATCCGCCCGCCTCCCCGCTGGATTTTCAGGCCTACGCACTTATATGGATCTTAAAAACAGGTAGTTAGAAAAAAAATTAAACATGCTTTTAAGGATTTCGTCAGGGCCAACATAAAAGTATGATTGAAACGCTTTCATTTCATCAAGTATTATTTATACTAAATGGTAGTAGTTTTTATTAAAGTTACGACTATTTCTACAGTAACTGCATATGACGAAAGGGTTGATGAAGACGATATGGCTTGTTACCCCATCAAAGTGGTTATTTGCAAGGAAGCGATCTTTACACTTTAAAACTAATTAATCCAAGTTGCTAGTTATAGATTTAAGAATCTAAAGATGGTATAAGC
>CALEMF010000082.1 GCA_937911505.1 uncultured Cytophagales bacterium
CCCTACTCTACTCCCCTCTCTATTACGAAACACATTCTACTATATTGCTTATTTTACTACCAACTTCCGTTCTACCTTACCTTCCTCATCGGAGATGGTAACCAAGTAGATACCACTTTGCATCCCAGAAACATCTATGGCTGCTTCACTGGTAGCGCTCTCGCCAAATCGTACCGTTTTTCCTACCAAGTCTCTAATGGTGTAGGAGAATTCACTTCTCGCCTTCAACACCACCGATGCCTCGGCTGGATTAGGATACAAACTCACTTCTGAAGGCGAAAGAGAGGTTGATAACTCCTTACTCAATCCATCTGCCGCTCGTGTATTCGATCCGCTGATAAAGAGCAATCTCCACTGGGTACACTCACCTGCACCTGTGTGCGTCTCAATCACCGTTCCTTGGTTGGTGAAACAGTCATTATTGCGCATCTTTAGCAAATTGCCGCCGGAAGAGAGTTCACTCTCAAGATAGAAATAACCATCTCCAGCAGGATATATACGCCACTCTACCTGTGTACCACCACTATTGGTCAGCTCAACTGGAACACCTGAGGCGCCACGCCCTCCATCTGGTCTGAGCTTGAAACCTGTCGACTCACTCTCAATTGTGTAAGTACCTCCGCTCAAAGGAGTAATACGAAAACGATAAGAAGCATCTGTACCATTGGCATTGCCTAGTCGTACGCTCCCACCTAGGTTACCTGGGCTTTGCATAAGTAAACCAGAACGACGATTTCGAAGGTAGAAAGTACCTCTTAGGGTCGTTCCACCTGGATCAAAAGGAATGGAATACGTATCATCCGCCATTCTTGTATTAGCTCCCTCAGCAGGAATCAGGCGCCACATTGTACATTCTCCTGTACCGTAGTGGGTTTCGATAAGTGCCCCTTGATTGAGATAACAATCTGCGTTACGCATCTTCAACAAGGTGCCATCTTCGGTGAGTTGGCTCTCAATATGGAAGAAGCCCTCTTCTGCCGCATATATTTTCCATTCTATTGCTGTACCATCGTCATTGGAGAGTTCAACAGGAACCCCTGCCACACCGTTTCCTCCGTCTGGGCTCAAATGGAAGCCTGTTGATTCGCTCTCGATCGTGTAGGTATCTTCTTTGCCTTCTACGGCAGTTAAGCGAAAACGATAAGAGGAGCCTGTGCCTATTGAACTGCCTTGGCTGATATTGCCACCCAAGTTTTCAGGGCTACGCATACGTAAACCAGAACGACGATTTTGTAGGTAATACACCCCAGAAAGATCACCGTCGATAGGACCAGGATCTGGTGCAGGAGGTGCTGAGCAGGCAAGGCCACCTGTTAGGCTAGAAGACTTTTTGGAAGTTGCCTTTACGCCGTAAGGACTATCGAAGATCAGCCACTTGCCCTCCCAGGTTAATTCATCGTAGGAATCAGCGTTCATTTTCGAGGCAAGTGACAAACCACCATTTACCCAGGCCCAATAATACCAGCCTTGTCCGTTCTCTTCGGCTACGCGAACAATGGTTTTCTCATCTACGTCGCATCCAGAAAGATTGACTGCAAATTCACCCACCATTAGACAGATGTCGTTGTTTTTAGCCCAATCCATGTCTGTCTCGATCAGTGAGCCATTTTGACCTCTTCCACAATAGAAGTGTTGACCAAAAGCGATGTTATGCTGTGGGTCGTGATCGACTAACTCTTGCCCATAGTCTTTTACCACATCTATGTTTTTGGCCCAGTCACGACCATCAATCACTAGTGGTGCTTTGATGCCTGCGTTACGTAGCCTAGTGATGGCTGTTTTGTAGGTATCGCGCCATACGGTCTTGCTTAGATCCCATTTACCCCATTCATTAGCAATGTTGATAATCAGATGCTCCTCGTGGTCATTAAGCCACGAAGCGTTGTCTATGTACCAGTCCACCAATTCAAACAACAAATCAGGTGAGTTAGAACCTGTTCCATCGTGTAGTTCCAGCATAGGCACCATATTCTGGTCAATACATTTTTCAATGATATCGCGCAAAACATCTGTATTCTGGCTCCAGCCCGTAGTAGTGATGCCTGCTCCCCAAACAATACGTATCGAATTAAAGCCCAACGAAGAGATTTCATCTAGGGCATCGTATTGAGGTCGTGCATCAGGGCCATAGTCTAGCCAGCCGTGGGTGGTGTTGACGCCACGAGGCACAAACAAACAGCCGTTGGCATCATAGAGATTGCCGTTTTTCACAAATAATCCCTTGCCTGTATTACCGCCAGGTCGGGTTTCAGCTAACATTAAGGAGGTGCTGAAAAGTAAAAGAATAATTGTTATAAGTTTCTTTTTCATGAATATAAATTTTGGTTTCATTATTATGTTGTAAGCAGTACTGAACGTCTTTTCGTCCGCTACTTGCTCTGTTTGGATTTGTAATGTTTTGCTTTGGTAAGCAACCTAATTTTCTTTCGTATTGGAAATAAGGAATGGATAGGTACGGTGTATCAGTGGCTATTTCGATCTAACACTACTTTTGTGCTTGATCTGTTCTTAGTGGCAATTGATTTAATCAAGAATACTCAGCTTGTTTTTGTCATAGATTTGGATTTTTAAATAGTTGTACAATCATTTAACGCATCAAAATTACTAAGCAAAGGTTTATCAGAAAATAGACCTCAGGGTCTATATTTTAAGGAAGATTTTTTCATATGATACACCAAATGGTACCAAGTACTCGATCTGCCCAACCTGCCTGCTGCTGAGATAGGTGCTCTTGTTCAGTAAATATTATACTTAGTAAAAGAGAGGGTTAACTATACGGATGCTAGTGTAAATAAGATAATGATAATGCCTTTCTAAAGTATGTTATTAGAAGACCTCTACCAACTTTTGGAATTCATTGGGTGTGAATTGCTTCAGATGAGTATTTTCTAAGTGGTAGAAGATAACTCTTGGTGGTGTGTGATTAACCAATGGCGCTAGCATTTCGGCGGCTTTTTGTAGTTGTACCAAAGAAACACCCTCTACCCTTAGTTCATCGCCCTTGTAAAGATAGACTGATCTGAAATAGTGACTCTTACTTACTGTAAATTGGCGAGCGCCTGTCTGCTGAAAATTTTTACTATTCGCCAAAGTGGCCAAAGCAACATCATTGATCAAATGCACGATGCGCGTTCTTCGCTTTACTACTAGCCACTGGTAAATAGGCAAGGCGAAATCAAGGGGTAATGGGTAGGTAGTAACGCCCTTAAGGTAAGCTGCCGCGATGTCTAAATCCAAAATAGAGTTTTGTGTGTTGGAACCATCCAAGTTACCCATATTGTAAAACATCAAAACACCTCTATCTACAGGCGGTACTCCTGTTTGGTAAGTGTATTTAAGCTGATGAAGCCGAATGGTAGCAGATAGTGCGATACCCTCAGGTAGGTAAATGCGTAGCTGCTTCAATAAGGTAAAGAACTTTTCTCCTGTTGTTTCAGACCAATCACAATCAAACTGGACTTCTTCAAGAGAAAGTTGATGCCGTTCAGCCTGCTTGCGTATTCGCTTGGCAATTTGTTGCGCCAGCATAGGAATCTCCTTTTCTTCAATAGATTTTATCGTTCGGTTGGTGATGAACACGACTGGAATGATCGTATAAGCCGATAGGGTATCTTTCCACATAAGATCAGCTACGGGAACTGCCTGCCCCTCTCGCCAGTCTACATCAAAGAAGCGTACATACAAGCGTTTCACTTGTAGTTTTTTGAGGTATTGCTGTGCTTTTTCAGAAGGTTGAAAGGTGGTTTTCCAATGATAGAAGCTTATTTCGGGGGAGCGGTTTGGTTGATTATCACAACCTACCCCTCCTACGCTCCACCACAAGCATAGCATTACCCATAGAAAGCGATGTACACATATTTTCTTAAAGTTACTGAGCAAACTACGGTTTGTTTATAAAATATTTTGTAAATTATATATTTCACTGATGCGAACCCAACATGTTTGAAAAAATCAACCTTCTTCTCTTAGGATGCCTTCTGGGACTTACCTTTCTTACTGATATCTCCCCTGTTACCATCCAAAGTACTTCTTCACAAATACCAGTCAGCGATAGCCTTGAGCAAGAGCCCGACCCTATGCAAGGCATTACAGCACGCCATAATTACTGGCGAAAGCAAGTAGGTGTAGCCCCCTTGGTATGGTCAAATGCCTTAGCAAAAACTGCTCAGAAATGGGCAGATCAGCTCAGTAAAGAAAACTGTAAAATGCGACATAGCACAATGCCCTACGGAGAAAACATTTTCTGGGCCAATACAGCAGTCACTACCAAAACGGTAGTAGATAAATGGGCAGACGAAAGAAAAGATTTTAACTTCCAAACTTTGGAATGTAACAAAGAATGGTATTATTGCGGACATTACACGCAGGTAATTTGGCAAGGTACCACCCAAGTGGGTTGTGCAAAGGCAGTTTGCAGCAATGGCGATGAGATTTGGGTTTGCCACTATGCACCTGCTGGTAACGTCAAAGGGAAAAAACCTTACACTAAGAAATAAAGATTTCATTAATTTTATTCCTTCCATGAGCAAGCAAGATAAAGACAAGACAAAAGCTAAAGTAACAGAAAAAGTAAAACGAAAAGACGACCCTGATGTACTATTTGTCCCAGAAAGCGATCAAGCGATGGTGCAAGCCATCCAGCAAGCACGCGAAACAGTAAATACCTTTATTGAAGCACTACTCAACCCTACCCCATTACAACATAGCTTTTCTGTAAAAGTAATGTTGCAAGACGAGCAAGGGACAGAACATATTTGGCTCTCAGAAGTAACCTACCAAGCGGCCACTTTTATTGGCAAAATTGGGAATAATCCTGTAGTGGTGAAAAACTATACAATGGGGCAGGAGGTAAAAGTAGCGGCGGCGGAAATCTCTGACTGGATGTTCCTTGAAAATCGTGTTTTGAAAGGAGGATATACGATTCGTCTGTTACGTAACACTATGTCTGAGGAAGAGAAAGCACAGTTTGATCAACAAGTGGGCTTTATTTTTGAAGAAGAGGAACAGCCTGCATCAGCCGCAGAAGCCATTCCTTTAAAAGATGTAGAAGCGAACCTTCATACACCACAAGGCGCTTTATTAAGCTTAGAAAATGCTTATGACCAACAAGACTTTGAAGCGGCAGTAGCTTGCAAAGACTTTGAAATAGAGGCGGCGCTTATTCTCAAAGATAAGGTACAGCATTTGGCAGAAGAAGAGGTACAGCCTATCCTTAAGAAAACAGCCGAGATGTTGTTACTCTCTTTTCAAAAAGTATTTCAGGAAGGAGGCTTCCCAAGCTTTGAAAACGTAGATCGGGTGTACCATGTACAATACATGAACGAAAGTGTGGCGCTCATTACTGAAGAACAAACCTTTGAGGATGGACAGCAGAGAACAGATACAATCAATGCAGTTTATACAAAACGAGGTTGGAAGATTCTTGCTCCTTTAGAATAAGCAGCCTTCAGGCACCAAATACTTTTAGAAAGGAATTATTCTCGATAAACAATCCTTTATCATAATAAATCGAAATGATATGGCAAAAAAACACCATGTTGTAGGACTTATCCAATACCACGATATAGAAACAGGCTTTTGGGGCATCACAGATGAACAAGGACGCCAATGGCAGCCTATTATGCTCCCTGAAGCGCTTCAAAAAAGTGGTCTTAAGGCAAGAATAAACCTCAAAGAAGTAAATCAGGTGGCCTCTGCTATGATGTGGGGTAAGCCTGTGCAGATAGAGGATTACGAAATACTTGATTAGTCGCTCAATAACTACGATTACTTTAAAATAATAATAACTATGGCAGAATTTATTTATCCTTATGCCTCTTTAGGTACGCTCATTTCGCTAGTCATTTGGTTTTGGCGTGTACTGAAAGGGCGTTCTACCCTACTGGCCAATATTTTCTTCTGGGGATGTATTTTATTGTACATTGGTACAGTGTTCTTTAGCCAAGGTACGTTCGTTTATAAGCTGCTTTGGGTACTTCCTAGAGACATTGTCATTTTCATTGCTGTTGCTCTCATCTCTAATAATCTTAAAAATGCTAAAGGCTTTTGGTTATTAGCCCTTATTTCAGGAGGTATTATCTATTTCTTTTACTTCAATACACTTGCTACCACGTTTACCACAACAGACGCAAAAGAAGAAGTAGATGCTTCAGCAGAGTTACTCTTTGATATTAAAAATCCACAACAGCTTGCACAATTAAAAAAGCAACTCGCCGCTTATGACTTAACTATAGAGAAAGCTTTCCCAGATTTGCAACATCCCGAGTACAGTAACTTAGAAGAATACTATGCGGTAGATATTCCTGAAAAAAATGAGGATGATTTGGAAGAGATTTTGGAAGCCCTTCAAGCCAGTGGTTTGGTAGATTGGGTAGAGCGAAATGAAATTGTCGCCTTAGGCCCTATTGAGGAAGGTGTCGCACCCCAACGAGATACCAATTATGGCCTCAACGATCCCGGACTAGGCAAGCTTTGGACTTTCAAGAAGATGCAAATGGATCGCTTTTATCCTCACATCAAAAAACTAAAACCGCGTAAAAAAGCCACCGTCGCTATTTTAGATACAGGTGTTGATGCGCAGCACGAAGACTTGAAAGGTAATTATACCTCTACAAATACACGCTACGACCGCGATGCACAAGGACACGGTACGCACTGCGCTGGAGTAGCAGGAGCGGTAGCCAACAACAAAAAAGGAATCGCTGCCTTCTCTCCTAATAACCGTTTTGTACAGATTACAAGCATTAAAGTACTCAATGATTTTGGATTTGGCTCCCAACGTTCCATCATTAAAGGCATTATCACCGCCGCCGATCGTAAAGTAGACGTTATCTCAATGTCTTTGGGTGGTCGCTCGGATGCTAAAAGTAAACGTGCTTATGAAGAAGCCATTCGCTACGCCAATAAAGCAGGCGCCATTGTCGTAGTCGCAGCAGGTAATGAAAGTACCAACGCTACGAAAGTATCTCCTGCCAACTGTAAGGGGGTCATTACCGTCGCGGCGGTAGACGAAGCCTTACAAAAGGCGAAGTTCTCTAATGAGGTAAATGATGTAGCTATGGGCATTGCTGCGGGTGGGGTTAACATCTACGCTACTTTTCCTAAAAACCAATACAAAGCTTTGAACGGTACTTCTATGGCTACCCCTGCAGTAGCTGGGCTAATTGGTCTCTTGAAAGCTTTAAAACCTTCACTTACCACAAAAGAAGCCTATGAGATTCTAAAGACTACGGGTGTCGATACCCAAAGCACCTCTCAAACAGGTAAGTTTATTCAGCCATTGGCAGCAGTAAAACGGCTACAATCTAAGCGATTGTTACGCTAGCCTGTGTAAGGGGTAATAATATGATGAGTGTATCAATAAAATTGTGTACGTTCAAGATACGGTTATTGATGTTTGGGGCGCTCTTCTCATCTCTCTTATGTCATTTACCCTCAGACTTACAGGCACAAAATCGCTCAAAGGCTAGCCGTTATTACCAACAAGGTATACAAGCCCTCAATAACTACAATTTCAGAGAAGCGGTTCAACTCCTAAGTCGCGCCCTACGCTATGATAGTACCTACACTACGGCTTTCTCTAAAAGAGGGATTGCCGCCTACCACAGTACTGACTATTCACTTGCTTACACAGACTTTCACAAAGCGCTGCAACGAAAGCAGGTATTTTCGGCAGAGACTTGGTTTTATAAGGGACTTACCGCCTTTGCACTTCAAAAGTATGAAGAAGCCATTGCAGACCTACAACAAAGTATTACACTAGACTTTAATAATCCACGCGCCTTTGGCTACTTAGCGGAAAGCCATAAAGCGCTGCAACAGCTTGATAAAGCCTTGTACTACTACCAACAAGCCCTTAGTTTGACACCCCAAGAAGCAGTACTACTGGTAGGGCGAGGGCAGTGTTATCGGCTGCTCGATCAACCCATTACCGCTATCGCGGATTTCGACCGTGCGCTGGTCTTTCATCCTACTAACGTGACTGCTTATCTAGAACGGGCGCTGGCGCGCTTTACACTGCAGCGTTATGCAGCCGCCAGAGATGATTTTCTACAAGTAGAAACCCTATTGGATACACTCACAAGCCAAAATTACAGTATGCTGGCTTTTTGCTATGCCACAGAAGAAGACCATGCTAAAGCGCTCAAAGCTATTGGTAGTGCCATTCAACAAGATAGCACTGAAAGTTGGTGGTATCACGAACGCGCCAATTATCATCTACAAATAGAAAACTACGGCAGTGCTTTAGCAGACTGCCAAAAGGCCTGTACGCTAGACCCTACAGAAACCGCTTACGTGCAACAACAGGCAACTATTCTCATCGCCCAAGCTGATTACGAGCAAGCACTTCCTGTACTAGACTATGTGATACAGCAGGAGCCTGACAACGCACAAGCCTTTTATCAACGTGCGCTTGTAAAACAACAGTTACGTGCAAAACGAAAAAGTATCAAGGCAGACCTTCAACAAGCCAGAACACACGGCCTGCTCACCTCCGAAATGACACCCTCTCTACAAAATATACTGCTTAAGAAAACCCTCTGGGAACGCCTCGGCTTGTAAAAATAATGACTTACATCATTCTCATCTATCAAAACATTCCTTACATTTGAAGAAGTCATTACATTTTTTAATACTGAAATTAGCAATACAGTTGTTATGAAGCCTATTTACCTATATATCGTAATTTTATGGTGGTTATGTATCGCCTGTGAGTTTGGGAAGCAAGGAAGCAATGAGCAAATGTACGATGACAGTACTTTTACAGATAATGCTGTTGTGTTGAACGATTACAGTACAATTGTTCAAGATGTCATTCTTAAGGAGCAAGGCGTAGTGAGAGGGTTCAACTTTGGTGATACCGTCCTCTTGGTACAAGACCGTGAGCGGGCAGATTTGTTAGAAGATAGCCTTAAAGATAGAGGCTTTATTACGTATACTTTCAAGTTGGATGATGAAAACAAAATGGTAGATATTCGCTACCTTTTTGATGAAAGTAATAGAATAGAAGGCTTTCTGGTGGATATTTACCACGACGAAATCAAACAGTTGAGCGAAGACTTTACGGCATTTTTTGATGATCGTTATGGTACTGGCGTTACCTCTGATCAGTCCCGACTTTGGGAAAGTCAACGAGGTTTTCTAGTTGAGCTTTCTAAGCAGCAGTCCGACATCGATGCAGCTTCTGGTATACAAATCCGGTTTATACTTCCTGATGGCTCGCTTAATAAGTAAGAGTACGCTCTTTTACTCAGGCTTTGTAATATCGCCTACCTCCCAGTTTACGTGAGAGCGGTAATGGAGCCATCCACCATTTACCTCTAATGGTGATGGAATGTTATTATGGTACAACTGACCAGTTCCCAATCCTTGGTAAGTAGCAGTTGGATGTAACGATAAATTACCTGTAAATTGTGCAATGGCATTGAGCCCAATGTTTGACTCCAGTGCCGAAGTCATCCACCAACCTATGTTATGCTTTTTGGCAAGTGCTATCCAAGCTTCGCTGGCCGCCCATCCTCCCAATAAACTTGGTTTCAAAATAATGTACTGTGGTTGTATGGTTGCTAAGAGCGCTTTGCGATCTACTACCCCGATGAGCTCCTCGTCTAAGGCAATGGGTAGCGGTGACTGCTCACAAAGTTTTGCCATCTTTTCCCATTGCTGTGTTGCAATGGGCTGTTCAATGGAATGTAGCGCTAGCTCGGCTAAACGCTTCAGTTTTTCTAAAGCTTCTTCTGGCTTAAAAGCACCATTTGCATCTACCCGTACTATTACCTCTTCGGAACCAAACTGCGTACGTATGTACTTTAACAAGGCTAGTTCTTCTTCGAAGTCAATGGCGCCAATCTTCAACTTAATACATCGATCACCCGCAGCCAGCTTTTCCTTGATCTGTTGAAGCATTATGGACTTAGGCCCCATCCAGATCAGGCCGTTGATGGGGATTGGAGCCGTTCCGTTACTAAAATCATTCTCAAACAACTGCCTTTTTCCACCTTGTTGTAGGTCTTGAAAGGCTATTTCAAGGGCAAAGTGAATCGCTGGAAAGTGCTGCAAATCGAGGTGTGCTAAGGTTGCTCCTTCTTGTATGGCTGTTAGAGTAGTCTGTAGTTTTTCCTCAAAATACGGGACGTGGTCAATGCTAAGTCCTGGTAAAGTACTGGCCTCACCAATACCTACTCTTTCAGGGTTTTGTGTATCTCTAATGCTAATAAAATAAGTGTCTTTTGTAGTCAACACTCCTCGAGAAGTACCTGCTTCAAACTTAAAACGTAAGGTGTATTTTTGATAATCAATAAGGTAGGACATTGTATACTATTTGGACGAATTTAACGATGGGATCAATCTCAAAATTTTACCTTTAAAATGATAGTATTTTTAGATTTTTTTAGCATCTTGGCTTCGCTTCACCGTACATTATTTCTCTAGGAAATTTAGTAGGGTGTATTTTTTCGATAATCTAACATACCTTTATCACCTATGATCAACAAAGTGATTACTGATTTAGATGAAGTAATGCAACAAGTAGAGGATGGCATGGTGCTTATGCTAGGAGGCTTTGGCCTTTGTGGTATTCCTGAATACAGCATTGCTGCGCTACTCAAAACAGGCGTTAAAAATTTAACTTGTATCTCTAACAATGCAGGTGTAGACGATTTCGGCATCGGATTGATGCTCAAAGCCCATCAAGTAAAAAAAATGATTTCCTCTTATGTAGGTGAGAACGAAGAGTTTGAGAGGCAGTTGCTCTCTGGAGAACTAGAGGTAGAACTACTTCCACAAGGTACACTGGCAGAACGCATTAGAGCAGGAGGTGCTGGGATTCCCGCTTTCTTTACGCCTGCAGGCGTAGGTACAGAAGTAGCCGAGGGAAAAGAAGTAAGGGAATTTGACGGAAAAAAGTACTTGCTAGAACACAGCTTTACGGCTGATTTCTCTCTGGTAAAGGCTTGGAAAGGTGATACCGCTGGTAACTTGATCTACAAAGGTACTGCACGTAACTTCAACCCTATGATGGCTACTGCTGGAAAAATCACCATTGCAGAAGTAGAAGAGTTGGTTCCTGCTGGTGAGCTTGATCCCAACCATATTCACACGCCCGGTGTGTTCATCAACCATATTTATCATGGTAAAAACTATGAAAAACGAATAGAGCAACGCACTACCCGGGATCAATAAACTTTTTCTTTACCTTAAACCTACGCTACTATGGCACTTGATAAACACGGCATTGCCCGTAGAATTGCAAAAGAATTAGAAGACGGCTATTATGTAAATCTGGGCATTGGTATTCCTACCTTGGTCGCTAATTATATTCCTGAGGGCATGGATGTAGTACTCCAGTCCGAAAATGGCTTATTGGGTATTGGCCCCTTTCCTACAGAGGCAGAAGTAGATGCCGACCTGATTAACGCAGGGAAACAGACCGTTACTTTCCAGACGGGTGCTTCGCTTTTTAGCTCTTCTGATAGTTTCGGGATGATTCGCGGTGGACACATCGACCTTACCATTCTTGGTGCGATGGAAGTAGCTGAAAATGGCGACATTGCTAACTGGAAAATTCCTGGTAAAATGGTAAAAGGCATGGGAGGTGCGATGGATTTAGTGTCGTCGGCCAAAAATATTATCGTAGCCATGCGCCACGTCAATAAAGCAGGGCAGTCTAAACTATTAAAGGCTTGTACTTTACCCCTTACAGGCGTTCGTTGTGTAAAGAAAATCGTTACTGAGTTGGCCTTTTTAGAGGTAGTGGAAGAAGGAGGCTTTAAGTTGGTAGAGCGAGCACCTGGGGTTAGCATAGAAGAGATTGAAAAGGCAACGGAAGGAAAGCTAATTGTAGACGGAGATGTCCCAGAGATGGTTCTCTGATGGAAGTGTGACAGAGGAAGAGAGATTTTTCGATTACTGAAACCTAGTGTCGCACTAAATTTGTTCAGTAGAAGAATAAGCTTTTATCCAACTAAATACCCTTTAACGATTGAATATAATGAGATAGAGCGATGCAGTAAAGTTAAAAAGCTTGCTTACTGAGCTATTCTATGGCTGTTCTTTTCTCGTGTATCACTTCCAAATACTACTCTTATGCACTTCTTCAAGTATAGTTCTCTTCTTCTTGCTGTCATTCTCTTTACACAATGTAAAAAACCTGCCTTTTACAGTATCCAAGAGCAAAAGGAACTGGGGCAACAGGTGAGAGATGAAATTCTTAGTAAACCTAATGAATACCCTGTGATGAGCCAACAAAAATACCCAGAGGCTTATCGACATATTAATCGTATTACCAACACCATTCTTAACTCTGGTAAAGTAAAGCATCGTAATGACTTTGATTGGGAAGTCTACCTTATACAGGACGACAAAACCTTGAATGCCTTCTGTACACCTGGTGGCTACATATTCGTTTACACAGGTCTTATTAAATACCTCGACACTGAAGATCAGTTGGCGGGTGTGATGGGACACGAAATTGCACACGCAGACCTCGAGCACAGCGCTAGGCAAATAGAGAAACAACAGGGCGTAGCAGTTGGCGTCTCTGTATTAGCCGCAGTGCTTTTAGGGAATTCACGCGCCTCTCAGGATGCTGCTGGCTTAGTATCTGGTGTAATTGGGCTTACTTTTAGTCGAAAGCACGAAACAGAAGCAGATATGAATTCTGTGGTCTACCTTGCCAATACGCCTTATCAATGTAC
>CALEMF010000083.1 GCA_937911505.1 uncultured Cytophagales bacterium
GCATAGTAAGGCGAGAGCTGGGAGTTGTAGATTGCTTTATTCTCTTCCAGCATCTTCTCTTTTTCTGCCTTCTCTATGGTTTGGCCTTTGGCCTCAGCGGTGGCTACTTTTATTTGCAGTAAGGTATTGGCTGCGGCTGTACCGCTCATTACCGCCATTTGTGCAGAAGGCCAAGCGTAAATAAGGCGTGGATCGTAGGCTTTCCCACACATTGCATAGTTACCCGCGCCGTAAGAGTTACCTATTAGAATGGTAAACTTGGGGACTACCGAATTGGCCATAGCGTTTACCATCTTGGCGCCATCTATAATAATGCCTCCTTGCTCTGACTTACTCCCTACCATAAAGCCGGTAACATCTTGTAGAAAAACCAACGGAATCTTCTGTTGGTTGCAGTTCATAATGAAGCGCGCCGCTTTATCGGCCGAATCGGAGTAGATTACCCCGCCCATTTGCATTTCTCCCTTCTTGGTTTTTACTACTTTGCGTTGGTTGGCTATAATGCCTACTGCCCACCCGTCAATACGTGCTGTACCGCAGAGCAGTGTTTGCCCGTAAAGCGCTTTGTACTCGTCGAATTCGGAGTTATCTACCAAGCGATGGATAATCTCCAACATATCGTAAGGCTTCACCCGATCTGCGGGCTGTAGACCGTAAATTTCTTCTTGTTTTTTAGCAGGAAGAGCCGCTACGTTTCTGTTGAAACCTGCTTGGGTGAAGTCGCCTATCTTATCGAAGATATTTTTGACGGCTTCTAGGCAAGCCTCGTCGCTGGGATATTTATTGTCTGTAACGCCAGAAATTTCACAGTGGGTTACTGCGCCTCCTAGTGTTTCATTGTCTACGTCTTCGCCAATGGCCGATTTTACCAAGTAAGAGCCTGCTAAAAAGACCGAACCCGTACCTTCTACAATCAAGGCTTCGTCAGACATAATGGGTAGGTAAGCCCCACCCGCTACACAACTTCCCATAATAGCGGCAATCTGAATGATGCCCTCAGAAGACATCACGGCGTTGTTACGGAAAATACGCCCAAAGTGCTCCTTGTCAGGGAATACCTCTGCCTGCATAGGGAGGAACACCCCTGCGCTGTCTACCAGATAGATGATGGGCAGGCGATTCTCAATCGCAATCTCTTGTGCTCTTAGGTTTTTTTTAGCGGTAATAGGAAACCAAGCACCTGCCTTTACGGTGGCATCGTTGGCTACTACCATACAAAGCCGCTTCCGAACGTACCCCATTTTTACCACTACCCCACCAGAAGGGCAGCCGCCCACTTCATTGTACATATCTTCTCCTGCAAAGTCGCCAATTTCGAGTGCTGGGGTGGCTTCATCGAAGAGGTAATCTATCCGCTCTCTGGCGGTCATTTTACCCTTTTTTTTGTGGGAAGCGATTTTCTTTTCGCCACCTCCTTGTGCAACTTTTTGGTGTTTTTGATGCAGTTGAAATACCAACTGCTTCATAATATCTTCATTTTTATTGAATTCGACGTCAATCTTCTCTTTTTGCATGCGGGCTTTGAAGGTTATAGGAAAAGTAATACTACAAATAAAAAAAATTATAAGGAAAATAGGAATTAATTGACAAGCATAATGTAAAAGCGGTTCGAGACTTTACTCGAACCGCTTTTGCTTATACACCCTGTTAGTGATAATTCTTTAGAATTTTCCGTTTTGATTCTTCCATTCAGCCTTTGGTGGAATTATTTCTAAAACATCCCAATGTTCAGCAAGTTTTCCATTTTCAAGTCTGAACAAATCGTAGTAGGCGTGTTGTTGCTCTTTGAAGGCTCCTTCACTCACTACAAGAACGAAATTACCTTCACCCAAAACCTTATGGATTTTATCGTACTTGATTGGTGTCCCTTGTTGTTTCATGTGTTCAAAAGCCTGCCTTAGAGCGGCTACACCATCTCCAATATTGGGATTATGTTGGAGGTAGTTTTCTCCGTCAAAATAGTTTTCTAGCTTATGCATATGACCGTTCACCAGAATTTCTTCGACAAAGCTTTTTGCTATCTTTTTGTTCTCTTCTGTTTTATGTTGATCCTTGATTTCAGTACTACCATCAATTAAGGTTCGACCACTAGGGTTTGGTTTTTCAGGTTTGGGCTGAAGGTTATCCCAGTGTTCTACTATTTTACCATCCTCAAATCTGAATATATCGAAAGTTACTGCTGGAAAGAAAAGCTTATGTACACTGTGCGTGAAAACATACGCTCCCTCTTGAAATACCCTAACCATATTCAGGGTGGGGTTGGGGGGAATCATCTTTACAAACTCACCAAAACCTTCTGGTCCGTCAGCAATACCCAAGTTGTGTTGAATGTACTTATTGGGGTGCACATAGTTTTGTGATGGTTTTTGATCTTTTGTTTCAATACTCTTGAGCAGCGCCACTACTTTCTCTTTGTTTGTCACTTCTTTTTTCTCCATTGTCTTTGAAATTTTATTTTGATAAGACAAAGTTGCATTGATTTAACGGATAAGGAGTGATAAGAATCTCCGCTTTGAGGGTAGATTTAATCCAATACTAATTTTAACGTAAGTTAAATTCCTTAAACTCGAAAGGAGTCATTTGTTGATGATTTTTGAAAAATTTGATAAAATTGGTTGGCTCATCAAAGCCTAGTGTATAACCAATCTCTTTTATACTTTTATTTGTATGTACAATTAATCTTTTGGCTTCCAGTAAAACTCTTTCATCAATCACTTGCTTTGGTGATTTCCCTAAAACCTTTTTGGTAGCTTGATTCAACTTTTTTGGTGTGATGTAGAGTTGATTCGCATATGCTTTTACAGTCTTTTGTTTTTTAAACTGACTCTCTAGAAGTTCTTTAAAAGAGACAACATAATCAAAATGAATATCTTTTTTTACCTGGATAAAATCTTGATTTTTTCTTTCCCTCTCTGAAAAAAGTAATAAGGTGTGTAGTAAACTTTTTAAAACGCTCCCTTGATAATGATTACCCTTTGAACTGAACTCAGCTCTCATCAAGTTGAACATTCGTCCAAAGGCTTGTGGAGATTTTGAAATATTTATTTTTGGAATGGAAAGAAAATCGTTGAAAAGAATGCAATCTCTTAAAAACTTTATGTCATCTTGCGTTTGGCAAAAGAAATTTTCGGTGAAAAGTATTGCGTAGCCTTGAGGATCACTCTTTTTATCGAATTTTTGGACAATACTCTTATTCAAAAATAATACTGTATTAGGCGCGATATTGACAGGTTCAAAGTCTATCAAGTGGGTTAAATTACCTTTGATAAACCATAAAATCTGGTAAAAGTCGGTGCGGTGAGGTATTGTCATCATCTTACCGCATTTAATGTAGAGGTCTTTTATAGGTAGAATTTCAAATTCTTGTTGTAGATCTAGTTTGAACTTATAGCTTTTAATTTCCTCTATCATGTACTGCCTTGTTCAAAATATCACCAACACATTTTTACACTCAAGATTAATAGTATGGGCTTAATAAGCACGTTCCAGTTTACCTTCCATGAAGTTGAGGAAAGCACGGTTGACCACCTGATTTCCACCTTTAGTAGGATAGTTTCCTGTAAAGTACCAGTCGCCTGGATGCTCAGGGCAAGCTTTGTGGAGGTCTTCTACACTTTGGAAGATCACCTCTACGGCTGCCTTGACGTCTTGATGGCGAATGATTTCAGCAATTTTATGAGAAATTTCTTCTGGTGTAAAGGTGTCGTATAGCCGCTGTACGTAATTTTCCTTTTCGAGGTTTTCTTCTACTGCACATTGCTCGTAAATATCTTCTAGGAGATTCTCTAGCCCTCTTTCCTTGGCCAAGGCTACTGCTGCTCTAAAGGCTACAAACTCTTTCAGCCGCGACATATCAATACCATAACAATCTGGATAGCGAATCTGTGGTGCAGAAGAAACGATGATGATTTTTTTAGGGGAGAGGCGATCGAGCATACGTAAAATACTCTTTTCCAAGGTGGTTCCCCGTACAATGGAATCGTCAATGACAACCAAGGTGTCCACATTTTTCTTTACTACTTCGTAGGTAGTATCGTATACGTGCGCTACAAGGTCGTTGCGTTGTGCGCCATCTGTAATAAAGGTACGTAATTTGGCATCCTTAATCACCAGTTTCTCTACACGTGGTTTAAAAGAAAGTAACCGTTCTAAGTCTTCGTGGGCGAGGTTCCCTTTTTCAATGGCTTCTACCCGGCGTCGAATAAGGTGTTCTTCTAGTCCCTTCATCATGCCTAAGAAAGACGTTTCGGCGGTATTGGGTATGTAGGAGAAAACCGTATGCTCAAGGTCATAGTCAATGGCTTCTAGTATGCGCGGTACAAGGCGTCTGCCTAAAGCCTTGCGCTCTTCGTATATTTTGGGATCAGAGCCACGAGAAAAGTAAATGCGTTCAAAACTACAAGCCGATCTTTGCGTAGGGGTAGTGAAGGGGAGCTCTTCAAAATCACCATTTTTATGAATCATCAACATGTTGCCTGGTGATAGTTCTACGATGTCATCGTAGTTGATGTTAAAAGCGGTTTTAATGGCAGGCTTTTCGGAAGCTACCACCACCACTTCTTCATTGGCAAAGTAATAAACGGGTCGGATACCAGCCGGGTCACGGGCTACAAACGCGGCGCCATAGCCAGTAATACCCGCCATGGCATAGCCACCATCAAAGTCTTTACAAGAGCGCTGAATGACGTTTTGGAGGTCAATTTTTTCTTCGATTACCTGCGACATCTCTTGCTTAGAGCACTGCCCCTTGTATTGTTCATAAATCCGCTCATTCTCTTCATCTAGAAAGTGACCGATCTTTTCTAATACGGTAACGGTATCGATTTTTTCTTTAGGGTGTTGCCCTAAGCTGATGAGCTTCTCGAAGAGCTCATCTACATTGGTCATGTTAAAGTTGCCCGCTAAGACGAGGTTACGACTGCGCCAATTACTTTGGCGCAACATAGGGTGGCAGTTTTCTATAGCGTTGATGCCGTGTGTCCCGTAGCGTAAGTGTCCTAAAATGACTTCACCCGTAAAAGCCACATGTTCTTTCAACCACTGCGCATTCAACTGCTTGTTAGGGTAGTCTTTAACTGATTTGCTAAATTTTTTTGTGATTTTCTTAAATATCTTCTCAATCGCATCATTATCGGTAGAGCGGTAGCGGCTGATGTAGCGGCTGCCAGGAGACACATCCTGTTTGACCACTGCTATCCCTGCGCCGTCTTGTCCTCTATTACGTTGCTTTTCCATCAGAATGTACATTTTCTGCAAGCCATACAACGCAGAGCCATAGTGATCAATGTAGTGTTGGTAAGGTTTTCTTAGTCGCACGAGCGCAATACCGCACATAGTATAACTGTTTATTGATTCAAAACAACATAAGTAGAAAATGAAGGAATTAGTTCACTTTTTCTAACGTCTGGCAAACTTATAAAAAATCCTGTATAGAAGTATTACTACTATGAATTTCTGTTATTAAGTTGTACATTGAGGCTATACTACTTATACCTCTTGTCCAATAAATTATGAAGCAACAAACCCTAGAGAAATTTAGGTCACTTTTCCTGAGCGCCGAAGGATATGAAGTGGCTTTGGAAATGGCCAAAGCTGACCCTCAATTGGAGAAACTAGTAACCCTCACTAAGCAGCGGTTTGATAGTGCTTTCCCCAAACACCAGCTAGCGACAGTCATTAAAGATGAGAAGTTTACCTTAGAGGGAGCGAAACTGGATAAGTTCCCAGAAGAAATCTGTGATCTTATTCATTTAAAAGAGTTGGGCATAGGTGGCAATCAAATTCAGCACCTTCCTGATCTATTGATGCGTCTTACACACCTTAGGGAACTGCAACTGAATGGCAACCAGCTTAAAAACTTACCAAAAAATATAGGGAAATTACAGAAGCTTACTGATCTTCACTTGGAGGGAAATCAGCTCACCCAACTGCCTACTACCTTTAAACAGTTGAAGAGCCTGGAAACCTTACGCTTAAACAACAACTACTTTAGAAACCTGCCCACTAGTGTAGGTAACTTATCACAACTAATCCAACTCAACTTATCAAATAATCAATTACAGCAGATACCTACCAATCTGAGTAAGTTAACACGCCTTACTGTATTAGATTTAGATGAAAATCAACTGAGTAAATTACCTCAGTCTATTGGAGAGTTAAGCAGTTTACATTACCTAAGACTAGGGAATAATCGCTTAGAAAAATTACCTACCTCTATGGGCGCACTCATTAACTTAGAAGGGGTAGATTTGAACCACAACCAACTTAAGCGGCTGCCAGATGAGGTAGGCCAATGGAAAAAGCTTACCGAACTAGCACTAGATAGGAATATTCTAGAAACACTACCTACTTCTATTGGGCGTTTAAAGTGTCTTACTAAATTGGCGCTTAACCATAATCGCTTGGTGCAGCTACCACGTAGTATTGGCAACCTTTCCTTATTGAGAGTACTGTCGGCTATCTCTAACGAAATTATTTCTCTTCCAAACAGTGTGGGGCGTTTGGTTGCGCTACGTACGCTTTTTCTGGTCAATAATCGGTTACAGAAGCTACCAGACTCTATCGGAAAATTAGAATCGCTTATTTATTTATATTTAGACAATAATGCACTTGGTAGTATACCTGCCTCCATTGGAGACTTAGCACATTTAAAGCGCCTGAGCCTAAGTGGCAATCGACTTATACAGCTACCTACTACTTTAGGAAATTTACAAAACCTACAGTACCTTGATGTGGGTAATAATAACCTTCGTTCTTTACCTCAGCAACTCAATCGACTGAAGCAACTCAAGTATCTGAAGCTTCGTATGAATCCGCTTTCCCTAAAGCAGATCAAGGCTATAAGCGCTTTACTACCAAATTGTAAGGTGGAGTTTTAAGACCTACTCACTCCTTAGCTTTTTACTTGCGACATAATAATTTTATCAAAAATACTATCTCCTAAATATTTACGGATAAACATCATGGGCTTAGCGTATTTTCCCGCTACATACCGTGTTTTAGGCTTTTGAGCGCGTACTGCCTTGGTAATAAGCTTAGCAATGACTGTTGCTGGTGAGCTATCACCCTGCTCGTATGATTTTTTAGTAGCATTGGCTAGCGCATTGGCCATTTGACTGTAAGGGCCTTCCCCTGAGCGATCTAATAACGGCTGTAGCATAACATCTCCAAACTCTGTTTCGATAACGCCAGGCTCTATAATAACTACCTCTATGTTGAACTGCTTTAATTCTAGGCGAAGGCAGTCAGACCAACCTTCTAAGGCGTGTTTGGTAGCATGGTACCAAGCCCCTAGTGGGGTGTACATTTTACCACCCATAGAAGAAAGATTGATAATTTTACCTGCTTTTTGGCTTCTCATATAGGGAAGTACCAGTTGGGTGAGCCGAGCCAACCCGAAAAGATTTACCTCAAACTGCCTTCTGGCATCTTCAATCTTGGTGTCTTCCATGGCCCCATAGATGGCATAGCCCGCATTGTTGACAAGTACATCTACGCCACCGTGTTCTTTTTCGATAGTAGCTACTACCTGTTGTATCTCTTCCTCTTTAGTGATGTCCATCTTGAGCGGTGTAGCGCCTAAGGCTTTTAGGTCATCCATTTTCTCTACACGCCTTGCGGCGGTGTAGACAGTGTGGCCTTCTTCAAGAAGTTGCTTGGCAGTGGCTTTCCCAATACCAGAAGAAGCGCCCGTTACGAGTATTACTTGTTTCTTTTGCATGATTTTTATTTTATGTGAGTACTTACTTACTTTATAGGTAAAAAAAATTTAGAGTTGATACTTCTTATACATGAATGCTCTGAAGGCTACCTGATCGATTACTTGTTCTTTAATAAGCGCAGCAGCAATGCCATCTAGATAAAACTCAAAAAGGGTAGCCTCATATGCAGGTGTTGCATAGCCAAGTTGCGTAAAAGCACGGGTAAGCGCTTCTAATACAGGTTTCATCTTTTCAGGATTATCGTAGGCTTTTTCCCACTTAAGCTTGAAAAGAAGTTTCCAGAAGTCAAATTCTGCTTTCTCTACCTCAAAAGGAACGTTTATCGCCTTTCTGAGCAAGACCTTCGGGTCTTTTTCCCACAAAATAGGGGTGAAAAGCTGCTCTATACGCGCCTCTGCGGTCTGCATAATGGCTTCCAGCAGCCCTTCTTTGCTACTATAATGCCTAAAAATCAACCCTTCCGATACGCCTGCCTTCTTGGCTACCTTACTGGTAGAGGTAGCATTGTAGCCTTCATTGGCAAAGAGGGTAAGGGCAGCCTTGACGATTTTTTCTTGCTTCTCTGTCATGTTATAAGTGAGTAATTACTTACAAAAGTAGAAAGAAAAATGAATATTACCAATTTCTACGAAAAAAGTACATTTTACCTTTTAGGTAATCCTCGACTAGCCTAATAACCAATCAGCCTTAAAGAAAAAGAGCAGGAGTAGAAGCGTAAGAAGCAGCCACAAGCTTTTATCATACCAAGGTATACGTGATAAGGGCGGCTTAAGAGCCTGCTTGAAGAACATCCAGTAAGGTAATTTAAGATAGTAAAAAAGGGCAATGGCTGCGTTGAGAATACCCAGAATGAACAACCAAAGCAAGAGCGGGCTTTGAGAGAGCGTATAACTTTTCCAGAGTATTGAAAATATAAGTAGCTTGGCGGTAAAACCTGCGGTGGGTGGTAAACCTGTCAAAGAAAGCATCGCCACTAATACCACTATCCCTAATACTACCTGTTGTTGTCCCAATCCTTGGTAGCCTTCTAAGGTAACAGACTGCCTACGACGTTCCACCATGGAGACCACCTCAAAAGCGAGGAAGTTCATAAGTAGATAGATGAGTAAATAAAAAGTAAGTATTGACAAGGAGGCTTCAGAAAGTGCTACCACAGGAATAAGCAAAAAACCTACTTGGGCAATACCTGAGTAAGCGAGGAGGCGCTTTACATTTGTTTGTGATAAGGCAGCCACATTTCCCAATAAGATACTCATTAGTGCTACAAAGCCTAAAAGATTTTGGAAGGTGAAAGTCGCATTGCCCAATGACACAGCCAAGGGCTGCCAGGCCGTAGCCCAGCGAAATAACACTGCTAAGCCTGCAATTTTAGGAGCAACTGAAAAAAATGCCACAATAGGGGTAGGTGCTACTTGGTATACATCGGGTGTCCAGATGTGGAGAGGAACAGCCGTGATTTTGAAGAGTAAACCAGCAGTTGTCAGTAAAATGGCTACCATAACCAAGGGACTACCGAGCGTCTGTAAGGTAGCTACAAAAGTAGGTTGTGAAAAATACAGCGTACCTGTTAGGCCATAAAGCCAAGAAATACCGTAGAGCATCAGGGCAGCGGCTGTTGCACCAAATAAAATATATTTAATACTTGCTTCCGTACTTGCCTTACTAAAGGTGAGGGTAGCTAAGATGTAGGCGCTAATAGAGACTACCTCGATGGCAATAAAAAGTAGTAGCAAATGCTGGCTCAGTACCATCAAATGTAAGCCTATCAACATGCCTAAAAGCAGGGTATAAAAAGTACTTAAGAGCTGAGGGGCACGATGGTAGAAGGAAGAACGCAGATAGAGTAAAGTTGTTAGGAATACGGCGATTACTAGGAAAAGTCTAAACCAAAAAGCCATCTCGTCGTGTAGTAGCGTCCCTAGAAAACTCGTTTGTTGAAGGGTTTGCTGGGGTAGTAAAAAGCTAGTACATAGCCCCAAAGCCACCCAAAAGTAAAGGGTAAATACGATTTCCTTATGCTTTTTGACAAATAAGTCAAGGAGAATAATCCCTAGAAAAGCACCTACGAGTATAAGCTCTGGTAATAAATAGGCGATACTTTCCTGAATAATAGGGAGGCTTTCTTGAAGGCTTTGTTTTAGTATTTCATCGAACATGTTATCCGTATAAAGTCCGTTCAGCTAGCAAATAACACAGAACCAAGAGCAAATACCAAATAAAAGTAAAGGATTTACCCTTACTTACAGCAAAAAAATGTTATATAAAAGTCTTAACTTAGTGGGGAATATCTGCGTACATCTACGCAGACATACGTCTATTGGTCTCCAATTTGTACATGCTCAGCAAAGACCTTGATTGATATAAGCCTTTATGCATAACATACAATATTGCCTGTTATTTCTTTTCCTCACTGGGATCAGTCAGCTAGGAAGTACGCAGGATAAAAACTTCTCACAATGGGATGTAGCTCCCCTCTCTGTCAATCCAGCTTTTACTGGTACGAACCCACAAGGAAGAGGTATACTGCTGCATAGAGTACAGTTCCCTCAGTCGGCAGGGGATTTCGTAACTACCTATTTTTCTTATGATCATAATTTTTCTAACTCCCGCAGTAATATGGGGATTTGGCTCATGAACGACATTGCGGGAGCGGCTAATTTTCGTTCTACCAATGTAAATGTCAGTTACGCCCACCTTGTACCGCTTTCGCGTCAATGGCGACTTAGGCTAGGGCTAGAAATAGGGTACGGAACCAAAAATCTCAACTACGTTGACTTAGTCTTTGGTGATCAGCTTACCAATACAGGCGCTACTGGGGCGCCTACCCAAGAGGCACTCGATAACGAAAACCTCAACTACCTAGATATCTCTACAGGTTTTTTGATTTATAGCGAGGTATATTGGTTTGGATTTTCTGCAGCACATCTCAATCAACCCAACCAAAATTTTCTTGACCAAGATTATCGTTTACCGATCCGTTATGGGGTACAGGGAGGGGTACGCCTACCATTGGAGGGTATACAAGATAACGAACGTACCATAGGCGCTGCCTTCTCTTATCGGGCACAGGGCAGTTTGCACAACTTAGATGTGGGAATGTTGGGTAATTACAAAAATGTATCGTTAGGGCTTTGGTATAGAAACTTACCTATTCAAGAAAGCGCAGAAGGTGCGCTGGCCTTACAGACAGGTTTACAATTTAATGGATTACGCTTCTCTTATGCCTTTGAATATGCCTTTGGCAGCCTTACAGGGCTAGGTGGTGCGCATGAGCTAGGCATTACCTATCTATTTCGATATCCCAAGCGGGTTTCTCGAAAACGCCCTCTTCGCTATGTAGCTTTCCCTTTATTTTCGGAATACGGTGACGAGCGTTATTAGTACCAATGTGCTATAAAGGAGGCTACTAACAAAAAAAGCCATTCATATAGAATGGCTTTAGAGCAACGTGTTCAATCTTCTTTTAACTAACTGATTTCAATTTACTACTTTATTATTTACAAAATACTCAGTTTCGACGGAGAGGATTATTTTCTCGATGAACTAAGGTTTTTTCAAGGTATACATTTATATTTGTATAAATGGGTGCTATGAATGTACATCTTTTTAGACAGCAATACATCGCTCAAAAATCAAGCATACAGGTAGTTATACTTTCTCCTAAAGGTACATTAATAGATAGCTGCGATACACTTATTCCCCTCAAAGCATCCTATCAAAACACTCCAATTCTTCATCAACTCACTTTTTTATCTGGTTTGGAAAGCACTTTGACGCAAATAACTACCTCTTTTTCCTTTCCACAGGTACACTTGAATGAGGCTCCTTTTAAAGAAGGTGTGTATAACCTGAGCTTTGCACCCATCTCATACGAGGGCGAGGCTTCCATCCTCTGGACAATAGAAGATATTTCTGAGGATTTTGTGGCGCTGCAAGGGAGACATCAAGAGGGGCGTGTAGCTTTGCTAGAAAAAGAAGTACTGGAGATACAACACCAAAAAGTAGCCCTAGAGAAGCAACTTCTTACCCTACAGAAACAAGAGCTTGAACGCGCCCGTGACTTTAAGAATTATTTTTTCTCGCAAGTAAACCATGAGATACGTTCTCCTATACAAGGGATTGTAGGCTTAGCCGAATTGATGATTAATAGCTATTTATCTCGAGAAAATAGGACACTTATTAGGGGGATTCATACTGCCGCTAAATACCTACAGGTAATTGTAAATGATGTACTCGATATAGGAAAGATTGAAGCGGGTAAAATGTCTATAGAGTGTACTTCTTTTAGCCTAAAAAAAATATTAGCACACATAGAGTTATCTTTTTTACCTGTTTTTAAAGAAAAAGAGATTACGTTAGTCATTCAGTTAGATAAAAATCTACCTGATATTTTGTACGGTGATCCTACACGTTTGACGCAGATTTTTTATAATCTTATTAGTAATGCCGTAAAGTTTACGAAAGAGGGTCAAGTAAGTGTGACGATTAAAGTAGATAAGCCAATTGAAAACCTTGCCGATGAGCAAGTAGTTGTGAGTTGTACAATAGAAGATACAGGAAAAGGGATGCCTCCTGAGCAAACGGATACACTTTTTCAGCCTTTCTCACAAGGTAAAGCCTCTACTTATCGCCTTTTCGGTGGTACAGGTCTTGGCTTAACAGTAGTGAAGCAACTGGTTGAGTTGATGGAAGGGAGCATCTCCGTAGAAAGTCGTTTAGGTGAAGGGACACGCTTTTATTTGTGTATTCCTTTGCAAGTAGTATTATTGAAAGAAACTAACCAAGACATAGAAGTGCCAAACTCTTCTCACATTTTCCAGCACTTAAAGGTACTGGTAGCAGATGACAATGCTGTTCTTTTACTCTATATTAAGAAATTACTAGAGGAAAAAGGCGTGCAGGTAGCAACTGCACGAGACGGGGTGATCCTTTGCCAAAAATTAGAGCAGCAAGACTTTGACGCCATTCTTACCGATTGGCATATGCCTCGTTTACAAGGTGAAGAGCTTATTACAGCTATTAGGAAAATTACAGCAGATACACCTGTTGTGATTATTTCAGGTACAGAAAATCTTGAGACGTTACGTGCACACAACCAACAAGTAGATGGCTATTTAGTAAAACCCTTCGAGTCGGTAGTATTATTTGAGCTTCTACATACTATTACACAAACAGGAAGCAAAGAAGATATTACCTTAGATTTAAAAAAGATAGAAGAAAATGCGCTAGGAGACCCCAGTTTTATGGTAGAGATGATTGCTACTATTTTAACTGACTTAGAAAGTGACTGGCGGGTTTTCGAGCAAGCTTTTGAGGAAAAAGCTTGGCGAGAAATGCAAAAAATTATCCATAAAATGCGTCCTACAGGTGTATTAATTGGGAATGAAGCCTTCGTCGATCTGATCGATCAAATAGAGCAGGCTATTCTACGTGAGTCAGGATCCCTGAAAATACAAGCATACGCAGAATCCCTAGAACACTTAGTAAAACGTATACAAGCTACGCTTCATCAACGCCAAGAAGCGCTCAAGCAGCCCAAAGGATAGGCTTACTTGAAGTGAATCCCCATAATGAGTATATCGTCAGTCTGTTCTTTTTCTTGCTTCCAGTCGTCGAGTGTTTTTAGTAAATTATACTTCTGCTGATGGAGTGGAAGATGAGCAACCTTCTGTAATAATTGTCTAAAAGAACCCTTCATAAACTTTCTATTAGCTTTTCCACCAAACTGATCAGCATAGCCATCAGTAAAGAGGTAGAGGAGGTCATCTGGCTCATAGAGTAGGGTTTGGTTGATGAAATCGCCTTTCTTATGCGAAAACTGCCCATTCACACTTCGCCTGCTTCCTTCCAACACAAACAACTCTTCGCGGTTAAGATAGACTACTTCTCTTCTAGCACTAGCAAGTGTAAAGGTTCGCTGTGCTGTATCTATCTTTACCAACGTCAAATCCATTCCGTCTTTGATTTGTACTTGGCTATGAATATTACTGAACAGTTTTCTGACCCTTTGGTCGAGTTGGGTAAGAATCATAGCCGGGTCTTGTATGTTACGTTTGATGATTTCGCTCAAATACAAGTTACCTACAATCGAGAGCATCGCCGCAGGAACGCCGTGTCCTGTACAATCTGCTACTACAATATAATAAACGTCTTGTGTAGGATATATCCAGTAAAAATCTCCTGATACTACCTCCTTAGGCTGGTAAAGCACAAAGGCATCGAAGAAGTCGTTATACAGGAGTGTATCGTCGGGGAGTAGGCTTTCCTGAATACCTTTTGCATATTTTAGGCTGGCGTCGATCCGCTTTTTCTGCCTTTCAAGATGGTTTTTCTGTTGTAAGATTTCTTTTGTGCGTTGGGCTACCTCTTCTTTAAGCGTTTCGTTTTGTAATTTGAGGTCAGTAAGTTCTTTAGAGATGACAGCTTCATTACGTTCTTGCTGTACTGTTTGTAAGTAGTGGTTGTGCGCAGTATTATCAAGTATACAAACGAAGAGTAAGACTTCTTTTTGGTGGATATGCTTAATAATCTTGAAGTCATAAATGCCCTGCATAGAAGGAATGGCTACTTCTACGCGGGGAATTTGCAAGGGCGTTTTTTGAAGCTGTGCAACACTTTCTTGTAGTCCAGCTAAGGGCTCAAATACTTTGAATAGGTTATTTTGGGCAGATAGTTTTATAAAGTTATTACTACTTAATAAAACATCGCCTTTTTCATCACAGAGGATAAACTGTAAGATAGTGCGCTCATATTGCGTAATAAGTTGTTGAAATAATTGAACATATTGGTTTTTCATAAAGACATAAACAATCCCTAAAAATAGTTAAATCAATTTTGTAGCTAAGTCTTGAAAAACCGCCTCTACCGATTCTCCTGTTTTAGCACTTGTCAAATGGTAATGAAAGGGCGCTTCAACAGTGGGCGCTTCTTCTACGAGATCTAGCTTGTTTCCCACTAAAACAACCTTCGCTTGAGGTAAGGTCTCTTTCACATAGCTAATTTCTGCTGTAATCGACGCATACGTAACAGGCCTAGTAAGGTCAAACACATAAATAACACCACTAGCCCCCAAATAATAAGATTTATTTACTTTTTTTTGCGTTACCTCGCCTGCAATATCCCAAATCACCAAATTGATCTTTGTATGTGCCACAACTACTTCTTTTTTATCGATGCGTACACCCAGTGTCGTCAGGTATTCATCTGAAAATCGCTTGTGTACAAAGCGTTCTGTGAGAGAAGTTTTACCAACGCCAAAATTTCCAATCAAAATTACTTTTTTGCTTAACATGGCTTGTGAACTCATTTGCTCTTTTGGTTAGAGGATCGACATTTTTGAAGTGCTGCCAATGATCTTTCAAATTACTAGAAAAATCCTTATTCTGCAATGCTTCACTACTCAACTCAGCCAAATGCTGCTCACCAAAAGTACGCATATGCTCTAACACGTTTTCTTTAAAGTGCAAGTCTACCACGCCTGATACGACCACTACAAGGTAATAACGGTGAAAATTAGTGAGGATAATTTTAAAAGTACCATACTCAATGGTATCTAGATCTCCCGTTTCGCCTTCTTGCTGGAAGGTATCTTTTACAAAAGACTTAATAGCCGTAAGCATTCCTGCAATGAGGTCGTGATCGGTAATATCCGTAAGGGTATACTGCCCTAAGAGCAGTCCAGAATCTTGGTAAATTACATAGACTTCTTCTATCGTGGGGGCAGCGGCTTGTTTCAATAGCTGGTCTTTTTCTTTAATACCAAAAAGTGATAAGAACTCTCTCTTGATAGAGGCAAAAGAAAAGGTATTGTCGATTTGTCGGTTAATATTTTCTGAAAGACGCTCCATCTCTACACTGATGTACTTTTTGATAAGCTTCCCAATGATAGGGAAGAGGGCGTCGATCATGTCAGACTGCGACTCTTTGATTTGCTTTCTAATGGCTTTGACGATGGTATCACCAGAAACATCGTTGAGTTCGGCCTTTATTTTTACAATGCGTTCGTCGATGGCAGGTACCACTACTTCTCGCAGCGGGTGCTGATCGCTGAAAGTCTGTTTAAGTTCTTCTAGTTCTTTCTCTATGAGCCTTCTGACATATTTATTTTGTCTTTCGAGCATCTCTTCGAACATCTCGAAGAATACGTCTACTTTAGAAAACTTATCGTTGAGGTCATCACTCATTGCAGTAAAGTTTGAAGTGTAGTTTCATCTGCAATACCCGAAGGGTAAAGCCCATTTTTCTTTTGAAATACGCGAACAGCCGCTTCTGTATCATCGCTGTACACCCCATCTATTCTAATTGTATCCCCTTTTTGATTGAGCAACTGCTGAAGTGCCCAAACACTCGCATTCTCATCGCCTACTTGTAAGGTGGTATCTTTGAAATATTTTACAAACTTGTAGGCTTTTGGACTAATACCTTTTTTCTCAATCAACGCAATGGCGATATTATCAAAGCCTTGTTGCTTTAAACGTAAGGACTGCTTTAGCTTGGCTTCCATATGTTGTACGTGTGCGACAAGTTGTTTGTAACGATGGGCGGCCTGCATGCTATGGGTATCAGACTCATCTGGAAAGCGTACATCAATTCGATGGTTGAACCAAGCCTGTCTAGCGAAACTACCTATCTCGTAGGCCTTTTCGAAGTAAGCCTCTACCAAAGCGGCATCGTGGTAGTTAACGTCAATTTTCTGGATGTCTGTAGCGTAGTCATACGCTTTAGGAGGATGAAAACGACGGTATTGCTGGTACTGGAAAAAAGCAATGAGTAGTAAACTAACAACGACGAGAAAGGTGATGATTCTTTTCATAGCCCAGTGCTATAGTTTCTTGATTTGCTGCATAAAAGCTTCTCGGTAGGTTTTACCGATAGACAAGTACTTTCCTTTGATGACTACGCTTTCGTGTTCGAGTAGCTCAATGTGCTGCATGTTAATAATATGCGAACGATGAATCCGTAAAAAGTAGTCGAAACCTAAATTTTTGAGCTTTTCTTCAAAGGTTTTCATACTAGAATACACAATATATTGTCTGCCCTCGAGGGTATGAATCAATATGTAATCTGAAAGCGCCTCTATGTAGGTAATCTCTCTAGGCTTTAAGCGAATAAGCTTTTGTTCTACCTTTACAAAGATGTCTTCTTCTTGCTTACTTGAAGTAGCAGCGCTGCTTTGCCTATTTTGGATTACTTGCTGTGCTTTAGATACAGATTTTAAAAAGCGTGCATAGTCTGGAGGCTTCACGATATAATCGACTACATCAAGGTCGTAAGCTTCTAGGGCAAATTCTTTTTTGGAAGTAATGAGAATAGTGACAGGCGGTGTATTCAGCGCCTTGAGCAGGTCTAAGCCTGACATTTCAGGCATCTCAATATCAAGTAAAAGGATATCTACCTTATTTTCCTGCAGGTAGCTAAAAGCGTCGATGGGATTGGTAAAGGTTTCTTTAAGCTCTAAAAAGTCAGTTTTTTCTACGAACTTGCTAATCAGTAGTAGGTTTACATTGCTATCATCTACAATTAAACAACTCAGTCGCGTTTGCATAATTTTACATTGTTTTATTCATTACTCTAGTAAACAACTTGCTTATCTGTCGAGTCTTTCTTGGCCTTTTTAAGATTGCGTTTACGGGGAATTACTACTTTTTTCTTTTCTAACGAATCCACAATGGGTCTGTCGATGTCTAGGCTTGCTTCTTTGGAGGTAAGACTATCCAACACTACCTCGTAGATCGATTGCATTTCTTCTAAGTTATTTAGATAATAATCATAACTCTTATAAAAGGTAGAAGAATCGGTGCCATGTTTTTTAAAGACCCCTCTTTTTAATTCGTGAAAAACGGCTCTCAGGGTATCCTCATCTTTTATTGCCAAGTAAGGAACTTGTGCTTCTGTAAGGTGGATGTCTACCATAATAGCTACCATTTTCTCTTCATTAAGTATATTTACGTTTTCTTTGTCTTTTTGACAACTCGCTAGCATACAAGCGATTATTAAAATTGCTATAAAGCGTCTTCTATACAATTGTAAATATAGCTTATACATCATTACAGGAATATATGGCGAAGTGATCAAAAATACTATCGAATTAACGAAAAGTTTTATACCTTTATGCAAATTAGCTGTCTATGATACGTGTACTTTTTGTTTGCCTTGGTAACATCTGCCGATCTCCTATGGCAGAGGGCATCTTAAGACATATGCTTGAAGAGCAAGATTTACAGGATAAAGTATATGTAGACTCAGCAGGCACCTCTACTTATCACTTGGGAGAACTGGCTGATTATAGAACACGTAAAGTACTGACTAATAAAGGAATTACTTTAACGCATGAAGCACGTCAAATTCAAGCAGAAGACTTTGAAACCTTTGATTATATCCTAGCAGCCGATAAAAGTAATATAGAAAACATACTAAAAGTACGCCCTAGTACGCAAGAAGCCAAAGAGGTAATACTTATTCGTCAGTTTGATCCTAGCAATACTGGCGAGGAAGTACCAGATCCTTACCACGGTAATATGGGGCACTTCGAAGAGGTATATAGTATGCTAGAAGATACTTTAGAAGCGTTTTTGAGTTATCTCAAAGAGAAACATAAGTTATAGTATCATTTGCTTAGTTAGGCGAGAAGGTAGCAATGAAAAGCGCATCTCTATTCCACTCCATTTTTTTAAGGTTAATCTGAATCTGAAATTTACTTCCATCTTTACGGATACCTATCACTTTACGTGCCTCTTCTACCAGTTGGGTATCGGCAAATGTATGGGTAAGGCTATCGCCTACACCTCTACGGCTGTCGTTGTCTGAGCCTACGAAGAGCGCATTGATGTTTTTTCCTACCATTTCTTCCTCACTGTAGCCAAATAGATAGGCTGTATCTTTATCAATGAGTTCGATCATCCCCTTGTCATTATACACCATGACGGCATACGCCATGTAGTCGATAATCGCGTGTAGCTTACGCATTTCACGCTCTACTTTCTTGAGATTATGTGCGAGGTCTTCTTGGGTGGCTACAAGCTCCTCTGCGTTTTGGCGTAGTTGCTCTTCCTGCAGTTTAATGGCCTCCGTTTTGGTTTGTGATTCTTCTAGTAGCTTTCTTGTACTATCGTTGGAGACAACCGTTACGATGGTAGCAGCGATGACTTCTGCCAGGTTTTGTAAAAAAGTAATTTGGTACTCTTTGAAGTCGCCAAAGCTCGCCAACTCCATCATACCGATGGTTTCATCGTTGTAGGCAAGTGGAATTAGTAGCAAGCTTTTAGGATGGGCATTCCCTAAGCCAGAAGTAACTTCAGCATAAGTGTCGGGTAGCTTTTTAATGTGTACTACTTCTCCTTCTAAGAAAGCTTGCCCAAGAAGGCCTTCTCCTAGTTGAATCTCTTTTTCATTAAGCTTGTGTTTGTCGAAAGCATACATTGCTTTTAGCTCTAGAAAGGGAGGTTGGTCTTCTGGCTGATTGAGTAAAAATAACCCTCCTTGGTTAATCTCTAAGTACTTTACTACATTAGAAATGATTTCCTTGGAAAGGAGCGCAATGTTGTCATTATAATTTCTAAGTATGTTAGAAAATTTTGTGATTCCTTCTGTAGCCCAAATGCGGCGACTTTCTTCTTCATATACAAGTTTTAAACTCTGTCGCATTTCTGAGAGTGATTTTCCTAGCTCTCCTTCTTGGTTAAAAACTGATACTTCCGTATCGAATCGGCCGTTCCCCACGTCTAGAGCAAAATCTTTAATAACTTGTAAGTTGTACGTTAACTCATTAATGGCTCTGATAAGTGTATTGAGTTCATCACCACTTTCTTGAATATCTTTAGGGATGTTACCTGCAGCTAAAATTTTCAGGTTATCTCTAAGTAAACGAATACGTTTGAATATATTCAAAATAAGTGCTGAACCGATGATAGCAGCAATGATACTGGCCAACATAAACTGGACAAAAACAATCCAAGGACGCCAATAGTCCAAATCAGCGTACTGCTGATCTTTCTTCTCTTCTAAGTTATCAATTAGTATCGTAATGTCTTGGATGTTCTTCTCAAGATCGGTTACCAGCGGTACAATAGTACTTTGTAAATAGGTACGTAAATAGGCATTGACATCCGTTACGCCTAAAAAGTTATTTCGGTTGCTGTAGAGCTTTTGGGCTTGGTTATATTCTTTACGAAGGTTAGCGATTTGATTGTCGAGCTTGGAGAACAAGACGGTAGCATTATTGTCATTGAGGCGGTTCACGTATTTTTCTAAGGAATCTCGATTAGCCTTTACCTCGTTCAGCCAAATGGCATCATACTCGCTCATATACTGTTCCTTATCATTCTCAAATAGCAATGCTTTCTCAAATACTACTTGGGTTTCGTTTACTTTATCGAGCACTTCTACGCTAAAAAACTTGATAGGGCGGAGCTTATCCAGTACGTACTCTCTGTTATTGGTCATCAATTGCCACTGATAGTTGGTGCCACTTACCAATAAAAAGAAAAGCACCGCCATAGAGAGAAAGCCAGCAGTGAGTCGCCCTTGGATAGTGGTAAAGTCTACCCTAAAGTAGTATGAAATCGTTTTTTTTCTTTTACGTTTTGAAGATCCTGCTGGTTCTTTCATATACCTATTGATTACTTGCTTTTAGATAGCCAATATAGTTAAAAATAGTTTGAATAATATAAAAGGCTCTTTAGAAATACCCTCAGTAAAGCTATTTATCAAGAGATTTTATGTATTACCATTTTTTTATATATTCAATAAAAGAGAATCTATGAAAACGAAATCAGACTTCCGCCTATCATCCCTTACAGGTATTTATATAGCATTAGTGTTGTTTCTCATAATTGCCTGTGACAGTACTGCAAAGTATAGAAAACGTGGAGGGCAGTCAACGCTTAAAAAAGAAAACCAACTCAAGAAAGTACCGCAACGCATTATCTCTTCGGCTTACTTGACTTTGGTCTGTGTATCGCCCGATTCAACAGCTAAGACCTTAGAAACCATTGCAAATAAGTATGAAGGGTATGCTTTAGAGCTAGGTACTCAAAGGGCTGTACTAAGAGTAGAAGCTGAAAGTATTGACGCCGCCTTAGAGGAGATTAAGCAACTAGGCGAGGCAAAAAACTTAACAAGAAAGGCAGAGGATGTAACCGATCAGTATGCTGATGCTCAGATTCGCTTGGAAAATGCAGAGAAAACGCGCAATCGCTACTTAGAACTGCTAAAAAAAGCAGAAGACGTAGAAGCAACGCTACTGGTAGAAAAAGAACTTCAGCGCTTAACTACTGAAATAGAATTGTTAAAAGGAACCATAGAGCGTCTAGAACATCTCAGTACTTTTGCAACTATCAGTATTACCTTAACTGAAAAAAAGAAGAAGGGGGTATTAGGGGTTGTATTTGTTGGTTTGTACGAAGGCGTAAAGTGGTTGTTTGTGAGGAACTAACGTCTTTTCCTAAAAAATGAAAAGTTCCCAAGAAGTTTACACAAGTAAACACGCTTATTAAGTTTATAACTCTCCAAAAAAGACAGTCCCCGCTACCTGTTCATCTTGACTCATATGGAAATCGTGAAAATGTAGGTAGATCTCTTCTTTAGACAATACACCATCACTGTTCAAATCTAGGCGCTTAAAGTTTCTTTCTGCGGCTTCTGAAGAGCTACGAAAGCCCCTATAGAATTTGATAAAATCATCTTTACTCCAAGCGCCGTCGTTATCACTGTCAATCACAGGAAAGAGATTGTCCAAAAAAGGACGTACCAAAGTTTCGTAGTTTTCTTCACTAGAAAGGCTGGCCTCATAGGCAGCATAAAACTCTTCTAAGTTTACCTTCTGGTCGTCATTACTATCCACAGACATAATCAATTTTCTCCAGAATTGCTTAAAGGTAGCCCGAAACTTCCTGTCTTCTGGTGAGGCAATCGCCCAACCAAACTCTTGCCCGAACTGCTGGGCAATTTCGTCAATATCTTCTGCTTCAATGACCCCGTTACCGTTGGCATCGTAAAACTGAAATAAACGTGCTATTTTCTTTTTTTGAAAATCTGTAAGCATAGTCGTACACATAGTTGGATGAATAGGGTGTGTAAAGTAAAATAATTTTTTACAAAAGCCAACCAGTATACAGCTCAATTGAACTAAGAAGTGGGAAGTCTCTCTAAACTTTTCTATTCAATAACGGGTTGAGAATTTGGACATTATAAAACCAGCTTAACATTTTATTAACTCAAATTTTTTTATTTTATTTGCAATCCCGTTTTGATGTTAATTAATTGTTAAATAATTGTTATTTTATTTTTAGCTATGGAAATCAAAAAAAAGAAAGCCCTCTTTGTTATTAATCCTATTTCTGGAGGAAAATCGAAAGACTCTGTTGGTAAACTTATCGACCGACACATAGATAATGAACACTTTGACGTAGAGTTGGTCTTTACCGAGCGTGAACATCACGCTACTGAGCTCACCCGACAAGCCATAAAAAATAATAAAGACTACATAATAGCCGTTGGAGGTGATGGTACTATCAATGAAGTGGCACAAGCCCTTATTGGTACCGATAAAACGCTAGGCGTACTTCCGCTAGGTTCAGGAAATGGTTTGGCACGTCACCTCAAAATTCCCTTGAGAGCAGATCGGGCTATCAAGCTTATTAATAAACAACATACGGTACGCATCGATACCTGTATGGTCAATAATCAGCCTTTTTTGTGTACCTCTGGGGTAGGTTTTGACGCCTATGTGAGTGCGCTCTTTGCACAATCGGGAAGCAGAGGCTTTTCTACCTATGTGAAAAGTACCTTAAAGGCCTTTTTTAACTTTCAACCCGAAGATTACTACATTAAGACTGATGAGCACGAAATGGAGATGAAAGCCTTTTCGGTAACGTTTGCTAATGCTTCTCAGTATGGTAACGATGCCTATATAGCCCCACAAGCCAATATAAAAGACGGCTTGTTAGATGTTTGCCTACTAGCACCTTTTCCAAAGTGGCAAATGCCTTCGGTAGGATTGGGATTATTTACAAAATCGCTACCCAAAATGCCTTATTACCAATCTTTTCGTACCAAAAAGGTAGTACTAGAGCGAAAAAAAGCAGGTGCTAGCCACTTAGACGGTGAGAATTTTACCTTTGGAGAGAGACTAGAAGTAGCTATTAAGCCAAAAAGTCTCAATATCTTAAGTGCTTGATACAATCACATTAAAAATAGTTGATACCAACTCCTACACGCAGCCCTAGTTCTCGTAGGGCTGCAAGTTCTGGAGAAAATGTGTAAAAGCTTCTCCTGTAGTAAGGTACAGCATACAAGCGAATATGTGGAAGAAGCTGGCGGCTCACTTCTAAAGCGAAGCTTCCTGAAAAATGACTGTGATGACTACTCTCACTGGTGATAGCCTCTGTTATTTGTTCTTGTTCTCTCCAGTGGCTAAGGTGATAGCCAAGTCCACCATAGACTTTCACTTGATGCGTTCCTTGGAGAAGGTGGTAAGCACCTCCCATCGTAAGGCTTATTTGCATCACGCGTAACTGATTATTGTAATTCAGAGTAATACTATTGAATTGCGCACTATCTATTTGTATAACAGTTGTTTGCTCACTGTTATATTCTGTTCTAAAATGACCTACTTCAGCACTTCCCGATAAGCTTACCCGTTTCCCAGTGATCTTATCTACACGCACGCCTATGGTACTACCCCAACTACTTAGTACAGCCAACTGCTCACCACCTTCCGCAAGCGGATCGTCAAGTTGATACTCCGCTCGATAAGCAGTAGGCGCGGCAAAAAAATCAAATCCCCAAAGGGCTGGCTGGAAAATTTTTGCAAAAGCATCGGAATCATGTTGTAAGGAATCCAACACTACATATGGGCTAGCTTCGCTTAAAGGGATAAGAGCATAGGGGGTGAAGTGGATAGGGAAAGAGGGTAGTAAGTTGTCAGTAGTTATCACTGATGGATGCTGCAAAGCAGTCTTTTTTAATAAATCATTTTCCTCTGATAAGGAATCGACAAATACCTGATGGTTATACCCTTTTGTATCCTCTTCAAGAGAGGGTTCTTCATAGAAAGGAGAAGAGGAGAGAAGCGTATTTTTCTTGTCTGAAATAAGATTTTTTTGTGAAAGCGTATCCTGCGTTTTCTCGAGGACATTAGGTTTTACCATCATTTCTGAAGCCTCAGGCAAACGTATTTTAGAAGTTATTGAGTAAGCGTCCTTCTTTTCAGTTGAATCATCAATATAGATTTTTGGTGTATTGGAGGGTAGCTGCGTGCTTGTATCCTCAGTGGTAGTGGGTATACTGCTAGGTAGATATTTGGCTATTAGACTATCAAAGTAAGGTAAACGATTAGACTGTTTAGAGGTATATCCTTGCGTGATGGTGGTGTCTTTATCACTAATTGTTTTACTTGAAAAAAGGGTAGGAGAGCTCATATAGAGTGTCAAGAAGGTACAAATAGCTAAAGTGGTGCTTAAAGTAGCCGCTTGATAAAGGATACCCACTGATGACGAAATAGAGGTGGCAAGCGTATGTGAAGACAACTGGCCTGCTATATTTGTCCAAGCAGTAGCTTCGGGTGTTACCTCAAGCCCTTGCAGTTTTTCTTTGACAAGTGCCTCCCAAGGCTTATGATCCTGTCTTTTGCTCATAACGATCGTTTTCGATTATCTGATTGAACAATTGCATCAATTTCTGTTTCGCTCTCATTAGCAGCATTTTGGAGTTGCTTACTGAAATAGAAAGTGCTTGGGCAATTTCTTTGTGTGTATACTCCTCTATTACATATAGATTGAAAACAGTGCGGTAGTTGTAGGGAAGCTGCTCTAGAAGCATTAATAAATCTTCACTGGTCAAACTATTCACAACACGTAGGTAATCCTTGACTTCACCTTGGTCATCGAGGTGTTCATCACTAATAAATTGCTGCCATACTTTGTGTTTATTACAATAGGTAATCGCCACATTGATTGTCACACGTTTCAACCAACCTTCTAGTGATTGTATCTTTCTTATCTGATGAATATGCTTAAAAATCTTCATAAACGCTTCTTGAAAAATATCTTTTGCTTCTTCTCTATCCCGAGCATAACGCACACATATCCCCATCAGTCGATGAGCATAGGTATCGTAAAGGGCCTTTTGTGCTTCAGGTCGATGATGTCGGCAACCTTTTATAATCTCTGCGTTAGTCATGTAATTCATTTACCTAGCTCATATACAAATAATACAGAACATGACCTCAAAAAGGCCATGTTCTTATGCATAAGCCATAAGGTATAATTAGTTAGTAGAGTGCTGGCTTCATAATTGATTTTGTTAGGTTGATAGACCTTGGACTGTAAAAAAACTTTTCCCTGAAGGTGCTTATAAAGCAAGATATAAGCGATAAGTCTTCTTGTTGATAGGTGCGTAAGATAAAGTACTGAGGTGTTTTTGACATGAGTTTACTAAGTGTTTAATAGGTGAATAATAATCAATCAGAAAGCCCTTCTATGGTAAAGACTCAGGAAGTAATGAAAAGGTCACAGTACTTGTAAAAAAATATAAACTTTTACAGGTATCTCTGGCTTCTACGACTTGTCAAACCCTTACTCATTGTCATTTAAAGAAGTAAAAAGAGGATTTTAACGATTCAGTACTCCTTAGCTAAAAATTTTTTGCAAAGGCTTTCTCTCTTGAAGGTGATGCTGAAAATCCGAAGTTACCTTTTGCTTCTTCTCTATCTTGTGTAATATGCAGCGTAAAGAGCTTTCGTACTTTAGACCCCTTTATTTACACGGATTATAGACGAATAACATAGCACATGGCCTCAAAAAGGCCATGCGCTTAGGTATAAGCCAGAAGATATGTTAATTAAAGTCTAGTATAATGCTGGCCTCTTCATTGATTTCGTTAGGTTGATAGACCCTGTATTGCAAAGAAACTTCCCCCTGAAAACCTTCACGAGGTAAAACATAGTCAACAAATTGGTTATTGTGTATAGTGACTTTACCTACGTTTGGCTGGCGAACAATTTGTAGTTCCGCAGATGTATTACAGATATTGTCGTTTAGCAATGGAGTGACTGTCACCATGCCATTGCTGATAGTATCGCTAACCAATGTTATGTAATCGTCTTCTACACGTACCTCACATGCTGGATCAACAACACGTGGATCTTCTCCAGCAAGGATATATACTAACGCGAAACGCTTTATCCCCTTTCGTTGTATACGATACACCAACCGATCAGCCTGGTCAAAGTCAGCATTTTTGACGTATAAAATCTCTGAAGTACCCTCTACTACAGAAGCCGTACCGCGCACAGGTGGAAGTACAATATCAATCTTAGGGCGCTGGTCGTTATCACAAAGGATGTCATTCTTCAATACATCAATGAGCACCTCTGAAGCATCACCTGTAAATACTGTATCAGGAACCACAAACACTTTACAGTCTGTGTTATCGACATTGCGCAGATGAATTGTATAACTTTGACAATCTTCTTGCTCACAAGCTTTGTATACTACGGTTTCTGTAGAGGCTTGTGGTGTAAAAAGTAAAAAATGATCGCCAACAATCTCTGCCTCAGGGCTAACCGTTTGAAAACTCACTTCCTCAGCGGTTCTTCCAGAGGTGGTATGTAAGTCTACAATGGTGGGCTGTCCTAAAACAACTTCCGTAGTGAAAGGCTCTTCAGCGTCAAGCGGTAGGTCTTCCTCTTTTCCTGACAGGCAAATAGATTGCATAAACAGGCTATTAATATAAGAAATCGAAGTGTGTTAGACATAGATTTATAAATGTTTTGAGTAAATAGTGATTAATTAAGGTCAACCTTCTGTAGTAAAGACTTGAGAAGTAACGAGAAGGTCACAGTAGTTATAAAAAAATATAAATTTGTGCAGCTACTTTTGGCTAGTATAGTCTGTCAAATCTTTCCTTATCTTTGCCAAAACGAAAAAGATGCTATTACTTAAAATTCTTGCTTTTATTGTCGTACTAGGTATTATTGCAGCTATTTTTTACGTAAGGCTTACGGCCATTCGAGAAAGTAAAAAGACGGTACAACAGTTTGAACGCTTAAACGAGCAACTAAACTTACAGCTAGATACCACTAGAAAAGTGGGCAATGAAGTACTCCCCAAACTTGTAGGAGCGTTTAGTGGAAGAAACCTACTTATCGAAAAGACCATACGCAATCGGTTTAAGTACTTGGTAGTGAGTATCCCGTTCAAAAATAAACATCACCTACAGCTCCAAATTGTTCCAAAAGGGTACGCCACTACCCCTGATCGCTTGGAGAAAGCGCCTGTAGTAGAAGTAAATACTGAAGCGGCTGAAAAGTACCTTTTAATAGCCAATAAAGCCTCTTTAGCCAAGGCTTTCTTTGAAGAGCGCTTCTATCCCTTCTGGCAAAAGCATCAACAAATTGAATTTATGTTCAGTACGCTGATTGCCTACAATGATCAACTTACTTTAGCCTTGTTGGCTGGTGGTAAGAAAGTAAAAAACGACTTAGTACTAGAAGTGACCATCACTTGGCTCTACCAACTAGCGGCAGCCTTAGAGAAGTAAGACTTTTCTTGCTAAAGTACAATTTTTGGTTTCAAAACAAATGGCTTACATTAAAAGTTATGGACTTGTAAAATGCACGTCAAGTACCTTAAATCAGGTTTTGATATATTTTTTCATAAATATATTTGACAATGTGTATATAGTATAATATATTTGCAACCGTTCGAAAAATAATGCTTTAAGTAAAAAGAATTCAGGTAAAAATAGAATTCTGTCAAAGTGTAGAGAGACCAAAGAGTATGTTGGAAATTTACAATTTTAAAGAACGAAAATTATGGCGGAAGAGAAGATTGACATAGACGACGAACACAAGATCATCAAAGCTTTTAAAAACAGAGATTGGAGCGAGATCAAGAGTGCTAACTCTTGGGTGATCTTCAAGGTGATGGCTGAGTTTGTAAACGGCTTTGAAAAAATGGCAAAAATAGGGCCTTGTGTATCTATTTTTGGCTCTGCCCGTACCAAACCCGATCATAAATACTATAAAATAGCGGAGGAGATAGCAGGTAAACTTGTAAGGCACGGCTACGGAGTCATTACAGGAGGAGGGCCTGGTATTATGGAAGCAGGTAACAAAGGTGCCCGCGAGCAAGGAGGGAAATCCGTTGGACTTAACATTATACTACCTTTCGAACAGAACGGCAACATCTATATCGATCCAGACAAGCTTATTATGTTCGACTACTTTTTTGTACGAAAAGTGATGTTTGTCAAATACGCACAAGGGTTTGTAGTAATGCCTGGTGGATTTGGCACGCTAGACGAACTCTTTGAAGCACTTACGCTTATTCAAACCAAAAAGATAGGACGTTTCCCAATCGTTCTTGTTGGAAGATCGTTTTGGAGCGGCTTGGTGGATTGGATCAAAGAGGAATTGCTGACACGTGAAAAAAACGTGAATCCAGAAGACCTACACTTATTTAGCATTGTAGATACGGCAGAAGACGCCGTAAAAGTAATTGACGATTTTTACTCTAAATACCTTCTACAACCCAATTTCTAATATAATATATTGATTTACAGAGTGCTACAGATTGATTTCTAACTGTGGAAAGCACCTGCTATGTTTTACCAAATAGTAATTGTTTTGAGAAATTTACAGATTTCATTGTTGTTGATGGTTGTTATCTTTTTTGTAGGCTATGCGGTGTATGCAAAACTATCGCAAAAGTATGAACTACAATATAAGTCGGAGGTAGCACACCAAGTATACTTAACAAAAAATAATAATATGGTAGAGAAGCCTTCTTCAAGTGAAGTTTACTTTGCAGGAGAGCGCGTACCAACCGAAAAGAAAAATATTGCTAGCAAGCTTCAATGGGAGCTACACTTGGCTACTTATTGGAAGCAAGGCGCTACACAAACGGTAAGTAAAGCTCACTATTGGCTCCCCCTCTTCGAGCAAATTTTGAAAGAGAAAGACATCCCCGTCGATTTTAAGTACTTGGCGGTTATAGAAAGTAATCTAACGAATGTGGTATCGCCAGCAGGTGCAGCGGGCTTTTGGCAATTGATGCCGAGTGCAGCACGTACTGCAGGGCTGGAGATCAACAACGAAATTGATGAGCGCTATCATCCCATTAAAGCTACTTATGCGGCTGCTTATTACCTGCGCTACTCTTATAAGTATTTAAAAAACTGGACAAACGTAGCAGCTTCTTACAATATGGGCATAGGAGGCATACAGTACACCTTGCGTGCCAGTGGTGTAGACTCTTACTACGACCTATTCCTAAATCCTGAGACGGCTCGCTATGTATACAAAGCAGTTGCTTTTAAGCAAGTGTATGAAAACTTAGCGAAGTACGATTTGACAGACGTGCAGCCTTATGCGTATCCACATTATAGAAAAATAACGGTAGACAGCACCATTCATAACCTAGCAGACTTTGCTAGCCAGTATGGTCTTTCCTTGAAGACGCTACAAAGACATAACCCTTGGCTAAAAGCTAATAGGCTAACAGTAAGAGAGGGTAAAACCTACGAAGTATGGATACCCACCCTCGCCAAAATGGCACGATTATCAGAAACAGATACCTTAGCAGTAAAGGAAGTGTCTTTAGTGAGCGATACATTGTCGCGCAGTGATTCCCTTCAGTTGGTAGTAAAAGAACAACCAAAGAAAGAAGCAGACTAGGTCGTTTCAGTACAGCTTGTGAGGGTAGAAGGTGAAAATTAAGCAGACTGGTAAAGAGGCACTTACAAATAAAATTAGTAAAATGGGATCAATTATGAAGGAAAAGGCGTTTTAATAGGCAATTATTTGGCTAACTAAAAAGCGTTCCGTATCTTTAGTCGGCTACATAGTGATACGATAATTTTCTTTCAAATCAATCCACATAAGTGCTCTACAGGTCTATGAAGCAATTATTTAAATACATTTTTATTTGTCTGTTGACAATACAACTACCCTCGCTCTCTCTAGCGCAAAATGCAGCACCTACAGAGGCAGATACACAACCACTAGAAGATACCAATACCCAAAAACTACTAGAGAACTACGTTCCACAAGTACACGAGTCGCTTATCAAGGAAAGACTGGCTTGCCTTGAAAAAGATATTAAGCTACCCTACCATAGTGTAGTAAGAAAGCATATTCAACGTTATTTGGTAAAAGATCGTGAGCAGACGCGCCTATTTATGATGCGTAAGGAGCGTTACTTCCCTATTTTTGAAGAAGCCCTCGCTAAGCACGGACTGCCAGATGAAATCAAATACCTTTCTATCGTAGAGTCTGCTTTAATTCCTCGTATCCGCTCTTGGGCAGCAGCGATGGGACTATGGCAATTTATTCCCTCAACAGGACGACAATATGGCTTGTACCAAGATGGCTACATTGATGAGCGTATGGATCCTTACGAATCTACAGACGCCGCTTGTCGCTACCTCAAGTATTTACATAAAATGTTTGGCGACTGGCATTTGGCCTTGGCTGCTTACAATTGTGGGCCAGGTAATGTACAACGTGCTATTCGTAGATCAGGTAATAAGACTACCTTCTGGGAAATTTATTACTACTTACCTAGAGAGACACGCAATTATGTGCCAATGTTCATTGCAATCAACTATGTGATGAATCATACTGACGAGCATTTTGTACCTCCACCAGATAAGACTTTGGCTTATATTCCTTCTGATACGATTCAGGTGAGTCAATATGTAAACTTGATGGCCTTCTCAAAAGAAACAGGGATTCCTTTCGGGACATTGCAAGATTTAAATCCCCATCTCAAGAAAAATATTGTTCCCTACTACATGAAAAAATACCCTTTGCGTATTCCTGCTGAGGAGAAAGAAAAGATTGTAGCCAACAGAAAAGAGATTTTAGCGGCTGCTAAAAATCAGAATGTACATCCTGTTTCTTATGCGGCTTACACGCCTGTAACCAACGTAGATGGTAAGCAAAAAGTGATTCACCGTGTACGCTATGGTGAGTTTCTCAGTCTTATTGCCCAGAGGTACGGTGTAAGTGTACTCAACCTGAAGAATTGGAATAAACTCACTTCTGACGTAGTATATGTGAATCAACGTTTGGTAATCTGGAAGGAAGCACCTAAGACGAAGGTAGCTACTACTCAGAAGAAAGTGGTTTCATCACCTGCTTACCACGTAGTACAGCCAGGAGATACGCTCTGGAATATTAGCCAGCGATATAAAAACCTTTCAGTAGAAAAACTAAGAAAGCTCAATCCTCATTTGAAAGGAAATCTACTCGTAACAGGACAGAAAATACGCGTGGGTTAAACCAGTATTTTTAAGAGAAAAACCTTTTCACTGCGAATACCATTATATGTATAAGGTGTTTTACTTATTCACCTTATTAATGATTGTCTAAGTTAAGCTAAATGAGAGTATTATCTTTGAAAATAACCATTGCCTTATGCCTTCTACTTGGCTGTTTAGCAGGCTGTGAGTTATCAGACTATACAAGTAATAGAGTACCTAGTGTAGGTGGGAACGCAGAGATTATGGTGGTGATGGATTCTACCAAGTGGACTACCGAGACAGGCATCACCTTACGTAAAATTTTAGAAGAGCCCATCGAGGGACTCCCACAACAGGAGCCACGTTTTGACTTACTCTACATGCATCCTAAAAATTTTTCGGGCTTTATTCGCAAGCACCGCAACATCATCTTTGTTACTTCTTTTGAAGATCAAAGTACGGCAGGGCGTAAGATGCAAGAATTTTATAGTAAAAAATCTATAGAACAAATCAAAGTAGATCCTAACCTGTACATGTACACCAGAGAGAATCAATACGCAAAAGATCAGAAAATGATGTTTTTGTATGGCGCTACCGATAAGCGGCTGATTGATAATCTGATTAAGCACAAAACGAAGATATACAGCTTTTTTCATGATGTAGAAATCAAGCGAATTGAGAAAACATTGCGCATGGATGATAGCAGTAAAGTGCTTGCAAAGAAATTTAGAAAAAAATTCGATATTGGACTAAAAGTACCAGCAGGATATGTGAAGGTTAAAGAAAATAGTAACTTCTTGTGGATAGGCGAAAAAAGCCCGAGAAGCTATCAAAATATATTCATGGCGGCTAAACCTTACACTTCGGAGTCTGACTTTTCAGTCGACAGTATCGTTGCTTGGCGGCGGTCATTAGGACGTCGCTATGTGAATAACCCCAAAAGAGATAGCGCTTTTATGGATATACAAGTAGAACTTCCCATTGCCGCTCGTTTAATGCCCGTAAAAGACTACTTTATAGTAGAGTACAGAGGCCTATGGGCTTGGGCAGATAAATCTAAAGGAGGGCCCTTTTTGGGGTATGCTTTCGTAGATGAGCGACGAGACAAAATATACTATATAGAAGGCTATACCTATGCACCTAGTGAAGAAAAACGAGACATTATAAACAAAATAGAAGCAATACTGAGAAGCTTCCTTCCTACACCTGCACAAGATAAACCTAAAAAGTCTGTTACTACAGAAGCCAAAGAAAAAAGCTCTTAGTGCTACTACTTCCAGCGTATAGTTTGTAGAAAAGTACGTAGGATACGCTGATAGTTGAGCGAATCACGACTGATAGCGTCGTGGTGGCCACCTTCAACGAACTTAATGGCTTTAGGTTGAAGAGAAATATCGTAAAGTTGCTGTGTATGAATAGAGGCAATTTTTTGATTATCAGAGGCATAGATAAATAACTTTGGCGCCACTACTGCATTAATACGCGTCCTTGCATCAAAAGTACTTTTAAAGATTAAATGCATAGGCATTAAAGGATATGTCTCTTGGCACAAATCTATGAGTGAGGTAATGCCATTTTCTAATACAACACCTGCCACGTTTACTTGTCTAGCTAAGTCTAAAGCAACAGACACTCCTAATCCCTCTCCATAGATGATGATATCTGATTCGTCTACAAGTTCTACATTACTGAGATAGTGATAGGCTGCTCTAGCCGATTCATACATGCCTAGCTCACTAGGTTCTCCTTGGCTTTTACCATATCCCAGGTAATCAAAAGTCAGTACGTTCAGATTGAGCTTATGCCAAGTATTATAACGTGCTTGGTGCCCCTTGGCATATAAAGTAGTCTCGGCACCATGGCAAAAAATGACCCATTGTTTACGTTCACCTACTGCAGGAATGATACATCCTGCTAGTACATCTTCTCTATTTTTGAACTCTATCTTGCGATGGGGGAGTTGTACGCTACTCTTTTCTGCTTGTACACTAAAAATGATCTCATCTTGTCTAAAAAGCAACCAAGAAACAGCACTAATGTAGAGAATGAAAGCAACACCAATAATGAGGAAAAATAATCTTTTCACGAATATAAATTTAAGAAGCCTTTTGAAAATAATAAAAAAGTAGCAGAAGCCTTGGTCATTCGAGTAATATTTCATAACAGCCCCACGCGCTGGTACCAGCCTGCTGTTCATTAGTAGTACGCAACTCATTGATCCGACTTTCTATAAAACTGAGGTGTTTGTGTATGGGACGCATCCCTTGAAAAAACAAAACGAAGCTAGTAATCTGACCATTATAAGTGATTTGATAAGCTGGTGTGACAGGCAGGCCAAATATCTTCTGTAAGGGGAAAAGTTGCCTTGTTGCTACCTCAATTGCTTTAAAACTTGTGCTATCGTCAGGAGGCGCTGTATAGATGAGTGATGTAGCTCCTGTGGGACTGTCATAAAAATGATGTAAGTAAACCAATGCCCCCTGTGAGGTATATTGAATACGGTCTATGTATAAATCAGCTCCTCGTGCATCACATTGTTTGCCTACTTCTAATGTACGGGTAATCGTTTGGGTACGGAGAAAATCTTGCAAAGACAGTAATGTATCTGCCTTTCCCTCAGTATAGGTAATTACACGGTTAGGTTTGTTCTGTTTATCTTGCGTTGGCCCAAAACTATCTAATGTTTTACCGTTACGTTTTCCTTCTTTCACTGCTATAAGGGCCACTTCAGTGGTTTTATTGGGCGATAAATCTCTTACCGTACCTGTAAAAGGTTGCCCATTCCTAAGGAACTCTTCTGTCACCAAAAGGTCTTGGGTGTAGGTGAGATGTGCTACTACCCCATCTGCATAATGAACCTGCCATTTGCCTTGTCTACGGTTTTTTACATATTGCCCTTCCTCTTTCAAGTATTCATTCCCTGCTTGATCTTTAAAAAACTTCTTGTAAGTACCCTCATAAAAATTAGAAAAATAGGAAGGAGTGTATACCTGATAGCCTGCTGCCACGATTTTACTTTGAGGGCCGAAGAAAGTAAATGTAAGCAGACTCTTATCAGGAAGATGCTTTTGATAGTCAAATTGACGCACAAGCGTATTGGCTGCTATTTCTTCCTCGCCTCGATAAAAGGCACGAGAGAGTACCACACCTTTTTCATATTGTTCTTTTTTATCTAAAACACTTTCGGGTAGGTAGGTTTTAATAATCCCATCCTTGAGACCAGTGTAGTAGTTACCTTCCAAGAACATTTCTCTTCCTTCAAAACGATCTTTGTACAAGACAAGACTTCCGTGTAGCAGTTGCCCCTTAAATCTACCTTCTGACTCCCCCAAACGCCCATTTTCTACCCAATAGTAGGTTTTATTGGTGGCTAGTGCTAGCGATTGACAATTCATACACACTTCTGCTGTACCCTTGTAGCCCTCATAGGAAAGTGCAACTTCTTGGGTTTGGAATTGTGCCAAAAAAGATGAAATGCTACCTATATACATTAATATACTAGTGTATACTACCTTCATAGAGATTATAGTCTATTCGTTCGATCGAGATAAATATAACGATTCCTTTTTTTACAAAAAACTTACGAACGCTGCTGTCCTCTATTACCGAGTTCTACTACTTGCATGTTGGTAGGGCGGTGCTCAATAATATCGAAGAGTAATAAAGTACGTATCGTATGAAAACCGTGATGCCCTGCTGCGCCAGGGTTGAGATGGAGTAAATTTCTCGGCTTATCGGCAATCACTTTAAGAATATGAGAATGCCCACAAACGAATAGGTCGGGGCGTATTTCGTCGAGCTTTGTTCTTACCTTAGGCGTATACTTAGGTGGATAAGCGCCTATGTGTGTCATCCACACTTTGAGCCCTCCACATTCAAAAATAAGATCTTTGGGAAAAGTTTGTCTGATAGCAGCATTATCTATATTACCATAAACCGCTCTCAGAGGTATTTGTAAGGTTTGTAGCTGATCGGTTACGGAGAGATCACCTATATCACCTGCGTGCCATACTTCATCACAATCTTGTAGTACTTCTAAAATAGTAGCTTCCATGAAGCTGTGGGTATCGGAGAGTAAGCCAATTTTCATGAGTAGATAAATAAGGGTTTTACTAAACGATAGAGACGATCAATGGATTGTTCAGGGCTTTCTTCGGCAGTATGAATGACTATCTGAGGATGAGTGGGTGGCTCAAAAGGGCTACTGATGCCTGTAAAATCACTGATTTCTCCTGCTCGTGCTTTTGCGTACAGCCCTTTTACATCCCTGGCTTCACATACAGCAAGTGGGCACTCAATGAATACTTCTATGAGATGCTCTTCCCCAATAATTTTCTTCGCCAATGTTTGGAGGTCGTGTGTAGGGCAAATAAAAGAAGCCAAGGTGACTACGCCACAATCCAGAAAAAGTTTGGCAACTTCTGCCACACGGCGTATATTTTCAATACGATCTGCCGCTAAGAAGCTTAAATCTTGGCTAAGACCCGTCCGGAGGTGATCGCCATCTAGGAGCTGTGTTAGAAATCCCTCTTGATAGAGTTTCTTTTCTAACCCCTGCGCAATTGTACTTTTACCAGCGCTGGGAAGCCCTACAAGCCATATTACTTTAGCTTTTTGTCTAAGTAGTGCCTCTTTTGCATTTTTAGGTATAGCGTAATCTACAAAAAAGGGATATAAAGGTTTCTTCAAAATGTAGTGCTATCATCTGAACAGTATAAAGATAGGAACTTTACCACAAAAATGATAATAATTGCTTATACTGTCAGGCATCAGACATTTGCTTATACAAAGAGGATGTACCTTACAAACATATTTTAGTAAAACTTAAACTTTCATATACTTATGCAGAAAATACCCTACTTCCTATGCTTAGCTTTTATGCTATTCTCTTTTCAACCTGTTCAGGTAACGGAAGAGCCTGTACCGACCAAGCCAGAGGATGTAAGTCCCCTACTAATTGGTGAACAAGTTCCTGATCTCATGGTAGAGGACCTAGCTGGTAAAAAACAATCCCTCAAGGCATTAGTGGCCAAACAAAAGACAATTCTAATCTTTTATCGTGGTGGGTGGTGTCCTTTTTGTAATAAACATCTTGCTGCACTTGGTAAACTAGAAGAAAAACTTCGTGCAGATGGCTATCAAATCGTGGCGATTAGCCCAGATAAGGCGAGTGAGCTTAAAAAGACAACAGATAAGCTTGAGTTACCTTACACGCTCCTCTCGGACAATGACATGGAAGCAGCCAAGCAATTTGGTATTGCCTTTCAGGTAAGCGATGAGGTACTAAAAAAGTATAAAGAATATGGAATTGACTTGAGTACTTCTTCTGGAGGAGGTAATAAAGATTTGTTACCTGTTCCTTCTGTTTTTTTCTTAGACAAAGAAGGGACAATCAAGTTTGAGTACATCAACCCAAATTTTAAAGAGCGTGTACCAGAAGCACTATTGTTGGCAGCAGCTAAAAGTATGAAATAATACTTGTAAAGTAATGAGCGATAGTTCTGAAGCTGTTCTTACCTAATCTTTAGGCAAGAACAGCTTTTACTCATATTACACCAAAATCCTAATAGGATCTTCTAGGTTACCTTTCAAGGTTTTTAAAAAGGCAGCGCCTGTAGCACCATCTACCACACGATGATCACAAGAGAGGGTAACTTTCATAACATTACCTACTACCATTTCTCCGTCTTTTACCAATACGGTCTCCTTAATACCTCCTACGGCTAAGATGCAAGCATCTGGCGGATTGATAATGGCTGTAAATTCCTCTATCCCAAACATGCCTAGATTAGAGATGGTAAAGGTATTACCTTCCCAATCGCTAGGCTGTAGTTGTTTATTGCGTGCTTTTTCTCCCAAGTCTTTCACTTCACTAGCAATTTGTGAAAGCGATTTGGTATCGGCAAAACGCACCACTGGTACCAACAAGCCCTCATCTACAGCCACTGCAACACCAATATGCACTTGGTGATTGGTACGAATGGTATCTCCTTGCCAAGAAGAGTTTACCTGCGGGTGTTGCTTCAAGGCAGCAGCCGTAGCCCTAATGACAATATCGTTAAAAGAGATTTTTGTAGGTGCGTAGGTATTCATTTGTTTACGTGCCTCAATCGTTTTGTCCATATTGATTTCTATCGTAAGGTAGAAATGAGGGGCTGTAAACTTACTCTCTGCTAAGCGACGCGCAATGGTTTTACGCATCTGCGAAACTTTTACCTCTTCAAAGTCTTCACCCAGATAGCTAGTAGAAGGTTGGGTTTTTTGAGAAGGTTGTTCAGTAGGAGAGGAGGACGTACTTTTCTTTTCAGGCTGGAAGTTTTCTATATCGCGTTTTACGATTCTTCCTTCTTCTCCTGTACCGTCAATTTGAGAAATATCATAACCTAACTCTTCGGCCATACGACGCGCTAGAGGAGAGATTTTGATCCGTCCTTCTTCGGTAGTACTGGCAACGCCATTACTCTTACTTTCTGTAGTTTTGGTGGTGGCTTCGGAGGGTGTTTTCTCTTTTTGAATGGTGGCTTTATCGTCAGAAGATTGCCCGTTACCTGAGGTTTGGTGCGCGGCTAAAAGTGCCTTGTAGTCTGCATCTGGTTCTCCCACAATGTACAAGACGGCATCTACCGCAATGCTATCTCCCTCTTCCACACCAATGTAAAGGATAGTACCCGCTTCGTAAGCCTCCAGTTCCATTACTGCCTTATCCGTTTCTATCTCTGCCAGCAAGTCGCCCGCCTGTACCTTATCGCCTACCTTTTTGTGCCAGGCTACTACTACTCCCTCTTCCATAGTATCGCTCATTTTAGGCATGAGCTCAATACTAGCGGGAATATCACTGGGGTCTTGAGAAGGTTGCGAAGTGGCGTCACTATCCGTTTTTTTATTAGTGGCTTGTTGTTCCTCTTGTGTAGCGGTAGAAGTAGTTTCTTGTGTTTCTGCTTCCTTGAGTAAAGATTGATAGTCTTCCCCTTTTTCTCCAATAATGTACATAACTCCATCTATCGGAACAGCCTCTCCTTCTTTAGCGCCAATGTAGAGAATAGTCCCCCCTTCATACGCTTCTAAGTCCATGGTGGCCTTATCGGTTTCTACTTCTGCTACGATATCTCCAGATTTAATTTCATCACCTTCCTTTTTATGCCAAGCGGCGATCACCCCTTCTTCCATGGTGTCGCTCATTTTGGGCATTCTTATTATTTCAGCCATATGTGTTGATGCTTGCGTCTTTTGCGTGTAAAAAATCAATAGCATTACTGCTTTTCAAAAATAATTCTAATCTTGGTTTATTCAAAGGTAATACTTAAATTCTCCAAATTTGCTTCTTACAGATCTGTATGATTAATAATTTTAAATTCACTTAATATCCTTATACCATGCAAAGTCTTTACGTAACTACCGACGGTATACGGCTACATTATTTAGATAGTGGCGTCGC
>CALEMF010000084.1 GCA_937911505.1 uncultured Cytophagales bacterium
GCGGTTCTGTGTTCTTATCCTTTGTATTTGACTTCGTCTCGCTCGCTGGCTCGGTTTGCTCCGCTTACCTCCACTTCGTTCCGGTAATCAAGAAACCGAGCCTGCGAGCTCGACGAAGTCAAAAAATGAACGAAAGGTAAATCGAAGGATAAGTGGTGAAAATTTCGCAAAATGTTAATTATGCAGCATTTAATTCTTAAACATTTTCTAGGGAGTCATACACGAGAGAAGAAAAATAATCAAATATTATATATCGAAGCATCACTCAGAAAATATCACTTTCCCAATTGAGCATCAAACTAAAAAGACATATTGAAGCGATCACGCCGATTACTAATACAGAGTTTGACTATGTTATGGAGCACTTTACCAGAAAGAAATTGAAAAAGCATCAGTTTCTAGTACAAAGCGGGAGTAGTGTACAAAATGACTACTTTGTATTGAGTGGCCTACTTAAAGCTTACTACACAAACGACGAGGGAAAAGAACACATATTACAATTTGCTATGGAAGATTGGTGGGTGACTGACTACCAAGCTTACTTTAAAAGAATCAAAGCCACCACCGATATAGATTGCCTAGAGGATTGTGAGGTGCTTTGCCTCTCGCTTCAAAATAGAGATAAGCTCTGCGCCGATCTGCAAAAAATAGAACACTTCTTCCGTGTAAAATCAAACCTTGGCTACATTGCCTTACAAAGGCGCATCCTTTCATTGCTCGACAGAGATGCCAAAGGTCGCTACGAAGAACTCAAGACGCTTTATCCCTCTCTGCTACAACGTGTACCCAAAACTATTCTCGCCGCCTATCTGGGTGTATCTCGAGAAACCCTAAGCCGACTTTCTTAAATGTGACTTACCTCACATAAAATCTGTGAGATAAGTCCTGTATAAACCAGCTTCAGTTGGGCAACTTTGTATTGTCAAATTTAAAATGTACACCATGAAAAAGCGCATGAAGTCAATTATAACAGGTGTAATGGTAATAGCAGGTTGTACCATTCTTTCTGTTCCAGACAAAGCAGCCGCACAAACTAAAAATGATAATCAAATGGAGAAGAAAATTTTATTTGTCGTCACAAGTCACAACAAAAAAGGCGATACGGGAGAAAAAACAGGCTACTATCTCAGCGAGGTAACGCATCCTTGGGAAGTGCTAGAGGCCGCAGGCTATGAAATCGACTTTGTGAGTCCAAAAGGAGGAAAAGCTCCTGTGGATGGCTTCAAACTGGATGATCCCATTAATAAAAAGTTTTGGGAAAATGATACTTATCGCCATAAGGTAGAACATACGCTGAAACCCTCAGAAGTAAATCCTGCAGATTACACAGCCATTTACTACGCTGGTGGGCACGGAACCATGTGGGATTTGGCAGACAATGAAGCACTCGCCTCTTTGGCAAAAGAAATCTATGAAAGCAACGGGGTAGTAGGCGCAGTATGTCATGGCCCCGTAGGGCTGGTCAATGTGAAGCTGAGTAATGGCAAATACTTGGTAGCCGACAAAAAAGTAAATGCTTTTACAAACGAAGAGGAAGTAGCCGTAGGGCTTGATAAGGTAGTGCCTTACTTATTAGAAAATAAATTAATTGAACGCGGGGCAATCTTTGAGAAGTCAGTGCCTTGGCAAAAACACATAACAGTTGACCAGCGCTTGGTAACAGGACAAAATCCGCAATCAGCGGCAGGTGTGGGCAAGGCGATGCTAGCGGAGTTGAAAAAACTCCACCAATTCGTAAGTGCTGAATAAGAGGATTTTATGATAAAAGACAACAGTGTGAGTTGAACTACTTACACTGTTGTAGCTTTTTTTGACAGATGCAACGAACCGTCAACATCTTGCTTAATGAGTGAAGAAAAAATATAAAATCATTGCTGCAAGTATAAGAGTTATTTGGCTATTCTGTAGATTTATTATCGAGCCAAACCCAATAAATGACATCTCTAAAGTCTGTTTTAGCACTTTCTGTTAAAGTAATTACTTCCTGTAGATTGCCTTTAGCAAGCGTTAAAATAGCCATTCTTGTATTATGTAAGTTGTAAGTTCCTCCCATTACGTGTTCAAGTGTGATAGAAGAGAGTAACGCCATCACTTCCTGTTGCTTCTGTGCTTCAAAGTCTTTTTCGATTTTACTGATTATGATTTTCTCCAAGGCTATTTTTCTAAGCGCTTAATTCCTTCCAAAGGTACAAATAAGCCTGAACATACCATTGACTCTTCTGTCTGAAAGAAGATAAACGCCTTTTGTTATCCACGTATTCAAGTGTAGTAATGTTGCTCAGTTGGTTGGGAGTCTTTTATTCTTTATTTTACAGAAGCCGATGCGGTTACTAAATAGTATACTACTTCGGTAACTACGCCATACAGCACCTACTAACCCATCCGTTATGTTTTATAGCTTTAAGATCTCCTAATGAAGACAGTAGAAAGGATTGCAAAAGTGGATTTCATATCAAGAAGAACGTTAAAATCTTGTGTCAGGGCGTCTTGTAATACTATAAATAGCTCATTTTACCTATAATTTAATCATCATGAAAATTGCAGTTTTATCAAGAAACGCCAAGCTGTATTCTACAAAAAGATTGATAGAGGCAGCAAAAGAAAAGGGTCATGAAGCAATCATTATTGACCATCTTAAATGTATCATTGAACTTGAGAAAAAAGTCCCCAAAGTGTATTACAATGGTCGTTATTTAGAAGATATTGATGCGATTATTCCAAGAATTGGCGCATCGGTTACATTTTATGGTACGGCAGTGGTACGACAGTTTGAAATGATGAAGGTATTTTCGGCAGTAGAATCACAAGCCTTGGTAAGGTCAAGAGATAAACTAAGAAGTCTACAGATACTTACACGAGCAGGAGTGGGCTTGCCAAGAACAGTATTTACAAACTTTGCCAAAGATATCGATCACGTTATTGAAAGTGTAGGAGGTGCTCCTCTAATTCTAAAACTATTAGAAGGCACCCAAGGACTAGGTGTAGTGCTAGCAGATACCCATAATGCTGCCAGTTCGGTTATTGAGGCATTTAATGGATTAAAAGCTCGTGTAATCGCTCAGCAGTTTATTAAAGAATCAGGAGGTGCTGATATTCGAGCATTTGTAGTAGATGGTGTAGTAGTAGGAGCTATGAAGCGACAAGGAAAAGAAGGGGAGTTCCGCTCCAACTTGCACAGAGGAGGAAGCGCTTCTATTATAGAGCTGACCGACCAAGAAGAGCTTACGGCTATAAAAGCGACAAAAGCCATGGGGTTAGGCGTTGCTGGTGTAGATATGCTACAATCCTCGCAAGGACCACTAGTTTTAGAAGTAAACTCATCACCAGGGCTAGAGGGAATTGAAACATCCACAGGCAAAGATATAGCAAAAGAGATAATCAAATATATCGAAAGAAATGTCTAATAAGAAATTCGGCCTACTGGCTTGAGAAAAAGCTTAATTGTAAGAGGCAAGTGTTATCGTGACTCCCTCTAATGGTTACATCCATGGGATGATTGCTGCGCCGATTGTTGATAAAACAGCCACTACTTTTCATATAAATTGTAGCTCATTATACTGTATCTAATTAAACCAATCCAACGCTTTAGCATCCAAATTAAAAAAATTAACTGTGGAAAATCCTAAGATAAAAGCGTCATTAAAAGATAAAATTAAGTTTCTCGTTATTACGTATGGAGTAACCATTGTATTGTGGTTAGTGGCTGCTTACCTTTCAGTAAGTTTCACTCCCATCCTTCAGAAAAGTGATTTTTTTGTGACTATATCTAACTTCGACACCTTTAAAATCGTCGCTATTTTCTTAGCTTTTGCATTTATCGGGTTTTGGTACCTCGACAAGCAATCTTCTTCTCTCAATGGTCCTATCCTTATGTTACGATTTGTAATGGTTGCGATCATTATAGTAGGAATTAATATACGCTGGAACATCGATCCCTACAATTCTGCATATTTTACTTATATATATAATATCGCTTTCCTAACCATCGTAGGTCAAGTTTTACGAACGATATTTTTAGTGATTCAGGACAAAGGTAGCAATAACCTAAAAGATACATTCGACAAAGTAACCAGTCGGATAATTTTTACTATTCTTATAGGCTTAATTTTCTATCTTGTTTTTACTATTGAAGAGCGAAGCAGTAAAAATCCTACCATTATTACAATTGATCAGCTGCTTATTGATTATCTGAAGTATCCTCTGCTAATACTTATTTTTATGGCAGATGCTGCATTTAGCAAGGGAAGTGCCTTTAGTAGGCGCAACCCTTATAACTTAAACCATGTCGCGATATCTGAGCCCTTAAAAGCCGCAAGCCTTAGGTTACGATTCTCGCTGCTTATTTATTTTTTCGTTGCTGGGCTGATACTGACTGAAGAAGTATTGACGAATACCCTGTAGATAGTCTCTTATAATCGTTTATCTTAAAAAGATTGGTTTTTAGAGGCTGAAAAACCATTTACTTATCCATTTTTTTAGGAAATTGAAGAGACTTCCGAATGCTGCACACAATAGCTTAAAATGAAAATAGCAATCTGTACAATTGGCTCACGGGGCGACATCCAGCCTTTTTTGGTATTAGGAGAGTACCTTTCTGAAAATGGTTTTCAGGTGAAAGTAGCTTCTGCCAAAATGTATGAAGCCTTAGCGGCAAACTACAAAGTGACCTATCAAAGTTTTGAGGGAAATTATGCATCAATCGTAGATGATGAGGCACTAAAAAAAGAGATAGGGCGCAATCCATTTATGATTGGTAAAGAACTAAAAGAAAAGGTTTATCCTATCATAGAAAGTTCATTAGAAACTTACTTCGATTTGGTAAAATGGGCAGATGTAGTACTTTACCATCCTAAGACCATGCTTGATGGCATTTGTGGTACCATGCAAGAAAAACTCATCAAAGCCTACGTAGTACCTGCGTTTACACCCACCAAAGAATTTACAAATCCGATAGTAAGCTTTCTACCAATACCAAAGTTTCTCAATAAGCTAACCTATTTATTCAACAACATTGCTTTAAGTACTTTTAATACACCTGTCAAGAATTTTAGAGCTAAACACAAACTAGCAAAAGGAAGAAGTATATTGGAGACGCCAGTAATTTACGGAGTCAGTCCCTTGATACTCGATAGACCAGCAGACTATCCAAAAGATGTATTTTTCAGCGGGTTTTGGATGAAGGACAACAAAAATGATCAGCTGAGTGAAGAGGTGGCTTCGTTTGTAAGTAACGAAAAGAAAGTCTTACTCATTACCTTTGGTAGTATGCCTTATAAATCAGAAGTTGACTTTAACTTGTACGTAAAGGCAATAGTTGACCATTTCGATTTGAAGGTGCTTGTAGTAAGAGGGTGGGGGCTGAAAGGAAAAGAGATCTACAAAAACGATCAGGTATTGGCTATTGACGCTGCTCCTTTCACCGCTTTATTTCCTTTGGTAGACTTTGTTGTACATCACGGAGGGGCAGGAACAACCGCCATTGCCTTGAAATCAGGCTTACCACAAATGATTTGTCCTGTGCTGCATCCCTTTGGAGATCAATATTTTTGGGGAAAGCAAATCGAAAGGAATGGTGTAGGGGTAAGCCCTATCCCTTTAAAAAAACTTACCGTCAATAAGTTTATTGATAGTATCAGGCAGTTGGTCGATGAACGCCTTAGTATAGAGGCTGATAAGCTAAAACAAAAGCTAGCTGCTGAAAATGGCTTGTTGAGAGCAAAAGAAATAATAGAAAAGCATTACGCACAACAACAGAGAAGCCGCTCTCTATGACCCTAGCGTTCCTTTCTATCTTAGCTGTACCACTAAGGTTTATTCCTTATTTTTATGTAATTTGTAGTATATAATCGAATATGACACACTCTATTTTATTAGTACGTTTCTCCAAAGAGAAGAAAACAGCGATAGCATAAAGCTGAAGGAAAGCCATCACTGAAAAATAAACGGATGTCGTGTAGAGGGGTATTGATAGTAGTCTTAAAAAGAAAATGTATAATATGGATAAATTTAGGGAACGCTTTTACCAGCTCAGCGATGACCTTCTTAATGAAGTTGAAAACAGTTTTAAGCTTTGGCGTTATAAAAAGAACACACTTGTAAACAAAGGCAGTATTGCTGACAGGCTCTTCTTTATTAATGAAGGCTTTGCTCTACTAAAAATTGATTTCAAAGGAAAACAATGGGTGAGGCACATCGCACAGCCAGGTGAATTCATTACTTCATTTGCAAGTTTTGAGAATGGCATTTGTAGTGAAGAAACGATTCTAGCTGTTGGCGAATTTGAAATCTATTATATTGAAAGAAATGACCTACAAAAACTAAGAAATAAGTTTCCAGAAGTCGATAAAATATATACCAGTGGTATAACCAGTGCTTTGATTGCTTGCCAACACAGAATCGAAGATTTACTTTGCTTAGATGCCGAGCAGTATTATGAAAAACTGCTAAACGAGAAGAACGCTATTATGAACAACCTTCCGCAGTATGAGCTGGCAAGCTACTTAGGCATACAGCCACAAAGCTTAAGTAGAATAAGGGGTGGTACAAGGCGTATTTCTTCACATATGTGAACAACAGGCTATTATTAACGCGTGTTATTTAGGTATTACTCATCAAAACACCTTAATGACATGCAAAGCATAAAACGTTCCTGCTTTTTAAGCCTACTTCTTATATTCCTCACAGTAACAGCCTCACGTAGCCAAACTGAGATAAGGCCGACTTTCTCTATTGAAAGCAGAATTACAAACCTTTTTCAGGGGGGCTATGAAATAGGATTATTTTTTAATACCGCAAGCAATTTTTCCTTTGGAGTTCAATTTGCTGCCCAAGACATCAGTGGCCAAGCAAAGGAGCTTCTATTTGAGAGTAGCAACTATGATAATCTCGAAATACGACTTCCTTGGTTGTTTGCTGTAAAAGCGAGATACCACCTCCAAGACCACAAAGAAGGTGTTTACTTTGAGCTTAGCACAGGTGTAGAGCAGTTCCGCATTTCTTCTGATGGAGAAACGCATCGGAATAATAATGGATTTATCTTGCCAAGTGTCGGTTATTTGTGGCATCCTTGGGATCGTGATGGATTTTATATCAATCCTAACATAGGCTACATCTACGCATTTGGGAGGGAGAGTGAGAGAACGATTAACGATACCACTTACGAGTTGAGACCATTTTTTCCTTCAGGCCCCTTTCACTTGGATGGAAGTTTTGATGGCGCTTGTTAAAATACAATTAACACTACTATTCCTTAGCTTCATTGCCTCACCCTTAAAAGCACAAGTAGAGGATCTAAAAGTGAATGCTATTGGCTACGGCTACTACAATGCTTTTCTTTTATCAGCTAATGGAAAACACCTTATGATTGATAGTGGTGTGGAAGGAAAAGAAGAAAAAATCATCAAGAAAATAAAGCATTTGGGGGTCGACCCGCAGGATATCAGTCTGCTAATCATTACCCATGTCCACGGCGATCACGTGGGTGGAGCGGCCTTTTTTCAGAAGCATTACAACATTCCCGTGATGGTTCATACGAAGGAAACAGCCATTGCTGAAAGTGGGAGGATTGCTGAGTTAAAAGTTGGAACACAAAAGAAAAAACTTGCTGAATGGGTGAAAAAAAGAGCACACGATGAGTTCCCTGCCTTTACGCCTGATATTTTGTTGGAAGAGGACACGCTAGGACTTGAACAATATGGCTTTCCAGGGAAAATATTTTTTGTTGGAGGGCATTCCTCAGGTAGTATCGTATTAGCAATTGGAGAGCATATCTTTGCTGGAGACCTGTTGAGAGGAGGTTTGCTTTGTCGTAAACGACCCGCCTACCATTTCTTTGCCCACAATCAAAAGGTCTTAGCAAACACACTCAACGGATTAATGAAACAGCCTTACCAAACCTATTATGTAGGCCACGGTGGGCCATTAAAAAAGCAAGCGATTGAAAAGTTTTTAAAGAAGAACCCTCTTCCAGATGTGGCAAATCAGTAAAAAGCAAGTATCTCTTCTTAGGTGGCTGATACAAAAGTCAGTAATTGAGCGTAACATCGCCTTCGTCATTATTTATATGATTACTACCATTGGTGTACAAGTATAAGAGTAAATGCTTTTCATCGGTTAGAAGATAAACTTATCAAAAATAGCGTCACCGTTGCCCTCCATTGAGAAACTGTGAGGATCGTTAAAGGTAAGCGCGATCTAGTTTTCAATTCGTAAGTATTGAGAGGCACTTAAATTACGCCTAATCTACAGATTATGATTCGGTTCTCAAGAAAGCTTTTGCTTTCTCGATCAGAGCAATGAGGGTTAGGCGAAACTGATTGGGTTTTGCCAAGGATTGATCAAAGAAAATTTTGAAAACCTCACTCTAGCCATTGCCATCTATTCCTTTTACCTGAATGCATTCTTTGTCAATATACAGTAAGGTGAGATCAATAACCCAATCTGCTTTGCTAATACCCTTTGAAATATCTCTCATCTCGGGGCGGTGGTTGTCATTGATGTATGATAATACACCTTCCACGAATTTTTTTCTCAAATGTACTCTCCTTCAAAGAGGATTGTTTATTACTTTAAATGTACTTTTTCAACCAATTTTTTATTCAAAAACCACTAAAAGAACATAATTAAAGAGATTTTCTGCCTATTAGTAGGTGAAACAACTTATTATTTTTTATTTCATTCTCCTCCCTCCATTGCCATCCGATTACAAGCCAGTAAAATTTCTTGTAACTCATTACCTGCCGACTTCAGGGGGTCGATAGCTTTCACAAGCTTGCTACGAAGGGTATAAAGGGCAGCTTTGTCTTGCTTTTTAGCGGCTTTTACTAGCTTAATTTGTAAAAGCGCTTCCTGTTGATCTTGTTTGGGATTGAACCAACCATTTAATTCAGAACATTGATGACAAGCGCCTTTCTTGTTGACTAAAGCGCAGCGTTTATCGAAAATATCTGTCATTGTCTTTCTACCATTCTGTAAAAGGTATTTGACGACGCCTTCTGTCTTTGTCATAATCACCATAATCTCTTTTACCGAGAAATCATAGACATCCTTAAGGATAAGGACGATTTGGTTCTCAATCGGTAGATTTTTACTAATACAAGTAAAGCAGGTATTGATATGCTCTCGGATGGTGTATTGCCCGTAGGGCGAATGATGGGCGATATTTTCGATCTTAGCGGCTAGGTCAGGGCGAGCCAATACCATTTTTTTGGCACGTTCAGAGACATCTTCTGTCCATCTTTGCCTTTTTTTGAGGTAGTTTAACGCTAAGTTGGTAGCAATGCTAAAAGTCCACGTCTTGAGCGAAGATTTCCCCTTAAAACTTGATAAAGCATCAAAGGCCTTGATGAAAGTATCGTGCGTCAAGTCATCTGCATCTGCTCTACTGGCGAGTAAGCGAAAAAGGTAAGACTTCAAGGCGTCTTGGTATTCAGCGAAGAGCGACTGAAAGGCGTTGATATCGCCTTCCAGTGCTTTTTGTAAAGTATTTTCTTGTGACTCCATATTAGTTCATAACAAGTACAACTTTCCCGATAGTTTTTCTTTGCTCCACAGCTTGGTGTGCTTGTACGGCTTCTTCCAAGGTATAGGTATGGGGGGTTTGGATACGAATATTCCCTGAAGTGATCTGTTCAATCATTGCGCCTAAGGCAGCCTGCCAAGCTTCCGTTTTGTGTTGTACATAATGTGCCAAGTTGAAGCTCAGTAGGTGTTGATTCTCATCTACAAAACGTTCAGAGTGAAGCAATCCTTTCTCTCCACTGGCAGCACCATACACGATCATACTACCACCTGGCTTGAGCGCTTCTATAGATTGTTCATACACTTTCCCGCCAACCATCTCGAAAATAAAATCTACTTTCTCTCCTTGATTATTGTCAATCAAGGTATTTGTCCAGTTGGGTTGTGTGTAGTTAACGGTCAGGTCAGCACCCAGCGCTTGGGCCTTTTGCAGTTTTTCGGCTGTACTAGCGGCTGCAATCACCCTCGCGCCCGCTACTTTCGCTAGTTGTACTAGTAGAGAGCCCACTCCGCCAGCCGCTGCGTGAATCAATACAGTTTTTCCCGCTACCTCTTTGGCTACTTTATGCAGTAGTAAATAAGCGGTAGTTCCTTGTACAAATATGGCAGTGGCGTCTTCGCTCTTTACTTGTGTGGGCAGTGGCACACAGTATTGTGCAGGAGCTACCACGTATTCTGCATAGCCACCGCCTGCAGGAAGTATAGCTAATACCCGATCTCCTTTTTGCAAATGAGTGGGTACTTGGTCGCCTAGCTCGGTGATAATACCCACTGCCTCTGTACCTAACACGTAGGGGAGAGGCGTAGGCATAAAGTAGGTGTTTTTCCTTCGAAGAATATCAGAAAAGTTTACACCTACTGCCTCTACTTTTAAAAGCACCTCTGCTTTCTTAGGCTGTGGTTCCTGAGCAGTAGTCATTTGTAATACCTCTGGTGTACCAAATTGTGGAAGAACGATTTGTCTCATGATTGTCAAGGTTAATGTTTTTAAATTGAATTACATAGCTTTGACAATGTAGCCTTACGAAATGGATGAAATTTTAGAAAGTTTTTTGAAAGAGTAGAAGTAGCGTATATCTTTTTAGTAACAAGAAGAGCGTAGCCATTTCGTTAATAACTGAAATAAACGCTGGAGATATGCTTCTGTCACAGAAACATAAAAGGAAAGGGAACGCTTACTCTTGTGTAAGCAGGGTGTGTTTTTGAAGTGTTTCAATGCAGGTATGCTTTAGTAAATCATAGCGGTTGAGGGGTAATACTTTAAGATTTTCAAAGCCTTCAAGTCCACAGCCGGTGGTGGTAATTACAGGAATCCCCGCTGCAAGTGCCTTCAGGATTAATCTGGGTTGATGTTCTACATAGGTAGGGTAAATCACTAAACCAATTTGGGTAAGATCACCATTAAACCTTTTTACTTTTATATCTTTCCAGAAGTCTTCACCTTCAAGCAGTCTCCCTGTGATGGTTAGGTCGAGCTGTAGCTCTTTAGCAAGTCTTCTGACCTCGTAAGCGCCTTTTCTACCTACTGTAGAAGCTGGAAAGAGAATTTCTTGCCCTTCATTCTTTACAGGGGGAATAATAGGTAGCTGCCAAGGTAGTTGTATTGCTTTGTGCTTGAAAAGTTGAGCAATTTCAGTGTGTGGAGTAATTATTTTTCGTGCCTGCGTTAAAGCCTTATTCTCAAGGTTAAGAAGGTGCGTTGAAGCCCTAAAATCTCTTAGGGTAGTACTTCCCAAATGGTGGGTATGTGCGAGATCAAGCCTTTCGTGTAACTTCTCCATAGGGAGGCGTGCCATAAGAACATCATACGTTCTACCTCCCAAAACGCCTGTCCCATACACAAAAGGAAGTAAGTTTTGTGCAATGACCAAATGGGTAGTGTCAATAGAAACTTGACGGGTAGCAGCACGTGCGATCTTTCTATCCAATTGTAAACATAACTCAAATATGTTGTTCTTTCCCTTAGGAGCATACCGTAGCTTTAAAGCGCGGTAAAAGCTTGGAAGTAGGACTGAGGTAGTTTGATGAGGTTTTGGTGCTGTCCAAGCATAGCGCGTAGTCGGAAGAAAAGCGCCTTTCTTAAAGGGCAAAATGAAGGTATCGGTATCACTAACAATCGTTTTAAGGTAGCGATCGAACTCTGGCCATTGTTCGTCGAGTATAAAAGTAGTAGTAGCCATTTTAGGAGACAAGGTCGCCTTGTTAGGATGTTTAAAGCAAGCTAAATTACCACAAGAATAACAGTCATTAAGTTTATTGGAAGTACGTAGTGCAGGAAAGTCTTGTAGGGCTGGAAAGGTTTTTTCCGCTGCTTTCAGCATTACTAAAAGCTTATCGGCAGTCAGTGTGGCCTCTATTCTAAAATCGAAGGTTGCTTTAAAGCGTAAGTCGAGGTAATTCCACTTCACGGTAGCATCACGATCCTGCTCAGCGAGAGAGCCTTTAATGACTTTCGTATGTTTATGTCTTTCAAGAATCGTAAAATTCGCCTTGAGTGCAGCATCATAGAGCGCATTAGAGAGTTGGCACAGCCCTCCAGCAATAGTAGGTACAATACATCCTTCCCTAATTTCTCTACCTACTACGTAGCCTCGCTGCCTGCTAGGCTTCCCTATATGTTGCCAAAAACTAAAAGTCTCTCCCACTTTAACTTCACATCCATGAAGTTTTTTTATAGCTACTCTTAAGTTTTCGATTTTTCCAGCAGTTAGAATCCAGTTATCTGCAGTATCGTGAGGGTTCCAAAGGTCGCTTTCTGAGAAAGCGATTACAGGATGGTGTATAAGTTGTTGATGATCTGTGAATCTTTTGAGCGGTGAAATGATATTTTCATAATGGCGTTTGCCAATAAGTGCCACTACTTTTATTTTAAAGATACTATCATTGAGATAGCTATGTTGTTGTGTCAACTGTGCTTTGTTCATGTAATCAAATACCTATGAAATGGGTAAATATCTTTAGACATTCGGATGCGTCGGTTTCCAAAAAGCTCACTATTGCTTGGGAGTGTTTAGAGCGTACATCAACAATCACAAATTTCTATCCAAATGCCTTCAATTGTGGTGCGCTTAAATGAATAAAAGGGACAATCATAGGCATTTCGTAGCGTTACCTCCTGATTGCGCTTATCCTTAATTGAGTTAGTAGGGTAAAAATATAAATGAAGTTTTTTTACAATATTTAGACTGGGAATTCGAAACTTTCATGCCACCATTCTTTCTTAATGAATCCCTCGTTCCTTTTTTTTGCCTCGATTAATCTTGTATTAAAATCCTCTTCAATTTTAATCAAATTCTCTACATCTGTATTAGACAGAATATATTGGATTATTGAAGAGGCAGAGATCCATACTTCTGGTTGATCGTCATACCTAGCAATTGGAAACTCATTATTGTCATCTACTTCCCCCATATACATATAAACCCCTTGGTCACCAGGAGAATAGAGTTCAATTAAACTGGGCATTGATTCGATATCATTCCATAGTAAGTCTTGACCCTTTAAGTCTGCCCCTCGAAATAAGCGTTTAAGCTCGTCACTTATCCTAGCAGAATGGACGATCTTTTTTTCATCCATCTGGTCAAAAAAAGGTTTAAATAGCGGCTCCTTGAAGTATTTGTTGTTAAGCGTAAAGTTCTTGTCAATGGCTAGTATCGTTTGGATACTCTTTGGTAAGCCAACAGTATCTGAATTGACTCTATTCTTTGCTAGCCTAATTTCGGAAATTTCAGAAGTGGATAATGGTACAGGATCTTTATTCTTGTTCAATGCTGAAAAAATATCCTTTGGTAGAGAATAAAAGTCTGGTGGAGTTGAAATTACAGTCTTCATACTTTATTCATTTTATTAAAAATAACGTGTGGCTTAATCTCACGCTCGATTGTGTATTTTTAGAAGTTAAAAAACTAAGCCACTTATCAAATGCTGCTCTTATTAAGCAGGTCGTTTTTGATTAAGTACTTTGTTAATGAAAGTTGACTTCTCAAATGTATACCGCTCTCTATCTGACGTATATTTAGCAGCCAATTCTATTTTTAATTTTTCGTAGGCATCTCGTAGTGTGGCATCTTGATTAAGCTTATCTCTAAAGGCTATCTGATTACTTAGTTTTACAGAGTTAGTAGGGTAAAAGTGTAAATGGTGCGTTCTAGGAAGGTTTTTGAAAAAGAACTGATGATCTGACTCTGGGTTGTTTGCCCAGTAGGTATACCCTGCTGTTGATAGCGCTTCTATTTCCTCTTCATTAAGTGGGAAGTTAGTCAACTCGATGGCAATATCGATAATAGGTTTTGATATGATAGCTGGAATAGCCGTACTACCAATATGATGGTATTTTACTTGCAAATTGGGAAGGGTTGATCTAAGTAAGTCGACTTCGAGTGCGAAAGCTGTTACGTAGTGCGGGTTGTAGGCTTTTAAGACGACGTTATCGATCGATCCAAAAAAATTTTTATTGTCGCTCATGGCCAGTTTTATAAGATGATTTCCCCTACTAAAAGTCTTTATAAGTTACGAAATGATCTTCTTATACACAGTTGTTTTTATATATTTCTCTAAAGAAGCTGAGATAATTATTCAACTACATCGTATTTATATACCTTTTTTCCTGTGGTGCTACCGAAATTTGAAGAGCAAAAAGTCATTAACTGTATGAATACTTCTCAAGGTATACTACGTAGCACTTTCACAAGCCTGATCGGTTGGCTTTTTCTCGTTTTAGGGTTATTGCTATCGGGGTTTGTTTATAGCCAAACAGAAGCCAATCTGTATAATGTAGGCTACGGCTACTATAATGTTTACCTATTGGCGCGTGAAGATAATATATTGCTCATTGATAGCGGCTTACCCAATAAGATTAAAAAACTGGAGAGACGTATCCGAAAGGTGGGCTATCAACCAGCGGAGGTGCAATGGATGGTACTCACTCATTATCACGCTGATCATGTGGGAGCGGCGGCTTGGTTTCAGCAAAATTATGGTACAAAGATTATCATGCATAGAGATGAGCTTCCTATTGCACAAAAGGGATCGTTCGACTCCCTTAAAATAGTAACGCCTAACAAGCTACTGGGAAAAATTGCCTACAGCCAGGTGATTTGGGAGTTTCCTCCCTTTACCCCAGACATTCTTGTAGATAGTACCTATAATTTGTCTCAACACGGCTTTGAGGCTACTATACATACGGTGAGAGGGCATACAAAAGGTAGTCTCATTGTATCAATGAAAGACAAAGTCTTTGTAGGCGATCTTGTGAGAGGAGGACTTTTTCTCAATGAAAGAAAACCACGTATTCATTTCTTTGCCAAAGACTTTAAAAAAGTATCAGAAACAATTCAACGATTAGCCCAAGAACCCTACAAACAATGGTATCCCGGACATGGGGGTGTCTTAGAACAAGAAAAAATTCAAAAATTTTTTAGGAAAAATATCAAACATCTAAATAATACTGCTCATGAATAAATTTATTTTAAAATTCTCGCTTATAACACTATTAATAGTTATTGTATTACGCCCTCTTCAAGCACAAGACACAGAAGCGCCCATTACTGACTACAGTCCTTTCTCTATTAGTGTCAATCCGTCTTATTTTCTTCTAGGAGGATATAGTGTAAAGGGGTTTTATATTTTACCAAAGCGTTGGAGCTTTGGTATAGCGGCCGAAGCTTCTTTTGAACTACCTACTTTTGCACGCGATCAGTTTTTTGACAACAATGATGACATAACCGTTGATTGGGATTACTTGGTAGGGGTAGAAGCACGCTATCGCTTCAACGATGCTGCTCTAGACAAAGGTCTTTTTATACAAGCAGGGTTGGGCTATGAAGGCTGGACCATAATAGCTGATGATGGAGCAGAAGACCAATTCGATAACTGGTATGGTAGCTTAGGGGTAGGATACATCCTTTATCCGTTCAAAAAGAAGCACTTTCACGTAGGCGGGAATTACAACGTAGTCTTTATTCTTAATAATACAGAAGAGCGTCTTGTAGGAGAGAGTAGCTACAACATTCGGCCAGTAGTGCCTCCTTCGTTTTTACCTACTCTTTTTGTAGGTTGGCGATTTTAGTGAAAAATTTTGTAAAATAAATAAAACGCGTTACCCTACATAACTTAAAAGAAATGAGTGAAATTGTAAATATCAAAACTATTCAAGCGCTACAACGCCTAGCAGGTGCACCACCTTCCGAGCATCCGCTCTTTGCGATTACCAGACTTGAAGATATTCCACAGCTACCCGAAGGGTATCCTACTAAGATGAGCTATGATTTTTATTCTGTAGGGCTTAAAAGAAACCTAAATGGCTATGTAAAATATGGTAGACAGTCTTACGATTTTCAAGAAGGTCTATTAGGGTTTTCTGCGCCTGGGCAAGTGGTAGCTTATGAGCGCGATGTAACGATTGGTTCAACAGGTTGGATGCTCTTCTTTGAGGCAGAGATGCTCAGTGGGCATACACTTGCTACAAGTATTCATCGTTTTGGTTTCTTTAACTATGAGGTAAACGAGGCATTACATCTTTCGAAAAAAGAAGAGGAAGCCATTGAAAGTATCTTCGAAAATATCTATGCAGAGTACCACCAGCCCATCGACCGCTATAGTAAATCTGTAGTATTATCTAACTTTGAATTGCTGCTCACTTATGCCAACCGCTTTTATGGGCGGCAGTTCATTACACGTAATGATGTAAATACAAGCTTACTACAGCGATTCGATAAAGAAATAAGGCATTGGTTTAAAGAAGAGTCTTTGATAGATACAGGTATTCCTGCTGTAACGGACCTCGCTCGCGCATTGAATGTATCTGCTAATTATTTGAGTGATGCTTTAAAAACACTTACGGGTAAAAGTACTAAAGAGCATATCCATTTTCATGTTATCGAGAAAGCCAAACAAAAGCTATTGGCTACGAACAAATCTATTGCAGAAGTGGCTTACGAGTTGGGTTTTGAATATCCCCAGTACTTTAGCCGTCTTTTTAAGGAAAAGACAGGGCTTACACCTAAGGAATTCAGAGAGTAATCATTTGCTAAATTCATACGTCACTTCTTAATTAAGGAGCTGATTCAGTTTGTAATAGACGGTTGATAAACTGGGTGAGAAATGCGATTAGCCTAGTTTCGTCATATTCTTCATACATCTCTGGTTGGCTGGTAAAAAAGCCTCCAAAGAAAACATAAATGGATTTGGCTGACAGGACTGCATCGCATTGCTTGGCAAAGATACCAGTAGTAATGCCCTCTTCAATAGTTGTTTGCAAAGAGGCAATGATTTCTTTTTGTGTAGTGGTAATCTGCTTAATAAGATCCTCAAATTCGGGAGGGGCTTCATCTCTAAGCTTACCTAATATCGTTACTTGATAGTGTTTGCGTTTTCGATCTTTTACCAAGTATTGAATAAAACCTGCTATCTTACTTTCAGGATCAAGGTCACTATTCAAGTAGTCTTTTATAAACCGTAAGGTTTGTAACCTGCCTTCTTTTACAACAGCACGAAAAATATTCTGTTTATTTTGAAAGTGCCAAGAAATGGCTCCTCGTGTAACACCTGCCTCTGTGGCGATCTCTTCAAGTTTAGTGGCTGTATAACCTTTTTTACCAAATACAATGGTAGCAGCTTCTAGTAGTTGCTGCCTCGTCTGTTCTGTCTTTTCTTTTGTTACCCTCATAGTATACATACATAAATGTATGTTACTGTAAAACTACTATTTTATGTATAGTATATCAATGATTTATGGTATATCTTGGCTAAAAGCCATTCTAAAGGCATATTTTTATCTATCATTGCATGTACCATAATTACCAAGCTACTGAGAAACGGTTGGTATCAAACCTCTTATCAGGTAAGAAAGCGAATAACTTTCAATAAGAGATTCACAAATAAATCATATGTAAAATGGAACAATTATTCATATATTTATGATTACTAAATAAATAGTCTTACACCACCATGCGTTCATCCGATAGGTTTGTTACTATAGTGCTACTTAGTGCAGGCGCTATAATCTTACTTTATTTTTCAGGAGTCTTTACCTATATTCAAAACTTTTTCATAAAAGAAACCCTAGTAGAAACCTTTGATGATAACCGTAACAACTGGCCACAATACAAAAAATTCGATTTCCAACGGGAAATAAAGAAGGGCAAGTATACCTTTTCGGCACCTGATCGCACCGGAAGTCCCTATAGTTTGTACGATTACATCAATGTAGACTTCCCCTCTCATTACCGTATCGAACTAGCCGCTACTTGTACTAAGAAAGGTGGTGAAAGAGCTGAGTACGGCTTTTATTTTGTAGATGAAGAACGCCAAGCAATCCGCTTTTTTGTTGATCCTGATGATAAAAATGTAGGCTATAAGATTATTGCTAAAAATCCTAATGCGCAGGTCAACCAATTTACGAGAACCAATAAGTTTTACGTAAAGGAAGAGGATAAGAAATATGAACCTTCCTTAAAGTTTGACGGAAGGTCGTCCAATATACAACAGTTGGTTGTAAAGGATAATCAGTTTAAGTATGTCGTTAATAACGAACTAAAGCAAGAGGGAGCTATGCTTCCTCACTCAGGGGGGATTGGCATTGATTTTCTCACTTGGGGGCACCCGAAAATGAAGTAGCATTTGATTATCTCAAAATTTACGATGAAGCGACGGGCGAATTATTATTAGAAGAGAATTTTGATAACTATGATAACGGCTGGCGCTATTATGTAGCGAGTCTACAGGAAGCCAAGCTGAAAGAAGGCGCCTATGTGATGGAAGGATCGCCAGATTATCACAACCACGATTATCCCGGATATGCGCCTATTCTAGTACTTTCTTCTATTCCTATTTCACCGGGCAACAACTATGAGGTCATTGTACGCTCTCAATGGCAACGAGGAGAAACTGCCCCTTATGGCTTTGCATTGGAGGAAAAGTATCTACCTAAAGAAAATCCACCAGATTACTTCTATCGTGATAAAAAAAATACGCATACATTTTATGTCAAAAGTAATGGAGAAGCTTGGATGCGAACGATCAAAGACCAGTACAGAGCTTCGGCCATCGCCTCAGACATTAAAAAAACTGCTTCAGTAAGTACTGGAGAGAATACCATTGAGCAGCGAGTAGTAGTAAAGGGTTCAGAGGTAACCTATTATGTAAATGATGAGTTGATCGCTAGTTATGACTATCGGGTAGAAGCAGCCTCGTTGGTACTTCTACTCAATGGTAACCAAACAGTAGCGTTTGATTATATCGAAATCAAGTAGCTATTGAGGGGATTGTTGGTAGTGAAACAGACAATAGAATACCCAAAGAACTAAAGGTATTCATACATTTTGATAAGATAATCAACCAAACTTAACTACATCATCTAAATAAATCACCTACTTTAAATGAATTCTAAACAAAAAGAAAATCTTTTCATATCTGCTATAGTACTGTTAGTAGCTTTAGGCATCTTACACTTTACTGGTCACTTTCCCTATTTCTACTATGTTTACAACCTTTTCGCCAAAGAAACCTTAGTAGAAACTTTTGACGATAACCGTAATGGCTGGATAGAACACGAACACTATGAAAAAAAGACATACATAGAGAATGGGCGATATATCTTTGAAAGCAACTCTCAGCAGGTAAAAAAACAAAATAAAAAGGATTTTATTAAAGTAAACTTCCCTAGCGAGTACCGTGTTGAGCTGGCTTTAACCTCCAACAAGAAGGGTAAATCATTCTTAAAATTGTGGAATAGGCAAGGAAAAAATGTAAGCTTTATCATCCATATGTCCTATCAGAGGGTTGAAGTATACGATAATGTGGTTGGAACCTTGTTTCATAAAGAAGAACCTTCGCTATCCCAGAGTAAAATAAACACCCTGATCATAAGCGTAAAAAATGGTAAGACACAATTTTTTATAAACGATCATCTGGTATATATGCACAAAGGTATACTGGTTAGCTACCCTACTACTGTAGAACTCTTTAGTAATAGTGAACGTACTGAGTTTCATTCTTTGAAAGCTTATAACGAAACCAATGGGGTATTGGTACTCGATGAACCCTTTGACAACTATGCTAATGGTTGGAAGCCCTATGTTGTGGGTTTGAAACAAGCAAAAATCACTGATGGCAACTGTTACCTCTACAGTACTGTCACTAGCCGTCCTAAAAGTGCTGTAACACGTATCCCTATAACACCCGGAAATAGCTATGAAGTGATTGTACGCTCTACTTGGAGAGGCCAACAGGGGAGTACAGCTCTTTATGGCTTTACACTAGATAGGTATCATCCACAAGAAGAAGCTTCCATTTATTTAAAAAAGCCGTGGATGTATTATTATTCGTTTGTCCTTAAGAGTAATGGAGAGACCTGGATGCAATATCAAGGAGAAAAGGGTCGGAATCATCCTGGTTTTACCTCTGAAGTAAAAAAAACAACCTCAGTAAGTAATGGGGAGAATACCATAGAGCAACGTGTGGTTGTAAAGGGTTCAGAAGTAAAGTACTACCTCAACGACGAGTTCATCGCCAGCTACGATAAGCGCCTGCAGGTAAATTCACTAATACTTTGGGCCGAAGCCGGACCCATTGCGTTCGATTATGTAGAGATTAAATAAATTACTTTAGCACAACATAAACCATATACATATGGGGCGTAAATTAGAAGATAAAATACTTAAAAAACTCAAAAGGAGGGTTTTAGAAAAAGACCAAGACCTCCAAAATAAGCAAGAGCAATTTGATATTATCGATAGTACCAAGGAGGCGTTGGTAGAGCTTACCTCGCTTTCTAGAAAAGAGATAGATCAACTTGAAAGGGAAATAAGAGAAGAGGAGTTAACACAACAAAGAAAAAAGAGAAAGGTAGTACTTAACATAGCCAAGGTGGTAGGAGTAATAGTTTTGGGAGTAGGCGTTTTTATTTATATCCAACAAAACAAAATTCATTTGATCGAGACATTTGATAATAATGATCGAGCGTGGCCTGTTTTTGAAGAAGTGGCTCACGAGCGACGCTTAGAAAATAACTCCTACCTCTTGAATACCCATACCCCCAACTGGTGTTATTTTGACTATATTAAAGTAGACTTTCCAACTAGCTATACTGTAGAGCTGGCTTCCACTTGGAAACGGGGCAAGTATGAAGACCACGGGCTTATATTGCTAGCCAACCCTGAGCTCTATCGTAGTTTTAACCTTTATTCGGATGGCTATACCAAAACCAGTGTATACTATGGGGATCGTTATGTGGTCAACACCAAAAAGGAGATAGCAGCTATAGAGAGAGGCAATGGAAAAAATCAGAACATTCAGCGTGTATCTGTAAGAGGTGATAATTTTCGGTATGAAGTGAATGGAAAGCTATCCCTAACTGGTGAGTTTAACTATTTGGAAGACATTAAATATGTTGGATTGAGGGTATGTGATGTACAAGTAGTAGCGTTTGACTACATAAAAGTAACGAACGATCAGACAGGAGAAGTCATCTTCTTTGATGATTTTAAGAATGAAAAGTTCGTCAAGAACGATGCTTTAAAGACAGGTTGGTCTACCGAAAGCTCGATCAAAAAGAAAGGGACAATAGCAGGTGGGCAGTATCGCTTTACCACCAATGTGGGAAGCGAATGCTATTGGACTACTATTCCTGTACCTCTAGCGAATAGCGAGGTTGAGATTGTACTGTCTTCTACTTGGCAGTCGGGTAAAACAGATCCTTATGGTCTGGTATTGGTCGAAAATAGTGATAACTATTATAGTTTTCAAGTGACCAATAATGGGGAAGCCTGGTTAGCCTCTTCTAAAGACGAAGCAGACCCCATAACTGTCTCTAGCTCATACTTTAGCGATAGCGTAACCGCTATTACACAAAAAGTGATGATAAAAGACAATACTATCAACTATTACGTAAACGATAAGCTAATTGGTAGCCAAAAAGTAGACTTGACGATTGAGCAGGTAGGTCTTCAAGTATGTGGCAAACAGACTGTGGCGTTCGATAAACTGGAGATTATAGAAAAGTAGTTTGGAAAAGCACGAGAAATTGATAGCGTCTGAGTGATTGCCTCTATCAGCGAGAATATTTTTGTAATGGATCTTCAAGTTGGGGTAAGTTTACCTGAAAGGAGTATTTTGTTGTTAATAGACGGATCTTGAACGCTCTCAGACTGGTAGTAAATCAATAAACCAGAAGCCTTGTTTTTCTTCGGGTTCCTGAGCGTCATTCTTTGGTTTTTTGTATTGTCTCAATACCTTTTCTCCTTTTTCAAAAGCTACTGGTTTAGAAAAAATAGGCCCGTCAAAGCAGAAGGTATGAAATTCGCCATTTTCTCCGCAAGGATCAACGTGGGCAGGAAGCGCTTGAATGAAGCTTTCATCTATTTCTCTCCCTAGCCAAGAAGCATCCAATAGGCTGGCATCTAGGCAGATAATAATAGCTTTAAAACCTAACGTTATAAATTCTTCTATTAAACTCTGGGTGTTCCTCCTCCATAAGGGAAAGTGGCAGGTAATACCTTCTAGCTGTTTTTCTCTATAGGCTCTTAAGTCCTCTAGAAAAATATCGCCAAAACCACAATCGGTATATCCCTCTGCCTTTAGTTGTGCGATGGTTTCTGCCATTTTCTGATCATACTCTTCCATAGAAGGTTGCTCAGACAGCATAAGGGTTGTAAGGGGCAATCCAATGTTTTTGACTTGTTGCATTAAGAGCGTTGTTCGCAGACCGTGCATCGATACACGGTCGTGATGTGCATTGATAGTAGTAAGTAGGCGATCGACGGTAAGCTTTTGTTGTAAATGGTAAAGTGCTAAGGCAGCATCTTTACCAGAACTCCAATTAAAGTAGGTTTTCATGATAGTATGGTATTATGAGCTTACCTCACAACAAATATTAGTGTAAATGATAGGATAGCTCATGAACATTTCAGGTTCTTTGTTCCAATTACTAACCGCTTTCTCTTTTGCTTCAGCTTCATCCCCTTCAAAAAATAGTTTCTGCTCTTCTACCCATATCTCATAGCCGTCAAAAAAATATGACTGCGCTTTATATAGCTTTTTTCCTACTTTTTTAATGACCAAAACAATTTCTACATCTGTAAAGAAGGCTTGAGTTGCTTCATCGAAGAAGTATTTACCCAAAGTCTTCTTCTGGCTGATCGCCTCTTCTAACGCTTTTTTGGAGGGTTTCATATTTTATATAAGCTACTTTTTAGTAATCAAATTTGGGGTCTACCCCAATGTAAGCTGCGGATAAACCACTTCTTTAATATAGTCCATTATCCAATCATCTGCTAGTTTCAACTGTGCTTTTCGTTCGTTCAGTGCCTTAATAACGCGTTGTTTTAAAGCTTCATCTTTATGGGAGTTATCTTTAAGTGAGTTATCGTAAACAATAATGCAAAGCGCCTCTAGCAATATATTTCTCTTCTGATCTACAACGGAAAAGTGGTCGAGTGCCAGTAAAATGAGGTTCAGGTATAACTCGTCAGCCAGTAGTAGCTCTTCATCTTGTGGGGTTAAGTGGAGGTCTTCGTTGGTGGCCCACTCTTTTAAAAGCGTCTCGTCCAGATTAACTAAAGTTTGTACGGTCGAGAAGGTGTTAGCACCACAGTTAGGACATTGCTTACCTAGTATTTGATGAATATCTACCAACCCAAAAGCAGCTTCTCTTCTGGAGACTCGAATCGCTCCTTCCTGACCGCAGGCTAGACAAGTTCTTTTTATAGTATGTGTTGCTTCCATCTCAATAGTATTCAACGAAAGATAAGTAAAAAAGTAATGCTTTTTAGTCAATCAACTCCTCACTATTGCTTCATGACTAAGAAGTAGGTTTAGCGTATAAAGAAAGTCTATAATAAGATATGAAACTATTATACACACTATTTAAGAAAAAAGCGATCAAGGTAGGCCTAGATATATGAGTTCCCAGACTACCTCAGTTAAGAAAGGTGTGTGAAATAGTAAGGGTAAGGGAATGATCAGTGAAGCAATGACCCATATTGTACCCGGTTGTCGTTTTGTGAAAAGATGTCGCTCGAGTTCCATAAGTAGACCGTGAATCACAAAATAGAGCATTGGTAAGCCAAATCCTTTCAAGACAGATAAGCTGATCGCTACTTCATGAAGTAAGCCAGAAACCATAAAGGAGATAAAACTAGCCCATTTTACACCAAATTTCCTTGCAAGAGGTTTAAAAACGGCTGTAGCGGTCATCTCCGAAAAAGCAAGATTCCACCTTCTTCCCCAAAACACGGTGAGGCTTTTAGATTTGTAGGGTTGTTTGAAAATAAGGTAGTCTGCTATTCCTATTCGCCTCAGAAAAAAAGTATTAAGTGATAGTAAACCAAAATGAAGTATAAGACTTAAAGAAAAAAGCGCTAGCAATGAGTAGCTCCATTGTAGCCCCTTGGATCTTGTGATAATTGAGTGATCGGTGAAATATCTCAGGAAGATGAATATTGAAACACCCACAAGTAAATGCACAACAGCACTGATAAGTATTTTTGTATCTACTCTTTTCTCTACGTCTTTATGAAAAATACTTGGATTCATGTTTACTGTCAAAAAATAATAAACAAGCCATTTATCAAAGTGACGTATTTTACTAGTGTGTGCATTAGCAACTACGATTTTCATAGCGTGAAGCAAAGGAATAATCAAGGTGATCATTCTGAGTAGAGGAGGGGCGCTAAGAAAGAGAGAATGCGCTATCAAAATGCTTATCAATGGGAATAGCCATACTAAGTATTGATTGGGACTTTTTCTTACAATTAAGTAGCCTAACAAAGATTGAAGTACCAGAAAAGCACACCAAACCAAAATATTAGTTACTGTTGTCTCCATATTGTAAGATTGAGATAAAAAGCATAGGAATAGGCTACACTGAAAAGTACAAACAAAATAACCAAAGCCCATTCTCCAAATTTATAAATAAAGGCTTCTGGGAGATCACTTTTATCGAAGTAAACGAACTGAATAATCAATCTCGCTATCCAATAAATACTGATTAGTAAGGTAAGCGCTACGGCAAGGCCTGTTCCAGATAGCATTTCTTCAGTAAGTAATAAGGAGACGACCCCAAAGAAAAGATTAATAAATAAAATGTAGCCTGCATACGTCCAAAATATCTGCTTTATGAGCAGAGGAGTATGTTTAAAGGCATTAGACCAGTCAAGCAGCTTTGGAATAGCTAAAGAGCCTAATCCGAGTACAATATGGGCTAATCCACAAAATTGTATGAGCGTATGAAATGTCATACCTCACGATATGACATTTTTTCGTTCTGCACAAATCTTTTTTGAGTATATGTGGTACAAAGAAGCTGATGAAAAGTATGCACTGTTTTATCAAGCCATTGTTTTGCTTTAGAGAGTAGCTCGTCTACATGTTCTGAACCTGTCCTATGTTTATTCTGCCGTGTTAATACTTGCACTACATGACCTCTCGCGTTCATAATAATCTATTATAGTAGGTTAGTCGTTTAATAGCTAGATGTAGCTAAAAAGGCTATGTTTATAATCTTCTTCCTTTAAATTATTTCAATTTATCAATTATTAATATGCGTAAATTTTACAGCAATAAAAATTATAATACTTTGCTCAGTTTTTTGAGTAAAGTAAATTTCAAAATACTATTTATTTAACACATGCAAGTAATGAGGAGAGTAAAGGAATCGAACCCTCATCCCGAAGGATGGCACGGTTTTCAAGACCGCTTAAGCGCCATTGCTTGCTACTCTCCTGTAGCGGAGGGCGAGCGAATCGAACGCTCACCGCATTACTGCGTACAACTTAGCAGGTTGCTCCGACAAACCAATATTCGGCTGCCCTCCATATTTATGTAATGTACTCCGGGTGGGATTCGAACCCACACTGCACAGGGCTTAAACCTGACGTCTCTGCCGATTGGACTACCGAAGTATTGTACACCTGGAAGGACTCGAACCTTCAACACCGTGGGCCTAAACCACGGGCCTCTGCCAATTGGGCTACAGGTGTAGCATAAAAAAAGCCTCTCGAAGTGAATCAAGAGGCCTCAATGTCTTTACAAATGTACAGTTTACATCATACAAAGCCTCTTGCTGTGCGCGAGCAGCGAACTCAATGATAAGAGGCTATATGTTTTTACTGTTTTCATTATGAAAGCAAATATGCTAATATTTTTTGAATATGCAAAATAAAATTAAATTATTTTATATTTTTTTGGTAAGATTTAAGCTTTTTGATAAGAAAATATCTATGACTTAAAGTTATTATTGGTTATTAAGTTTATTATTATCAACATTACAATAAAAATGCCTGCTTTGCTTTTTCTCTATCTTTGAAGGTAGGGTGGTGCTCAATGGTTTCTAGGAAGTCGCTATAGAAGCTAGCGATGGTGATGAACTCAAAGTTGATCCAAAAAAAATGCTTCAGCCCATTCTCTTTTAAAACTTCTTCTCTTGATGCTTCTGGTAAGTTTTCTATCATTAAGGTATCAGGTACCTTCCGATCAAATTGATAGATGCGTAACTGATGGATAGGTAAGGCTATTATTTTCTTTATGCCTTCTAAGTCTGTTTGAAGGTCAAAAGCTAGGGAGCGAACGTTGGCTTTCTCCAGTGCAAAGCCGTCATCTATTTTTAGATCCAATGAAAACCATTCGAGTGTAGGACGTAACATAAGTTTGTGAATGAAGTAAACCTCCAACGTCTTGTCGAATAGTTCCATGATTTCTATACTGTTTTGTATTTCAAAAGTGATGGAATGCATATAAGTAGTTATAAAGTGCTCCAAGCAATATGGTATTATTTTTCATTGGTTTAAAAAGTGACATCGATGATGAACAGCTAATATGATAGCTTTCTCAACATCTTTGTACTTGTCAAAATTGTAATAAAGTCTTTAAATGACCTTGAAGGAAAGTTTTAGGTGCTTTATTAAGCTATTTTATCGTTTATTTGTCTCGATGATTAGTTTTCTAATGAGAGAGATTTGCCCGAGGTGATAATAACTATGCTCGATCACTCCTTCAAGGTTGCGTAAGTAGGTGCCGTACTTTTCCTCTACAAATACTTCTTCAAGTTGTTGGTCGGCTATTTTTTCTACCTGAAAGATAAATTGTTCAGCATTTGATAAGAATTCCTGAACGAGGGCTTTCCAGTCAGCTTCTGACTGAATAGGAGGTAAATCGAAGCTATACTGATCTCGGATGGAGAGTGCCCCTCCATTGAGTACCTCTAGAAGCCCTACTACATAATAATTCACATGATAAGTAAGCGTTGCAATAGTATTGAGTGTTCCTACTTTTTGAATGGCTTGCTCCCAGGTAATACTTGCTAGCTGTTGTTTATAGTTCGTATTAGCAATCCAGCTTCCGCTCAAGAAGACTTCTCGTAACCTGTTTGCGATAAATGTACTTCTGGTCATTGGGGTTAGTCTTTATACTTTGTTGGTAGAAGCTTATGATTCATTTCTTTACATCCTCGGCTTCTATGATTTCTCCCTTTTCTATGGTGAGCTGCTCAAGAAGCGCTTTGGCTATCCCATCGATGAATTGTACTGGGTTATGATCTTATTTTGCGCTAGGCAGGTCAGCACCGCAATCATTAAGAATAGACAACACAAACTATGCATATAAAAAACAGTACAGTCAGTGATTATACTGTGAAAATTGTAAAAAAATTATTGTTCTGGCAAGAGAAGTACCAAGAAGAAGCAATACTCATGCTTTGAGTGTCGCTTATCACTTGTATGCTACTGGGTGGTTTATCAGTTAAAATAAATATCTAATATTATGTTGTCCTCTTCATCTCTGTCGAAAGAAGGTCCGTAGTAGATCAATTGATTCAGATTATAGTAAGTAATACCAGAGATGAAGAAGTTTCCTTCAACTCTAAACGATTCAGTCTCTCTTTCAAAACTATCATTAACAAAGATTCGTATCGTACTGACATTTCTCTCATTAATGTAGTTTTGTAGTGCTATACCGACTGCTTCACCTGGTGTCAAAATATCTTCCTCATCTCTACAGGAAATTAATGATAGGGAAAGTACTGTAATAAAGCACAGGCGTGCTAGCTGCGTTTTGATTGTATTCATGGTGTGTTAGGGTTTATATGTGTTTAAGCTTTTGTGTTGTTCAAGAATACGATAAATCTTCTTGAGCAACGTGCGAATATACGAAACACACCAGCTTTTGTTTGGTAAATGCGTTATTTTTTTACCTAAAGTAGTGTATCTTATTACTTTATAAAAAGCTATTAATGAGAGACTTACTCCTTTCTTAAGTAAACTGTCAGTTGCATTCCTTTGTTAGTAGCCTTCATATAGCTTCTTAGTAGTCCGTGAAGTATTTTAGGGAAATAGTAAATAGCGCACACGTCATAATGATGCTTCTCTACCGTAAAGCCTAGTTTTTTTGAGAGTGCCTGGAAAGACTTTAAATCAAACTCGTGTAAATGAAAGGGAGGGTGCATGGGGCTAAGGTTTGTCACGTAGTTTGTACCTAACAACCGAAAATAGAAGTTAAAAAACTTTGGGAGGAGCCATTCAGAAGAAGGTACTTCGATGTGGATAATACCGTTAGGCTTGAGCCAACGGAGGGCTTTTTTTAAGCATTCGGCAGGCTCGTATAAATGCTCAAAAACAGCCCCAAAAGTGATAAAATCGAAGAATTCGTTTTCATACTCAAGCGCTTCTACAGCACCCAGTTGTAGTTTTTCTTTGTTGATGCCCATCTTAGAGAGGGCTCTTTCGTAGAAAGGTACCGAGGGCTCTAAGCCGTATACATCAAAACCTTTTTGTTCCATAGAGAGCATTGCCTTTCCTAAACCAGCCCCAATATCTAGTGCTTTCATGCCTTTCTGGAAATCTAAGAGCGTTACCGTTTCTTCAATTTGCGATTTGAAGTAAGTAGGTTGCCAAGTAAAATACCCCTCTGTCCAGTAAGTTTCTGGTGGTGTGCCATAATGATCTTGTAAATCAGCGGGAATCGGTTGCGGGTTGGCATAGATAAGCCCACAGTTGGTACACTTTACAATGCTTACCGCGATACCTGTTTTACTTTTGGGCTTAAACCCTTGGGATTTATTGAGCCGTTGCCCTAAAACTTTATGATGCTCAGTAGACTCACCGCACATTTCGCAGTGAGTAATTTCCTTAAAGTAGTACTTTTTCATCCTTTGCGAGGGTTGGTAGTATCTCCTACGGCTGCCTAAATTTAAAAAAAGTAAGCAATTTAGCAAGAAAAGGGCTGTATATACTATTTTTAGTAAAGTACATACATACTTTTCGGTATGTTACTGTCAGTAAACCCTATCTCTTTTATGTGCCCTTCAAGACTTCTTTTGAAAAGTCTTTAACGCCATAAAACCACCCATAAATCCACTTATCAAACCACTCATACCATTACCAGCCGCATTGATAAAGGTGGTTTCAGGTATTGGGATAACGAAATAGTTGAGAAGGGCAGAAAATAGCATACCCGCAAGGGCGCCCGTAATACCTGCTTTTAGCGCTGCATTATTTTCCATGAGTACATTTAATTTGGTGAATTATTTATTTACTACAGAAGCAAAAATAAACGAGGGAATCAGTTTAAAATAGAATATTTCCGACAGGGGAGGGGTGAACTCATTTTATTTGCTCGAGCTACGGTAGCGTCCAGCTTTCCCATTTTGTAGACGCTCATAGTATTCTTCTACTAATAGGGTTTTTTGGGCATTTATGAGCCGAAAAGTATCAGAAATGGTGTTGTACTTTTACTTTTTAGGTTCAGCACAACATTGATCATCAGTACATTGGCAATACTTTCTGTTGTAAAGGTGTAAAATAATGAGGCTTAGGGTAGGTATGTAGATGATTTCTTCTGGGAAATGAGCAATCTCTAACTTTTCATTAAAAATGATGAAAGATAAAGAAAGCCAACTTATTACAAATAAATATTTCACCCAAGGCTTGGATGTATGCTTAACAGACCAGTAAATAGCTGCAAACGAGAGTATAAGCAACACAATGTCTATCGTTCCCCACCACCAAGGGCCTTTTGTATGATGGTGAGTAAGTCCAGCCTGCGCTACAAAAAGAAAAGGAGTGGCGAGGCAATGTATGAGGCACAAACCACTTATGAATGCGCCTAATAGATCTGATTTACTTTGAGAGGTGTAGTTAATTATTTTAAAATTCAAGATATTTTCTAGGAGGTTAAAGGTGATTCACTCAATACAAATTATACAGCTACATTGCGTAAAGTATCTCTGCGGAAGCACAATCGTTTGTCAGCGGATTATACCATATACTAGTAACCAGTAGCTTTTAGACAAACTAGCCCTTTATTGATGCAATGATATTATAAAGATAAGAAAACTATTTTTTTGCAACAATGTTGCATTTATTTTTATTACAACTTTATGGATTCCTTTCTAATGGGTGTGCTTATTTCTTTTTAGGTTCAGGTAACGCATCAACTGAGACTTTCACGAGTTCACTTAGCCAGTCTTTATCTTCGATTCTCTCTTCAATAAGAAAACTTGGTTTGGCTCCTTCGTATGGTGGCGCTTCAACTACCTTTCCTATGTAGGCGCGTCCTGCTTCTGTAGGCTTTATGAAGAGTTTATTATCACAAATAAGTCCGAAGAGTTTTCCATTGGCGTAAAGACCATACTCTCCAAACATCTTCTTTGCTGTGACTTCTCCCACATTCTCGATTTGATCTAAAACGAAATCAACAAATGCTTGATCAGATGCCATATATTTTTGTTTGTATAGGTTTTATTAAAAAGGTAGTAAATCTGGTGCTAGATATTCTTTTTGTGCCCTCTCTGAATGGTAAATATCAAACCCATAGTGGGTAGCGATTAAATCTTTAAAGTTATCTCGTAATCTAGGGTATGCTTCTAGTAAGGCTAGGAAACTATCGGTCTCAGATTTTTCCATGAAATGATGGACGATTTTAGCTGCTGCTACAGTCAGTGTAGTATTATACTTATCACGTGCGCCTACTTTATCGACGTAGTTGAGTAACTGGGCACTTATCATCTCAATAGCCTTGTCGAGGCCGTGTGCTTTGATGTGAATCCACGCTAGTCTCAAATGTGCTTCGTGATTAAACAGTTTAACTGGTAAGGTGCCCTCTTCTAGCTGAGAGAGAAAAGTTGCATCCGTAAGGTCGAAATGGTTATCCATCATATAATAATTTAAGTTAATCTCCTTCAAGTCGCCATTTACCCACTTTCTTCTGGCTTCCTTTGAAAACAAAACCTGCTTGGAATAATGGCTAAAAACTATATCTCTGCGAGCGTTGGCTGTCGTTAAAAAGCCATTTACAGAGGCTTCTAGCGTTAGCTTTGGGTTGCTCAATAAGAAATTTTTTGTAAGGATCATCCAGAAAACCGTGAGCGTTTCGTGGTAACCCGCATATAGGGTATTAGGTGTGCCAACAGCATCATTGTAACTTCTAATGTTATTACGTACTAAGGTGAGGGCAGTAGGAAAATGATGGTTGGTGTTGTACCAAATGGCTATGATGATGTGTGCTTCGTGGTTCCATTCAGGTTTGGGCAACGATCTACTTTCAAACCGTTGTACAATCCTTTCTATCGTTGCTATTGAGTAGTTTCTCATTATGGCTCGATGGGTTACGGTAGACGCTACACTTGCTTATTAGCCTTAAGCTTACCTTTATCCCAAATATAATAAGTCATGTACTTACTTTTCAAATTTAGGGCGTGGATTGCAAATTAGATTGATAATATCACTAAGGTGCTTACGTTCAATTGAAGGGTGACATCTCCAAGGTTTACTATTCTTTAATTAAAATCCTTAAATAAGTATTTGCCTAAGTAAGTGATTATGCTTTGATAATAAAATCGTATAGTTGATCTTCTAGCTTTTCGTCTGCCATCTGCCTAGTGATTTTTGTAGCATTATTTTTATAGTTCTCGTTGTTAAGTAAGTCATTTAACATCACTGTAAGCTTCTTTCCACTGAGTTTGTTAATTGAAATGCCTTTAGGTCCTATACCCAGCTTGTGAATTAAGCTATTCCAACTAAACTGATCTATGATATGGGGTATAATAAGGCTAGGGCATCCATATTTGAGCGCCGAGTGGGTCGTACCAGCACCTCCATGATGCATCACGGCGTATACCTTACCAAGTAGCCAGTCGTACGGAATCTGTGTCGTAAAGTAGAATTTTTCTTTCTGTGCAAATGTATCAAGTCTTAGTAAACCGCCTGCTGCAGTGTTGATAATAGTGGGAACACCGAGATCGTCTAATACTTGGTAAATGAGGGTGGAAGTTTCTTCAGGAAATGTATTGACCATGCTCCCAAAGGTGATGAAGAGCACTTTAGGATTTTTTTCTAAAAACTGGATAAGCGCTTCGGAAGGTGTCCAATCAGTATGCTTGTTGCGCTCGTGGTATCCTAGTACTTGCACGTGATCGGCCCAGTCGTTAGGTCGCTGAAAGAGCTGAGGGGAGATGGTGTAAGCTAGTTTTTTACCTAAAAGGGCTTGTTTAATAGTGGATTTAGAGAACTTGATGTCTTTAGGGAGATGTTTTTGTGCATCGTAGATGGTCTTTATTAGTCCAAAGTTAGATAACCTGTAGGTAAGCTTATTTAGTAAGGTGCCAAAGTTTTTATTGAAGCTTACATGTACGTTCCCTGCTACATAATATATAAAATAGGGTACAGGACTTACTAAAATCGTCTTTTTACTATGTTTTAATCCCCATAATACAGGGTAGTTACATTTTACATTATGAACAATCAAGTCAGGATTTTCCTTTTCGATGATCTCGTATTGTTGTTCTACTAACGTTTTATTGACAGCGAGCGATTTTTTATAGATGCGAGCCATGGCCTGTATCTTAGAAAGTAGCCTTGCTTTCCCCATAAGGGTTCTACCTTCTTTGCTTTCGAGTAACGCTACGAATTGGGGTGACAGTGCATAAAAAGAAAAATGCTTATTAACGATTGCTTCAAACTGTGCGGGAAAGGAGAAAATCACTTCGTGCCCTTTACGAGCCAGTAGTTCTCCTATAGCTAGAAAAGGCTCTACATCGCCTCTGGTGCCTATGGAGGTGAGGAGTATTTTCATGTATGTATCGTGTAATGACTATCTCTATTGAGCTTTCTTTCCAAGTGCTTCGACTTTTTGCAACCATTTGGTTCTGAATGCCTCCTTGGACAAGCGTATGGGACCAATTGAAGTGATCCTAACGGTTTTTACACCTATAAATTGCAGTGTCAGTTTCTTCATCGCTACGTGTCTGGGGCATTTATTGATTAATCTGTAATACCATGGCGGTTGATCCATCGTGCAAATGAGCCTCGCTGTTTTCCCTGTAAAGAATCTGTCCCACCACAAAGAGCCTTCTCTTTTTTTGAAGGCAAAGCCAGGAAGCAGTACTCTATCTAGAAAGCCCTTCATAATGGCTGGAACAGAACCCCACCAAACAGGATATACCCAAACGAGGTGATCGGCCCACTTTAGTTTTTCCTGTGCATCCAATAAGTCAGGCTCAAGTTCTGTACGCTTTCGATAGCCCATCTGAAGGTTGGGATCGAAGGTTAATTCCGTAATATTGATTTCTTTTACTTCCGCATTGGAATGCGTTGCCCCCTTTTTGTAAGCTTCAGCAAGTGCATAGTTGAAGCTTTCTTTATCAGGATGCCCGTTGATGATAAGTATTTTTTTGGAATCCATTTTACTACTGCCTCAGAAGTTTTTTATCTATTTATTGATCTGCTTTATATATTTTTGTAAATGGTCTTTCATTATAGTGAGCCCTTTGTGGGAAGTATCTACAAGATAGACTTGTTTTTCTTGCATTCCTGATTTAACCCAAACTTTATTAGCTTCCAAATCGCCCTCTCTTACAATAATAAGCGTGTAGTATCGGATATCCGCTTCCCAGTCAGCAATAGTAAGTTGATTAAAGTCTGAAATTTTGGGATCATTGTTGATATTACTTTGGCCAATGTCTGATGCTAGAAAAACCTCAAAGTCTTCAAATTGATAATGAGGGTTGTTGTTGTCATAGTTACGATAGGTTTGCCGATCACCGTTTCTCAGAACGAAAGTTTTTATTTGCTCAAACGCTTCTAATGAAACAAGATTTGAGATATTCTCGAAATTAATGGCGTCGCTCTTATTCTTTTTCATACCATCCTCAGTGCGTTTGTATTAATATTTATAAGGATCTTTCTATTTACACCTCTTCCATATCATCATATGAAGTGTAATACCAGTCAGTTTTAATTACACTTAAAAGACTATCGAATCTCTCTTGGCTACTTGTTCCTATAAAAATTCCTGTACACCCATCATTTATATCAAACGAAAGGCTTATTACTTCGTGAAATTGATCGGTATAGACCCTTTGATTTTCTCTACTTATTGCCTCTACTAATACCCATTTCTCTTCTATGAACCTTACTGTTTCTTCATTTACTTGTCCAAAAAAGCTAGCATTGAATTTTAAGCCGCCAAATACACCATTATAGACGGCCATCAGTAGAAAAAAGTCACTTGTTGTCTTCGCCTCTAAAAACCAGTCGGGTGTTTTTCTATTTGGTGAATAATTACCATAAATAGGTGGGTTGTCAAGCCTTAATTCTTTCTCCTTAATACCCCAAAAGGCAACTACCTGATTTTCTTCATAGAGTATTAAATACCTGTCAATAGAAAAATAAACCTCTTTTTCTGGTTGTAGAAGTCTGTTATGGGAGAAGTTAATACCTGAGTGGCGTCCTAGTGTTAAATAGTATGTTTTAAGGCTTGGAGGTAATGCTAGGTTTAGTTTCTTCTCTAAAGATGCTACCTCAGCTTCAGTGAAACCATAATTTTGTTTTTCTGGCAGATGGTAGAGCTTTCTAATCTGTACAAATGCTTGAGGCATACGTTAGAAACAAATCATTACCTTTGTAAGGTAGAGAATAAAAGTGGTTTAACCAATAAACTGACGACCTCGTAGCGCTTGAGTAAGTAGTCGTAAAGGGTATTTTGGATACCTGTGTTGTGGTTATTGAAAAAAGGATACGCTGTGGCTTTAACCGAAGTTACTATATCGTTATTAGGTATAAGTTGTTATAATACATACCAATAAAGTAGTAGATTATATCAATTGATCACTTCATTAAGCTTTTCCCAGAAAACGTTATCAAAGTCAGAAAGTGCAAAGTCTGAGTCACTTACATTAGAGGCCTCGCCCATTCTAATGACGATCATCTTTTTACTAGGAACAATGTAGAGCCTTTGCTCTGCAAAACCCATAGCAGCGTACATATCGGTTGGCGCGTTGGGAACGATTGACCCTTGAAAAACCTCTTGACTGTTCGATAACATGAAAGTAGGCTGACCATTAAGCCACCACATATAACCATAAGAAGGGTTGATCTCTTGAGAAGGCTGAACACTTGCTTGGAAGAAGTCTTCAGCTACGATGGTTTCTTCTTCCCACTTTCCCTGATTGAGTGCAAGAAGACCAAATCGGGCCATACTTCTGGTGTCGCTGTGGTATATTTTGAAGATAGGACCGAAGTTCCAGAACCCTTCCATCCCAATTTTACTTTCGAGTTTTTCTGTAAAGTAAGCCTGAAAGTCTTGGTCGCTTACTTCACTGATGATGTCGATAAGAATTTGAAATACATTATTATACGACCAACGTGTACCAGCATCAGCTAGGTAAGTTAGGTTGTCTTTTGTGATAAAATTACTTTCATCATTAAGACCAGAAGACATACTAAGTAAGTGGTAAGGTTGTATAAGTGCCTCTTTTTCAAGGGGAGCGCTTGTCCATTCTGTACCTATGTAATCAGATACCTTGCTAGTGATATTGATGAGCCCTTCTTGCTGAGCAATACCCGTAGTGGCTGTTACGAGTGTTTTCCCAGCACTATTCCACTCCCAAGTATCAGTAGCGCTATGACCGTTAAAATATTCTTCTACTACGATTCGTCCGTTTACTAAAATCATGAAAGATCTAGCATTATCTTCAGCAAGAAAGCGCTTTAATTCTTCAAGTTTGTCTAGGTTCCAATCTAAGCTATCAATAGGGGTAGTGGCCCATTCATCACCAGTTAGAGGAGGAAAGTACGTGTTCTCTTCCTCTGCTGGAGGTATAGGTACGGTAGGTTCGTCATCTGGATCGGTACAACTAACTACGAAAAGTAGCATAACGAATAAGTATATACGGTACATGCTTATCTAGACTTTATTAGATAGATTGTAAAAAATACGATAGGTTTAATAAAAAGACTTTTTTATCTATTCTTATAGCCCTTCGAGAGGTGACTATCCTATACAAGTACTTACTACAAGGGTTAATACACTTACACTATCCCTACTTTTTTGTAGAAATCTTTGAGGGCTTGCGTTACTTCTATTGGCTTTTCGATGGCTGCAGAATGACCAGCATCAGCAATGGTATACAGGTTGGCATTGGGGATTGTTTCTACCAACCTTTTACTGTGGATGGGTGGCGTAGCAACGTCGAACTCGCCTATGATGACTGCGGTAGGTATTTGAAGATTTGATAGCTTCTCTAATACACTACCACGTGCAAAGATACCTTTCCCAAAAGGGACTAGTCCTTTTTTGTCCTGACCTGTGATAATATTGCGCCACTTTTTAACTTCTTGTTTACGGGTGGTATCTTTCAGAAATGTGTCGTGAAATATGATAGACATGACTTGGCCAGTTACTGGAAACCAACCGATATTTTTGACAACCCATAGTAAGAGATTATTTTTCTTTAAGGTTTTGGCAGATTCCTCCTCAGCAGAGGTGTCCATAAGCACCAGTGATTTTAGTAAATCTGGCCTGCGTAATGCAATACGCATACCCACGAATCCCCCTGTAGACATCCCAACAAAATGTACGGGACCTATCGCTAGTTCTTCGATAAACTTGATAGCATCGGTAACGAGGTTGTCTAATGCATAGCCATCTTTCGTGACCTCGCTTTCTCCGTGGCCGCGATGATCATAAGCGATACATCGAAACTGTTTTTGCAGGGCATCGATCTGTCCGTTAAACATCGTTTTGTTCATCAAGTAGCCGTGTGAGAAAAGGAGGGTTTCGCTTCCATCTCCTACAGATTCATAATGTAATGTGACGTCATTTACTTGTACGGTTGGCATAGGCAGTGTATTAATTCTTTTGGGTAATGGCTTAGAGGTAAGTATTAAGATAGAGATTAATACGTTTAGAATCAATGTATACCCTAAATGGCTTCACTACTTTGTAGTACTTATCATAAATTCATACGCACAAACAGGCCAACGTTTTGAAAGTTACCAGTATTTTGAAAGAATTGGTTGAAGTCTGCTCCAATACCAAATTGAAACCTTTCTTTGTAATTTAAACCCACTCTGATAAGCTGGCTACTCTGCTGGTGAGCTGTAAACACACCTAAAATCTCTCTTGTGGGACTAAAGTCGGTTTTATCAAGTTGGAGATTTGTACTGAAAATTAATTGGGTAAAGAGCCCCCATTTGTCGTTCAAAGTGGGCATATAGCCTACTATACCAAGTACATTGAAGGCTTTAACATCATCTAGGAGCAGGGTAGGGTACGCTTCAATAAAAAAATCGCCTTTTTTACTAGCGTGGCTTAAGCTAAGTCCTATGGCAGGCATAAAGTCTTCGCCTGCGTATCCACCACCTGCGGAAATACCAATCCAATCTTTGATTTGATAGGTCAGTTGTGCCTCAAGAGAGAAGTTGTTATACATACTATTGCGGTGGTCAATAGCGAAGCGGCTGAAGGTGAAAAGGTTTAACTTACCAGCAGCGTCAATATCTTTCTGCCAGTAACTAATATAATGTGTTTGTCTATTACCTACTAAGACTTCTGTTGGGATTTGTGCAAACGCAAAATGGCTACAGATCGAGAGAATTAGGAACAATACTTTTTTCATCTTGAAACGTGTTTTAGTTGATAGTACAAAGCTAAAACAGCACTGTCTCAAGCGCTTTGATGTACCTCAAAAAGGCATTTGATCTACATCAAAAAGTTATTTACCACTCCTAATCCTACTGAGGGTTTCTTGCGAGATATTGAGGTAAGAGGAAATGTTGCCCAAGGAAATTCTTCGTGAAAAGGTAGGAGCCCTTTCTAATAGATTGTGATAGCGTTCGGTGGCATTCAAAAATTGGAGTTCATCTACTCTTTGGTCTATTTGAGCAAAGTAAAAGCTTTCTAACATCTTGATGTACCACCTACAAAAAGAGTGATGTTTTTGCTGAAGCGCCGTAATAGTAGCTTGAGGGATGGCATAGATGATACTGTCTTCTAGCAATTGGATACTCTCGCGCGAAGCGTTTTGGTTGAGGAGTGAGATAACATTGGAGGTAAAGCTGTACTCGGCTGAGAACCAAGTATTGCGTTCTTTACCTTTTTCGTCTGTATAGAAATGCCTGACCAAACCACGATGAATGACCCAGATATGCTTGCAAACTTTTCCTTCTCTTAGTAAGAAGTAATCTTTAGGTATATCGAGTAATTGAAAGCTTTTACAAAACTCCTCTAATACTTCTTTGGGCAACTCCCAAACACCTTGTATAAATTCAGTTACGTCTGTGTCCATATGAAGCCTGACAAATAAAATATTAAACGTCTATGAAGTAGATGAATGAAAGTAACCAGCCTCTTCATTACTTTTTTATCTTCATAAGTTAATTAATAAGCGATTGTCAAGCAATTGTTTGGTTGTTTCGTAAAAATACACCTTTTCTTTTGCTATGACCTAAGAGAATGTTTAAGAATTAAATTCTGTGTAATTAACATTTTACGAAGTCTTCATCACTAATACTTATATTTATCTTTCGTTCATTTTTTAGCTTCGCTGAACTCCACTTCGTTCCGGTTCTTGATGAAAAACGAACCAAAAAATCAAGAAACCGAGCTTGCGAGCTCAGCGAAG
>CALEMF010000085.1 GCA_937911505.1 uncultured Cytophagales bacterium
TCGCTGAACTCCACTTCGTTCCGGTTCTTGATGAACCGAGCCTCTGGCGAGCTCGACGAAGTCAAATCCAAAGCTTCTGCCCACAAACCAGCCCGCCTCCTCGCTGGATTTTCAAGCTAACACACTTTTTTCACCCTCAGGTAATGACTACAAGAAATTTAAGTCTAAAGACTGTCGCCTGAAATTGTATTCAAAACTGAATCTGTCAATAATAAATTCTCCACTCAACTTTTTCACTTAATATATGAATCTCCGATATACTTTGATATCGAAGTGTAACGTGATTTTTATCATAGTTTTATTAAGCACCGTAGCTCATCTTTGTACGGAACGAGATGGTTTCACGAGATAAATCAAGAAAATATGTTGAGCACATCGCAACTTGTTGATAAATACGATATCGCCTGCCCACGCTATACAAGCTACCCCACGGTACCTTATTGGCAGGATAATCTACAGATAGAAGATTGGAAAAAGAGTATACAACAAGCGTATCAGCAAAATAAACAAAAAGGCATCAGCCTGTACATTCACTTGCCCTTCTGTGAGCAGCTTTGTACCTATTGTGGCTGTAATAAACGAATTACTTTGAACCATAAAGTAGAAAAGCCCTACATTGAAAGTTTGCTAAAGGAGTGGCGTATGTACATTACACTATTAGGAGAAAAGCCACGCATCAATGAAATCCATTTGGGTGGCGGAACGCCTACTTTTTTCTCGGCTGCGCACCTAAAATACCTCATCACTGAATTACGCAAGGATGCTATTCCTACCGATAACTGTGAAATGAGTCTCGAAGTACATCCTAATTATACCACTCCAGCGCAATTAAAAGCCTTATACGAAGTAGGCTTCAGAAGATTGAGTGTAGGCATACAAGATTTCGACGAGCGCGTACAGTTTATCATCAACCGCCCGCAGACCTTTGCCCAAACCCAACAGATTTTTTCGGCAGCTCGCGCGATAGGCTATACCTCTATCAATGCAGATATTATTTATGGATTACCACTGCAAACCGTAGAGAGTGTTCAAAAGACGATACAATACGTAAAACAACTTGCTCCGGAGCGAATCGCCTTCTATAGCTACGCCCACGTGCCTTGGAAAAGCCCTGCCCAGCGACGCTACACAGAAAAAGACTTACCTAATGCAGCAGAAAAGCGACAACTATATGAAATAGGAAAAGAAGCGCTCCTAACAATGGGCTACGAAGAAATTGGCCTAGACCATTTTGCCTTACCAAAAGATGAGCTACTAATGGCTTTAAAAGAAGAGCGATTACATAGAAACTTTATGGGGTATACTACCCGCGCTTCATCACTGCTGATTGGCTTAGGAGCTTCCAGCATCAGCGATAGCGGTACGGCTTTCGCCCAAAACATCAAAGAAGTAGAAGCTTACCAAGCCGCGATTGAAAGCGGTGATTTCCCTTTGTTGAGAGGGCACCTGTTGAGTGAAGAAGACTTACAACTTCGCCAATACATTCTAGCAATTATGTGTACAGGGAAAGCCAATTGGCAACACGAAACCCACCCACGCTTCGTAACGATTACAGAACGCTTACGCCCCTTGGCACAAGATGGCTTGCTTACATTACAAGATAAATCTTTGGAAGTAACCCCCAAAGGGCGCCTCTTTCTCAGAAATATTGCCTTGCAGTTTGACCAGCATTATTGGCAGAAACGACAAAGCGAACAGCCTGTTTTTAGTAAGGCGGTGTAGAAAAGCGATCGAATAAAAACGGAAGATAGGTAAGCGTAGGCTATGACTTCTTATTTAGTAAATCCAACCATTGCTTTTGCTGTGCTTGGTAGTGTGTTTCCATCTGTTCTATTTTTTGCTCCAGCAGCGTGATGCGTTGTATAAGGTACTCTAACAGGACTTTATCTACACTATTAATATTACTATTGCCATTATTCGTATTATTATCCCCTGTAATATTGATAAAAAACTTTTCGGAGAAGTTTTCAATGCTTTCTTTAGGTACTTCGAGAATGTCGGCGATGGTTTGTAGTTTTTCAGGGGTTACTTGGGTCTCACCACGTTCTATTTTACTGTAAGCCGTCTGGCTAATGTTCATGTGGGTGGCAAGGTAGGTTTGTGAGTAGCCTTTCATTTCTCGTATAGCCCGTATTTTTTCGCCTAGTTCCATGGTATTTTGTAGGATATGTGATACGCCATAAAAGTAATATTTTTCTGCTAAAAAGTTATAGTTTAAAACCTCGTTTTCTTGTACGCCTCCCGTATTTACAGTACTTTTGGCGCAAAGCTTTTACGAAAAAGTTTTAGCTTTATACAAGCCATCTAAACAACACCGTTATTATGAAACGCTTTTCCTTATTTTTAGTGGGCTATCTATGTGTATTGGGTAGCTTATTTGCCCAACTTCCTACGCAGCCCAATCCCCTTGTTCCTCAAGTCATCCCTCAATCACCCAGCTTTTCTACTTTCCAGCCTCCTTCGCCTCATTTGCAACTCAGGCAGCAGCAACACCAAGAAGCCATGCAGCGCCAACAGCAGGTACTCAGACAGCACCAACAAGCCATTGAGGAATTCAAAGCCTACCAACGGCAAGCGGAGATTCGGAAGCGCCAAGAAGCTTACGCCAAGCAAATGATTCGCTACAATCTAGGCTATAAGGCATCTCCGCAAGCTACTGCACACTACCGAAAGGCATTTCGTATCCTCAATGCGATGCTAGAGGGTACTATGCCGCTTTCTCTGCGTGATGCGGTGTTTGCCGTAGAGAATGCTTATCACAATGATACACTCGATCAAGCCGCCTTCAATCAGTCTATTGAAGACATTGCCTCCTTGCTTAAAGCCTACGTGAAAAAGAAAAAGTATGCCTTTACCACTGACTTTGAGAAAAACAGTGCCTTGGTCTACTTGATGCAAAATGGTATCCGTGCCAAGCATCCCGTAACCAAGAAGAAAACCACTATTGTGCCTTTTCGCTACGACTTTGAGGACTATTGGGGCAGAGAAGACCATACCAAGATGTTTGTTACCAAGCTCTTGCGTACCGGGAGTGGCAATTGTCATTCTATGCCTTTACTGTATTTACTAGTAGCAGAAGCTTTGGAAACAAAGGCCTCTCTAGCCTTTGCCCCCAACCATAGCTACGTAATGTTCCAAGACGAGGCGGGGAAATGGCTCAACTACGAAGCCACCAACCAGTTTATGGCCAGCGATCAGCTCATGATGGGTTCGGGCTTTATTAAAGCGGAGGCGATTCAGCACGGTATCTACATGACGCCTCTCAGTAAAAAAGAGGCAGTAGCCCAGTGTTTGGTAGATTTAACTTTAGGTTACGAAGCCAAATTCGGGATGGATGATACCATCGCTCACTTTGTCTCCCCGATCCCTAAGCACGCCCCCCGAGATATTCACGGCCATATGACGATGGCGAACTACCTGACCGCCCTCTGGGCAAGTGTAGAAAAGCAGCTTCTAGAGAAGAAAGAAGACTACAAGGAGCGAAAAGACCTTGAGAAGTTTCCCAAAGCCAAACGGGCGCTTATGGAAAGAAACTTACTTTACAAGACGTTGGATGATTTAGGCCACGAGCCGATTCCTGCGGAGATATACGAGCGATGGCTCAACCAAATACAACAAGCCAAACAAGCGACTCATGAATAATCTCTACAACTATAGGCGATCCTTCTTCTTGATCCTTACCTTACTCTACGGGCTAAACAGCTACGCCCAAGAGGAAGCGGCAGCCGCTAACTTTATAGATAGCACCCAAGCACCCCAAGCGGTAGAAAGTGCCTATGAGCAAGCTTACAAGCAGTTGGTAGCGATGCTGACACAAAAACAGCCGTATAGCCTAAAAGAAGCCGTATTTGCGGTAGAAAATGCTTATTTTGATCAGCGCCTTAGTTATGAGCGCTTCTCCCAATCATTAGCCCTTTTAGCCAAGCTAAGTAAACGCTACGCCAAAGCCAACCCCGTGCAAAAGTATGAGGAGCGAGACGAAGCACAAGTAAACTTGGCAGGGGCGATCTTTAAGGTACTCACTGATACCACCTCTCTGATGGATAAGCAAGCGCAAGTATGGTATCATTTGCCTTACACCTACGACTTTCAGGATGTATGGGGAGAACAAGAGTGGGTAAATACCTTTGTCGTAAAGCTCCTAACCTTAAAATCTGGCAATTGCCATTCACTACCTTTACTCTACAAGCTGGTAGCTGAGGAGCTAGACGTACCTGCTTACTTGGCGCTAGCGCCCAACCACATGTACATCAAGCAGCGCTCCTTAGCGGCTGGCTGGTACAATACAGAACTGACCTCCGCCACCTTTCCGATGGATGCGTGGTTAAGTGCTTCGGGGTATATTCATACCGATGCCATTCGCAACCGAGTGTATATGGATACCTTGAGCCAAGCGTACACGCTCGCCCTTTGCTTGGTAGACTTAGCGCAGGGCTACGCCCAGAAAAAGCCAGCCGACCACCAAGCCTTTGTACTAAAGTGCCTCGATTTGGCTTTGGCATATTACCCTCATTTTGCCAAGGCCATGGTGCTCAAAGCAGATGTACTGAGTAAAGAACTTTTAGCCCTGCAAGCGGAATATGGGGTAGATAACATACAGGCGCTGAAAGAAAAGCCTACTGTAAAACCCCTCTACACTTCCGTAGAGCAGCTTTATATACGCGCTTACAAGCTTGGCTATCGTAATGTAACCAAAGAAATGTATGTACGCTGGCTTCAAGAAATGCAAAATGCCCAACTTAATAACCAAAAACCATGAAACATTCCTTCCTATTGTTAATGATTTTTTGCCTGCTGGCAGGTGCTGCAATGGCGCAGAAAAAGCCTAAAAAGAAGAAAAAGCTCAAACAATTTGAGCTGAAGATACATACCCTCAGTAAAGGCAAGTACGACGAAACCTTTCACGAAGACACCTTGATGCCAGTAGGCTTGGGCATTATCAATACCCAGACGTGGGAGCTGGCCACTGTGCTACCTGAAGACACTGTTTTCAAGGGGATGATCTATCATCATGGCGTAGAAATTCGCTGGCTTTCGATGGATCCGCTAGCGGATGAGATGTCTTCTTGGAGCCCTTATAACTTTAATTTTAATAATCCTATACGATTCAAAGACCCTGATGGAAGAATGCCTGTGGCTCCTTTTGACCATTATTATGGGATAGTAGAGGGTGTCTTGACTTATCTGGGGAACGACGGACAAGGGGATAAACTGAGACTTGTACAAGAGGGTAGAGAAGGGGATGTTCTATCTCTCATTAATAACGAAAATACTACCCAAGAACAAAGAGATGCCTTGCGTGGCAATGAGTTTGTGAGTGAAATATTATTTAACGAAACAAAAATACAAGCTGATATTCAAGGGGTACATGATAATACAGTAGAAAAAGGTGTGGAATATTCTATCTATATTACTTTAGACCCAGAGATTTCTGCTGTATCTAGCGAAGAGGGAATGACTGGTAACAATGAAAAGACTTATGTAGAAAGTAAAGGTGTAGGAGTAACTAGATGGACTGAGGATGGAAAGAGGATTATACTAGGGCAAGTACATGGTCATCCTAAAGTTAAAAAAGAAGGTATGAGAAATATACCCACAACCTCTAATCCTGATAAAGCAACTTCTGTAGAGATAGGAATTCCAATATATGCAGTAGATGCTTATAAAACTAAAAAAGGCGACAAATCTAATATTCATAAGGTGAGTCCAGATGGTTCTAGGAAGAACTTTTTTGGGAAAACAGATACCAATAATAAAATTGGTAGAGACTCATTTAATACAGCAACGAAAGATAAAAGGTAATATGTATAGAAAGCTCTTATTAATGGTAGTATTATTAGTTTTAACTAATCATCTAACTGCGCAAAATCACTTAGAGTATGCTTTTCCAGAAAAAGTAATGAATGAGATAAATAAATATGTAAACAAACAACTTTCAAATAATCCTAAGCAAACATTTTATGCTCTTCTTAGGTCAAAAAATCAAAATAATGAGTACACGATATACATATCAGAATATACTAGTGGCTCAAACGAAAAAGAGGATTTCCTCATAGCTAATACTAATAGGCTTATTCATTTAGACGCTCTAAAAGTACCTGTAATACTAAGCGAAGATTTTAATTTTGTTGCTCACGGTTACGGGAAAAGAGGTGATAAGACAGTTCCTATACGACTGCACATTATCTGCGAGGGCTTCTATATACGTTTTAGCAAGACGGGTAAAGTGATAGAAACGGGTTGGTGAGTGTAAATATGCATACTTATCTAGGTATTCTATACAATGAAAAAGGCAATATTACTGGTATCAATTTTACTTTTATTTGGTAACCTTCCTGCTCAGAAGATCATTTATGAGTTACCCCCAAAAGTAACTGATTATCTCAGCAAGTATCTTTCTGAAAAAGAAAGTGCTGTAGAAGACTCTACACTCTCTATATACTTAGAAAAGATCAATGGTTTATACCATTTAGAAGTTATCGAAGCTTCATTCAGCAAGCGGATTACAGAGACAATAATCAGTAATACAGCAAGATTTGTGAAAGTAAAAGATGTTTACTTACCATTAGTTACAGAAGAAGATATCTTATTTGCTAACTTCGGCGAGACTCCACCTAGAAAAGAGGGTGGTCCAAAGGGTAGAGTGCAAATACTCCTTATCATAGATTACTTTTTGATAGTAAAGGAGATATTCACGAATAGCCAGAATGAAAAAAATAGTTTTATTCATGTTAGCGCTGCTCCCGTTTAATATAATAATTGCCCAAAATCACTTAGAATATGTTTTCCCTGAAAATGTGCAGAATGAGCTAAATAAATATATTTTGGCTCAACTAGACAATGAACTATCACAAGAGTTTTACGTCATTGTTCACCAAGACTACGATCAAAATTTAGGTAATACTTACAGAGTATATGTTAGGACTAGAAGTGAAAGTCTTAGCGAAGATGTGAAGTATCTTCTAGATAATTCCAATCGCATCATTAAAATGCACTCCAAAATTATTCCTGTTATTCTTGAAGAGGATTTCAAATTTTTAGCCTTCGGTTATGGTAAGAGAGGCGATAAAGAGTACCCTATAAGATTACGTATTATTTCAGAATCATTTGCTATTCACTTTAAACCTACAGGTGAAATTATTAAGGTGGGTTGGTAGAAGTGTTATGCAGTAGATGCTTATAAAACTAAAAAAGGCGATAAATCTAATATTCATAAGAAGTAAGAACGGTATAGTAGTCTACAAAAACAACCTAGATGAGCCATTTCTGAGAATACTTCCAAATGCTGTGGAGAAAATCATAAATCATTAGCTAAATGGATAAGCTTATATTAGTCATCATCAGCATCCTTTTTTTATCTTTTACTGTCTCTGCACAAACTAAGAGGCTCAACTGGATCATCTTAGTCGATGATCGAATATGTGATATAAGTGATTCATTTATAGAGGTTGAATATAATGACGGCTCAAAGGATACAATAAATATCCGCTTTATACCAGGAGAAATGATTATGTCAGAAAGCAACCATCAAAAACTAACAGATTCAGGAGCTATTGAAGAGCTTGTACTTAGATTTAAACACACTAAAGTATGTCAAGAGATTTTTACTTACTTTTATGAAATTCCTATGAAAACTGTTTGGTTTGAACAGCCCTATTTTATTCTTTACGTGTATAATTTTGATAGTAAGTATAATAGAAAAATCTACTTTCCTTTACCAGAAAAAGAGTATAATTACAATATATCATATCCAGGGAGTGGTAGTAGAATTATTCAAAAAAGATCTACCAAAGAGCAAAAAGAATGTATGGATCAATAATATAGTAGCACAAAAATATTGGTTCAATGGGATATATAATTTTGACTTTTTTACTAACAGTAAACCTTTTTTCGACGCAGGCGCAAGAGAGGCATTTTAATCTCATTATATCTATAGATGAGAAGGTGGAAGCAGGGAATATACAAGATACTTATGTAATTTTGAAGTCAAAAAAACAGATAGCTGAGAAGTTCGATGTGGACTATGAACCTGGCGATCTCTCACTAAGTGAAGAACTATATGATGAAATCTCAAATGAGGAAGAAAAAGAAATCTACCTACATTTTAGCTATACTGAATATTGTGGTGAGGAAGAAAAGTTTTATGAGTACGAAATCAGGTTTTATAAGAGTTGGTTTGAGAATAGATTCCTTTTATTGTATGTATACAATACTGAAAAGGAAAAATACAAAGATATATTCGATCCCAAGGAAGGTAAAACCTACAACTATGAATACAGCTTTCCAGGTTCACATGCTCGATTGATTACTAAGAAGCCGAGAGAGGACAGATGCAAATAGTGAAAAGGCAGAAGGTCTAACATAAATAAGGTGAGTCCAGATGGTTCTAGGAAGAACTTTTTTGGGAAAACAGATACCAATAATAAAATTGGTAGAGACTCATTTAATACTACAATTAAAGATAAAAGATAGTATGTGTAGAAAGCTCTTGTTAATGATAGCATTATTGGCTTTAACCAATCGGTTAATTGCTCAGGATTACCTAGAGTATGCTTTTCCTGAGAAAGTGAGCGATGAGATAGTCAATTATATAAATAAAGTTACAAAGAGTGAACCTGATGCAGGTTTTTATATCATATTGAATAGTGAGAATGAGGAAGGTGCTTATAAAATCTACATTGGTAGGAGCGAAAAGGGTAATAATAGCAAAAAAGATTTTTTATTAGCGAACACCAATAGATTTGTCATCATGGATTCGTTGAAAGTTCCTGTCATTTTGGATGAAGATTTTCAGTTTGTTGCGCACGGTTATGGGACGAGAGGAGATAAGATAGTCCCAATCAGAATGAATATTGTAGGGGAGTTGTACTTCATTCGCTTTAATCGCTATGGTAAAGTAGTAGAAACGGGTTGGTGAGTGTAAATATGCATATTTATCTAGGTATTCCATACAATGAAAAAGGTAATATTACTAGTATTAATTCTACTTTCATTTGGTAACCTTCGTGCTCAGAAAATCATCTATGAACTGCCCCCAAAGGTGACTGAGCTTTTGAGTAAATACCTCTCCGAGAGGAATGATTCACTTAAAAAGGATACTTTAGCGCTTTACTTAGAGAAATCAGGTGATCTCTATCAAATAGATTTGATGGAGTTTTCCTTCAGTAGGCTTATAACGGATACCATTATTAGCAGAACCAATAGGTTTGTAAAAGTAGACGACACCTATTTACCGTTGGTGACAGAAGAAGATATCTTATTTGCTAACTTCGGTGAGCGCCCGCCTAGAAAAGAAGGTGGTGCAAAGGGTAAGGTAAAAATACTCCTTATTATAGAATACTTTGCGATAAAGTTTGATCGTAAAGGAAATATTCACGAATGACTTGCCTGAAGTAAACTGTTAAAATAGTATCAGCTACTCGGATTTTGCAACTCTGAATCTACTATCGTAGGAGCTGTGATCCGTTTTGAAAGGCAAGCGGTTTATAAAACCTATGATCAATGGCTCGGGGTGGCATACCCCGAACAGCACGGAACTATAAAATAAAAGCGTGCCTGTCAAGGGGTAATGTGCCGTATAGCTCGTTGCGGAAAATTAGCTACGATTTGCCGCCATAAACGAAAGATTGCAATGAGTTATACAAGGTCTTGCCCACAGTTATTTATTCTAATATATCCCATAATTCATATGAAGTCCAGCGTGTTTCTCCTTTTTTCATTATCTCAATTTTATCTTCCTCAATCTTTTGATATTCTCCGTCAATTTTGTCCCAAACATCATATTTCAAAATGATGATTCCTTTTCGGTTGCAACTTTTTTTAAGCTTAACTTGAACTTCTAATTTTTCTTTATTCAGTCCGATTATAATTCCTGTGGCGTAACACTTGTCGTCCATATATTTTTTCTCCTGTTTTTTAGAGACGAAATCATAGTCGTATGTGAATTCCACTTTATCACCAATTTTAAATTCGCTGAATTCTTCTTTTAGTCTTTCTTTTTGCTTTTTCTCGGATTCAGCCCAATAGTCTTGATAATATTTAATTTGATTTTCTAATTCGATAGGCTTTTCGTTTAGTTTTCTGTGCAATGAAATCAGAATTATACTTGACATATCATCTGGATGATGAATTCCTAAATCTCGAAAGTATTTTGATATATCTGAAGTTCCAGTCCATAATTTCCAGCTATTTCTGATTGACATTCCAGTTCCAAAATGTAATTCGGTTGTTGCAGTATTCTCGTTTTTGTTTTTAAAATTATCTAAATCTTCTTTTGGCCATCTACACTCAAAAAAGGAAATAGCATCTTTCAAGTCAACAGGAATGTATTTGTCTGTATATTTTTCGCAGTTATTTTTCGCAGTAGCGAGAATGGAAAAGGTCAGAAATAGGACAAGTAATATTTTATTCATAATTCGGTTGTTTCAGCTACTCGGATTTTGCAAATCCGAATGTATTATCGTAGGAGCTGTGAT
>CALEMF010000086.1 GCA_937911505.1 uncultured Cytophagales bacterium
CAGCAGGCGGGAAGCCCCACCGAAACGCCGTAAGCGTATAGTGTGCAATACTTTTTTCTAGTAAAGTGTCTCTTATCACCAATATTAAATCAAAAGACGCTTGCTGTTGGTAGGCTTGTAACACCTCCGTAACAGCAGGTTCTAGGCCTTCTTGCCGAAGCTCTAACTTCCCAATTTCATCAATGATAAGATAACGAGGTGATTTTTTGAGCGCCTCTTGGAGGCAGGCTCTTGCCCAAGTAAAAACAGTCTCGTCAAAGGTATAGCGTCCTACTTGTACTGGTTGTTGGGTAGTAGCAGTAGCCTCTAAAAGCTGGGAGGCTCCAGAAGTGATATCTTGTAAGTGCCTTTTACCTTCTATCACAGGCGATAAAATACCTGCTACTTGCTGTTGCTGTGCCACCCACTTGGTCAATTGGGTAGTTTTACCAGTACCGATCGGGCCTGTCAACAGATAAATCATTGCTGTGCTATTTCTGATGGCTGGGTAGGCAGGTAAAGCCCTAAAACGATGAGCCAATGCATAAAATAAGGCAACTTTCGCACACCTCTGGCTTCTTGTTGGGCTTTTTTCCACGCCAATTTCACACAGTATCGAAACTGAGGAAGCAAGTTGATGAAAGCCTGCAATCTATCGTCAGAGGTTCCTTTAGATGGTAAGTACTTCCTTAGCACATATACCAAAAGTGGAAAGCCTACAAACCATACAAGAAGTATCACTAGCCTGCCTGTATTATTTGCTGCGGTAGGATAGGTGAATGTGTGGTAAAGTACAAATCCTAGGAAGATGACCAACAAACGAAGCCAAGTGCTTCTACGACGGCGTTGGTGTAAGAAAAGCTTGCCCTCTGCCTCTTTTAACATTCGCTGTGCTGTTGCTTTATAGGTATTGATGCGTTTGGGCAGTTGGCTTGCTAAATAGCCCACACCTATACCTACCATCAAATACAAAAATAGATAAGTTCCTATCAACCCCTCTCCTAGAGGAAGCGTAGTAGGTAAGAAATCAAAAGAGCGTAGTACAGTATTACTCCAACGGTTAAAGCTCTCTACCCACCCACTGCCTAAGAACAGATAAAGCACTAATAACTTTTGTAAGGCTGACTCCAAAAGTGCTACAATAGCCAGTAAATAGGCATTCAGCACAGCATATCGGCAAAAAGTAAAAAGCAAGTACCCTATCACACCCTGAAAGCTAACCGCCAAGAAAGCCCCTAGGGAAGCATAAGGGGTAAAAAGTATTTTTACCCAGAGTACCCAAAGCAAGGCTTGTAGTATGTGCTGCTTGCGCGCGGCAAAATAGCCTAGTAGATAGATCATCAATACGGCCCAACCACCTACTACAATGCCTGTAAAGGGAATTTTCAGCGCGTGCATTACCCCTCCTAAACCTACCTCGCCGAATGCCCAAAGTAAGGTGAGTTGGTGCGTGGTGGTTTTCTGTTGTACGTTGATACGTTCTTTGCTCATCTCCCTAATGCTACTATCTTCTAAGTATTTTTCTTTTTTTACTTCAAGACTTAGCTCTCAAAACCTATGATTTCTAAACATAAATAGAAAAAATTTATTAATACTTAGAGGCTGTTTAAACTTTATTTCTCAGTTTTTTTAGTGCATTTTATATTTATTTTTTACCCGCAACACGCAAGAAGTATACATTTTAGATTGACTCAGAGCCGTTTACTATTGAGAGAGCGCTACACTCGGTTACGCTCCGCTTCGCTATGTTATAGTATCACCCTCTTTTTATTTTTTACTAATACAGTCGCCTTTTCTCAAGAAAACGAACCTAAAGAAGAAGAATTTTACCGACTTTCTTTAAAGTATACGGCTATGCCTTGGTATAATTTATCAGGAGGGCTATCGCAAGGATTTGTCTATATGGATAATTTAGATGCCAAAGCTTTCCTGAAAGTTGATCACTTACTCAATTGGAAACACTCACTGACTTTTTTTGGCTATTTGTTAGGCAATAATGGAGGGCGTGCTACCACCTTGATGGGAGACTTTCAAGTGGCCAGTAAAATTGAAGCGCCTCGTGCCTGGCGACTTTATGAGTATTGGGTAGAGTACCATCACGCGACTAAACCTGTGAGCCTCTTAGTAGGTACCTACGACCTAAATTCAGAGTTTGATATCCTATCTCCTGCACAATTATTCATCAATAGTTCATTTGGTATTGGTGCCGAGTACGCCCAAAGTGGTAGAAACGGACCATCTATTTTTCCTGTTGCCGCTTTGGGGATAAGATCGCAGGTGTGGTTGAGTGATGCTTTCAATATTAAAATGGCCATCTTGGATGGCGTACCTGGCGACCCAAAAGATCTTACCTCAAGTGTTATTTCGCTATCCGCAAGTGATGGGTTACTACTAGCACTAGAAAGCACCCTTTACTTTAAAAAGCCACCTTTTTCTACTTCTAAAAATAGGAGCAGTCGGCTGACGGCTCTTCCAAATAAAGAGAAACTCAACTTAGGCGTTTGGTATTATACTGCTCGCTTTCCCACTGTAGCAGACTCAACCGAAACTGAGCAAGGAAACTTTGGTATCTACGCGGGCTACCAACAGTATTTTTCAGAAAACCGATTATCAACCTTTATGAGGATTGGTGGTGCTAATCCACACTTTAACCAGTTTAGTGCTGCTATCTCTGGAGGTATGGTATACAGGAGCCTCTTCAAGAGATTGGATCAGCTTGGAATAGGATTTAGCACTGGATTGAATAATCGTATACTTCGCCGCAACGGTTATAAACCACATGAAACAGTACTTGAGCTTACCGCTACCACTACCCTACTTCACTTCCTTATCATCCAGCCTAATTTTCAGTATGTGATTCATCCTGCTGCTGCACCAAGTATAGCCAACGCTGCGGTGGTCTCCCTTTCTATCACCATTGCCTTATGAGGATGTCGAAACTGTTCCGAAAGGTACGCTTTGTTCAATAGAGCCGCTTCTTCTCCTAGAAAAATAAATAATGAAAGCGCCATTCATTTCTGGTATTGTACTCTAAGGTGGGAGCCGGTAGTTTAATCATATTGAGCGCATAAAAGACACTTTTTAAAAATCTACTTTCCGTACGAATACTCGTCCAGTCGAAGTCTACACTCAGGTAGTATTGCCGATAAGCATCATAGCCATTGGCTTGGTTTTCGGCGGTACGGGCATATACCATATCCTGTGCGCCATAGCCTACTGCTACATTGAGCCAGCGAGGGAAATTACTAGTAGCAGGTAGAAATTTATCGACCTCCACCGACAGCCAGTAGGTTTGTCCGTTGTAGTCTTTGAGCCACTCTTCTTGCCAAGAAGCCCCTAATACTTCTGGACGAATGGAAGCATAGGAAGTAGGTTGAAAAGAAAACTTAGGATGTATTCTGATCTCATCCCATAGTTTATATTGCCCGTACACAAAAGCCGAACCTGCTGTATTGGCAATCATATCGCCCCAAGAAAAACCATAGGAAGCAGAGAAGCCATCCAGTACCTCGATCGGTGTAAGGGCAATAACGCCAAGCATACTTCCCCAAAAGATGGATTTGTCTTCCTCAAGGCCCGTCCAGCGAAAGGCATCTACGCCAAATCGACTGATTTGATAAGTAGAAAAGAAGTGCCCGACCTTGTCTACTTGCTTCCACTGCGCATTGTCGTTAAAAAAGCGAAAACTCGTACGTTCACTATTCGCATACCAAGCTTCGTTCAATCCAATGATACCTACTGTATAAGCTGCTGAACCGCCAATTACTAGCCATTTGAAGCGATCTTTCCGAAAAGTAGTAGTGTGTCTCTACTTTGTGCCTTCACATTTAAAAGAGAAAATGACCACATAAAGCAACTGCTAGAGGCAATGAATAGAACTTTTTGAAGCGTCTTCCACATAAAGATTGAAGGGTGTTTGTACAAAAATAATATTATTTCGCTTTCTTTCAGCATTTATCTTGTACGCACTTCTTTTGTGGATAAATTTGATGCTTTGTAGTGAATGTTTATATTTACGCAGGTAAATTTTACTAGAAAATACAAACAGCCCACAACATGAGTGAACAGAAAATAAGTATCGAAAATGGAAAACTAAACGTTCCTGATCATCCCACTATTCCCTTTATAGAAGGCGACGGTACTGGCGTAGATATTTGGCCAGCCGCTAAACTTGTCCTAGATGCTGCAGTAGAAAAAGCTTACAAAGGGGCAAAAAAGATTGACTGGAAAGAAGTATATGCAGGAGAGAAAGCCTTTAATAAAGCTGGCGAGTGGCTACCAGAAGAAACCTTAGAAGCTTTTAGAACTTATCTAGTGGGTATAAAAGGACCACTGACTACCCCTGTGGGAGGTGGTATTCGCTCACTCAATGTTGCCTTACGGCAAATTTTAGATTTGTATGCTTGTGTACGCCCTGTGCGCTGGTTTCAAGGGGTTCCTTCACCTGTAAAGCATCCTGAAAAATGCGACATGGTTATTTTTCGTGAAAACACAGAAGATATTTACGCAGGGATCGAATATATGTCGGGTACACCCGAGGTAGAAAAACTGATCCAGTTTTTACAAAATCATATGGGTGTAGAACAGATTCGTTTTCCTGATACTTCTTCTATAGGCATCAAGCCTGTTTCTTTGGAAGGTTCCGAGCGACTCATTCGTGGTGCCATTGAGTATGCTATTCAATATAACAAGCCTTCTGTAACCTTGGTACATAAGGGTAATATTATGAAATTTACCGAAGGCGCCTTTAAAAATTGGGGCTACGAACTAGCCGAACGTGAATTTGGCGATAAAGTATTTACTTGGGCACAGTACGATAAGATCAAAGAAGAAAAAGGGACAGACGCTGCCAACCAAGCGCAAGCAGATGCTGAAAAAGCGGGTAAAATTATTGTGAAAGATTCTATTGCAGATGCTTTCTTGCAGCAGATTCTACTGCGTCCTGCCGAGTATAGTGTGATTGCTACACTAAATCTCAATGGCGATTATGCTTCAGATGCTTTAGCAGCGATGGTAGGTGGGATTGGCATTGCCCCCGGTGCGAATATCAACTATGTGACGGGCAGTGCTATTTTCGAGGCTACACACGGTACAGCGCCTAAATATGCAGGACAAGACAAGGTGAATCCTGGTTCGGTAATTCTTTCGGGTGCCATGATGTTTGAATACATGGGTTGGACAGAAGCCACCAAACTCATTTACAAAGGATTAGAAGGCGCCATCAGCGATAAGAAAGTAACCTACGACTTCCATCGCTTGATGGACAACGCTACGCTACTCAAATGCTCTGAGTTTGGGCAAGCAGTCGTAGACCATATGTAAACTTTACCCCTTAAAGAAGGTAGCTTGTATAAGCCACCTTCTTTAATTCCTCTCCCTTATGAACATCTGGGAACATTGCTTACTCTCCCAAAGAAAATTTGGTGGTGTGCCTGATGACTACGAAAAGGTACATAGCTTTATAGATTGTTCTAAGTACTTCTACTACCACGTGAAGCATCGCCTCTTGTTACATCATCTTTTTGGCGTAGAGCTGGCAGTAGAGCTAATGGGTAATTTTATTGAAAACAGTACAGGTAAAAAGGTGCTCGTACGAGATATAGCAATAGAACACTGTAGAGAAGATTTAGATGGAAGAGCCCCTACCCTACTGGAATGGCTAGAGGGAAACGCCCTCTTGGGAAATTTATTTGAAGAACTCCCCACTATTGAGGACGAGCAGCTTCATTATTTCGTATACCGTCCTTTTCAGCGTACAGGCTTAAAAGCTTCACTCATTATCACTTGTAGCGACTTAGGGATTCATTTGGCTAAATTATTTTTGGGCAGCAAAAAAGCGACGGAGCTAACCCGCATATTGCCACTCACCTTTAAAGTAAAATACTTTCTGGAACAGTTTCAGTTTACACAACGCTGGCAATATACACCCCAACAAAAAGAACTGGATTGGCTAAAGAAGGTGGCTTCTTCAAAATAACGCACCATCATGGATCAATACTACAGCATCATCCTCAAAGAAGCGCTTGCCTACTGTAAGCAAGCAGCTATTGAAGTACACGCAAAATGGGATGCCGGCGGAGATGAATGCCTTTGTAGTGTTTTCTTTAAAAAAGAGGATCCTTCTTTTGAGGCGAGCATCTTCCACAACTACCAACATGTAGACGTACCTACACAACTGGTCAATTGTATTATTGAGGTGCCCAGTGCAGGAGAGTTTTTTGATAAGGGAGAAGGACAAATAGGACTCAACGACGATGGGAGTGTTTACATCAACTGTACAGGAAGTACTTACAACTGGGGAGGAGATGTATTTTATGATGAAGAGCAGGAAGCTTGGGTAGAAGTAACAGCACAACTACAAAATAACGCTCTTACCTATACGATTCCCCTAGAAGATCCTTTACAGCTTAGGGAGCTACTACATAGAGTAGAAGTCCATTTCGAAGGGAGAGCAAACCGTAAAAAACAGATAGAAAGTGAAGTAATATTACATATCCAACAGGGCGATGCGCTCACGTTCTCAGAGGCACAGCTTCAAGTATATGAGAATCAGATGCAGGAAGTACTTCTTAAAGGGCTCGCTGAATTTGAACAACGAGAACAAGCCCAACTGACGCATCAAAAGTATACACTCTTTGAAAGCGTAAACCTCGCTGGGCAACTCACCCAACAACCAAACGTCATTTTCGAGCTTCAGGCTTCTACCGAAGATTTTGAAAGCTACCACCAAAAGAAAGTCATTCTTATTCCTTAATTTTGTGCCCTATTGGATCAACTACTTTCTATGGAAGCACACGAAGTAAAAATCATCAAACAAGCCATTCGACAAACGATAGATGAGGGAAAAAAGATTACCGCCAACTGGGACGCTGGTCACGACCAAACCATTTGTAATGTTTATGTAGATGAGGTGTATAATGATTTTGGTATAAAAGATATAGATGTGGGTAATGCTTTAAGGTATGCTATTATCGATACGCTTTCATTACCCAATGCAAGTGAAGATCAACACGTGGGAAAGGGAAATATTACTATTGATGCTGCCAATAAAGTAACGCTTACTTACGACAATACCTACTGCTCTCCTTATAGTGCTAATCCTAAAGCAGAAGAAATAAAAGAGGAGCCAGCCCTCGAAGTGATGATCCCCTACGAAGACCGCTTTGGCTTCACAAAGTTTATCCCTCGTATTAGCGTGACTTTTTATGCTTACAGTTATCTTGATCCCGATACTATGCAGCATCCTAGCATAGTCGATGTTGGTATCAATATTCGTGTGCTAGAAGGCGATGTAGTAAAGTTTGATGACCAAGCCTTTACCCATTTAAAGAATTGGGTTAAAAAGTATACAAGCAGTTACTTTGAAGAATTGACAGGTATGCCTGAAGATATTTCTCCGTATGCTGCAGGAGACAAGCAAATGCTCACTGGCATTGATCTCTCTGGAGAACTCACTACCGATAGCCAGCTTCAGTGCTATATAGATAAGTCGTATGAGTATACAACCTATACCAAAAATAAAACCGTCGTTCTAATTCCATAAAACGGCAGTTACAGAAATGACATCATTTTTGTGGCTTTAAATACTTTTAAGAACAATGAGATCAAAGTACTGTGATCAATGAGCCTATAAAAATTATTAAACAAGCCATTCGACAAACGATAGATGAGGGGAAAGTAATCGTAGCAAGCTGGGATGCAGGTGGTGATCAGACGCTATGCAACATTCGGGTGGATAATGTGTATAACGATTTTTATGTAAAAGACCTAGATATAGGACAAGCATTAAAAGATGTTATTATCGACACCCTCTCGCTTCCCAATGCGAGCGAGGATCAGCATGTAGGAGATGGGCAGGTTGGTATTGATACCAAAGGCGCTGTGACACTTACCTACAACAATGCTTACTATACACCTTATAGCACTGATGTAGACATAGATATGGAAGACTATAATGCTGAGGAAATAAGTATTCCTTATGAAGATATACATGGCTTCACGCAATTTATACCGCGGATCAGGCTTTCGTTTAGCGCTTCTTATAGTGTTTCTCATATTATTTATGCGCCTCGTCCTGTAAGTATTCGTACAAACCTTCGCATCATAGAAGGTGACCAAGTAGCGTTTGATGAGGAAGCCCTCACACACCTTAAAAATTGGATTAGAGAAAAAACACAGATCTATTTTGAGGATTTGAAGGGTATTCCGACCGATGTTACCCCTTTTGAGAAGGGCAATAAACAAGTACTTAATTTCATTGACATCCATGGAGTGCTTACCCTCGAAAGCCAACTGCGTTTTTCTGTTGGTAAACACTACGATTTTGTTACTTATACTAAAAATAGAACGGTCGTTATCATCGAATAAGATATTATTTACATAGAATCTATGAGATAATTACACAAATAAGCGCATTTATCATACGAAAAAGTATATTTCAGCGTCTTATCTAAAATTAGACTTTACATAATAAGCTATGTTTTACACCAACGGAATTGGCTTTGAAAGCCTTGAGACTGTTCTAAAAGTATATAAAAAACAAGCACGTCCGCTTGAAGAAGTACTGGCTTTCTTTTCGCAGGAAGACAATAGAAAACAGGTACAACAAGTATACGAGACGCTACCGCCTATCACCATCAAAGAAGCGCTAGCACTCGGTAATACAGAGCAACGCATGATAGTATTGCGTATTTTTACGCCAGAGGAAGTTGCACAAGATTTACCTGCTGAAAAAATTGATAGCCAAACGATTAAGAAGAAGCAAATTCGTTGGGACGAAAACTTGAAGCCCTATGAATACGTTTACGAAGATACTTACACGCTTCATAAGATCGCTGCCAAAGAGTTGGGAGTGAAAGAGAGAAGCTGGTGGGTGTCGCCTGATATTTTCTTTGTGCAATGCCAATGTACCTCTACCGATCGTATGTATTACTTGTACGTACCTCCAGAGGCGGCTGAAAACGGCGATGCCATTGAGGCCATCGCTTGGACCATGCAAATAGAAGGACAGCCGCTTACGAAGCAACAGTACCTTAATTTGATGTATACAGAAACGTAGTCTAGCAACCATTTAACCCATATACACAGTATTCTTATGAAATTTACCCAAATATACCGCCACGGCGATGTACTCCTGTTTCGCCTCCCCGCTGATGAAAACCCTTTAGCTAATCAAGCCACCAAAAAAGTAAAGAAGCTCACCCTAGCACTAGGAGAAGTAACAGGCCATGCCCACCAATTGGAAGGAACCATAGAGCTACTCAAAAATGATAACGCCTCCAAAGAACTTTATTTCAAGGTGGCAGAGCAAGCCGTTCTTACCCACGAAGAACACGACCGAATTGTACTTGAAGCAGGCATTTACCTGAAGGTCAATCAGGTAGAATACGATCCCTTTGAGACGATTGTACGCTATGTGAGAGATTAGTTGGAGTAATATCATTTGGCTTATTCTACCGCTTTGAGACAGCATAAAACTAGAAATACACCCTTATGAGTTGGAAAGTAGTTGAAAGAAAAATAGGAAAGGCAGGTAATATAAAGCAAAGGCAAAAAAGACAAAGCGCTTGGGATAAAAAATATGGTGATAACTGGATGGTTGGCTACGTGATAGATGGCGCGTTTATCTCACAAGAAGAAGCGCTAGAAACCATCTACTATGAGAGTTATGCCTTACATTTCAAGCAGCATCCCGAAGATTTAAAAGAACTCATCTCACTGGCTAAAAAGCTCGAGAATCCACACGCAAAGTTGACGGGAGGTGTTGATCTACAAGTGCCCACCATTATGAAATACTTAGAACGCAATAATTTAGCGCTCTTGGGAAAAGAAGTGGTAGATATTGGCACCTACGGCAAGCGTTCTCATAAAATAAGTGTTCGATTAAGTCCCCTTACCATCAAAGTAGTGGGGAATAGTAGAATGACCCTTGAAAAATTTTGGCAAGAGAAGAAATGCCTAGCCATTTGGGAAGAGTAAAAACCCAAGAAGTATTTCCATAGCGCTATGACAGCAAATAGTTAGCGTAGAGATAGTAAAGAAACATCAATATTGTGTATCTTAAAAAGATGGGCTCCTGCCCAAACAAAACACTGATTAAAAGCGTGTTTAATTGTTTTCCTAACTACCTGTTTTTAAAATCGTTATAAGTGCATCGGCCTGAAAATCCAGCGGGGAGGCGGGCCGATTCGTGGGCAGAAGCTTTGGATTTAGCTTCGCTGAGCTCCCGTTGGTCGGTTTCTTGATTTAGCGGCGCTGAGCTCGCAAGCTCGGTTTTTGGTTCGTTTTTGGCTACGCCGAGCTCGCCAGAGGCTCGGTTCATCAAGAACCGGAACGAAGTGGAGTTCAGCGAAGCTAACCGACGAAGGAGCTCGACGCAGTCAACCGACGAAGGAGCTCGACGCAGTCAAC
>CALEMF010000087.1 GCA_937911505.1 uncultured Cytophagales bacterium
CGGCGTAGCCAAAAACGAACCAAAAAATCAAGAAACCGAGCTTGCGAGCTCAGCGCAGCTAACCGAGCCTGCGAGCTCGACGAAGTCAAATCCAAAGCTTCTGCCCACGATCCAGCCCACCTCCCCGCTGGATTTTCAGGCCTACGCACTTATATTAATCTTAAAAACAAGTAGCTATAAAAATTTAAACAGGCTTTTATTCTCTTTTTGTCCATCAAGGTAATCTAATCTTTTTTATGCACAAGCAAGAAAAATTCCAAGCGCTTCTACACTCCGAAGACGAAGCCAACGTAGCGATCGCTCTCGAAATGGCGAAAGGCGTACCTACCTTTCAACTGCAAATAGACCAATATTTGACCCTATACGAAAAGCTTTTTGATAAAGGAGTAGAAGACCCGATTGAAAAAATACAAAGACTTAGCAGAACGAATTTAGAAGTATTTGGGCGGCAACTGGCAACGCTGCCCAAAGGGATTTGTCAACTAGTACACCTGAAGCGCCTCAATCTGGGTAACAACCAATTGCGTGACTTACCGCCTTGCTTCACCAAACTGCAAAATTTAGAAAGGTTAGAATTACAGCGTAATGCTTTAAGTCTATCTCTCATACAAGTACTGGCCTCGCTTAAACAACTTACTTACCTCAGCTTAGCAAGCAACCAACTTACTACTTTGCCCGAAACAATAGGAACCCTCCAGCAGCTTACTCAGCTTGTGCTAAGTGGTAATGAGCTAATATATTTACCTGCTCAGGTGGGTCAACTCGAAGCGCTAGAAGACTTGGATGTAAGCGACAATCATCTTGATACGCTACCCGCTTCATTTGCCTCTCTCTCGTATATGCAAAGACTGACCTTGGCAGGTAATGATTTTACGACTCTACCTAACGTTTTTACGCTGATGAAGCATTTAACCCACTTAGACGCTAGTCGTAATACGATTACTGATGTACAATCCCTCGTAAACCTGCCTGCTTTACGTAGCCTTACACTGACCAATAATGCCTTAAAGACCTTACCTTCTGAGATAGGTCAACTCACTACTCTGGGAGATTTGAATTTAGAAAACAATCAACTTACAAAGCTACCTGAATCGATTCGCCAATTATCTAAGTTGTATTTTTTACACTTAAGAAAAAATCCACTTAGCATTGAGGAAATCGAGAAAATTAAAGCTTGGCTACCACATTGTAACGTGATAACCGATGAGTAATAACCGATGGAAAAAGCCTACGAAGAAAAATTCTTAGCACTCTTACGAGCTACCGATGAAGCCAATATTATACTAGCACTGGAGATGGCAAAAAAAATACCTTTCTTTCAAGCCTACTTAGACGATTACTTAGCGCTTTACAACGGCCTGTGCAATAAACAAGCAAAAACCCTGACGGTAAAAATAGTCCGTTGGGTAAACCAAGTATGTTATAATAAAGACAATACGCTAGAGGTATTCTATACGCTAGAAAGAGGGCTTCCTGCAGTGGTAGGAAAGCTCACGCATTTAGGAAAAATAATTACAAAAGGTCACAACATAGGTACGCTACCGCCAGAAATAAACCAATTGACCTCATTAAAACAGCTCATCATCACAGAAAATGGCCTTACTTCCTTACCCAAAGTAATTACACAACTTACAACGTTAGTACTGCTAGACCTTAGGAAGAATGCTTTGAAAGCTATACCTGCTAGTATTAAAGAGCTTTCCGATTTAAGATTTTTATTTTTAGAGGATAACCAACTCACTACCTTGCCCAAAGAGATTGGTCAGTTGGTAAAGTTGCACAGCCTAGCTGTAGGAAAAAATCCTGCCTTGATACTTCCTGAAGCCATTACACAGCTTTCTCAGTTAGTATCTTTCTCCTTACGGGGAAATCGACTTAGTCGTGTGCCAGAAGTAGTCGGTAAGCTCTCTAAATTGCATTACTTAAATCTCAGTGATAACTGCCTATCAAGTATTGAGGTAGTTACAAACCTATCTAATCTAGGAGTGCTACTACTAGGTAATAATCAGCTTTCAACTCTGCCCGAAGGTTTTCGTTCGCTTGTACAACTAAAAACTTTGTGGCTCTCAGGTAATCCAATGGTTTATTTTCCACCACATATAGCAAGTACACTCCAACAGCTACACTTGGATCATTGCCAATTAGAAAGTTTGGTTGGTGTCGGTCGTCTTACTCAGCTTACTTTACTCAATGTAAATAGTAATAACCTAGTAAAACTACCCACAGAACTAAATCAATTAGTACAATTACAAAAATTAGAGAGCAACCATAACCAATTGGCTGTCTTGCCAGAAACCCTGGGTAACTTAGAGCAACTAAAACAACTTCACCTTAATGATAATCGACTTTCTACCCTCCCTATTACCATAGGGGCGTTAAGCGCGCTTCAAGAACTACTGTTACACAGAAATCAGTTGACGGCTATTCCCGCTTCAATGGGTAAACTTACCTCTCTACAAAAACTAGGGTTAGGTAAAAATAAACTTACAGTTTTTCCTTCTGAAATTGGTCAACTTACAGCACTAGAACATTTGGATGTAAGCGATAACCAACTCACACAACTGCCCGAAACCATTTGCCAACTATCCAAGCTACGCTTTTTACTTTTAAAAGGAAATCCAATCAATAGTGAAGTAATCAAGAAAATTAAAGCTTGGCTGCCACATTGTCAAGTGATAGCAGATAACTAATAAAGCATTTCATCTCTTTCCTATTGCTTAATATACCCACATCGTGTATCTTCATAGTACTAATGTCATTGAAAGAAAACTTCTTAGCCCTGCTTCATTCTCCTGATGAAGCCAATATAACCGCCGCACTAGAGATGGCAAAAGGAATCCCTACCTTAGCCGCGCTGATTACGCCTTACCTTGCTCTTTACCAAGCGCTATACAGAGATAAAATTACACAACTCGAGGCAAAGCATTTTAGTAAGTTATGTGAAAAAGGAATTAGCCTAAGTGAGCATCGTTTAACTTATCTCCCCGAAGAACTCGCTTTGCTACAACAACTGGTCTGGCTCGTAGCCGATAGCAATCAATTGTCTACCTTACCTGATAGCTTACACCAACTCAAAAAACTACAGCGCCTCAGCCTGCGCGATAATCAATTCAAAGTTTTACCTGAGGTTGTTTGTCAAGTAGAGTCGCTCCTAAGCTTACAAATGAACTACAACCAACTCCAAACCTTGCCTACTTGCCTTAAACATTTGAAAAAACTGTGGAGCCTACACCTGCCTAATAATGCCTTCGAGACTTTTCCGATTGAAGTCTGTCACATTGTACACCTACAGCACCTCAACTTAGCCCGTAATGCCATTACCTATGTTCCCGAAGATATTAGACGATTGAAACATCTAGAATACCTTGACCTATCCCTGAACCCACTTCCTGAAAAAGAGCAACTAAAACTTAAAGCTTGGTTGCCGAATTGTTATGTCAAATTTTAGGTTGTATAGCTATATTGCTTGCCTAATTTTCTTACGTTATTGCCTATGGATACCCTACAAACCTTACAACAAAACCCAGCTTTTTCAAACGTGCCAGCCGATCAATTACAATGGCTGATCGACCAAGCTTCTATAAGAGACTTAGAAGAGGGAGCACATCTTTTCTCAGCAGAAAAGCCTATCGAGGGGATGGTCGTTCTCTTAGCGGGTCGTATTGATATTAACCGTACACAAGCAGGGCAACGCTACAAGCTCGATACCCTTACAAAACATAGTATTTCGGGTATTCTCCCTTATTCTCGCTTAGAAATAGCCAAAGCAGATGGCGTTGTAAAGAAGCCTGTAAAAGTATTGGTACTGCCTAAAGAAAGGCTACCTGATTTGGCGCGTACCAACTACGAGCTTACAGAAGTATTGGTGCATCAAATGACTTCACGGGTAAGAGAGTTTACCAAGCAACAACAGATGAATGAAAAACTCATGTCGCTTGGTAAGCTCTCTGCTGGGCTCGCCCACGAGCTTAACAACCCTGCCTCGGCCGTGGTAAGAAGCTCTACTGCTTTAAAAGAACACCTTACCAATACACCAGATCGCTTCAAGAAAGTGATGGCCATTAAAGTAACCACGAAAGAAGTGGATTTCGTCAATGATCTCATGTTTGAGAAAATCAGTCAGGCGGCTAGCGTAACGCTTACGCTTATGCAAAAAACTAGTTTAGAAGACGAACTACTTGACTGGCTGGAAGAGCGCGACGTAACCAATGCCTTTGACATTGCTCCTATATTCGTAGAGTTTGGCTTCAAAGAAGAAGACCTCGAGAAAATAGAAGAAGCGGTTACCTTAGCACACGCTGATGCCGTGATCAATTGGGTGGCCAATAACTTAATAACAGAGAAGATTGTAATGGAAATAGAAGAGGCTTCCAAGCGTATTGCTCACCTCATAAACTCTATCAAATCTTACTCACATATGGACAGAGCCACTGACAAAGCACAAGTCAATATTAAAGAGGGCATTAGTAATACACTTACCTTGCTTGGGCATAAATTTAAGAGAAAAAATATTCAGGTCAATACGCATATTCCAGAAGACACCCCTACCATTAATGCCTTTGGTGGTGAACTCAACCAAGTGTGGACCAACCTTATTGTAAATGCCATTGACGCGATTGGACAAGACGGCGAAATTCAGATCAAAGCCCTACAAGAGCCTGAATACGTCACCATAGAAATCATCGACAACGGAAAAGGAATTCCAGAAGATGTAATCGACCAGATTTTTGATCCTTTTTTTACCACCAAGGCTGTGGGCGAAGGAACAGGCCTGGGGCTTGATATTGTACAAAGAATTGTCAGGAACCATCGTGGGAAAATAACGGTAGCTTCCCAACCGGGTGAAACGGTTTTTAGTGTTTGTTTACCTATCCAAACCGAACTTTCATAAAGAAGTTGCGTATAGGAACTTATTTTGGTAACTTCCCATAAGTTATGTACGATGACCAATCAACCACTAGTTTTATTAAGCATTCTATCCCTATCTTTCGTTTTTTCCAAAGCACTTACTAATGAAGCAACCTATTATTTTTTCTATAGATGATGATCCACAAGTACTTAGAGCCTTGCAAAGAGACCTAAGAAGTCGTTTCAAAAAAGAATATAAAGTACTTAGTACCACTTCTGCCAATGAAGCGCTTGAAGCCTTAGAAGACCTTAAAAAACAAAGCCAAGAAGTTGCCCTTTTTATCTCAGATCAGCGCATGCCTGAAATGCTAGGGGTCGACTTTCTCGACCGAGCCAAGCAGTTGTATCCAAACGCCAAGAGCGTACTGCTCACAGCTTACTCAGACATAGATGCTGCTGTAAAAGCCATCAACAGTGTGCAGCTCGACTACTATTTACATAAACCTTGGGATCCACCTGAAGAAAAACTCTACCCTATCCTCATCGAGCTCTTAGAAGACTGGCAGATGGGTTATCGCCCGGATTTTGACGGACTTAGGCTGGTTGGGTATCAATTTTCACCTCAATCCCACCAACTCAAAGATTTTCTAGCGGGCAATCTTTTTCCTTATCAATGGCTCGATTATAATACGCAAGAAAAGGCCAAAGAAGTAGTAGCACTCCATAACCTGACCGAAGCTGACTTACCTATCGTGATTTTTGAGGATGGTAATACCCTCATTAAACCCTCGCGTGCACAACTCAGCGAAAAGCTAGGTTTTACTTTACAAGCCACCCAAGAGGTATACGATGTGGTCATTATTGGGGCAGGGCCTGCAGGCTTGGCAGCAGCAGTATATGGTGGCTCTGAAGGGTTAAAAACGCTTCTTATAGAAAAAAGAGCACCAGGAGGGCAAGCAGGAACAAGCTCAAAAATAGAGAACTATTTGGGTTTTCCTAAAGGACTAAGTGGCTCAGAACTTACTCGCAGAGCCATCACCCAAGCACGTCGTTTTGGGGTAGAATTTCTCGCGCCGCAAGAGGTAGTAGATATAAAACTGCGGGAGTCATACAAGATTATTACACTAGGAGATGAAAGCGAAATTGTTACCAAAAGTATTGTGGTTGCCACAGGGGTAGAGTATCGCCAACTCAACAATACAGGGATGGAAGCACTCACAGGCGCTGGTGTATACTACGGTGCTGCTACTACCGAGGCCAATGCTTGTCTTGAGAAGCAAGTATATGTAGTAGGTGGCGGAAATTCCGCTGGGCAAGGAGCTATGTACCTTTCTCGCTTCGCCAGTAGAGTCTTCATTATCATTCGAAAGCCAGACCTATCACTTACTATGTCGCAGTATCTAATCGATCAGATCAACGACACCCCCAACATACAGGTATTGGGAGAGATGGAAGTGATAGAAGCCATCGGTGAACAACAACTAGAGCGAGTAGTATTAAAGAACAGAAAAACGGAAGAAACTACCGCTTGTCCCGCGAGTGCACTCTTTATTTTCATTGGTACAAAGCCAAGAACTGACTGGATTGCCCTCGATATTATACGCAACGACAAAGGCTTTATTGAAACGGGTAGAAATCTACTTCAATACGAGTCTTTCAATAAAATTTGGAAACTCGACCGTGACCCCTACCTTTTAGAAACTTGTATTCCTGGTCTATTTGCCGCGGGTGACGTCCGAGCGGGAGCTATGAATCGAGTGGCTTCCGCTGTAGGAGAGGGCTCTATGGCCATTAGTTTAGTACACAAATATTTAGATGAAGTATAAATACAGTAAAAAATAACGCGATATACACATATATTTGGTCTTTTAATGCTTAATTCGTAAATTCTCATTCCATATGAATCCCTGTGAACATCTGAATAACATTAATCAAGTCAAAAAACCCAAAAATCAGGAAGAACCTGTCTGTGAAGAATGTATCAAGACCAACGACGAGTGGTTACATTTACGTACCTGCCAGACGTGTGGTAAAACCCTTTGCTGTGACTCCTCACCCAACAAGCACGCTACCAAACACTTTCATGAGACCAAACACCCTGTGGTAGCTTCTGCAGAACCAGGTGAACAATGGCTATGGTGTTATGAGCATAAAGAAATCGTACAGTACTAAGCCCACTCACTATCTATCAATTCCTCCATTATGTCTTTAATTACTACAACGCATCACCTTGATACTTTCCAAAAGGTACGTGCAAGAACGCTCAAAATTTGTGAAAATTTAGCCAAAGAAGACTTCGTCGTACAACCCATTGTTGATGTAAGCCCTCCAAAATGGCATTTAGGGCATACTACTTGGTTTTTTGAAACCTTCTTGCTAAAGCCTTACCTAGTGAATTATCGAACATTTCACGACGATTACAACTTTATTTTTAATAGCTACTATGAAACCGTAGGCAAGCGTGTCTTAAGAGCCGATCGAGGTAACCTAACGCGACCTACAACCGACGACGTACTTCGTTATCGTACCTATGTGGACGAACAAATGGTACAATTACTAGAAATTTTTGAAAATTTTCCAGAGGAGAAACAACAAAGTTTACAAGAAGTACTTACTATTGGGCTCAACCACGAAGAACAACACCAAGAACTACTTATTACAGACATTAAATACATCATTGGGCATAACCCACTTTTCCCAAAAGTAAAAGTGATTCCAGACGATACAGTGGTGTATGGAGAAGCCACTACCCAGCCAACGGTTACGATTCCAGCGGGGGTGTATGAAATTGGCTACCAAGGCGAAGCCTTTCACTTTGATAATGAAAAGGGTGTACACAAGGTATATGTAGATAGCTTTACCATCCACACCCAATTGGTTACGAATGCCGATTACATTCAATTTATAGAAGCAGGGGGTTATCAGCAGTTTCAACATTGGCTTGCAGAAGGTTGGGACTGGGTCAAGCAACATCAAGTCAAAGCGCCTCTTTACTGGCACCAAATTGATGGGCAGTGGTGGCGTTATACTTTTGAGGGTCTACAACCCGTTAAGCCCGAAGAAACGCTTTGTCACATTAGTTTTTATGAGGCAGAAGCCTTTGCACAATGGAAAGGAAAACGCCTCCCGACAGAATTTGAATGGGAAGTAGCAGCCCCACAACTCCAATGGGGTAAACGTTGGGAGTGGACGCACTCAGCCTACTTACCTTACCCCAACTTCCAAAAAGCAGCCGGTGCCTTGGGTGAATACAATGGAAAATTTATGATCAACCAAATGGTACTACGAGGGGGTTCTGTGGCAACGCCGCCTCAGCATACCAGGGCTACTTATCGTAACTTCTTTCATGCGGATAAACAGTGGCAATTTACAGGGATTCGATTAGTAGAGGAAGGCCTTGTATAGGATAGTAAAGCATCTTAGTAACCTATTTATTTTAACATTTTCATATACACAATAAGTCCTGACTATCCAGTTGTAAATGAAGAAATATTAAAACAAGTATGCAAGTTCGAACAGAAAACAATCGGGAATTAACGGCCTTTGAAAGTGACGTTTTAACTGGTTTTAGTAGTACACCCAAACACTTACCCTCTAAGTATTTTTATGATGACGAAGGCAGTCGTCTCTTTCAAGAGATCATGCATTTGCCAGAATACTATCTGACCCGCGCAGAATATGAGATTTTAGAGACCCATACGGCTGCTATCCTGGCACGCTTCTTAGATAAAAAGAAAGCATTTAACCTTATAGAATTAGGAGCAGGCGACGGGCTAAAGACCAAGCTGCTACTCAAATACTTCGTAGCGCAAAAAGTAGATTTCCGTTACGCACCCATCGATATCTCTGCAGAGGCCTTACAGCAACTTACTCAAAATGTGACCACCCATTTACCAACACTGAAGGTACAACCGATAGAAGGAGACTATTTTACCGCGTTAAGGCAGGTAAAAGTACAAGAAGGTGCGCGTAATGTGGTACTCTTCTTAGGGTCTAACATCGGTAACTTTAGTTATCAGGCCTCCATCGACTTCTTGTCACAGTTAAAGGCTAGCTTGCAACCCAACGACTTATTACTCTTGGGTTTTGATCTAAAAAAACATCCACAAATTATTTTAAATGCTTATAACGATGCATCGGGTGTTACGCGTGCCTTCAATCTTAACCTCTTGAAGCGACTTAACCAAACCCTTGACGCTAACTTCGATCTAAGGCAATTTGATCATTATCCTACCTACGATCCGCATTCAGGGGAAGCAAGGAGCTACTTAGTAAGTAAGATAGCCCAAGAAGTACATTTAAAAGAAGTAGACGAAACGGTCGTTTTTCAAGCAGGTGAAACTATTCATACAGAAATCTCCCGCAAGTACACAGAAGAAGAGATGAAAGGCATTGCCCAAAAAGCAGGCTTTGAATGGGTAAAGAGTTTTACTGATAGTAATTGCTACTTTGTAGATGCCGTTTTTAGAGTAGTATAGGAGAGTATGCAGTAACTAGTATTGAGTAATTAGTATGAAGTAGCTAGTAATACATACATTAGTAAATAGATTTAATTTTTACTAATATGCGTAATCTTGTACGTGAATAAATAGTTACACATAACGTGAGAAAAATATTGTTTTTAGATCGTGATGGAACACTTATCGTAGAACCCACCCACGATTTTCAAGTAGATGCCTTTGAAGACCTCGCTTTTTTACCTAAAGTAATCCAAGCCCTGCAAAAAATCACCTCACAAGAGACTTATGAGCTGGTGATGGTAACCAACCAAGATGGGTTAGGTACCGCGTCACTACCAGAAGCAGCCTTCTATCCACCTCACAACTTTATGTTGCAGACCTTTGAAAGTGAGGGAATTACGTTTAAAGAAGTATTGATTGATAGGACTTTCGAGCACGAAAACGCCCCTACGCGAAAACCTGCTACGGGTTTACTCACACATTATCTAGAAGATACAACCATCGACTTCGCCAATTCTTACGTCATCGGTGATCGGCTTAGTGATGCCACCCTTGCTAAAAACATAGGGGCGCAAGCCATCCTAATCTCTGTAGATAACGATAAAGTACAGGCGTGGCAACAAGATACCTCTCTAAAAACGCAATATCCAATTGTATGCATAACGAATAGCTGGTTGGAAATTGCTGACTTCCTACAAAAATCTACTACCCATAGACAGGCGATGGTACAACGACAAACGTACGAAACCCAGATAGAGATTACTCTACAACTAGATCGTAAGGAAGATAGTCAGATTAAAACAGGCATTGGCTTTTTTGATCATATGTTGGCGCAATTAGCTAAGCATGCGCAAAATACCCTTCAAGTGAATGTACAAGGAGATTTACACATTGACGCCCATCACACTATTGAAGATACTGCTTTGGCGCTAGGGCAAGCTTATAGAGAAGCTTTAAGGGATAAACGAGGTATCAGCCGTTACGGACATTTCACCTTACCTATGGACGAGGCGTTGGCTCAGGTAGCCATCGACTTCTCAGGCCGCCCTTATCTTGTATGGGAAGCCACCTTCAAAAGGGAAAAAATAGGTGCGATGCCCACAGAGATGTTTGAACATTTCTTTAAGTCGTTTAGTGATGCTGCACTTTGTAATATTTACGTAAAGGCGCAAGGCAACAATGATCATCACCAGATAGAAGCCATCTTTAAAGCTTTTGCAAGAGCTGTTCGGATGGCGATAAAGGTAGACAGTACCGACCATAGTTTGCCTACTACTAAGGGGGTTCTATAATAAAAGAAGATTTTCAATGAGACTTGTATACCTTCTATGCTGCTATTGTATCGTTACTCAGGTAGTGGCACAGCAAGCATCTGATGTAATCATTACCCAAGACATCGATCACTTCTGGGAAGCTTATGACAAGATCATTACTACCAAAGACAGTGCACAACAGTATACTTATCTGCAAACCTTATATCTAGATAAAGGCTCGCCAGGGCTAGAGGCGATGAGGCAAGCCCGTCGTTATACTGCACAGAATTATATAGACGCTATCAATCAATATCCTGCTTATTGGAATTCCATAAGAAGTAATACGTATAAGGCTAGCCAATTAGGAGAAGAGATCGCTCAAGGTGTAAAACAACTACAGCAAATCTACCCTACCTTAAAACCTGCTAAAGTATACTTTACCATAGGTGTTTTCAGGTCGCCTGGTACAACTATGAACGGACAAGTGTTGATCGGAGCTGAAATGGTACTGGGCGATGAAAACGTAGTGGTAGAGGAATTACCAGAACGACTTAACTACGTTAAAAATTACCTCAAGCAAAACCCTATCGAGGAGATTGTATTTCTCAACGTACACGAATTCGTACATACCCAACAAAAAGAGGCGCTATACGCTAACTTACTAGTACAGTGCTTGCGTGAGGGCGTGGCGGAGTTTATCGCTGAGAAAGCAATGCAGCAGGCTTCTACCTTGCCAGCGCTGGCTTTTGGAAAAAAGAACACAGCGCTTGTAAAAGAAAGGTTTACCCAAGAGATGTTTTCCAATTCATATCATCACTGGCTGTGGAACGATCAAAATAATGATTTTGGCGTGCGTGACTTGGGCTACTACGTAGGCTATGCCATAGCAGCACAGTATTACCAAGCTGCTAAAAACAAACAAGAAGCCATAAAAATACTGATATTACTACCTTACGATGACGACAAGGCAATCGAAACCTTTGTCGACCAGCTTGATTTTTTCAGTGATGATATTGCTACCTTAAAAGAGAACTATGAAGCGCAACGTCCCGAGGTAGTCGCCATAGCGCCTTTCTCTAATCACGCGAATAAGGTAGATCCTACTACGAACGAAATAACAGTCACATTTTCCAAACCGATGGATACCCGCTTTCGAGGATTCGATTACGGACCGTTAGGCGAAAAGCATGTGCTACGTATTGAAAAACTGATTGGTTTTTCCGAAGATAAGAAGATTGCTCGCTTTGCAGTGAATTTGCAGCCCAACCAACAACAACAAGTACTGCTTACAAGATTTAGAGATGAAACAGGACGTCCCTTACAGCCTTATCTTATTGACATAACAACAGGCGGTGAGTAATAAAAAACGATTAGTTTTTCTTTTCTAGGGAAGGTTTGAAAAAACAAAATATTTTCCTAAAATTAGATAAGTGTATAAAATCACTCATCACAACACCACACTTGAAAGTTTCGAGCATGTGTACTTCTAAAAAAATAACAGCTACTTCTTACCTATTATGCCTTTTATTGAGCTTATCTCAAGTAAGTACAGCACAACAGAAATACAGAGAAAATCAAAAAAATAAAATATCGCAGAAGCTTAGGCAAAAAAGTGAAAAGATACCTAAGCGCGTTAGGGTGTACGTAAAGGATGAAGTCGCCTTTCGCCAATGGCAGCAGCAGTACTGTCCACACCTTATCTTACAGCAAGCTTATGAAGATATTCCTACGCTCTTTGTGATAGAAAAAGTAGACGAGGCAGTGTTTCAACAGTTAGTCAACTGCCCCTTCGTAAAGTACATTGACCAAGGGCATCGCACACCTACAGAAGAGCTAGAACAAGAACAAATTGATTTTTCCGCCAATCATATTAGAGCAGCACAAGCTCAATTTCCTGAATTAACAGGTGTTACTAGAGGAGTCTCCATTAAAGAAGATCCTTTTGACAAGAACGATATTGACTTTAAAGGGCGTATTATTGGAGTAACCGATTTATCAGAAGATTTCAATGCACATGCCACTGCCATGACTACGCTCGTAGCAGGCGCAGGGAATACAGGGGTGCAAGGAAAAGGCGTAGCTTGGCAAGCGCAAATGGCAAGTGCTAGCTTTGAACGATTGCTACCTGATGATGGTGAGGCACTTATCGAAAAAGGGATTGCTGTTCAAAACCATTCTTACGGTGTAGGTATAGAAAACTTCTATGGCATAGAAGCGATGCTTTATGATCAACATACCCGTGATTATCCTACTATTCTTCACGTATTTTCTTCGGGGAACGAAGGGCAAACTACTAGCGAAGTAGGCACTTATCAGGGTGTTCAAGGAATGGCCAACCTTACGGGTGAGTTCAAAAATGCTAAAAATACACTGATTGTAGGCGGGATCGACCGTTTTAATCAAGTAGAAGTAAGAAGTAGCAAAGGACCCACCGCAGATGGGCGTATCAAACCAGAGCTGGTAGCCTTTGGTGATGGAGGTACTTCTGAGGCAGCGGCTTTGGTATCAGGCGTGGCTTTGTTGGTACAAGAAGCCTACGACAAGCAAGAAGGCGCATTGCCACCAGCAGCACTTGTAAAAGCAGCACTGCTTAACAGTGCGGATGACGTAGGTGCCCCTGCCGTAGACTTCGCCAGTGGTTTTGGAAAATTAGATGCTGTAGGTGCTTTAGAGACTATCACTGCCCATCGCTATAATACTGGAGAAGTAATAGAAAACGAGACCGTCACCTACAACATTACCGTACCAGCAGGCAACGATGAATTGAAAGTAACCCTTGTGTGGCACGATCTAGCGGCAGAGGCGGGCGCAGAACAAGTACTAGTCAATGACTTAGACCTTACAGTTAGGAGAGGGGCTACTACTTGGCTGCCCTGGGGGCTTGATAGCACACCCACGCTCAGTGCGCTGCAGATGCCTGCGGTTAGAAAAGCAGATCACCTTAATAATGTAGAGCAAGTTACCATTGCTTCACCTGCGGCAGGTACTTACCAAATACAGGTAAGTGGCTATAACATAGAAAGTGGTACACAGCCCTTCAGCATTGCCTACGAGTATGAGAGCGGTTTTCGTTGGTTTCATCCTTACGAACAAGCTACCTTCGAGGCAGGCCTCCCACAAGTACTCCGTTGGCAATGGAAAGGAGCTGCCCAGCAAGGGCAACTGGCTTACAAACGTACCGAAGAAAGTGAATGGGAGATAATAGAGACAACTGTAGACCTCACTCAGCAATATTATGTCTGGGAAGCCCCGCAAGACTTTACAGAAGGGCAATTTCGCTTTCAAATAGAAGGAGTTGATTATCTTTCTCCTATTTTTACAGTATTTGTACCTGTATTCTTAGAAACAGGCTTCAACTGTCAGGATGATTTCTTATTACAGTGGTTACCAGAACCAGGTGCAGAAGGCTACCAGCTCTACAAAGTAGGAGAGAAATTCTTGGAACCTACCTTGACGACTACAGATACACTATTGTTGCTCTCAAAACAAGCCTTTCCTGAAGAACTCTACACCATTGCTCCGATTTATAAAGGACAGCCTCTCGCTTACAGCGCTACCGTCAACTACACCCAGCTAGGTGTGGGGTGTTATGTAAGAAGCTTTTTACTTACTAACTCCTTGAACGATACTATTTCTTTCAATTTAACGTTAGGTACCACTTACGAGCTGAAAGAAGTGAGCCTTGAGCGTTGGGAAGGAGATCGCTTTGTAACCGTGGGAGAAAACATACAGCTTGCACGACAGATGCTACTGACCGATACGCAGCCAATAGATCGGCTTACACGTTACAGAGCAAAACTTGTGACCGAACAAGGACTAATCATTTACAGCGATGAGCAAACCGCTACTTATCTAGCCCCTAACGAACTGGTTTTAGCGCCTAACCCTGTAGTAAGAGGAAGGGTAGTAGCAGCGCTGACTGAGTCAGATGAAGTAGCACAAATTCAAATACATGATTATACAGGAAGGCTACTGACAAGCTTTGAGGAGTTTGGAGAAATGAAGCCGATTGATACGCGTAATCTACGGCCTGGAGGGTATATTGTTAGTATTACCTTGGCGAGTGGTATCACCTTAAAACAACGTTTAATCGTACTGTAGTATGATATTATAAGATTGAAACATCGTAAAAAGTGCTATACAACTTCCGTCGCATAGCACTCTCATCTATCACCATTCTGTTTAGTAGCTTAGTACAAAAAGTCTAAAGCGATTCTATCGTTTGCGCTGAACGGACGATTAGTACTACTGCCTGCACAAGCCAACATCCAAGAAGAAGGATCAGGCCCTGCTGGTGTACCAGGAATCAAGACAGCCCCTACACCACTGGGAGGATCTTCTTCATTTACTGGGAAACCACCACAACTGAAAGATCTATCGAAAAGATCAGTATGGCGGAAACCAATGCAGTGCCCCATCTCGTGTGCAATTACAGTAGCTCTAGCATTAGTGGTAAATGAACCCATAGCGCTAGTATTCATACGAATGAAACGGTTTGGATTGCCTCCAGAGGGAAATCCTGCTGCTGCTAAGAAATTACCTGACTCTCTGTAAAGTACAATATCAGCACTTTGCCAGCTACTGCTAGCAATTCTTTGAAAACGCAAGCGCAAATTCTCAGCATTGAAACGATCAATCGCAATATTAACGGGTGTATCGAACGAATTGGGCATACCCTGTGTAGCATTTCCTTTAAAAGTAGCTACCGTGAGCGTTCTTACACCACTACCTGTGTTTACTAGGTTAAAGGTACGATACTGCTCTTCATCACCTACACGTAAAAACTGAGCAGCAACTTCTTTATTAAGTTCTTCATCACTGATGAAGATATCACCTTCTACAAGGTAACCTGAAGGAGCTATAAAACTACCTTCTACCCTTTCTACAGTACGCTCACCAAAACCGAGCATCTTTATTTGGGATAAAACTTCAGCCGAGATAGCATCGTCATCTTCCTCAAATACAACTTCTTCGTCTCTATTACAAGAGAACAGGAGCGTCATAGATAATATGACCGCCATTGAAAAAAGCGAATTTTTCATGAGATTAAATTTTAATTTTTAAGTTGATCTTAATAAGTGCAAGTATTCAAAATAAGATAACGGACTTGAATGGTGATAAAGATGAATTGTTTTTAAAGCTGTTGTACAATAGATTACTAAACAATAAGTACGATTTAGCAAAAAAATATATATAATCCAAACGATCAGTATCAAATTTTAGAAAGCTACCAAAAGACAAAAGATCGTTTGTTAATAGAGCAATAAAGAGAATGCTATTCCTGAGAAGAAATATGACAGAAAGAAGAAGATAAACTCTTAAAATAAAGGATTTATATATGAAATATGATTTATATAATGTTGTCCTAAAACCAAAGCATCTTACTCAAGTAGTTGCCGTGAAGATAATTTCACTAAATTTACAGCCTGTATAACTAAACGAATAACGAGGTAGCCTATGCAAAAAGTAACAGCCAATAATAAGCTAAAGAGAATCATCGTCATTGGCGATCGGGTATTGATTAAGCTGAAAAAAACTGCTGAAAAAACAGAAAGTGGGCTTTTCTTACCACCAAGTGTACAGGAGAAAGAGAAAATTCAAAGTGGCTATGTGATGAAAACGGGACCAGGGTATCCTATTTCTTCTTCAGAGGAAGAATACCTTTGGAAAAATCCAGAAGAACAGGTCAAATACCTGCCTTTACAAGTACAAGAGGGCGACTTAGCTATTTTTCTCCAAAAAGGTGCGATAGAAGTCGTGTATGAAGGAGAGAAGTATTTCATTGTACCGCAATCTTCTATTCTAATGCTAGAGCGAGAAGAAGCACTGTGAATTTTAAAAATGAATGTATTTACATATATAAATCTTATCCTTGTAAGTTTCTTAGTAAAAGTGGTTTTTAAGAAAGGAGTTGTTTGAATAACTTGCTGTTGTAATTAAGAAAAAGAGCGAGAAGAAAACTAACTTTTAACTACTTTATTAATCATACTTAAAAGCAACGAACTATGAATTTACCTGAAAAAACTGATCCCTATTGGAAAAACCTACTACATAATAAAATGCAGTACACTTCTTTGAAAGGTCCTGTTAAATTGATGCTAACCTTTACAATTCAAGATTTTGAGAATAGAAGAATTACAGAAGAGGAGGCCATTACCAAATTATACCAATTACACAAGAAATACCCTAAGACGATAGAAAGAGACTTAATGAGCATTATTAACGTGAGCAGTTAGTAATTATTAAGTGCAACAGTATCGGTATTGAACACTATGCTGTTCTCTTGATAATAGAGAGGTAGTAAGCTTGCTTACTACCTTCTTTACTTGTATATGTCAAAGCGATCAATAATACGCGATATTTTAATAATAAGATAAAGGTACTTATTATAAATATGGAGTATATCAATCATATCACTTACTCTTTCCCTTCCTAGGTGGATGTTTCGTATTTTATTGAGCACTTTTTCATCGAGGTTAAACTCTTCCGATGCTTGTTCAATGATAAGGCTTGCATTAGAGGCAAAATCACCTGTTTTGAGGAGTAGCGCTGCATTAAGAATAAGTAGAAACTGCTCAAATTCTCCAGTAATTTTTTGAATAAGCTCCTCTGGCCTTTTGGTATGTAGCGCAAAGTAGCTTCTCAGTTGAAAGAGGTATTGCTTGGTTTCTCGCTCACAAGCCCTGCGTAAGTCTTCAAAAGTAACACTGACTTTTTTGAATACATCTTCTCCATAAAGTAAAAAGCGCGTTTCTTTAATATTGGTAAATTCTATAGGAAATACATCTGAAGAGGGCTGTAGGTCGGTTTCACCAATGATTTTCAAATCGAGGCGAAAATCCTCGTTGGCACGTGTAGAAGCAGGGGCTAATATTTCTAGTAAATCTGTGTTCACCTCTTTAAATACAAGCATTATCTGTAAATAGGAAGACTGTACATCAAAATCTTCTTGTGTAATGGCCCCGTAGGCATACACGGCAATGAGGCGATCTCTGGTAAAAGTAGCAATACGCTGTACAAAATCATCAATTTTCTCGCTAATGGTCTGAGAAATCTGAAGATTATATTGAATAACGCTTTTGGTAAGCATAGTACTTTTTATAAAAAGTGAGCTTGAAAATTCAGGACTAAAGGTAAAAGATTAAATGTAATTTCAAAAATTTTCTAGATTTGAAAACCCTTATATAGGATCTACATCGATTACTACCTGCACACTCTTGAATTGTTTCGTGGTAACCAATTTAGTAATGGCACCCGTCAGTAGTTCCTTCACCTGCTTGAGTTGTACTTTTTCTTTCTCTATTTTAATGAGAATAGTACGCAAATACTGATTCCTAATACGATCAATTACTGGTGACTCAGGCCCAAGTACGCGATGTTTTCCTAGTCGTTCTTTAAGGCGCTCTGCTAGCTCTAGGGAAGCATTTTTGGCTAAAGACTTCTCTCTATGCTTCACGATTAAGCGAATGAGGCGTGTATAAGGTGGATAATTGTACTTTTCTCGTTCTAAGATTTCTTCTCTATACAAGCCTTCATAGTCATTTTGTAAGACTTTTTGTAGGGTAGGATGCTCTACATTATTCGTCTGGATGATCACCTTACCCTGTAAATCTCTACGACCGGCCCGACCACTTACCTGAGTAATCAACTGAAAAGCACGCTCATGTGAGCGGAAGTCGGCAAAATAAAGCAAGCGGTCTGTATCAAAAATGCCCACCAAACTCACCTTATCGAAGTCAAGCCCTTTACTGACCATCTGCGTACCTACCAGCAAGTCGATATGGCCCGCCTCAAAGTCATTAATAATAGTTTGATAACCATTTTTTTGTCGGGTTGTATCCAAGTCCATCCGCCGGGTGCGTGCTTCTGGTAAAATTACCTTGAGTTCATCTTCAAGCTTTTCTGTGCCATAGCCTACTGGCTTTAGCTTGGTAGAGCCACAAGCCAAGCATTCTGAAAAGAGATTTTCTTTATGCCCGCAATAGTGACAGCGTAGCTCATTGGCATATTGATGGTAGGTAAGGCTCACGTTGCAGTTACTACACTTGGGTATCCAGGCGCAATCACCACAGGTAATATAGGGAGAGTAACCTCTGCGATTTTGAAATAAAATTGCCTGTTCTTTTTTCTTCAGATTCCCTTCTATAACACCTAGTAAAACTGAAGAAAAGCTCTGCTTATTTTTCTTTTGCTTTTTCT
>CALEMF010000088.1 GCA_937911505.1 uncultured Cytophagales bacterium
GTGAGCAACATATAGAGTTGTTCAAATCAGATCGTTTGTATATGTTTTCTGATGGATTCACAGACATTCAGAACCCAGAACGGAAGAAGTTTGGTCTGGAATCTTTGAAAACAGTATTAATAGACTCTATCAAAGCAGATATGCGTTCCCAACAGCACTTGGTTTTATCGGAGATAGCGAAGTTTCAGCGAGATGCTGTACAACGAGATGACGTTTTGATTATGGGCGTTGAGATATGATTGATTGTAGGTAATTTTTCTATACGCTTTAAATGAAACCTCTGCTATATAGAGGTTTTTTCATTTTTTCAAACTTATACCTACAAGCCACATTAAAGAAAGTTCTATCTAAATACGTATATTAGGGTGAGAAAAATACTATGTAAATGTCAATTATTAAATCTATGAAATACTTTATAATAACTATACTGGCGACTTTTACCACTATATCTTCCACCTTTGCCCAGAAGGTGTTACAGCTCAATGATAGCAAAGAAAGTGTGGCTATTGGCAAGTCCATTGCCTATTTTGAAGACAAAGAAAAGGTATTAAACATCAAGGACATCGAGACACCTGAGATTCAGAAACAGTTTATTCAGTTCAATAAAGATGTCCCCTCCTTTGGGTTCATAAACTCAAACTTTTGGATCAAAATACAAATCGAAAACCAACATAGCAGTTACGAGGATTGGTATCTTGATATAGATTTTCCCGTGTTAGACAGTGTAGAAGTGTATTACTTACAAGGGAAAGAATGGAAAAAGCACGTATTAGGCGATAAAGTACCTTTAGAAGCAAAAAAGATACCTTTTCGTTCCTTAATAGCCCCAGTTCACTTACCTATGGGGAAAGTGACTACCTTGTATATAAAAGTACAAACAGACGGTTCCGTGCTAATGCCCGCCTACATTCATAGTGCTCCTCAATTGATCAAATCGATAGGTATAAGTGAATTACTTTTTGGTATGATGTACGGCTCTTTGTTGATTATGCTCTTCTATAATCTCTTCCTTTATTTTTCCTTAAGAAACAAGAGTTATCTTTATTACTGCCTGTATTTTTTAGGTTACCTAGCTGTTATGCCGGATGGTTATACGTACGCTTTCATCTTTAAAGAGCCCTCTTGGCTAAGCCAAATGATTATTCCTTATGGATTAGCTTTATCTATGATAGCCGCACTACTGTTTGCCATGCACTTTCTGCAAACAAAAAAATATACCCCGATTCTTCACAAAGTGTTGATGGGCTTTTTGATCTTGTCAGGTGTTATTTTCTTAGCAATAGGTTTTATCAGTTATAATGCAGCGGCAGCTTATACGACACTCCTTCTTATGGTCGACTCCTTTGTTTTGTGGATAAGCGGCCTAATTGCTTGGAGATCAGGTAATAAAGCAGCTAAGTTGTATGTAGCCGCTTGGACAGCCGTCCTTATTGGTCTCATCTCAGTTTCCTTATTGGTAGCAGGAGCAATACCTTTCAGTAGTTTGGCTCGTCGCGCCAATTACATAGGAATTGTCATACAAATGGTATTTCTCTCTTTGGCCTTAGCTGATCGCATCAATATTTTGCGTAAAGAGCGTGAGCAAGCACAAGCCGCTGCCCTTGCCAGTGCCCAAGAAAATGAGCGTATCATCAAAGAGCAAAATACACTACTGGAAGAAAAAGTAGACGAGCGCACCCATGAGCTGCAGCAAAAGCAAGAAGAAATTCTGGTACAAAACGAAGAGCTTCACCAACAACAAGAAGAGATTACCGCTCAGCGCGACTTTATTGAACGAAAGAACCGTGAACTTAACCAGCTCAATGAGCATATGAGTATGAGTATTCAGTATGCTAGTAAAATACAGAATGCCTCTCTTCCTTCTAGTGAGCAATTGCAGAAGAGCTTCTCAGATTTGTTTGTCATCAATCTTCCTCGTGATGTGGTATCAGGCGACTTCTACTGGCACACTCGCCGTTTGCAGTATGAGTATCTGGCGGTGGTAGACTGTACAGGTCACGGCGTACCGGGTGCTTTTATGAGTATGATCGGCAGTACCCTGCTCAATGAAATCATTAACATTTCAAAAATAGAAGAACCCTCAGCCATTTTAGAGACACTGCACGAGCGAGTAAAGAACGTACTCAAGCAGTCAGATACAGGAAATACCGACGGGATGGATGTCTGTTTGTGTAGAATCAAAAAGCAAGACTTTGGTTATGAGTTAGTCTTTGCAGGGGCGAAGCGTTCTTTGTATGTGATAGATTACAAGGGTAATTGGAAAGAACTCAAAGGTGATCGTAAGAGTATAGGGGGAACACAGCTCAATGGAAGCACCTCCTTCAGTGACCAGCGCCTAGAGCTCCATAAATCAGATCGTTTATATATGTTTACTGATGGAATCACAGATATTCCGAATCCAGAGCGGAAAAAGTTTGGTTTGGAGTCTTTAAAGACGATACTGGTAGAATCTGGCAAGGCAGATATGCGTTCCCAGCAGCACTTGGTTTTATCGGAGATAGCGAAGTTTCAGCGAGACGCCGTACAACGAGATGATGTCTTGATTATGGGTATTGAAATATAAACTAGAAGTTAAAACCGAATGTAAAGAGACCGGCCCAAATGGCATTATCTGTAGTAGCAGAGAAGAAAGCGCCATTGCTAAGTGTATACGGGTTATCTACCGATTGATAAATAGTATTGCTTAAAGTAAAGTCTACATATCCTTGAGGAAGTCTAATGCCCACGCCACCAGAAAGCGTAAGAATATCTCTGTTAAGGCCATCAATATCTTCACTAATAGGACTTTGAAGATAGGCAGCGCCTGCTCTTAGCCGCAAAATGCCATTACGGTATTCAGCTCCTCCTCTGAAGTTTAAGACGGGGTCGTAAAAGTTGCGAATGGTTTCATCATCCGCCGCTAGATCGTCTCCGTCTCCTTCTACAGACATATTATCGTAAGTAATGTACTCAATTTCTCCTGTAAGAAATCCCTTCTTACCAATAAAAGCAGTAGCACCCCCCGCAACACGCAGTGGTGTTTGCAGAGTGAAACTATACTCTAGTGGTAATACCTCGGCACTTACTGGCGAAAAGCCTACTGAATTTCCTGTGACAATGATACTCTGGTCTTCTTGAATATTATATAAGGTTGGTGTAGTAGCTGTAACACCGATGTTAAGCCAGTCAACGGGTTTCCCTATTAAGCCCAGGGTGAAATTGATACCATTTCCTGTCATCCTAAGTTCTTCGTCAAAAGAAAAAGACTGTAGTTCTAAATCGTTGGCAGGCACTTGTAATGTCTCTCGATAACTTCTGCTATAAGTGTAATTGAGCGAGGTAATGCCTAAAGTGGCGCCAAAATAAAATCTATCGGAGAAATTACCACCATAAGAAAAGCTCCATTGGCCTGTATTCCCTTCTGTTCTAATGATATTTTCCTGTAAAATTCCTCCCACGAGTGCATCATTTATATCTCTGAATTCTGTGAAGTAGAAGGTACTATCGTCTATAAAAGGAGAAATGATAAAGGCTGCATAAGCCGCTGACGTAGCATCTAAGATTTCATTATTAGCCGCTTCAAACTCGAAAATATTGGCATCAATGCCTTCTGCATTTTCGACAAAGTTGTCCGCTAACGTGCTTAAGTTATTGACACCTGAGTAGGTGATATTATTCTGAAAGTTGTTCGTTCTGGTGTAAGAAATACCAAAGCTGCCTCCCTTCCAACTGCTATAAGTGTACTTGTCAGCAGGTGAGGCGATTACGATCCCTAAATTAGGAATCGTAAGATTAAACTTACTATCGCTTGTACTAGTACCAATGTAATTGGAAGACGTGGCGTAGAGATTTAGCCCTAAAGATAAGCTTACCTCAGAAGTTTGAAAAAAACCTAAACCAGCCGGATTCCCAGTAGCATTACTAATATCGCCCCCTAGTGCCGTTTGTGCACCTCCTAGTGCCTGTATGCGCGCAGAACCTACTGGAACAGTAGGGGCAGAAAAGCGTAAAGCATCTTGGTAGTACCCAATAGCTCCAGGCGCAATCTGACCATGAACGAACGATACAGGATAAAAGAATAACGAGAAAATTATACTTAATCTTCGAAAAAAATGAAAAGTCATAGAGTTTTATAGGCTATGGTCTTCTAGAACGCCCTCTACTGCCGCCACTACTTCCACTGCTGCTTCGGCTCCTACTACCACTACTGATGCTACTTCGAGAGCGTGTATTACTACTACGATTAATGTTGTAGTTGGAGTTACTATTGCTGCGGTAGGTACTGTTACTATTCCGAGTACGACCGTTGCTATTTCGGTAAGTCTGGTTACTATAACCATTACTCCTGTAAGTGTTATTCTGCGGTTGGTTGCGTAAGTTACTGCTCCTAGTGCGCGTACGCTGTGCATACTGTTGTTGTGACTGTGTAGGACTATACTGTGTAGTATTGTTCGTGTTACGAACTCTTCCCTGAAGAGCAGTATTGTTACTTGTAGCCTGTCTTGCGCGTGTATTACTAGCACTTCTTACCCGGCCAGTCGTAGTGGTTGTGGGTTGGTTAGCTGTATAAGTTCTTCTTCCTACATTATTTCTTGGTCCATACTGTCTGGTAATGCGTCCGTCTCCATTATTGACTACTACCACATTGCCTGCACCCCACCAAGGATTATAGCCCCAGCCATTGTAAAAGGGTTGGTTCCATCCTACTCCCCAGTAAGGATTTCCAAAAGGCTGATTCCATCCCCAAGGACGTCCATATCCTACGCCCCATCCCCAGTTGTTGCCAACGCCTGCACCGAAAGATAAACCTGGCTGCCATCCCCAGCCATTATTAAAGGGCTGGTTCCATCCCCAACCGCCACCAGCAGGGTAATTCCAGTGAGAGTTACCACTAAAGTTACTCCAGTAACCTTGCTGAAAACCCTGTTGAAAAGCTATATCACTATCTCTACTTTGGCCAAAAGTACTATAGGTAGGGTTCCCATTAGAAAGCCCACTTTGGTAGTTGGGATCATAATAGGTTTGATTGTCAGAAACAGACTGTGTAGTATCTGGTGCGTAATCGTAATAATCTGGATTGGTATTTACGCTGTAGGTAGGATTTTTTTGTGTCGGTTGAGGAGACTGCGTTTGCATAGGTTTTGTTTCATTCACAACTGGTTGCTTTTGTGCAAAACGATTGCTGGGAAGCCGGTTATTTCGTACCTGTCCTGTTCGTATTTCATTCTTCTTGGCACGATCCTCAGCCGTAAAGTATACATTGTCGTATTCTACAGGCGCATTTACTTGCAAGCTACTACATCCAAAGGTAAGTAGTAGGCTTATTGATGCAAAATAGGTGATGATAGCTCTCATGGTGTTACTCCTTCTTAGTTACTTCCAAAAAATAAAATGATAAGGCACATTCCTTATACAAAGATTTTTATATTTGCTTTTACTTACAAAGTAAACAAAAATTAAACCATAAAAGGTTTAAAAAATTAGTAAATAAAATCTATAAATTACGCTGTTTTCATCCATTTCAGTATACTTAGGATAGGCAGAAACTCACATTATCATTATGAGTAAAGGATTAACTAAACGTGGCGATGACTACTCTAGTTGGTACAACGAGCTAGTAAAAAAGGCAGATTTAGCGGAGCATTCTGCGGTAAAAGGCTGTATGGTAATCAAACCTTATGGGTTTGCCATATGGGAAAAAATGCAACAAGAACTCGATAGAATGTTTAAGCTAACTGGACACGTAAATGCTTACTTTCCCATTTTTGTTCCCAAGAGCCTATTTGAAGCAGAAGAAAAAAATGCGGCAGGTTTTGCCAAAGAATGTGCCGTAGTGACACACTATCGCCTCAAGACGAACCCTGATATACCTGCAAAGTTGATGGTAGACGAGCAAGCCAAATTGGAAGAAGAACTCGAGGTAACGCCCACCAGCGAGGCAGTGATTTGGAACACTTACAAGAATTGGATACAATCTTATCGCGACCTTCCCCTACTAATCAATCAGTGGGCGAATGTAGTACGATGGGAAATGCGTACACGTTTGTTTTTACGTACAGCCGAATTCCTTTGGCAAGAGGGGCACACTGCCCATGCCACACGACAAGAGGCCATCGAAGAGACAGAGCAGATGCTGGATATCTACGCACGCTTCGTAGAAAATTTTCTAGCTATTCCTGTGGTAAGAGGCATTAAAACTGAAAACGAACGCTTTGCTGGTGCAGAAGAGACCTACTGTATAGAGGCGCTGATGCAAGATGGAAAAGCCCTACAAGCAGGCACATCACATTTCTTAGGGCAAAACTTTGCGAAAGCCTTTGATGTAAAGTACTTAAATAAAGAGAACAAACAAGAGTGGGTATGGGGCACCTCTTGGGGGGTAAGCACACGGCTTATGGGCGCATTGATTATGAGCCACTCTGATGATGAAGGACTCGTACTCCCTCCTAAGCTAGCGCCTATCCAAGTAGTGATGATTCCTATCTACAAGGGGGAAGAACAACTAGCAGCTATCAAGGAAGTATTACAGCCTATACGCCAAGCATTACTAGAAAAAAATATCGCGGTAAAGCTAGACGATAGAGATACTTACCGCCCTGGCTTTAAGTTTGCCGAATGGGAACTGAAAGGTGTTCCTGTAAGGATTGCTTTAGGACATAGAGACCTAGAAAATAAGACAATAGAAGTGGTACGCAGAGATACGAAAGAGAAGCAAGTAGTACCTTTAGAGAATATTGTTTCTCATATAGAAGACCTGCTAGAAGACATCCAAGTGCAAATTTTCCAGAAAGCAAAGCAATACCAAGAAGCGATGATTACACAAGTAGACACCTTCGAAGCATTCAAGGAAATATTAGTACAAAAGGGAGGTTTCGTATCAGCACACTGGGATGGTACGAGCGAAACAGAAGAGAAAATAAAAGAAGCCACCAAAGCGACAATTCGTTGTATTCCTTTAAATAACCCTAAAGAAGAAGGAAAGTGTGTTTTTTCTGGCAAGCCCTCTCAGCAGCGTGTATTATTTGCTGTGGCATATTGATTGCAGCAATTAAAGAGACTAAGAAATACATTAGTTCTTATTATTGAACGTATGTAGTTAAACAAAGATGAATGAAAATTCTCGATAAGTACATCATCAAAAAATTCTTAACTACTTTCGTTTTCGTTGTCTTTATTTTCCTGTCTATTATTGTGGTAATAGACATCATAGAAAAGATACAAGATTTTACGAAAATGGAGGCCACGTTAAAAACCATTATCGTAGAATATTATCTTAATTTTATTCCTTATATAGGCAATACTATCAGCCCTATTATGGTCTTTATTACTACTGTTTTTGTAGCTTCGCAAATGGCTTCACGTACAGAGGTAGTGGCTATCTTGAGTAGTGGGATTAGCTTCCCAAGATTTCTCAAGCCTTTTCTCTTGGGGGCGGGCGTATTAGCAGTGGTCATATTTTATTTAACAGGATGGGTAATTCCTAATGCCAATAAAGTACGAGTAAACTTTGAAAATACACACATCAGATCACGTTATTACTATAATCAACGTGACATTCACCTGAAAATAGCCCCTAAAACATACGCTTACATGGAAAGCTACAACAACTACAACAACATTGGGTACAAGTTTACCTTAGAAGTAGTAGAGGGGAATGAACTTAAAGAGAAATTAGTAGCACAGCGAATTATTTGGGATACGACCCTACAAAAGTGGCAAATAGAGAACTACTCCCTAAGGAAGATCAATAACTTAGAGGAAAAGTTGACCAAAGGCAGTAAAATTGATACTACACTCAATCTAAGCCCAGAAGATTTCCAAAGCAAACACCTATTCAACGAAAAGCTCACACTCCCTGAGCTTAACAGGTATATTGCACTTTTAAAGGAACGTGGCTCAGAAGATGTAAAGATATATATCACAGAACGCTACTCTAGATTTACTTATCCTTTTGCGGTAATTATTCTTACTTTTATGGGCGTAATAGTAGCTTCACAGAAAAATAGACGAGGGGTAGGTGCTAAAATTGCCCTAGGATTTGTACTAGCTTTTATATACATATTATTCTATATTGTTGGCACAAGAGCGCTCGCTAACTCTGGTCGTATGCCTATCTTACTGGCCGTTTGGCTACCCAACTTACTATTTATTACCATTAGTATCATTATGTATAGAATTTTCATTTTACAAGATGAGCGCCTTAGAAAAATTATATTCTTTTACCAAACTTTATTCAAAAGATAGTTATCACTTACTAGCCTTGACAGCCCTATGACCTCGCCCCATCTAAAAGATTACCTTCAGCTTCACTTTATCGTGTTTATATGGGGTTTTACGGCTATACTAGGGGAATTAATTACTTCCATTTCCCGCTTTGAGCTGGTTTTTTACAGAACATTGATTGCCTTTCTAGGACTTGTTGTACTTTTTTTCTACAAAAAGAGAAGTTTTCAAGTTTCTAAGAAAAATCTTATAAAGTACTTACTTACAGGTGGCATCATTGCTGTCCACTGGATTCTCTTTTTCCTAGCGATGCGTGTCTCTACTGTCTCTATTTGTCTTATTGGACTAGCCACCGCCTCCCTATGGACAAGCCTACTTGAGCCTATTTTTTATCGAAAACGACCACAGCTACTAGATGTGTTATTAGGCTTGCTGATATTGGGAGGGTTGTATATTGTTTCTTCAGCCGAACTACATTATGCATTAGGGTTGCTACTTGGGGTCATATCAGCACTACTTGGCGCACTATTCAGCGTTCTCAATGCACAATTTATTAAAAAACAACATCACTACACTATTACACTTTATGAAATGCTGGGAGCCTGCTTAGCAAGCGCTTGTTTCTTGCCTTTCTACTGGTTCAATCCTATAAACCCTCAAAAAATTCAACTCCTACCCAATTACACAGAGTGGTTCTACCTACTGATTCTAGCGCTGGTATGTACGGTGTATGCTTACGCTGCGAGTGTAAAACTAATGAAAAAATTTACCGCTTTTGCTGTAAACTTAACGGTCAATCTGGAGCCCATTTACGGTATGATACTCGCTTTTTTCTTCTTTCCCGAAAGAGAACGACAACTCTCTCCGAGCTTTTATATAGGCGCTGTAATTATTATGATCGCTGTCTTCTCCTACCCTACACTCAAAAAACTATTGAGAAAAAGAAACAAGACCACCCCGCTAAAAGCAGTAGAGGTAAGTAACTGATACACTGTTGATAAGAAAGCAGCCTCAGTAATTCCGAAAAAAGAGAGGAAATATTTGGATTCTGCTTTTTTTTACATAAATTTGCAATCCTTTCGGAAAGCTGCTTGTGTTCAGCAAGCAGTTTTATTTTTGTTTATAAAAACTAATAGAGACAGAAAAATGTCTGGGATTATTGGAAAAAAAATAGGAATGACTAGCATCTTTAGTGCCACTGGACACTCAGTTCCATGCACGGTTATAGAAGCTGGTCCTTGTGTAGTAACACAAGTGAAGAGTCTGGAGACAAAAGACGGCTACGTAGCCGTACAGCTAGGTTATGGCGAGATAAAAGAAAAAAACGCTACCAAACCTATGCTAGGTCACTTCAAGAAGGCAGGTACTACCCCTAAGCGTAAGCTCGTTGAGTTTAAAAACTTCGAGAAAGAATTACAATTAGGTGACGAAGTGAGAGTAGAAGATGTCTTTGAAGAAGGAGAGTTTGTAGACATTGTAGGCACCTCAAAAGGAAAAGGTTTCCAAGGGGTTGTGAAAAGACACGGCTTTGGAGGAGTAGGACAAGCTACACACGGTCAACACAATCGTTTGAGAGCACCTGGTTCTATTGGTGCAGCTTCTTATCCAGCACGCGTATTTAAAGGACTTCGTATGGCAGGCCGTATGGGCGGTAAGCGTGTAAAAGTTCAAAACCTTAGGGTGATGAAGATTATCCCTGAGAAGAACCTACTGATCGTGAAAGGGGCTGTCCCTGGTGCAATTAATTCACTTCTAATCATTGAAAAGTAAGATGGAACTCTCAGTTTTAAATACAACAGGCGAAGAGACGGGAAGAACAGTAAGCCTCGCAGAAAATATATTCGATATAGAGCCCAACCAACACGCAGTTTACCTGGACGTAAAGCAATATTTGGCTAACCAACGTCAAGGTACTCATAAAACGAAAGAAAGAAGTGAGATAGTTGGTTCTACGCGCAAACTACACCGTCAGAAGGGTACTGGTAGTTCTAGAAAAGGAAGTATTAAGAACCCACTCTTTAGAGGAGGAGGACGTATATTTGGTCCTAGACCCCGTAGCTACAGTTTCAAGGTGAATAGAAAAGTAAAAGCATTGGCACGAAAGTCAGCACTTAGCTTCAAGGCCAAGGAAAGTGCCATTAAAGTACTAGAAGATTTTACGCTCAAAGTACCTAAAACAAAAGACTACCTTAGCATACTCAACGCCCTCACGTTAGCAGATCACAAGACACTTCTGATCTTATCAGACAACAATAAAAATATCTATTTATCAAGCAGAAATATTCCTAAGGCCAAGGTGACAACGGTCGATGAACTTAATACATACGATTTGGTTCACGCAGACACCATTATCCTCATAGAGGAAGCGGTAGGAAAGCTAGAAAGCATTTTTAAGGCATAGGTTATGAATAATATTATCATTAGAGCGGTGGTTACAGAAAAAGCCACGAATATGAATGAAGATGGCAAGTATGTCTTTATAGTAGATAAAAATGCCAACAAACTACAGATCAAAGAGGCTGTAGAGCAAATGTACAATGTAAGTGTAGAGGCAGTAAACACTGTTGTATACCAAGGAAAAACGAGAACCAAGTATACCAAAACAAAGGTATTGACAGGTCGTAGACCTTCTTTTAAGAAAGCTTATGTGACGGTGAAAGAAGGAGAGTTTATCGACGTATATGGTAACGTATAGTAGAATGAAAAAATTATAGTGCTTCACTGATAAAGAAGATTTAAAGAAATGGCAGTAAAGAAAATAAAACCAATTACACCCGGATCGCGCTTTAGAATCGCTTCTGTGTTTAGTGATATTACCACGAAACATCCTGAGAAGTCGTTGATTGCCTCCAAGAAGAAATCAGGAGGAAGAAATAATCAAGGGAAGATGACCATGCGCTACATCGGTGGTGGGCATAAAAAGAGATACCGTATTATTGATTTCAAAAGAAATAAATATGGTATTCCAGCAGTAGTGAAAAGTATTGAATACGACCCTAATAGAACTGCTTTCATTGCGTTGCTCTTCTATAAAGATGGAGAAAAGCGTTACATCATTGCGCCAGAAGGGGTTACCGTTGGGCAAGAAATCGTTTCTGGTAAAGAGGTTGCGCCTGAAGTAGGCAATGCTTTGCCATTAGGCGAAATGCCACTAGGTACTATTGTACACAACATAGAAACCCGTCCTGAGCAAGGAGCTACAATGGCTAGAAGCGCAGGAACATACGCACAGCTTTTTGCAAAAGAAGGAAAGTACGTTACTCTAAAGTTGCCTTCTGGCGAGACACGTAAAGTATTGGCGGCTTGCTTTGCTACAGTAGGGAAAGTATCCAATAGCGATCATATGAATGTTATTCTGGGGAAAGCGGGTCGTAAGCGTTGGCTTGGAAGAAGACCAAGAACAAGAGGAGTAGCGATGAACCCTGTCGATCATCCTATGGGTGGTGGAGAAGGTAGGGCTTCTGGAGGACACCCTCGTTCTAGAAAAGGGCTTTACGCCAAAGGGAAAAAGACCCGTAATAAGAAAAAGTATTCTAATCGTTTAATTGTAGCCAAAAGAAAAAAATAAGCTGATATGGGACGTTCATTGAAAAAAGGACCTTACGTAGACGTAAGGCTTATTAGAAAAGTAGAAGCGATGGAGGAGTCAGGGAAGAAATCAGTGATCAAAACTTGGTCGAGAAGATGTACCATCTCTCCCGATTTCTTAGGGTATACTTTTGCTGTGCACAATGGTAACAAGTTTATTCCAGTGTATGTGACAGAGCAAATGGTAGGACACAAACTAGGCGAATTTGCCCCTACACGTAACTATAGAGGACACGCTGGTAATAAAAAAGATAAAGGTAAAAGATAAAAGATTGCTCAATATGGCAAGTCTTTAAATACGAATACATATGGAAGCAGTAGCAAAATTAAGAAATATACCCACCTCAACGAGAAAAATGCGGCTCATTGCTGATCTCATCAGAGGACTAGAGGTAGGTCATGCACTCAATTTGTTGAAGTTTCAGCCTAACCATGCTGCCAGAACACTGGAGAAAGTACTACTTTCAGCTATTGCTAATTGGCAGCAAAAAAACGAAGATGCACGTCTAGAAGAGGCTGATCTATACATTAAAACCATTATGGTAGATCAAGGGCGTACATTAAAGCGTTTACGTCCTGCTCCTCAAGGAAGAGGACACCGTATTCGTAAGCGTTCCAATCATGTAACCATCGTGCTAGACGATAGAAACGCAACTGAGTAATTATCTAAAAATCTAAAAATACTAAAGATACACATGGGACAAAAGGTTAATCCAATAGGTTTGAGGCTAGGCATCGTGAAAGGATGGGAATCTAGCTGGTTTGGAGGAAAAGATTTTCCTGCCAAATTAGTGGAGGATGAGAAAATAAGACAGTACGTACACGCACGTGTACCCAAAGGAGGTATTGCACGTATTATTATCGAGCGAACCCTAAAGCGCATTACCTTGACCATTCAAACGGCACGTCCCGGTGTAGTGATTGGTAAAGGAGGCTCTGAAGTAGATAAGCTGAAAGAAGAAATAAAAAAGCTAACCAATAAAGATGTACAAATTAACATCTTTGAGATTAAGCGTCCTGAGTTAGATGCTAAGCTAGTAGCTAATAACATTGCCCAGCAACTCAGAGCACGTATCTCTTATAGAAAAGCCATGAAACAAGCGATTGCTTCCGCCATGCGTGTAGGGGCAGAGGGCATTAAAATTCGCCTTTCAGGTCGTTTGGGCGGAGCAGAAATGGCTCGTTCCGAGCAGTACAAAGAAGGTCGTATTCCGCTACACACATTGCGCGCAGATATCGACTATGCTATTTCTGAAGCAGATACCGTATATGGTAAAATAGGCGTGAAAGTATGGATATTTAAAGGAGAGATTTACGATAAGGTAGACTTGTCGCCTAGTGCTGAAAGAAATAATACAGGAGGAAAAGATAACCGCAAGAAAGTAGGTGGAATGAGACGTAAGCGAAAGAGAGAATCTAAGCAATCATAACCTCTAAGACAAGAACTCTTTAAAGTGATATAAGCATGTTACAACCGAAAAAAACTAAATAAAGAAAAAAGCAGAAGTGGCGCGTGAAGGGATTGGCGACAAGAGGGCATACCATTGCCTTCGGCTCTTTTGGCATCAAGTCATTAGAAGCTGCTTGGATTACGGCTCGCCAAATAGAGGCAGCACGTATTGCCATGACAAGAATGATGAAACGGGAAGGACAAGTGTGGATTCGTATTTTCCCTGATAAGCCTGTTACTAAAAAACCTGCAGAAGTACGGATGGGTAAAGGAAAAGGAGCACCTGAATATTGGGTGGCTTGCGTAAAACCTGGTACTATTCTATTCGAAGTGGCAGGGGTTAATACAGCTTTAGCAAAAGAGGCCCTAAGGTTAGCGGCACAGAAGCTACCTATCTCAACCAAGTTCGTAGTACGTAGAGACTACGTAGAATAATTTAAAACGCAAAAGAATGAAAGCGCAAGAATTAAGAGCATTGTCTATAGAAGAGCTAAGAGAAAAGCTACTAGCTGAGCAGGAAGCGTATTCAAAGATAAAATTGGCGCATGCTATCTCAGAAATTGAGAACCCTATGAAAATTAGGGCTAACCGTCGCCTTATTGCTCGTATACAAACAGTCATTAAAGCCAAAGAAAAAGAACTTGGCGAAAAATAATTTGAAGCATGGAAGCAGTAAAACGCAACGCTAGAAAAGAAAGAGTAGGTAAAGTAGTAAGCAATAAAATGAATAAGTCTATTGTGGTGGCGGTAGAACGTAAAGTGAAGCACCCCATATATGGTAAATTCATGAAGAAGACTACCAAGTTTATGGCACATGACGAAAAAGAAGCGTGTGGTATCGGCGATACAGTTCGCATTATGGAGACACGCCCTTTGAGTAAGCAGAAACGTTGGAGACTGGTTGAAATTCTTGAAAAAGCTAAGTAAATATGATACGCCAAGAGTCAAAATTAAATGTAGCCGATAATAGTGGTGCAAAGAAAGTACTTTGTATCCGTATATTGGGCGGTACAAGAAAAAAATACGCTACCATAGGTGATAAGATAGTGGTTACAGTAAAAGAAGCACTTTCTTCTTCCAATGTAAAAAAAGGAACGGTATCTCGTGCAGTAGTAGTGAGAACACGTAAAGAAATACGCCGTAAAGATGGTTCTTATATTCGTTTTGAAGATAACGCGGCTGTATTGCTCAACGCACAAGACGAACCCAGAGGTACTCGTATCTTCGGGCCAGTAGCCCGTGAGCTTCGCGAGAAGCAGTTTATGAAAATTGTATCATTAGCGCCTGAAGTACTATAGTTATGAATAGAAAATTTAACAAACAAGCGAAGCTCCACATAAGAAAAGGTGACACCGTCTTAGTGATTGCAGGGAATGCAAAAGGAAAGCAAGGAAAAGTACTAGAAATACTTAGGGAAAAGAGTCGTGCCATCGTGGAAGGTGTCAATATGATCAAGAAACATATGAAACCTTCTGCTGAAAATCCACAAGGTGGAATCGTAGAAATGGAAGGCTCCATACATATCAGTAACTTGATGTTGGTAGATCCTAAAACAGGAGAACCTACACGTATCGGTAGAAAAAGAAACGAGCAAGGAAAGTTACAAAGATATTCTAAAAAGACTGATGAATTTATTCAATAATCATGGCAACTCCTAGACTGAAAAAGAAATATACAGAGGAAATTATTCCTAAATTAAAAGAGCAGTTCCAATTCAAATCTGTAATGCAGGTACCTAAGATTACCAAGGTGGTGATCAACAAAGGAATTGGTGCAGCAGTAGCTGATAAGAAGTTAGTAGACCAAGGTGTAGAAGAACTTACTACTATCACAGGACAACGTGCCGTCGCTACTTACTCTAAAAAGGCGATTTCCAACTTCAAACTGCGCGAAAATATGCCTATTGGTGTAAAAGTAACGTTACGTGGAGATCGTATGTACGAATTTATTGACCGACTACTTGCGGTAGCACTTCCACGGGTACGTGACTTCAAAGGGGTAAGCGATAAGAGCTTTGATGGTAGAGGAAACTACACGCTGGGCGTGAAAGAGCAGATCATCTTTCCTGAAATTAGTATAGACCAAGTAAATCGTATATCAGGAATGGATATTACTTTTGTCACTACCGCACAGAACGATAAAGAAGCATTTGAATTACTGAAAGCATTCGGCATGCCTTTCGCTAATCAGAATAAATAAAACTATGGCAAAAGAATCAATTAAAGCAAGAGAAAGAAAAAGAGAGCGATTGGTGAAGAAGTATGCAGCAAAAAGAAAAGCTTTGAAAGAAGCAGGCGAATGGGAAAAACTCGATCTACTTCCTAAAAACTCTTCTGCTGTGCGCCTTCACAATCGTTGTAAGATTACAGGACGCCCCAGAGGATACATGAGAAAATTTGGTATCTCTAGGGTATTATTTAGAAAATGGGCTTCTTCTGGTAAGATACCTGGTGTAACCAAATCGAGTTGGTAAACTTGCAAAATCACTTGGGTAAGAGAAGAAAAAACCCTATATTTGCAAGCCAATTTAGAAAAGGGCCAAAGAATAAATATAAAAGGAAATGCATACAGATCCAATAGCAGATTATCTCACTAGATTGAGAAACGCTATGAAAGCGAGACATAGAGTATTAGAAATACCTGCTTCCAATTTAAAGAAAGAAGTGACGAAAGTACTTTTTGATAAAGGGTACATTCAGAATTATAAATTTGAAGACAAAGGGGTACAAGGCTCTATTAAAATAGCTTTAAAGTATAACCCTATGACAAAAGAACCAGCGATTACGCATTTAGAGCGAATTAGTAAGCCTGGTTTGAGAAAATACACCAATGCAGGTAATCTGCCAAGGGTATTAAATGGTTTGGGTATTGCCATCCTATCTACTTCAAAAGGCGTAATGACAGACAAGGAAGCACGTACGATGCACGTAGGAGGAGAAGTACTTTGCTATGTATATTAAGATTTTAAAATTTGGTGAAGATATAAAGTAGTAAGACCATGTCAAGAATTGGAAAAAAGCCCATCACAATACCTGAAAAAGTTACTGTAAGCGTGAATGCAGAAAACGTAGTAACAGTGAAAGGACCTAAAGGAGAACTAAAGCAACAGGTAGATAAAGATATTAAAGTGTCGGTGAAAGATGGAAACGTAGTGGTAGAACGACCTACCGAGCAGAAGAGACACAAAGCATTACACGGCCTATACCGCTCTTTGATTGCTAACATGGTAGTAGGGGTGAGCGAAGGATATAAAATAGACCTAGAGTTAGTAGGGGTAGGATATAAAGCAAGTACTAATGGAAATGTGTTGGAATTAGGATTGGGCTATTCGCATCCTATATTCTTAGGCTTACCACCAGAAGTAAAAGCGAAGGCAGTTACAGAGAAGGGAAAAAATCCCATCGTGATGCTGGAGAGTGCAGACAAACAATTGATTGGTCAAGTGTCTGCTAAAATCCGATCTCTACGGAAAGTTGAGCCTTACAAAGGCAAAGGAATCCGTTTTGTTGGAGAACAAATTAGAAAGAAAGCTGGTAAGGCAGCAGCTAAAAAATAGTAAATTATCATGGCGACTAGTAATAAAGTAAAAAGACGATTACGCATTAAGAAAGGTATCAGAAAACAGGTGCACGGCACAAGTGAACGCCCTAGACTTTCTGTTTTCAGATCAAATACAAGAATATATGCACAGATCATCAATGACGATGAAGGCAAAACCTTAGCAAGTGCTTCTTCTGTAGAAGTAAGTGAAAAGGTAAGCATAGAGGTAGCTAAAGAAGTAGGGAAGAAACTGGCAGAGAAAGCGCTGGCTGCTGATGTAAAGCAAATCGTATTCGATCGAAATGGTTATTTGTATCACGGTAAAGTAAAATCCTTGGCAGAAGGCGCAAGAGAAGGCGGACTCCAGTTTTAAGAAAAGATATGACAATGAACAAAAGAATTGTAAAAGTTAGCGAACTCGATCTAAAAGAAAGAGTAGTAGCTATTCAGCGTGTGGCGAAGGTAGTGAAAGGTGGTCGTAGGTTTAGCTTCTCAGCAATTGTAGTAGTAGGAAATGGAGACGGAGTAGTAGGGTATGGATTGGGAAAAGCCAATGAGGTGACAGATGCGATTACAAAGGGAATAGAAGACGCAAAAAAACATTTAGTACAAATACCTGTATTGAAACAAACAATCCCTCACGAAGCAGAAGGAAAGTATTGTGGTGGTAGTGTATTTATCAAACCTGCTGCGCCAGGTACAGGGGTTATTGCAGGTGGTGCAATGCGTGCGGTATTAGAGAGTGCTGGTATTAAGGATGTATTGGCAAAGTCAAAAGGTTCTTCCAACCCTCATAATGTAGTAAAAGCTACTTTCGACGCCCTTTTGAAATTACGTGCTCCCCATATGGTTGCCAAACAAAGAGGCGTTACTTTACAAAAAGTATTTAATGGATAACAGCATGGCAAAGGTTAAAATTACACAGCTTAGAAGTACGATTGATAGATCTGAAAAGCAGAAAAGAACCATCCAAGCACTAGGTCTGGGAAAAATTAACAGAACAGTAGAAGTGGAGCTTACCCCTCAGATCAAAGGAATGGTAGATAAGGTTGCGCACCTCATTAAAGTAGAAGATATTTAATTACAATAGCTTAAGCGCTTAGCGAAAGCGAGTTTAAAGTAAATACCCCATGAGATTACACGATTTACAGCCTAACAAAGGCGCTAAAAGAAAAAGAAAAAGAATTGGTAGAGGACAAGGCTCTGGTAAAGGAGGGACTTCTACAAGAGGGCACAAAGGCGCGAAATCTCGCTCTGGCTATAAAACCAAAAAAGGTTTTGAAGGTGGACAAATGCCTTTACAGAGAAGAGTACCTAAGTTTGGGTTTAAAAATATTAATCGGGTTGCTTACAAAGCAATCAATTTAGACAGTTTACAGCAATTAGTAGATACCTATCAGGTAAATGTAGTAGACTTTGATTTCTTGAAATCACACGGGATTGTATCTAAAAAAGACTTGGTGAAAATTTTGGGTAGAGGAGAATTAACTGCTAAATTGGAAGTTAAGGCACATAAGTTTTCCAAGTCGGCCAAAGAAGCCATAGAAAAAGCAGGTGGTACTGCCACCGAAATAGCGTAATATGAAGAAGTTTATAAAAACGATAAGAGACATCTTTTCTATCGAAGAGCTGAGAGGACGTATTTTAAATACGCTCCTCCTGTTGCTTGTATTTCGATTGGGTTCCTACGTCGTACTACCTGGGGTCAATCCAGCCGCTTTAGATGCTGAATTTGGCGATATTAGAGACTTTCTAAACACTTTCTTAGGAGGCGCTTTTGGTAGGGCTTCTATTTTTGCTTTAGGAATCATGCCTTACATTTCGGCTTCTATTGTAGTGCAGTTACTAACGGTAGCAATGCCTACTTTCCAGAAGATGCAGAAAGAGGGAGAATCAGGTAGAAAGAAAATTACGCAGATTACTCGCTTGCTTACCATTGTTATTACCTTAGCACAAGCTTCTGCCTATCTCACCACTACGGTACCACAAAATGCGATTCTCATCGATGAAACCTTCTTCACAATCTCTTCAGCAATTATTCTAACTTCAGGTACCATCTTTTGTATGTGGTTGGGAGAGCGAATTACAGATAGAGGTATTGGAAATGGTATTTCGATGCTGATTATGATAGGAATTATCTCACGTCTGCCTCAAGCGCTTATTTTTGAGGGACAGGCAAGAGGAATGCAAGGCGCGCTATTCTTTGTATTAGAGTTAGTAGCGCTATTTTTCGTAGTAGTGGCAGTTATTCTTATAACAACCGCTACCAGAAGAATTCCTGTACAGTATGCCAAGCAAGTAGTAGGAAATAAAGTATATGGAAGCAAAAGAGACTTTATTCCTTTAAAGCTTAATGCAGCAGGTGTAATGCCTATCATCTTCGCACAATCATTGATGTTCCTGCCTGCAATGCTAGCAGGGCTCTTCTCTGATTCAGAGGATTTGAATGCAGTAGTAGGCGCTTTCTCAGATATCGCCTCATTGCCTTACAATCTTCTTTTTGGCTTTTTGATTATTGTATTTACATTCTTCTATACTGCTATTACAATTAATCCTAAAGAGATTGCAGATAATATGAAGAGGAATGGTGGGTTTGTCCCAGGTGTACAACCCGGCGAGCCTACCTCTGAATACATAGATAACATTCTTTCCAAGATTACGCTGCCAGGCTCTATATTTTTGGCAATTATTGCGATCATACCTGCTATCGCAATGGTATTGGGAATTAACGCAGAGTTTTCACAATTCTATGGAGGTACCTCCCTACTAATTATGGTAGGCGTAATTTTAGATACCTTACAGCAAATAGAGAGCTATCTGCTACTACGCCATTACGACGGCTTGATGAAAACGGGTAAGATAAAGGACTCAAACATCGCAGTTGCTTAGTACTATGATTCATTTTAAGAGCAAAGAGGAGATTGAGATAATAGCAGAGAGTGCGCAAATTTTAGGTAAAGCGCATGCAGAGGTAGCTAAGGCAGTTGAACCGGGTATCTCTACATTAGCACTCGACAAGATAGCAGAAACATTCATTAGAGACCACGGAGGAGTTCCTTCATTCAAAGACTATAATGGTTTTCCTGCCTCTCTTTGTATCTCTATGAATGAGCATGTAGTACATGGTATACCAGGTGTTTACGAATTAAAGGAAGGAGATATCGCCTCAATAGATTGTGGTGTATATTATAAAGGATTTCATAGTGACAGTGCCTACACTTATGCAGTAGGTCAGGTAGAAGCATCTGTTGAGCAGCTACTAGATACTACAAAAGCTTCCCTCTATAAGGGTATTGAGAAAATGGTAGTAGGGAATAGAATAGGAGATATAGGTGCTGCCATACAAGCATACGTAGAAGAAGCTGGATTTTCTGTAGTAAGAGAATTAGTAGGGCACGGGATCGGTAAAAATTTGCACGAGAGTCCTGAAGTGCCTAACTATGGTAAAAAGGGGCGAGGTACTTTAATTAAAGAAGGATTAGTGATTGCCATAGAACCTATGGTAAATTTAGGAAAGAAAAGTGTAGTACAAGCAAGAGACGGCTGGACCATCTACACAGCAGATCGGCAACCATCTGCTCATTACGAGCACACGGTGGCACTAGTAGACGGTGAAGCAAAGATATTAACCACATTTGAATATATAGAACAAGTTTTAAAGGCAAAGAATGGCAAAGCAACCATCCATTGAGCAAGACGGAATTATTCTAGAAGCACTTTCTAACGCAATGTTTCGTGTAAAGTTACAGAACGATCACGAAGTGATTGCCCATATCTCAGGTAAGATGCGTATGAACTACATTAAAATCCTACCTGGCGATAAAGTGAAGCTAGAAATGTCCCCTTATGATTTGACAAAGGGACGAATTGTTTATAGATATAAGTAACGCTAATAGATACGATCATGAAAGTAAGAGCTTCAGTTAAAAAACGCAGCGCTGACTGTAAAATAGTAAGAAGAAAAGGAAAAATTTATATAATCAATAAAAAGAATCCTAAGTTTAAACAAAGACAAGGGTAAATAAGACTAGACTATGGCTAGAATTGCAGGAGTTGATATTCCTAACGATAAAAGAGGAGAAATCGCCTTAACCTATATTTTTGGTATAGGACGTAGCTCTGCTAAACAAATTCTTATGAAAGCAGAGATCGATCTTGATAAAAAAGCGGGAGAATGGTCTGATGATGAATCGACAAGAATCCGTAATATTATAGCAGAGGCCTACACCGTAGAAGGTGCGTTAAAATCTCAAGTGAAGTTTAACATCAAACGCCTTATGGACATTGGGTGTTACAGAGGCTTGAGACATCGTAGAGGCTTACCTGTAAGAGGACAGCGTACAAAGACAAACGCGAGAACTAGAAAAGGTAAACGTAAAACAGTAGCCAACAAAAAGAAGGCAACTAAATAAAGTAGTGATAACTCATTGTAGGATCTCCCTTTGGAGAAAACCGCAATACACAATTTTTTGCGAGTATGGCAACAGATAAGAAAAAAGATAAAAGTAAAAAAAGACTTGTAGTAGTAGATGCACAGGGAGAAGTACATATCAAAGCTTCTTTCAATAACATTATAATTACCATTACCAATAGCAACGGACAGGTGATTTCCTGGTCATCTGCAGGTAAGATGGGCTTTAGAGGTTCTAAGAAGAACACGCCTTATGCAGCACAAGTAGCGATGTCAGATTGTGCTAAGAAGGCCTATGAGCTAGGTTTGCGTAAGGCAGAAGTTTTTATAAAAGGCCCTGGCGCAGGTAGAGAGTCGGCTATTCGTACACTTCAAGGAATAGGTATAGAAGTAACTTCTATTAAAGATGTCACGCCGCTTCCTCACAATGGTTGTCGTCCTCCTAAACGTAGAAGAGTATAAAACTTTATTCAATAATTGAGAATTGTGATTTGAGAGAAACACGTTGAAAAAGTACAGCGTGTAGGCTTTCAATAGCAGTTCTAGTTGTTAAACTATTAATATCATAATACATCATGGCAAGATATACAGGACCTAAAGCGAAAATCGGTAGAAGATTTGGTGAAGCAATATTAGGTGGCGCAAAGTATGTACAGAAGAAGAGCTATAAGCCGGGCATGCACGGTAGAGGAAAAAGAAGAAAACAATCTGAATATGCTATTCAGCTCGGAGCCAAACAAAAAGTAAAATACATTTATGGCGTTTTAGAACGTCAGTTCGCAAAAACATTCGACAAAGCGGCTAGAATGTCTGGCATTACAGGTGATAATCTTCTTAAATTACTTGAATCACGCCTAGACAACGTAGTGTACCGTTTAGGAATTGCTCCCTCTAGAAGAGCAGCGCGTCAGTTGGTATCACACAAGCATATTATTGTAAACGGTGAAATCGTGAATATCCCTTCTTTCTCTGTAAAGCCTGGTGACTTAATAAGTGTACGCGAAAAGTCAAAGTCTTTGGAGGTAATCACTGATAGCTTAGCGTCTAGAAATGTAAGCAAGTTTAACTGGCTTGAGTGGGATAAGGATACGATGACAGGGAAATATGTCTCTCTTCCTGATAGAGAGCAAATCCCAGAGAACGTACAAGAACAATTAATCGTCGAGTTATATTCTAAGTAAGCGTGTTTTTAAGGTATTGCTTAAGCTTTAAAGGTAATACCTCAAGACCAACGCCAATAACTAACAATAAATTACATAGCTTATGTCAATTTTAGCATTTCAAATGCCCAACAAGGTAGTGATGGAGAAGGCAGACGATTATCATGGTCTGTTTGAGTTCAAACCTCTTGAGAAAGGATACGGAGTTACCATCGGAAACGCGCTAAGAAGAGTACTTCTCTCTTCCTTAGAAGGCTATGCAGTAGTAGGCATAAAAATCCCTGACGTTTTACACGAGTTTTCTACTATGGAAGGAGTGGTACAAGACGTAACAGGCATTATTCTTAACCTAAAGCAGGTAAGATTCAAAAAAGTAGTAGAAGAAGCAGATACCAAAATCTCTATATCCATAAAAGATCAAGAAGTATTCAAGGCAGGAGATATTGCCAAGTTTACCAACTCCTTTGAAATTACTAATCCCGACTTGGTAATTTGTGAAATGGAAAAGGATGTAGATTTCGATATAGAGCTGATTATTGATAAAGGGAGAGGATACGTACCTTCTGAGGAGAATAAGTTGCCTGATCAGGCGATCAACTTCATTGCGATCGACTCTATTTTCACGCCTATTAAGAATGTAAAGTATAGCATTGAAAATACGCGGGTAGAGCAAAAGACAGACTTTGAAAAACTCATCCTAGAGGTAAGAACAGATGGCAGTATTCATCCTGAAACAGCCCTCAAAGAAGCAGCTAAAATACTCATACAGCACTTTATGCTCTTCTCGGATCAAACGATGACTTTTGAATCTGTACAACAAGAAGAACAAGTAACGGTAGATGAGGAAATTCTACGTATGAGAAAATTACTCAAAACACCGCTTTCTGATCTTGACCTTTCGGTACGTGCCTACAATTGCTTGAAGTCAGCCGACATCAAAACACTAGGTGATCTTGTACAGCTCGACATTGCAGACATGATGAAGTTCAGAAACTTTGGGAAGAAATCACTTACTGAGTTAGAGCAATTGGTAGCAGAGAAAGGACTTACTTTCGGTATGGATATTTCAAAATACAAACTAGACGAAGACTAACCTTACTGACGCTACAAGTTTAGAAGGCGTTGACAAAATATTTTAGGAAAGATGAGACACGGAAATAAAGTAAATAACCTTAATAGAAAAGCAGCCCATCGTAAGGCTATGCTTGCCAATATGGCTTGCTCTCTTATTCAACACAAGAGAATTAAAACCACCTTAGCGAAAGCAAAAGCGTTACGCATTTATGTGGAGCCGCTTATCACAAAGGCGAAGATAGAAAACAATGCTACCATTCCTCAGGCTACCCATCATAGACGTACTGTATTCGCTTACCTAAAGAGTAAAGAAGCCGTTACAGAGCTTTTCACTACCGTTGCTGATAGAGTAGGAGAACGTGCAGGTGGCTACACGCGCATTATAAAGCTAGGGACACGTTTAGGTGATAACGCTGAGGTATGTATCATAGAACTTGTTGACTTCAACGAAACTTATCAGAAAGAAGAGAAAACGAAGAAGAAATCACGTCGTAGAAGAAGAGGTGGTAAGAAGTCTACAGAACAGCAAGCACAAGAAGAGCAGGTACAAGAAGAAAAGGTAGAGGAGAAAGTAGAAGAAGTAGTACAAGAAGAAGAGTCTTCCGCTGAAGAAACAACTGCTGAAGTAGTTGAAACGGAGACAAAAGAAGAAGAGCAAGTAGAAGCTACTGTAGAGGAAACACCAACGGAAGAAGTAACCGTAGAGGTACAAGAGGAGAAAGTGGCTACTAAGGAGGAAGAAAAAGAAGAAGCCCCTTCTGAAGAAGAAAGCAAGAAAGACGACGAAGAAGAGAAGAAATCAGAGGAGTAACGATCCACTGGTTATCATAAAACTGAAAGGAGTCGATGTTTATCGATTCCTTTTTTTATGTCTCATTAAAATATTTCTCTATTTTTGCAGCACATTCAACACTAATTGCTGTGAAGTATACACAATATCAAGAAGCTGTTTTATTATTAGAAGACGGTACTGTCTTCAAAGGAAGTGCTATCGGAAAGATAGGGACAACCACTGGCGAAATTTGTTTCAATACTGGTATGACAGGCTACCAAGAAATTTACACAGACCCTTCTTACTATGGACAAATCCTTGTCAATACCAATACACACATAGGGAACTATGGCACAATCCCCGAAGACAATGAGTCAAGCGGCGTCAAAATTAGTGGAATGGTTTGTAACTATTTCTCGACAATATACTCTAGAAACATTGCAGAAAGTAGTTTACAAGCTTACCTAGAGAAGCATCGAGTAGTTTGCATAAGCAATATAGATACCCGTCAGCTTGTAAAGCATATTCGTCATAAAGGCGCCATGAACGCCATTATCTCTTCTGAAAATACTGATTTAAAAACACTAAAAGCGCAACTCAGCGAAGTTCCTAGTATGAAAGGGCTAGAACTATCTTCAAAAGTGAGCACGCAAGAAGCCTACTTAGTAGGTAACGAGCAAGCACCTATCAGAATCGCAGTACTCGATTTAGGCGTGAAACAGAATATTCTCAATAACTTTAGCCAGCGAGAGGCTGTGGCTAAGGTATTTCCTGCAAAAGCTTCCTTTGCAGAAATGCAGGCTTGGCAACCTCACGGTTATTTTATTTCAAACGGTCCAGGTGATCCAGCAGCAATACCCTATGCGGTAGAAACGGTTAAGCAAATATTAGCTACTAACCAGCCCTTATTTGGGATTTGTCTGGGTCATCAGATACTAGCCTTGGCCAGCGATGTAGGTACCTTTAAAATGCACCACGGCCATAGAGGACTGAACCATCCTGTAAAGAACTTGATAACAGGAAGATCAGAAATTACCTCGCAAAACCACGGCTTTGGCGTAAACAAAGAAGATATTGAGCAAAACGAAAACATAGAAGTAACCCACGTGAATCTCAACGACCAAAGTATAGAAGGGATTAGAAGAAAAGATAAAAAAGCCTTCTCGGTACAGTACCATCCCGAAGCCTCACCTGGTCCGCACGATGCTAACTATCTATTCGATGAGTTTATGGCTTTGATAAAGGGTTGAAATAGTTGTTAATGCTATTAATGGCTTAATTAACGAAAAACTGATAAAGTAAAGGATTAATGAATTGAAGGATTGAAGGACCGATGGATTGAGTAAGTGAATGTGTAAAATGAGTGCCTAAAACATCATAAAAAAGAAGCTAGCCTCTTCTCGCGTCAAATCTAACGTCTTGTCTCTGATGCCTTGTGTCTAAAAAGAACCTACTTTTTCTTCAAATCAGGTCTTTTGTTGTCGTTCCTGCTGCTCCTCTTGAGTTCTACACCCAGCTTGGCTTTCAGTTCGATAATCGCCTTTTTAATATGATCTGAATAGCTAATCTCTGTCTTCCCTTCCTCGGCTGCCAACTCTACCGCCTTACCCACAATCCACTCAATCTCTAGCTCATTGACCTTGAAATGCTCATTGAGAATAGCCCCCATCCTAGCCGTTCCAAAGCGACAATGATCAGGAAGATAATAATACCAGTACTGGCTATTGGTTCCTGTAGGACTGTACCTGAGCGGCA
>CALEMF010000089.1 GCA_937911505.1 uncultured Cytophagales bacterium
GTTCTCTTACCCGATCGGCGAGGACGAGTTCATCCATTTGGAGTTCGCTTTGGAGAAGGGTCAGCGGCAGTTGTTGGTTTTCTTCGGGTTGGGGCATTGCGCCGCCAAGGAAGTATTGTTCTACGGCTGGATCAAGAGAAATGAGAAGGTTTTTCCATTTATCGGCTATATCGCTGTAACCTATACGCATCGCCTGGACGCTTTCCAATACAATCCCCCAATCACGCAGTGCCCGCTTGCGAGATTTAAAGGCATCTAGGTAAACACCTTGATTTTGGAGATTTGTCCCTGCTAATAAGTAAAGTATAGTTTGTATATCAGGTAAAAAGCGTCTCCCAGAGGCTTGTAGATGTCCTCCTAGAAAAGAAGCCAAGACAGGTATGGTAAGCAGCTCAAGCAGAGGAGAAAGCAATGCGTCGTTTCGTTGGGTAGAGAGGGCGGTGGCCAGTAGTAGTCTTACGGGAGTATGATCAAGAAGATCGTATTTTTTAAGCCAGGCGTAGTAATGACTACCTTCTATTGGCGCAGGGAGTTGTATGGTACGTTTTTGAAAATCTTGTTTCCCAAAGAAGCTTTTAAAGTCTTGTTTGCTATTGGGTAGTTCGAGCCTGCACCATATAACTTGTAAGAGCCAGTTGAGCTCTTGATAAACCGCTTGGTAGTGAATATTTTTTGCCTTTACAATGTCAGACTCGAGTAAAGAGAGGTAAGCTTGAATAGTAATAAGTCTATCTTGTTTTCCTCCATTAGAGGTGTCTGCAGCAAGCTGCTTTTCACTGATGATTTCTGCCTTATGATTAGCTTTTTCAGGATTTTTTTTACTAGACAGTGAGTACATATATGCTTAATTGTAAGGTGATTAACCCCAAATATAACGAAATTTACTAGATATATCTATCTGCCATTTGCGTTAGTATAGAAATTTGCATTACCTCACGAAAAATACTACCTTTAACGCCGACTAATCAATCAACCCTCTTGTGCTTTTATGAATCCAAAACATGAAGAACGCCTACGAGCTGCTGAACGAGCCGATGAAGAAGACCAAAGCCTTGAAGAGGGTATTCAGGCAAATCAGGAACGATGGGAAGACCCTAACTTAACGCCCCTTACCCATAATAGCTCAGTAACCACACAAGTACAACCCGATCAAGTGATCGCACCTGCTTCTCAGCAAAGCGCAGGTAAAGTATTATTAAGAGTAGAAGTGACTTTTGATGAGCTTGGGGTTACGACTGACAGCACTTCTGATGAAGTGCAAATTAGTTTCTTAAGACGGCTTTATGGATTCGATGAGGCTACCGCCATTGCTTGGAAAGAGGAAGTTGTAGCTTTCCAGGGTGGTGACTGGGCTATTAGGAAAGAAGAAGTGACGTTAGGTTACAGAACTGTCTACGTAGAAGTAACTGGCCAACAGTTTACTAATTACATTGCTAGAGAAACCATCGTAAGTAATAAGCGTGATGCAACAGGTAGACGCGTAGGGAGTGACCAGCGTGTACAAGCATACCAAGAACTTCCCAGATACCTACAGAATAGAATAGCCGTAGAAGCACGAAAACGACTAGTAGCACGAACGGGGAAAAAAATAAAACAAGCAGGTGACAGAAACACGCTCGAAGTATTATTACAAGATACCGTTGATGAGATTCTACTGGAACGCGAAGCGCTCCAAAACCTCAGTCCTGCTATAAAAGAAGTACTCTCTCATAAAGATGGTAGCGTACTTCACCCCAAAGACTACCATCAAGCGCTCACTGTTGCTCAAAAGCTAGAGAAGCTTTCTCCAGAACAGCTCCAAGACTTTAAAAATAGAGGAACTGGTACTACAGACGATTTGAAAGTACTAGAAACACAAGTAGATCGCTATATCGCCAAACTGGAGCAACGCCAAAAAGCAGCAGTGGAGAGAAAGGTAGTAGAAGGACGCTTAGTAGGGCTGGAGCAACTCTACCAGATGTTTGTAAAATACCAAGAAATGCAACAGACTGTGGAGAACCAACGATACGATGAGTTTGGTCACGAAGCGCCTACACGAGCATATGCAAGAGGAGTAGAAGAATACGGACAGTCGCTTACAGCAAAATTACAAATCAATGGTTTTGATAGCATAGCAACTTTTGCAGAAGCCATTGAAGCCTACGAAGTAGCTTTTGAGCAAGAAACAGCAGCGATAGGACAAGACTGGCTGGATTACTACGAACATTATTTATACGAGCAATCCAGTAAATACGATAGTATTAAAAAAATTAAAAAATTTCACCAGCAAATAGGAGAAAGTGGTGCAAGAGAGAGCTTTGCACAGGCTTACCAATACGAACGAGTAGCTAGTAAATATGAGCGTACACCTGCGCTTGATCTCCACTTCGATAATAAAAGTAAAGCAGAAACTGCTCGATTACAGGGACGTACCCAACTAAAGGAGATCTTAGAAGCCAACTCATTATTCGCTACCGAAAATACAACTGCTCTACAAGAACTATCATTAGCCTCACGTAAAAAATTCAGGCGCCTGATTGAGGAGAAGTTTGAAGAGAAGCGAGACGGTATTGCAGAAACAAGACAACAACTTGCCAAAGACCCTCGCATTGTTTACAGGCTAGATCAATTGCTTGTGCATGCCTACCAAATGCAGGGAATAGCAGACAATAGCATCTTTGATCTTATTATTAAGAATAAGCGAGACCGACTAGTAAAACAAGAAATAGGCAGTAGGATAGCCATTGCAGTCTTTTCGGTGATGTTTGGTGTGCTAGGGGCTTATGTAACCGGGCTAGCAGGCCTGGGCGTTGCTGCAGGCGCATTAGGTTTAAGTATTTACGACGTTATTGGTGAGTTTGAGCAATACAGTAAAATGCATGCCGCACACGAAGTAGGTCTGCTCGCCAAAGACCCTAGCTTTGCTTGGGTAGTCATTGCTGTACTGGGCGCTACTTTCGATTTTGTAGAAATACTTAAAGTGCTAAAGCACATAAGAAAGCCAGTAAGTAACTTTAATAAGTTTGGCAAAGGCGAGGGCGATATTATTACCTTGGAGAAAGAACTGAAAGCGATCCCTGAGGTAGAAGAGGGACTTCGAAGTGATATTTTGCGTAATGCGCGTAAAAAATTAGACCTCGACGAAGCCATAGAAAGCTTCAATAAGATAGATACCACGATTCCCAGTGACCTTGTAAGCGATTTAGGTGCCTACACGGGAATGATAACAGAGATGGCGGACAGAAGCTTGAAAGCAGGGATAACAAAGTTTGAAGACTTTCTTGACGTTTTACGCGCTAATAAGATTCTCAATAAGTTAGATGACCTAGGTATAAAAGGCGAGGAGCAATTTAAGCTTCTCAAAGAGGCTTTCGAAAACGTACAAAAGCTCTCTACCAAGGCAGAAGTACTGGCTAAACTAGATCCTAAGTTACACAAAGCTTTAGAAGCGGATTTTGCAGCACGCCCAGCATTGCTAAAATCGTTTCTGCAAAATCCTGAGTTGGTGGAGGCTTGGAAGGTGTTGAAGAACAATCCACGTTTACGAAAAAGTATTGCTAACCTCGAAACGATTGTTAGTGTATTAAATAAATTTGTATATAAAGGTAAAACTGGTCGGACAGCTTTAGAAGAAATATTTACTGGTCATAAAAGTGCACAAAAGTTTATTGATAATCTAGCAAAAGCAGAAGCACTTTTTGATGGTGTTGGAGTCAAGCACTGGAGCGGTATTAAATCTTCTAGTGAAGTGCGCTTAGTCAATGATAAGGGTGTGGTTATTGGTAAAGTTGATAATGGAACATTTACAATGATGATCGATAAGGGAGCCCGACCTGCACCAAGTACCTATCTTTCTTTTTCATATGTTGACAATCATTTAGCGAAGTTTACCAATGAAGGAGTGGGTAGTAGAATATTACTGAAGAAGACACACGATAAATATGGTGTTGGTAAGCCTGATGTAGGTAAGACAGAGTTTATCAGTTTGAAATCAGATATGGATAGGTTGATTGCGAAGAGCAAAGGAGATATTAAGGAAATTGCAAAATCGCTTGGTATAGATGAAAGCCAATTGGCAGGTGGAAGTTTAGTGCGGATTGATTTTAAGTTTTCGTCTAAACACAAGCCATATATACCTACTGGAAATGAATTTGGTGCCAATGATAAATGGATTCCGGGAGGAAGATTACCGGATGGTGACTTAGAAGTAATCGTAGAAACAGAAAAAATGGTTAAAGATATTGATTACATTGTAACTGACTTAGCAACAGGTAAAATCTTATGAAAAATATAAAGGAAATATATAGTCAGCCTTGGGAGTTTAGCCTCTATGAAGTTGATGACCAAAAAGTTATAACTGTCATTTTTCCAGACAGAATCGATTATCCAAGGAGTTTTCAACTTTTGAAAGAAGAAGAAAGTTTTAGTAAGGAGGATCATAGAAAATTAGCTGAAAGAATAAAAAAGAACTATGAGGCTTATAAGTCTAGAGAAATTACTCCACCTATCTTTGAATGAGATAAAGCCTACGCTGAAATAGCTAGAACTTGATCTGATAAATCTATTAAGTTAATAATTTGAGGTTAGATGATCACAAAAGAAAAGCTACTCACTTTATTGGAAAAATCTGAACCCACAGATTTATCCAAAAGGTATGAAGCTTGGTCAAAACTAACCCAAGAAGACCAAGAAAAACTAACCTTATTGGGTGCTATTGAGGTAGCACAAGCCTATGATGATGAGTACCCCAGCGAAGAAAACTACTGGTCTGCCAACTACCCAATAGCACTTGCCTATTATCCTTACAATGGATGTGATGTATACACTGATGGGAAAAGCTATTTCTTTGTCTATCGGGATTTCGGTGGACACGCACCAGAAATGAGGTGTCGAGCTATTCGCCAAACACTTCTTGTCTGAATTTATTTCCGCTACTCAGGTTTTATAAATCCGAATGAATAATCAGAATCTGTGATCCGTTTTAGCAATTCGATAATTTACAAAACTTACGATTAATCGTTCGAGGAGTTGTACTTCAAACAGCAAAAAATCACTTTTGTCACCTTCCAGCAGAAGTACAACTATAAGATAGATAGGAAGCTACAAAGGGCAGGCAGAACGTATTGAGTAATAAAGATTGGCAAGCGATAATTGCCCGTGTAGAGACTTACAAGAATGAAGTGAAGCGTACGGGCACGCAAAAATTTACCTGTAAAATCAGGTTTGGAAATGATTTGCTATATTGCCTTCAAATAATGTTAGATAAGTTCAATACTACCATGGACAACATAGGAGACAAAATAAGAAAAAAGCGCATCTCACTGGATTACAGTCAAGCGTATATCGCTGAGGAGCTAGGTATCTCTCAAAATGCTTACAGTAAGATAGAGAGTAACCAAACGAAGAGCTTTACGCTCGATCGCTTGTATAAAATAGCTGAGATACTGGAAACGGATGTTGCTTACCTGTTGGATATTGAACGCAATATTATCATTAATGCCTCAGGTTCGAATTACAATAGTACAATAAGCGGGGCGATTAATAATATTCCTGATAGGATGATTGATATGCTCAAAGAGGAGCTTGAAAATATAAAGGAAGAAAAGAGTAGACTTATAAAGATCATCGAGAAGCTTACCACAACAGATAAAGAATAAGGCGTACCAGCCGTCACTTAATCTGACAGCGTCGATTACGTTGACTGGCCCAAGCATTTATGGTACTTGTCTTTCTTCTAAAAGTACTTCACCTAAACAAAAAAATACCTTCTAATAAATACTATAAACGAAATCCAAACAGCCTCTAAGACATTAGGGAGGGTTGTAGTATCAACGGCAAAGCAATACACAATCAAAACCTTACGCTATCTTTTCTGTTAAGTGATATGACGCCATTATGAACTCGTCTCGCGTTTATCTTTTACCTATGATTGGCATGTTTTGCACCCTAATTTCATCTTTTTCTCCTGCCATAGCGACGGCTATGCTACTCAAAAAAGCCATTATTAGGTCACAAAAGCCACAAATCTCGGTTCTAAACCTGAACTCCAAGACGAATTCTACATTATTTTTTAAACTAACTTATATATAACTCCATGAACATTCTAGTAGCAGGTGCAAGTGGCACTACCGGTCAGCTTATTGTGCAATTAATTAGTAAGAAAGGCGATACGCCCATTGCACTTTTACGTAATCCAAACAAAGAAGTAGCTTTTCCAAACAATACCACCATTCGAGAAGGTGATCTTGAAGGCGATTTGAAAGGTGTGATGGATAACATCGATGCCGTTTTTTTTGCAGCAGGTTCTGGCAGCAGTACTGGTAAAGATAAAACCCTAACAGTGGATCAGGAGGGCGCCAAAAAGCTAATAGATCGCGCCAAAGAAGCAGGTATAAAACGTTTTGTGATGTTGAGCTCTAAAGGTGCTGAAGCACCAGATGAACAACCTGAAGGTATACAACATTACATGCACGCCAAGCACAACGCCGATCTATATTTGCAAGCGTCTGGACTCAACTACGTGATTGTTCGCCCAGTCCGTCTGAATAACGAGCCCGCCATAGGTAAAGTAGAAGCAAGCGATCAAGTGAATGGAGAAGGGGAAATTACAAGAGCAGACGTAGCTAACTTTATGGTACATGCATTGTATTCAGACAGCACGCTCAATAAGGTTGTTGAACTAACACAGGGCGACGTTCCCATTGCCGAGGCAATTCGACAGTTTTCTTAGATAAATAAGTTGGCAAAGCCCTACTGAGGTACTTCTATAGTGTAAAAAATGCGATAAGAAGCAGCAGTTCAGTAGGATTTTCATCCAAATACAAGCCTTAAAACAGCAGTGACAGTTGAAATAACCAGTCAAGTCAGTTTAGTATGGTATTGATTAGATTTTGGATTGATAGGTACCACTTTGTGTTTGCAGTAAATGCAAGATGTAGTCCCAAAGTTGCTCGTAGGGAACAGGCTCGAAGTCTGTTTTTACCACCCCTTCGAGTGGTTGCTGCCTCAGTTTATTATAGTGGTATCGGCTTTTTTCTTTTAGTTGTGCAAGCGATAGGGTATGTTCGAGGCTTACTATTTGGGAGAGCATTATTAAAAATCGGTTTGTTCTGGATTGCTCTCTTTGCTTTTTCTTGGTATGAGCATACCAGCTATTCTTAAGATTTTTGAGATTTCGTTCGAACGAGAGGCGATCCTGTCGCTTTAAGTCTAGGAGGAGCTCGAGGATACGCAGGTTCAGATTCATCCCGAGCGGTTTTTGGTGCAAACGCGCCATCTTATCACACAGGGCTGTAAAATCAACGGGTTGATCTAAGAGAAAGGTCGCATAAGCCTTTATTAAATAAAACTCTTCTTGGACTCTACTAATAACTACTGACCAGTTGGCACTCTTTTCTAGTGTTTCTATCAGGTTAAATACTTGTTGATAATGTCCTGCATAGCTGAGAGCTTGCGCGTAGTTGAGCTGAAATATATAGGTATTGTAGTTTCCTCCTCCAAAATATTTTAGCTGTGCCTGTCCATAGGTAACTGCTTCTTCGTACCGTTTGAGCATAGCCAAAGTGAATACTTTTACATTACTGATATACCCCACCTTAAAAACTTTTAGATTAAGTTTTTTACTTTTAATCAGTGCTTCTGAGGTATCCAGTATGGCCAAGACCGCTTCCCATTTACCTTGTGTTTGTAAGGTGACTACCTGTGCCCATAAGTAGCGAAAGTAAATTATAGAAAGCTGCGTGGTTTCCCAAAGTTCCTTTAAACGTGCCACTTTTATTTCTAGTTCTTTGATAGGGGTACGGGCTTTAGTATCAGCCTTAACAACGAGCGTATTAATCTCTCGCATAAGTAAACTAGATTCATTATCGTAAAAGGCCGTTATATTACTTTGTGTTGCTAGTTTTTGGAAAGCCACTATCTCTTTTTCCTTAAAAAAATTAGTGAATTTGGGTGACAATAAATGCTTTAATACTTCTAACTGTAAAGAGGGCTTTTCATAGGTTATAAATACTTCTAAGGCTTCTTTAAGAAGCTTTTTAGCCAACTCGGGCTGATTGGTTGCAATCAATACCTCTGCTAAGTAAAACTGCTTAATGGCTATTAGTTTCTCTTTTTCTGAGACATTCATCTCTACTTTTGTGTAGTCAATGAGTAAAAGATTATTAAGAGCTTTTTCTTCAAATCTATCTCTCAGAACACGGTAAGGATGATGCTTGGTATTAGTGGTGTCGTAAAGCTGCGAAACCAGCGCTTCTTCATTTTCCACCTGTAGAATTTTCCTAAAAAACTCATCTTCCAAAGTCCTCTCAGCCTTTAAGTCTAGTACAGGTAATGTTCTTTTAGTGGCTTCTTTTATTACTTTGGCTAACTTTTTTAAATCTCTGAACTTTTCTTTACTCATTTTTTGTGAAAAAATTAAGGCTTTCAAGAATCGCTTTTTAGTCATAAGGTGTCAAAATGCCTACACAAAGCCTGCGAATACCTTTATTCTTGTGTTCAAATAAACCCTGAATTCGGGTTTTATGTCAATACTACACCTACTATATTTGCTTCTGTCTTAGATAAATATTTGGAGGAAAACATAGCACGCCAAATAAATACAAAGAAAGTTTCTTGTGCATTGCTAATATATTCTTCCGTAGTTTTATAAGGGAAAAGTTACTCAAACAGTGCAGAAAATACAAAAAGAGTAATGAGAAATCGTGGGTGAAAAGTACTGTACGGAACACTGATTTATCTCTTTCTTTGAAGTAATGACTGAAGGATTAGTAATAGGTACGACCTAGCATGATAATAACCCATCAAAAGCTTACAATTATAGTAAAACTAATAATAACCTCAGTAGTTTGGTGGGTTTACTGAGGTCCTAATCAAAAGTTTGCAACTATGCAAAACTAGTAGAAGCCCTTAGCAGCATACTAAGCTGCTGGGGTTTCTATGCTTACAGCAAATACATTAGCTACTTGTAGTTTACAGCCCTTTTACAACAAAAAATTATGGTTGACGATGCACTATCTGGTCACTATCTGGTCTTAGCGTCTCGCTGAGACCTCGTACCCATTAGTACAAAAAGGATAAATCTATCATACCTTTTTCGTCACAGTAATCCATAGCACTACTATATTTCCAGTGTTGCGCCTCCTCGACAAAATCAGGCTCAACTGGGTTTTGGCGAATATAATCTACTCTTTGCTTTAATTTTTCATTACTATCAAGTTCAATAGGATGGTTATGTTGTAACCAGAACTGAAACTTAGTTTTGGTCTCAGCGAGACGCTAAGACCAGAGAAGGACAATTACAATTGTCCTTCAAAATTATATTTTATTAAATCATTATCCGTGAGATTTAATAAACGGATTATTTTTTCAGGATATTTTCCTTCATATATATCGTATGATTCTTCCTTTTTAATTGGTTTGGAGCCTCTTAAAAAAATTGTTTTCAGAAATTTATTGTTCCAAACAACACTTACGGATTGTAAATTTCCTTTCTCGTCAAATTCTTTAGAAACACCAAACTGCATGTTATCTTTATTTTCAGTAATTTGTTCTAGAACATCAGATCCCTCCTGGTATGTTTTTTCAATACCGTTTTGCAATCCATTTTTTACATCAAAAATCCAATTAATTTTATTATCCAAAGTATCATAAACTTCACCTGTGAATTTTTCTCCATTGTATAAAAAAGTACCCCAAGAACCATCGTTCTCCTTATTTATATTTTCTATATCCTTAAAATGTACTTTCATAAAGTAAAAATAAATTAATTATGACCTCCAACAATGTTTACACCATCCGTTATATTTATGCTATGCGGATTTTACAAATCCGAATGTAGTTTCGTAGGATCTAATGATCCGTTTCCTGCTGCTAGCCCAAGCTTAGAAGGCGTTTGAGTCGGTTTACAAAACCTATGATAGAGCGTTCGTGATTACAAGTCACGAACAGCGTAGTTTATCTGTAAAATCAGGTTTGGAAATGATTTGTTATATTGCATTCAAATAATGTTAGATTAGTTCAATACTACCATAGACAACATAGGAGACAAAATAAGAAAAAAGCGTATTATAGCCAAGCGTATATCGCTGAGGAGTTAGGGATCTCTCAAAATGCTTACAGTAAGATAGAGAGTAACCAAACAAAGAGCTTTACGCTAGATCGCTTGTATAAACTAGCTGAATTATTGGAAACAGATGTTGCTTACCTCTTGGATATTGAACGTAACATTATCATTAATGCCTCAGGCTCGAATTATAATAGTACAATAAGTGGGGCGATTAACAACATTCCTGAGAGGATGATCGATATGCTCAAACAAGAGCTTGAAAATATAAAATAAGAAGAGAGCAGACTCATAAAGATAATCGAGAAGCTTACCACAACAGATAAAGAATAAGGCGTACCAGCCGCCACTTACTCTAACAGTGTCGATTACACTGACAACTTGAAATTAAACCTTGCCTAGAGTCCAAGTTTTTTTCATACGACAAGTGGGTAAAAAAACTTAAATACCAACATAATAGCACTTTGCCATAAAGAAACTACGGATGGTCTAGCTCATAAATATACTGTAGTATCTGCTGATCGACCGCTGTAAAGGTCTTCTTTCGGCGCTGCATTACTTTCTCGGCTGTTACAAAGGCCTTTGCCAGTTGGTATACCTCCAATGCATCACCTTTGTGCCAAGAAAAAGAAGGAACAAACTTGGGAGGGAAGCTACCTCCAACAACGTTGCTACAAACGCCCACTACCGTCCCCGTATTAAACATCGTGTTAATGCCCGTTTTTGAATGATCACCCATCATAAGGCCGCAAAACTGCTTGCCTGTATCCATAAAGGTCTTTGTAGGATAGTTCCACAGCCTTACGTTGCTGTAGTTATTTTTTAAATTAGAGCAGTTAGTATCAGCTCCTAAATTACACCATTCTCCAATCACGGCGTTCCCCAAAAAGCCGTCGTGCGCTTTATTGCTGTAGCCTGTCAACACACAGTTGTTAATCTCTCCTCCTACTTTACAGTAAGGACCGATAGTAGTGTTACTGCGCATTTTACCCCCTATGTTGACAACTGCTCCTTCACAAAGGGCGAAATTCCCTTGTAGTACGCTCATTTCTTGTACTTGCGCGTTCTTACCAATATAGATGTAGCCATTTGCTGCATTGAGGACACAAGCTTTAATAGAAGCACCCTCTTCAATAAAGACCTTTTCGGGATGGTAAACGATGGTATGTAGATCAGTAATGGGTTGGCTTTCTCTACCAGCAGTGAGTAGCATAAAATCCGCTGCGATCTCTTCGCCATTATAAGTGAAAATATCGTACAAGTGCCGAACGATACGATAAGGCGTAGTAGTTGACACAACCGTTAAGTGCTGAGGTGAAGCCTCTTTATGTCGATAAGCAAGAAGTTGCTCTCCTTGATAAAGTGCCTGTCCTTGTTGTAAAGCTTTGACCGCTTTGGTAAGAGAAGAAGTGGGACAAACCGTCGCATTGATATACACGTTGTCCTCTGCTGTTACAAGTGGAAACTTCTCCTGAAGATAAGAGGCCGTGTGGTATGAAACGGAAGTACCAAGATGATGCATCCACTTCTCAGCCAAGGTGAGAATACCTACCCGTAGAGTAGCAATGGGTCGCGTAAAGGTGAGGGGAAGTAGGTTTTCACGAGTTAGGGGATCATCATAGAGGATATAGTTCATAACTAAGTACTTTGTAAAATAAAGCCTCGATTGCTAGCATCGAGGCACTTATTAAGGGAATTACGTTAGTTCATTTTTTCTACTACTTGTGGCGAGATACCCATCGCAGAGAATCCCCCATCGTGGTAGAGGTTTTGCATGGTTACTTTTTTGGTAAAATCAGAAAAGAGTACAACACAATAGTCGGCACACTCTTCAGCGCTGGCATTTCCTAAAGGCGACATCATGTCGGCATAGTCAAAAAAGGCATCAAAGCCCGATACGCCCGCCCCAGCGGTGGTTTTGGTAGGGGATTGAGAAATGGTATTGACGCGTACTTTTTTAAGACGACCATAGCGCTCTCCGTAGCTTCGGGCGATAGACTCTAGTACTGCTTTGGCTTGTGCCATATCAGCATAGTCAGGGAAGGTACGTTGGGCAGCAATATAAGATAGACCCAACACAGAGGCATACTCATTCAGGATGTCCATTTTCTCTGCTACTTGTAGCATACGGTGAAAAGAAAGGGCAGAAATATCCAAGCTTTTCAAGTACCAATCGTAGTTAAGATTACCATAGTCACGTCCCTTACGCACATTAGGACTCATACCAATAGAATGTAATACAAAGTCTAGCTTGCCCCCCAGCTTCTCGGCAGATTGTGTATAGAGGTTTTCTATATCCTCTAGAGAGGTGGCGTCGGCAGCGATCACTTCTGTATCACAGGTAGTGGCTAGCTCGTTGATTTTACCCATACGTAGTGCTACGGGTGCATTAGAGAGGATGAACTCCGCCCCTTCTTCTTTGGCGCGTAGTGCCACTTGCCAAGCAATAGATTCTTCGTTAAGTGCGCCAGTGATGATTCCCTTTTTACCTTTTAATAAGTTATGAGACATATTATCGTTGTTTAATTGAAAGTACTAAGATATCTTATGTCATAAAGATTATCTCAATGTTACAAAAATACTGAGAATAATAAGGCGAGATAGCACTATGAATTTTGGATTGCCTTGATTTCTGCCAGTATTTGTGCCCCTCCTTTATTCAGCAATTGGGTGGCAAGTGTTTTACCGATTTGCGTGGCTTGTTCAGCTTCTCCTACGAGCTTCTCTTTGAGAAACTTTTTACCATCTAGGCTAATGATGCCTCCTGTTAAGTGAATTTTTTCTCTCTGCCAAGTGGCTAAGCCAAATACAGGGATGCTACAACCTCCTTGCAGGGTTCTCAAAAAGGCACGCTCTGTTTGTAGGCAAATAGCGGTAGGAAGGTGGTTGATCGCCCGCGCAAGACGATCACGTTTTTTGTCAGAAAGGCTATCGTGTATTTGTACGGCGATGCTCCCTTGCCCTACAGCCGGCGTAAATTCATTTAAAGAGAGACGTTGTGTAATATGGGCATGATAGTTCATGCGATGTACACCAGCATAGGCGAGGATAAGTGCTTGACATTGTCCTTCTTTGAGTTTTCGCAGCCGTGTCTGTAGATTTCCGCGCATATCTACTGTTTGTACTTGTGGGTAAAAATGCCGCAGTAAGGCCACCCTTCTAGTAGAAGAGGTGCCCACAATCAGGCTTTTCTCATTCAGTTGCGCAGTAGAATCGAAACTTACCAAAACATCGTTTACTATTTCTCGCTCCGTAAAGGCCAGCAAAGGAAGATCTTCAGGAAGGGTAGAAGGCACATCTTTCGCACTGTGTACAGCTATATCAATTTTTTTATCGCGTAGTTGTTGCTCAAGCTCTTCTGTAAAGACGCCTTTGCTACCTATCTTAGAAAGTGCTTTATCGAGAATTTTATCTCCTTTAGTCTGAATAATCACTATTTCAGCGTGAATGTCCACTTTGTTAAGTAGCTTTTCTATATAATGCGCCTGCCATAGCGCAAGTTGGCTACCACGTGTACCAATTCGAATAGTCATAAGGGTATGTATTGTATAATAACGTAAAGTTAAATTTTATTAAGATCACTTGATCGTTGTAAGCTTGTAAAATTTCTAAATTAGAAAAATGTTAGTCACCTAAGAGGATGTTTAAAAATTAAATTCTGTATGATCAACATATTGCAAGAATTTTATCGCTTATTCTTCAATTTACCTTTTGTTCATTTTTCCTTGATGAAAAACGAACCAAAAAATCAAGAAAATCCAAAGCTTCTGCCCACGAATCCGCCCGCCTCCCCGCCGGATTTTCAGGCCGACCCACTTATAAAAATCTTAAAAACAGATAGTTGTAAAAAAAATAAACCTGCTCTAAATCGTATCTATATGTCCTACTTCACACAAGCATTTATCGACTTTTTTCAGGAGCTTTCTGAGCATAATCAGAGAGAATGGTTTCATGAAAATAAAAAGCGTTATGAGCGTCACGTAAAGCAGCCCTTTGCCGCTTTTGTACAAGCACTCATCGATGAGATAGGACAACACGAGCCACTGTATGCCACCCCCAAAGAGTGCATCTTTAGAATCAACAGAGACATTCGTTTTTCTAAAGACAAGACCCCTTATAAGGTGTTCTGCTCTGCAAATATCGCAAACGGAGGAAGAAAAAATCCTAATGCTAGTTTTTATATACAGTTTTCATATAACCAGGTGATGATAGGCGGCGGGATCTACGCACCCGATAAAACACAGTTGTATAAGATAAGGCAGCACATCCAGTATAACCTAGAAGCTTTTGAGCAACTGCTCGAAGAGGCTTCTTTTAAGAAACTATACGGACAAATTCAAGGGGAGAAGAACAAAAGAGTACCTAAAGAATTCAAAGAAGATGCTGCGTTACAGCCCTATATCGCCAATAAGCAATTCTACTACTTAGCGGAGTACCAAGAAGAAGCCACCAAACTATTGCTTTCAGAGAATTTATTAAAAGAGGTGCTTACCCATTATGAAGCGGCCTTGCCTATGAACACATTTCTGAATGAAGCAATAGAGGAGTAAAGCGTTGCATTCTATGGTAAAAGTCCTAAAAAGGTACATAAAAATGAAATTTTGACAAAAAAATCTGGTTGTATGTTAATTTATTGTTAAATTAATATTAATTAATAGTTAATTAAAGTTTAACTGATATTATGAAAAGAATTGTACTGACTTTATGCATTTGTTTTTTAGGTAGCCAATTAATAGCGCAGGGGAACACTAAGGTAGCCTTACTAGAGGGGAAAAATATCACTACTGAGTATGTAGACTTTACACATCTCAACAACTTAGTGATAGCGCTAAAACGTAAAGAAGAGCAATTTAAATCAAGTAAAAAGTATGCCAAGTACGTATTTAAACACATACAAAGTAACTATTTAAGGGATTTTCAAGAATATACACTTACCGAAAATATCTTTACCAATGGAGTCTATAACTGCGTATCTGCTACTTGGCTGTATGCTTACATTTATGAGCAACTTGGCTTTAAGACGCAAATCTATGAGATGGAAAATCACGTGTATCTAAAACTTCACTTAGAGAAAGAAATATTGGTGGAGTCTACTATGGCGTTAGAAGGGTTTATTACCAACACCAGAGAGATTAATAACCAGCAGAAAGTCTATAAGGAAAGACAGGATAGTAACTTCATGAAAGAAATATACTTGCATCAATTGACAGGCTTGCAGTTTTACAACCAAGCGGTCAAAGCCTATAATCAGCAGGCCTATGCACAGGCCTACGAATGGTTACAACAGGCAACTCAGTATTATCCCTGTAGCAGAGTGGAAGCGTTAATCACCCTCACGCAGTTCAACTTACAAGAAAGTGAAACACGCATTGCGAGTAGGTAAGTCATTTTTTGATCAATCTTTTCTGTGTAGTATACACCTCAAAAGTAATTTGTATATGTGGTTGTTAAGTTTTACATTGACAGCCAGAAACCTAATGATCATATCATTGGTAAATGCTATTGCAGGGAAACCTTAATCTAAACCTTGATTGTTTTCAATAGATATCATAAAAACCGATTTTAAGTATTCGGTTTATAGCTGTGCAGTAGGTAGTCTAATTGTTAATATATACCACCGAACTTTATGAAGTTTCTTGATAATCTAAAAATATCTCTGTTCCTCATCCATCACCCTAAACCTTTCTTTTATCTATGACACAAGTGATTCAAGAAGAACACATAGCGCAAGCCATGAGCTACGCTGCTTATCGCCAGTTGATAACACAACTGCTAGCAGAAAATAAAACTACTGGCACTAACCAAGAAGAAAGCCTTGTGATGTACGCTAAGTTGAATAACCAACGGATGAACCGGTTAGACAAGACATTTACGCCCACTACTGCTACAGTAGAAAAAGTAAAAGAGATTACAGAAAATCAAATTTGGCTCGTACTCACTGAAGGCTGGTGTGGAGATGCCGCGCAAAGCGTCCCCATCCTTAATAAAATAGCACAAGCAAATGCTAAAATAGACCTGAAAATCTTGTTAAGAGACGAGCATTTGGATGTTATGGATGCCTTTTTAACAAATGGAGGGCGTTCCATTCCTAAGCTGATTTGTTTGCAGGCAGCAACCCTGGAGGTACTATGGGATTGGGGACCACGCCCTGCTGTAGCCCAAAAGATGGTAATGGACTACAAGGCCAGCCCTACAGGTCCTTACGAGGCTTTTGTAGAAACTATACATATGTGGTATACAAAAGACAAGGGCGCAAACATTCAGCAAGAAATTATAGAAAAAATTGATCGCCAAAAATAAAAATACATGGAAGCGAAGATTGCACTGATTGTAGGTGCTACAGGACTGGTAGGAAGTGCATTGGTGCAACTCCTACTGGAAGACACCTACTACAAAAATGTCGTTATATTGTCTAGAAAAAGTTTAGGACTCACTCATCATAAACTTACAGAACATCTTATCAACTTTGAGGCACTAGAAGAACACAGAGATTTGATTCAAGCTGACGATGTATACTGCTGTATAGGTACTACCATAAAAAAAGCCAAAACAAGACAAAAGTTTTACCAAGTAGACTATGTTTATCCTACTGAATTGGCAAGGCTAGCGCGTTTTAACGGCACTTGTCACTTCTCTATCATTACAGCGATGGGCGCTAATGCACAGTCTTCTATCTATTATAACCAAGTAAAAGGAGAGGTAGAAGAAACAATTACGAAGCTCCAGTTCAAGAGTCTCAATATCTTTAGGCCTTCTTTACTACTGGGCGATAGAGACGAATTTAGACTAGGAGAGGAGATTGGAAAAGTGATTGCGAAAGGACTGGGCTTTGCGATGATAGGGGGGCTGAAAAAATATAAAGCCATCGAGGCAGAGGCAGTAGCAGTAGCCATGCAAGTATTGACCAAACGCTCTGCAGAAGGCGTCAACGTCTATGAGTCTGATCAGCTACAAGCCATTTATGAAGAACAAGGCACGTCTGTACCGAAGGCACACTAACTAATAACATAACAGTTGCAATGATTGGGTACTGTTTAACCCTAGTTGTTGTATAGGAAAGTTACTTGATTTCTATTAACTCTACTTCGAAAATAAGGGTGGCATAAGGAGGAATATCTTGCCCAGCACCTCGCTCGCCATACCCTAGCTCCTGAGGAATATAAAGTTTCCACTTGGCTCCTACAGGCATGAGTTGTAAGGCTTCTGTCCAGCCTTTGATAACACGTGAGACATTCAACGTGGCGGGTTGTCCTCTTTCTACAGAGCTGTCAAAAACAGTCCCGTCCACAAGTTTACCTGTATAATGTACTACCACATCACTACTTTTAGCAGGTTTGGCACCTGTACCCTCGGTAACTACCTCATACTGCAATCCACTAGGCAGGGTAGTCACTTCGCTTCGTTGTTTATTTTTTTCTAAGAAAGCCTCTCCTGCTGCCCTCATTTTCTCTGCCTTCTCTTTCTCAATACGTTGAATCTCCTGCATTACATATACATTCGCATCAGCAGGCGATACTTTTACCTTATCGTTGGTTACATCATCTACACCTTGCTTGAGGGCGTCGCTATCAATTTCTCCTACCCGCTTTGTCATATCCATACCGATGCTTACGCCTAAGCTGTAGCTTAGCTTTTGTTGTTTGTCTTCAAGGTCAATAGTAGGAGGCTGTTTCAGTTGTTCTATCTCTGCCTTTAATTTTTCTATCTCAGCTTTTAGTTCTTTTTTACTTTGTGCCAAAGTGGCGTGACCAATGAGTATACAAGCGAATAAAATAATGTACTTATGCATGAAAACTTAATCAATAAGAGGATGAATGAACGTCAATTAAAGGACTAATTATGATCTATCCAATAAATCAGCCACTTCTTTTGCAAAATAAGAAAGAATAATACTGGCGCCAGCACGCTTAATACTAAGCAAGCTTTCCCACATAATGCGTTCTCCATCTAGCCAGTTATTTTGAGCTGCTGCTTTGATCATCGCGTATTCCCCACTAACATTGTAGGCAGCAATAGGGATGTCAAAGTGTTGTTTAAGTAGGCTAATGACATCTAAATAAGCAAGTGCGGGCTTCACCATCATAAAATCTGCCCCCTCTGTAAAGTCGAGCTCCGCTTCAATGAGCGCCTCTCGCTGATTAGCAGGATCCATCTGGTAAGTCTTTTTATCGCCAGATTTGGGAGCAGAATCCAAAGCATCGCGAAAAGGCCCGTAAAAAGCACTGGCGTACTTGGCAGTATATGCCATGATCGCTACCTGTTGAAAGCCTGCTTGGTCGAGTGCTGCGCGCAGGTAACCTACCCGCCCGTCCATCATGTCGGAGGGTGCTACCACATCCGCCCCTGCTTGTGCTTGCGCTACCGCCATCTTCCCTAATACTTCCAGCGTTTCGTCGTTGAGGATCGTACCCGCCTCTACAATGCCATCGTGGCCATCACTACTGTAGGGATCCATCGCTACATCTGTAAAGAGGCAAGCCTCTGGAAAGCGCGCCTTAATCTGTCGAATTGTCTCAAGATAGAGGCTGCCTGCTCGGTAGCTCTCTTGTGCGTACTTGTCTTTTTTGGCTTCTGGTAGCTGCGGGAAAGGGGCAAAGGCAGTAATTCCTTTTTCTAAGCAGCTTTCTATTTCTTTGAGCAGGGAGTCTAGCGAGTGGCGATATATACCCGGCATAGAGGAAATCTCAACGGGTTGTTGGGTACCTTCCGTCACAAAAACAGGATAGATAAAATCCTGTAGATGCAGGTGGGTTTCTTGTACCAGTTGGCGTATGGTAGCGGATTGGCGGTTACGGCGGGGTCGGCGAGTAAGCATAGAAAAATAAGCGTATTATATAGTTTCTTTTGGGTAAAATTGGTAAAAAGGCGCCGTTTTTCAAAGGAAGCTACGGGGTATATCGCTACACCGCATAGGGCGTCTTTTTTACTATATCGAGGCAATACTGCCAGAGCGTAGGGTAAGGCACTACTTCGTAGTTGCTCAGTACTACCCCTTCTAGGTTGCCCTCTAGGGTTTTAGCGAGGTACCTTCCTGCCTCTTTGGCGTCGGTAGCGTTGAAATCTTTACGTACCAGATGCCGAAGCAATTGAAAGAACTTTCTGGTACGTGAATTACTTTGCTTCTTAAAGTGTCCGCTTAAGCTTCTAAAGCTGTTCGTAAGCTTTTGCTCAAAAGCCATGTAGTCGTAGGCAGTGAGCGTTAGGAGCAGTTCAAGAATAAGCAGGTTGATATTCATCCCTTCTTTGTGGGTACGAAGCGTTTTGAGCTGATCGTAGACTTGGTGGAAGCTCACTTTCTTCTTTTGACCAATCAATTTGATGAAAGCCTCTGAAATAATGAATTGTTCTTGTAGGGATTTAGGGATTACTTTAAAATTTTCGAGCGACTTTACATGGGTAATTACCCCAAGGGCGCGCGTGTACTGTGTAGCGTAAATCGCTAGGAGTACATGGTGCATCTGCATCGAGAAATAGTTATGTTCACCTTCTTTAAAGTGGGGGAGGGCGGTAGCCATGTAGGTGAGCCCCTCTTCGTACCTTCCTAGTCCCCATAAAGCGAAGGTTTTCATGTACATGTTGTAGCTTACCTCAAATATATGGCTGTTCAGTGTACCCTTAGCAAGCATCTGCTCTGCACTGACAATGCTATCGTACAGCTTCTGCCATTGCCCTTGGTTTTGGTAATATATCGTTTGAAGAGAGTGATAGATGTAATAAATTTTGGTCATCTGGGAGGTTTCCCAAAGCGCGTGTAGCCTAACAATAGAAGTTTTTATTGTGTCATGGTATTCTTTAGCAGAGATACTCTTTTTTCTGATAAGCATTCTAGCTTTTCTATCTATCGTTTGTGCTTCAAATTCGCATTGGTACTTATGAAAGTAGGCTTGAAGAAGCTCTTCATAATAAAGGCGTTCTTTTCGTTTGATAACCGCTTCAAAATTTATTCTTAGTAAAAGCTTGAGGGTTTCGATGGCTAGGTGGGTAACCTCGTATTCTTCAGCTAACTGCAAAGCATTAATCAAGTGTCTTTTAGCCTCCTTATAGCTGTGTACAACTGTATGTAAAATTTTTCCTTTTTGGTAGCTTTTCCAGGCCTCTAGCTCTCCTACGGAAAGGGCATCGTCAAGCTCGTCGGCTTTTAAATGCAGTAAATAGTTTGATAATTTCTCCTTTAAGCGCGATTCGGTACTTTTTAGGGCGTGTAAGCTTCTGGCAGAAGTACTATCATAAAAAAATACGGCGGCTTCTTTCTCTGTATCAAAATTGTCCATTACTTGGAATAGTGTATCTTCAAGGTTTCTTTCCTCGTATAAGGAGACGAAAGGCAAAGTGCTCTGGCACTTTTCTTTTACAAACTGCGTGAGGACTTTTAGCTCATCAAATAGCATGTAATGTTGTGTTAATCGGTTATTTATATGGCTTATTTTTACGAAAAGAAAGTTGTAATGTGTATGTTTAATAGGTAAATATATTATTTAATTTGGAAAAGTGCTGTATGAATGGACTTAAATACTGTCTCGTATTAACGACAGGAAGTCTGTATATTGCTTTTCTATTGATTTAAAACCCTAGCGTTATGGTCAATTTACTGTTTTGGCTCTGGTTGCTCTTCAACGTGCCTGATCATACCAATCAAGAAAGATCACCTGAGCCTCCTACGCCCCCTCCTGTGCAGCCTAATAAAATAGGTGGTGGTGATTGGGCTTAGAAAGTATTTACATTAGTGGAAGTACAAGCGTACTTCCACTTTTTTGGTGGGCTGTGGTATTGATTGTATTTGAAGTATCTTATCCAAGATAGATCATTTCAGGTATTGACTCGTATGAGTTTCTACGTCTGTGTTGGTGTTCCTATACCAACAAATGGCTATTCTCTCTACCGTATTAACACAGCTTGATTTTAGGTTTTTTGTAGTGTATTTACACTAAATACTTAAAGCTTTTATAAAGTTTATATCTACATCCACTCAAGAGCTTGGTACAAAATGAGAATTGCTTATAATACCTCTTAGGCTACTCGCTTCGAACCCCAAAACATTTATAATGATTATCTTTGTCATAGTTATCTAAATTCCTGTAAAATATATAGTTCTATACAATCGCTGAACGTTAAATCATTGTCAATCATGAAAAAGAATTATTTAATACTATTCTTACTGTTTGCCTTCTCTATCTCATCCAAGCATACGTCAAGCGCTCAAGTATTTAATGATCTTGAAGCAGCCCGGATTCTTTCTCTTTCAGAAAATAAATTGATTATCATTAATTTTTGGGCTACTTGGTGTAAACCCTGCTTGGAAATGGAAGAGGTACTCTGGAAAAATTATCAATACAAAGCGGTTTTGGACGAATTTGTAGTTTTAAGGGTAGATGTTGACCAGGTAAGTAGTTTATCAAAGCGATTCAGCGTCCGCTCCATCCCTAGGGTGGTTATGATAAGTGCTTATGGAGATGTAATATACGACCAAAAGGGTTTCTCAAGAGCAGATGTCTACAGACAATATGTAAAAGTATTTGAAGAGATGCCCAAGCAAACAAATCGACTCAATGCGGTTATAGTGAACCTTCTCAGTAAAAAAGACCTAAACGACCAAGACTACTTCGCGCTGGGCAATGAATATGGTAGAGTAGGTAGAAAAGTGCAAAGTAAGCGTGTCCGACGTAGCTTCTTGTCTATTAGTAATCGCTACCTTGCTAAGGGTGAAAAAAATGCACGTTCAGAGGGTGTTGCTCAGATGTGTAAAACTTATAAACTGTTGAATGATGCTTATATGGGTAGATATAATGAGGTAATCAAAAAGGTAGAGCAATTAGAAAAACGCGAAGGTGAAATGTTTCATTTCATCCTAGCGTATTGTTACCTAAGGAAGGGTGAAAAAGAAAAGTACAAGCAGCACGTAGCTCAACTGACCAACGACGAGCTGAAAAAAGAACTATTACCCTAGCGATACTACTGCTGTTTGTGGTACAGTGAGAAGCAGTATTTATTCATCTCTCATCAAATTCATACGTGTTTCTACGCCTGTATAAGCTGTTCGGTAGACAAGATGCCTGTTGTATAATTGTCACCTGACAAAAGCTAAGTGATAAATAGTAAAAAAAGATACAAGTAAAAGCATTTACCTTGCCTTTATATTCATAAGCTGGCTGTACATGCAAAAATACCGTAACTAATAGTAATCAAAAACATTGACGACTGGACTAAGAAATATTTTTCGAAGACTCCTTTTACATAAAAATTTATTTAAATGCTTAATTTTCAAAAACTTAGCAGTATGATATCTAGTATCTAATTTCTAAACTCCAAATAAAACTAACTTGCGAAGTGATAAGATTCAACTAACTTAGGACATAGCATTAGCATAAAGCATCGCCTCTTAAATTCTTTTTATGGTCAGTTATACAATTTCTTATCAGTACCCCCACCAGCATTTCATCAATATCAATATAACAATACGCCAAATCGACCAAGCCTATACTTACCTACAGCTCCCTGCTTGGCGTCCCGGTAGGTACGAGCTAGCCAACTACGCCAAAAATATACCGTGGCTCAAGGCTACCACGGCAGAGGGGAAAGTGCTGCCTATTGATAAAGTAACCAAAGATCGCTGGCAAATAGAGACAAAGGGAGTGGATAGTCTAGAAGTAACGTATCAGTACTATGCCGCGCAGCTCGATGCAGGCGGGTGCTGGCTCGATGCACAGCAACTGTACCTCAATTTTGTCAACTGCCTGTGTTATGTAGAAGGGCGCTTAGACGAGCCCTGCGAAGTAGCCTTACAACTTCCCGATCGTTATGAGATCGCTTGTGGGCTCGAAGAGGTAAAAAAGCATACCTTACAGGCAACAGATTACCACCATTTGGTAGATAGCCCTCTGATCGCCAGTGCTGATCTCAAACACCAAACTTATGAGGTGGCAGAAACTGTCTTCCACATTTGGATTCAAGGTGATTGGGAGCCCGATTGGGTAGCGATGTGCCAAGAGTTTAGCAGCTTTACGAAGAATCAAATAGACATGATGGGAGCGTTTCCTGAAAAAGACTATCACTTCCTTTTTCAAATTCTCCCGTACAAGTTTTACCATGGGGTAGAGCATCGTAACTCTACCGTGATTGTACTAGGGCCAGATGTGGCGATGGAGCAAGAGGAAATGTACCAGAACCTGCTAAGTGTGAGCTCACACGAGCTTTTCCACGCTTGGAATGTCTGTAAAATTCGCCCTGAAGAGATGTATCCTTATAATTATGCACAAGAAAACTACTTTACCACAGGCTTTGTGGTAGAGGGCATCACCAGCTACATAGGAGATATATTTTTGGTACGATCAGGCGTATGGAAATACCAGCAATACATAGAAGCCTTGAATGAATACATTAAAAGGCACTTCGATAACTTCGGGCGTTTTAACCACTCGTTAGTAGATTCTTCCTTTGACTTGTGGTTGGATGGTTATACAAAAGGTATTCCTAATAGAAAGGTGTCGATCTACGCCAAAGGGGCTTTGGTGGCACTCATACTCGACTTACAAATTAGGCAGGCCACTGCCAATGGAAAGTCGCTCGACGATGTAATGCGTAAACTGTGGAAGGACTACGCCCAGCAAAATAAAGGCTACAGTATAGAAGCGTATCAGCAGGTAGTAGAGGAAGTTGCGGGGCAATCTATGCAGGCTTATTTCGATCAGTTCATCTTCGGGAAAGAACCTCTAGAGAACATACTCAGCAAGCTACTAGAAGCCTTTGGCTTCACACTCATGACAAACTTTATCAATAAAGGAACAGAAGTGTTTAGCTTCCAAGTGGTTAATAAAGAAGGAAAAACGCTTGTAAGCAATATTATTCCAGCCTCCAATGCCTCTAAAGTCTTGAGCCTGAACGATGAACTAGCAGCGGTAGATGGCCGGCAGATAGAAAATAACCTAACGGCACTGATCACCAATAAAAATCGTATTAAGATGCATCTTTTAAGAATCCGACTATTGGAAGAGTTGATTATAGAAGCAGATGTAAATATGTACTTTTGAGAGTACTACGTACAAATAAAAAGTAATATCGACGAAGCACAACAAAAAAACTTAAAAGGTTGGCTTAATGGCTAAACATATGGAAGAAACGCAGGATACACATCAAGCAGGTTTTGTAAATATCATAGGAAAACCCAATGTAGGCAAGTCCACATTGCTCAATGCACTCATGGGTGAAAAACTCGCCATCACTACTTACAAGGCCCAAACCACGCGACATCGTATTATGGGTATCTACAGTGAAGAAAATTACCAGATCATTTTCTCAGATACGCCTGGTGCTATTGCGCCAAAATACGAACTACACAAAGCCATGATGAGCTACGTCAACGAGGCGCTAGAAGATGCAGACATCATCCTCTTTATGGTAGAAGTGGAAGACAAAAGCGTCTCGGATGTACTCATAGAGAAACTCAGAAAGCTATCAGTACCCATTTTGCTGCTTATTAATAAAGTAGATTTAACCACCCCGCCTGTGTTAGAAGAAGCCACTGCTTACTGGCAAGCACAGCTTCCTAAGGCGGAGCTGTTTCCTATTGCGGCACTGCATCAGCTAGGGGTAGGAGAGGTGTTTAATAGAATTTTAGCTTTACTTCCTGTTCATCCGCCTTTTTTCGACAAAGAGCAACTTACCGATAGAACCGAGCGCTTTATCGCGGCTGAGGTCATTAGAGAAAAAATTTTCTTGAACTACAAAGAAGAAATTCCTTATAGCAGCGAGGTACAAATTACCTACTTTAAAGAAGAAGGCGACACACTACATATTCGTGCTGAAATTATGGTAGAGCGAGAGAGTCAAAAAGGTATTTTGATCGGAAAAAAAGGGCTGGCGCTGAAAAAAGTAGGTACTGAAGCACGTAAAGATTTAGAGCAGTTTTTTCGTAAAAAAGTATTCTTAGAACAACATGTAAAAGTTGAAAAAGACTGGAGGAAGCAAAAAAAGAAGCTAGCACGGTTTGGCTACAACAACTAATGGCGATTTGGCGCTATTTTAGATACGCTTTTAAACCTTTGATACGAGAGCGTATCTAACACTAAAAATCAACACAATTATAAATATGAAAATTTTTAAAATTTCCTGTTTACCATTTGGTTGCATCATCGCAGCCAGTTTACTCTTTACTGCTTGTGATCCCAACGATAACGAAGATCCTAGTGGGCAACAACTTACAGATGTACAATCTATACAAGACAACAACACCTCAGAATCGCTGTTTGAAGACTTAGACAACATAGCACAACTAGCGATGGAAGAAGATGAAGCAAACGAGCGAAGAACAGAGAGCTGCGCTACCGTTACAATAACCCCTGATGCTGAAGGCAGTGGAGGTACCATCAAGCTAGACTACGGAGAAGGCTGTGAAGGAAGTGACGGAAAAACCCGTACAGGTATATTGAATATCACCTATACGGACAGATACTTTGCCTCAGGAAGTGTCATTACCGTTACTCCTGAAAACTATACCATTTCCACTCCTTTACGTGGTACCGTACAGGTAGAAGGAGAACGTAAAGTAACGAATGTTACAGAAGAAGGTGGTAATCCTACACATCGTATAGAGGTAACCAACGGAACACTGACTTACGCTGACGGAAGAGAAAGTACTTGGACAAGCACCCGTACCAGAGAAATGACAGCCGGTAGAGATACGCCCCTCAATAGATTTGATGATGTATACAGCATTTCTGGAAGTGCCAATGGTACTAATGTGACTGGAACTGCCTACACCATTGACATAGTGAACCCTCTAGTAATTAACACAAGTTGTTATGCACAAGGTGTTTTATATCCTACGAGCGGTATTATGACACTCAACTCTGACAATAGAGAGAAGTCGATCAACTATCAGCCTGCCGACGATGACGGAGGTTGTAACCGTACCTTCTCTGTGACAGTGGACGGCCGAGAATTTATCATTGTAATACAATAACAAAGGTTCACGAAAAAAAGAAGCGGTGCT
>CALEMF010000090.1 GCA_937911505.1 uncultured Cytophagales bacterium
AATATCAACAAACATCTCTGCCTGGTTATGCTCTTTAGAACTTTGGCTTGACAGTAAAGAGACGCCTACGTAGGTGAGTAAATTCATCGAAATACTCCAGAAAAACGCATGCGCTACAGGAGACAAGCCTTTTAACCCTAGTAAGCTGTAAGGGTATAAGATACTTTCTGGTTGAAGCCAATTGGTATAGCCTGTAATTTCTAGGATATTAGGTAAAACCAAGGTGTAAACCCATACACCAAAGCCTACTAAAATACTTACTTTAGCGCCCATTTTAGTAGCATCTCTCCAGTAAATCCCTCCAATGGCTGCTGGTGCAAACTGAGCTACCGCTACAAATGAAATAAAACCGATAGAAACTAAAGAAAAGCTACCTGCAATGAAATGTAGATAAAGATAAGCAAGTAATAATATCGCTAAAATACTAAACCGACGTGCATTGAGCACTAATTTATTAGCTCCTCTCCCGTTGTAATACTTATTGAGGGAGGGAATTTTAAGTGCCAATGGTAACAAAATATTGTTGGTTAACATCAAGCTCAGCGCCAATGAAGAGACGATGATCATACTTGTAGCCGCCGCGAAACCTCCCAAATAAGTGACAATAGCCATTACTGGCTGATTTAAATGAAGAGGAATGGCCATAATGTATTGGTCTGCCTCAAAACGATCGCCTAAGAGTATATTTCCACCCAACGCAATCGGTAATACAAACAGATTGATCAGCAGTAAGTATACAGGAAATAACCAAATGGCTTTTTTAAGGTGCTTCTCATTTTTGTTCTCCAATACCGCTACCTGAAATTGGCGAGGAAGAAACATAATGGCTAGCATAGAAAGAAACATTAGTGCAAACCAATCGCCTCCATCAAAAGTAAAAAGCTGCTTGAGGTTAATTTGCTTGACTGCCAGCCCGAATATATCTCCTACCCCATCAAAGGCGATATAGGTAACAAAAATACCTATCCCCAAGAAAGCAAGTAACTTGAAAACCGACTCAAAAGCAATGGCGGTAATTAAGCCTTCATTGCGAGAGGTGCTTTCGATATTACGTGTGCCAAAATATATAGTAAATACAGCCATAAAAAGGGTAATGTAAATCGCGTAATCTTGATAGAAATAGAGAGGCTGTTGAATACTTTCTTTGGTTAAAATAGCGAGTCCTTGCGTAATCGCTTTCAACTGTAAAGAAATGTAAGGAACCACCCCTAATACTGACACGATGGTCACGAGTCCTCCTAGGAAGAAACTTTTTCCGTAGCGAGAGGAGATGAAATCAGCCAAGCTGCTGATATGATGCACCCGACAAATACGAATCATTTTACGGGTAATTGCCCACCAAAAAGGCATAAAAAGTACAGGCCCTAAATAAATTAAGATAAAATCAAGTCCGTCTTTTACAGCCTTTCCTACGCTGCCAAAGTAGGTCCAAGCAGTACAATACACTGCCAAAGAAAGGGCATATACATAGGGATTTTTTACTAAGCTTTTTCCTTGTTTTGCTCTTTTATCACCTAAATAGGCGATCCCAAAAAGTAAAAAGAGGTAAGCTACAAGAACGATAATGACTACCAATAGCACGTTTCCATTACATGGTTGATCCTATCTATAAAAATCCCTCCTTTTTTGTACAATTCCTATGATATTTATCACTATTTATGCGTAAAGTTGAGCAACTTTAGCCTATACATCAGGTAAGGAATGGCCAACAAGCAAACACCTATCAACATAGATTGTAGGTAATTTACCGAAAGCCTTGGCTCAAAATACAGTCGTGCATAAAGCGTGACCATAAAGTAGAAGCTTAGAAAAATGATGGAAGCGTTGCGTTGCATGATGATTTCGTTTTATGGTGAAAGAAGCGCGTAAAAGCTACAGCTTTTACGCGCTAAAAGATTTTAGTGTGCAGTGGCTTTACCTGCCCCCCGAGGATAGCGAATGTTTTCTACCAACTCCTGTACAGATTGTGGTGGTGCAGGGGTAATCAGCGATACCACAAACGTCACGATGAAGTTAAGTATCATACCAACGGTTCCAATACCTTCTGGAGAAATACCAAACAGTAGCGTAGCATCTTTATCAATAAACTTATAATAAACAATATAGATAAGCGTAAAGAGCAGTCCAGTAATCATACCGGCAATTGCTCCTTCTTTATTGATACGCTTCGAGAAGATACCCATAATGATAATAGGGAAGAAAGAAGAAGCGGCCAAACCAAAGGCAAAGGCTACTACCGAGGCGACAAATCCAGGAGGATTGATACCGAAATAACCAGCAATGACTACCGCTACTGCTGCCGAAATACGGGCATACACCAGCTCCGTTTTTTCGGAAATATTAGGCATTAGTCCTTTTTTCAGTAAATCGTGTGAAACAGAAGCTGAAATCACTAAAAGTAATCCGGCCGCTGTAGACAAGGCTGCTGCCAATCCCCCTGCTGCTACCAAGGCAATTACCCAGTTAGGTAGTTGTGCAATCTCAGGATTGGCGAGTACCATAATATCACGGTCTACGTACACTTCATTCTCGCTACTTGCATCTACTTCATTGGCATATATTACCTGTCCAAAAGGCCCTGTTGCATCGCCCTCTGCTTTTTCAAGCTTGTTCTCAGTAAAGGCTCTTCCTTTTCTATATTGGAGCGTTCCATCGTTGTTCTTGTCCGGCCAACCAATCAGCCCTGCTTTTTCCCAGCTTTTAAACCAGTCAGGTGCTTGCTTGTAGGCAATCCCTTCTTTCCCACCTACCGCATTGATCATATTCATTTTACCAAAAGCGGCTAGCGAGGGCGCTGTTGTATAAAGAATCGCGATAAATACCAAGGCTAGTCCTGCTGAGCTACGGGCATCTTTTACTCTTTTTACGGTAAAGAAACGTACAATTACGTGGGGTAATCCTGCCGTTCCAACCATTAGTGCAGCCGTAATACAAAATACATCCAGCCAGCTTTTCTGTCCTTCAGTGTAAGCAGTAAGGCCAAGCTCTCCACTGAGGCCATCCAGTCGATCTAGTAAAAAACCACTTCCATCTGCCATTTCACTTCCCAAGCCTAGTTGCGGAATTGGATTGCCCGTCAATTGGATGGAAATAAAGATAGCGGGTACCATATAAGCGAAGATCAATACACAATACTGTGCTACTTGGGTGTAGGTAATCCCCTTCATACCACCCAATACCGCATAAAAGAACACAATACACATGCCGATGATCACACCCGTGTTAATATCTACATTCAAGAAGCGAGAGAAAACAATCCCTACCCCACGCATTTGTCCAGCTACATAAGTAAATGACACAAACAACGCACAAAGTACGGCTACAAAACGCGCTGACTGTGAATAGTAGCGCTCTCCCACAAAGTCGGGTACGGTAAACTTACCGAACTTTCGTAGATAAGGAGCCAATAGCAAGGCAAGCAATACATAGCCGCCCGTCCAGCCCATCAGGTATACGGAACCATCGTAGCCTTGAAAAGAGATAATCCCTGCCATAGAGATAAAAGAGGCCGCCGACATCCAGTCTGCAGCAGTAGCCATTCCATTAGCCACTGGCGATACACCTCCTCCTGCCACGTAGAAGTCTTTGGTTGAGCCTGCACGCGACCAGATCGCGATCCCTATATACAGGGCAAAGGTAATCCCTACAATGATGTAGGTTAATGTTGTAATATCCATGCGAATAAATGTTTTGAGTTGATGTTAATATTATAATATCACTGTAGTATTACTTTTCGTCCACATCAAATTCCTTATCAAGGTTATTCATTAAGCGAACGTATACGAAAATAAGAATCACGAATGTGTAGATAGAGCCTTGCTGGGCAAACCAAAATCCTAACTTAAAGCCACCTAGTCGTATTTGGTCGAGTGGTTCAACGAGTAGAATACCAAACACATAGGAAACGAGAAACCAAATACTTAGTAAAATGAGTAAATAAGAGATATTCTTTTTCCAGTAGGCTTGCATCTTCGTTTTATCTGCTGAATCGTTTTTGGAGGGTTCCATATCAATATAATTTTTAGGGTTTATAGATAAATCATGGTTTGTAGAATGAGCTGTCCGGCCGAACTTTGTTCGTCGCTCAATTCACGTGTTGTGGCGTCGTAAATAGGTCTTGTACTATACTGCAAGGTTACTTTGGCGTGGTGTCCATCTAGTAAATAATTAAATCCAAAGTCTCCTTGTAAAGAAGTTTCTTCTAAGGCATCAAAATCTTTGTAGGTAATAGCGGCAAAGGGTTGTAGCTTACCATTTCCTTCGCCCAGTACATTCTCAGGAAGCAAATAGCCTACTTGCGTATAGAAAATATTTCCTGTACCAATGGTAGGTTGGCGGTTACCTCCACCAGCCAGAGTTGTTCCACCAGCGGCTGTATTGAGAATCCCAATATTACGTAAATAACTATCACCAAAGTCGTAGTTGTAGAATACACTGTAGAGCGTCAAAGAAGAAGTGTTAGCAAATGGCAAGTCCATAAAAAGGTCTACGCCAAAAAGTGTCATGTCGCTGCGTTCTCCATTGGCATCTCCTACCTCACGCTTTCCTACTGATCCTGGATGATAGTGCCATCCTGCCCCTATATTGAGTACTTTTTTAGTGCCTAAATAAGAACCTACTGCATAGGGCAGGTAGTTAGACTCTTGATCCCAGAACTGATAAGCAATATACCCAGCGTTCGACCAGTTGTCATTTACCACATTTCTGGAAACTCCATCGGCAGGTAAAGAGTCTACTCTAGAGCCGCTTCTGAAAGGCTTGTTGAGCGATAAGCGGTAGTCAACTTTTCCAATTTTACCCTTGGCATAAATCCCCATCTGACGCGCAAACTGATCCGTTGCCTCGATGGTAGCCCAGTTGAAAATAGGCGCATCTACTGTCATAAAGTTAAGTGTACTAGCATTGGTCATACGGGAGATCCCATTCCAATAGTGTAAACCTGTACCAATATTGAGTATTTTAGGCACAATGGTGTACTCTACCCAAGCATCGTGAATAAAAAGCTGTGGTTTTTTATTGGCTGACAATTGACTCTGAGGATCAGCTCCCTGCAAGCCCCCGTTGGTAAAAGATTGGTTGTTGATCCCCCAGTGGGTAAGGATCATAAACCGATCAGAGATTTGGGTAAAAGCTAAGAAACGTGAGCGGCGAATACCAAAATCGAAGTCATCACTAGAAGGTTCACCATTTACATCAAAACTACCAGGATTATTCTCTGTGTAAGAACCCCAGAACTGATGCCAAGTAATTAAGCGTACGAACTTCTCCCCTTCTTCATCTACGTTTAGTTTAATACCAGCCTCGTAAGTACTAGAGCCTTGTCCGACGGCCTGATGAGTAATGGCCACCCACCCAAACAGCGCAATAAGCCATGTGTATTTAAAATTTTTCATGAGATTGTGTTTACGTTTTAATGGTCTAAAAATTGATTTTAATAAGCATTTTAGAACAAGTGATTGGCTACTTCAAGTAGCGAAATCACTGCGTGTGTTGATGGCCAGCAACATTGTAAAAGTGCAAACCCATATGATAAAAACACAATAATCAGTATAGTTTTGGTAAGTGTATAGCTATTTACAAGCTTTATACCTACTAAAAAGGTATTTTAGTGGCATAACAAAGGAAAAAATAAGCGTAATAAAAGTAAACGCGTAGGATGGAAAAGCTATTTTTATTTGGTAGGTAGTTAAGAAAGATAGTCGCTTAGGAAACAGCCTAATCTTTAAAGCGCTCCCACTTGATGAGCATAAATTTATCGCCAATTTCAGTGACCACCATTCCCATTCCTTTCAGGCTTTCTCTCTTTTGCACAAACTCCACCAACTCTTTATGATTCAGCACTTTGTAAGTAGGCCTATACGCATAGTTGTCGGGTACTTTGAGGCGGTATTTTTTTACCCAATTCATCACCGATACATGGCTAATCCCCAGAATACGTTCAATCTCGCGATAACTTACGCCTTCAATGTAAAGTTGGAGTGCTTTCACTACATAGTAGCTATCTATTTGCTTTCCTAACTTACCAACGGTAAAGTTATACGAACATTTTTTGCACTTATAGCGTTGTCGCTCTTTTACAATTCCGCTCTTTATAACAGATTCAGTATTACATTTGGGACAGATAGGTTTTTTCAAAATAATATTTGTTTTTAGTGAGCTATATCAAGTTAGCAAACATATACCATTTTAGCAATATTTATAAAACATTTTTAGATACAATTAGATAAAAGCTAGATTAGGAAGATTTAGGGGCAATTTTACGAAACACGAACTGTAGTAGTTTCCAAACACACCAACCTATGCCGATACCCAAACAAGCCCCTACTAAAACATCTGTAAAGTAGTGTGCTGCTAGGTACACGCGACTAAAAGAGACAAAGCTCGCCCAAAGAAACATAAGCCCTACGTAGCGGTATACTTTGCTAAAAATGAGAGAAATAAGCATCGCTAACCCAAAAGTATTGGCGGCGTGTGAAGAAGCAAAACCAAACGATCCCCCACAGCCTGCTGGTAATAATAAGTTGGGTAAGTCAGGACTGTGGCAGGGCCGAAGTCGTGCAAAGAAAGGCTTCATGAAAGAGGAAGTAAGTTGGTCAGCTAAGGTAATGGTGAGCGCAATGGCTACCAGATAGTAGAGCGTCGACCAGCCAAAGTTTTTAATAAGTAAGACAATCAACAGTAGGTAAAACGGAATCCACGTCAGTTTTTCAGAAGTCCAGTACATCAGCACATCGCCAAAAGGTGTATGTAACTGATTGATCAAGGCTACGAAAGATTTATCCCAATGGTCGATAAGGTCTAGCATGGCGAGGAGTTTTCAGATTTTGCAGGCAATTTACGGTTATTTAGCAAAATACTAAGCGATACAGCAATCTTTGAAATGGCTAAGTTGTGTAGGAGCCGTACCCTACAACATCACCAAAGGGAGTTGTATGTATATTGTGAAATTTCTACCTTTAATCCATTAAATATAAAACTAAGTCATTATGGTACTAGTAGGCGATAACATCAGAAAAATAAGAGAGTAACTAAACCAAAAGCTTTACACTAGAACGGCTCGAAAAAATCGCCGAGATATTCAAGGTAAATTTGAGCGATTTACTTGGTATCGAGAAAACTATCTATATGAACAATAAAACATTGGAGAAAATAGTACTGGTACCAATAGTTACAACACTACCAATGATCAATCACTTATTGCGCTCCTGAAAGACGAGCTGCAAGCGATGCGTGAAGAAAGGACACAAGTGATGGAGCTTATGAAGCGTTTTTTGGATAAGCTGTCGTAAGTTTTACCCAAACCTCAAGACACTGACATTACCGCTTCCATAAAGCCCTCTTCACTTTTAAAAGGGGCAATCGTAAAATTACAATAAGCGTATGGGTGTTTCGTAAGCGTTTAACAGCTTCACGTCTATCGTAATCGAATGAGATAAATCTTACAATGAAATCATTTCAATACCTAAAAGTGTTCTACAGCAGAGTATTGCTTCTTTATAGGGCTGCTTGTTTACATACAATTATTGTATAGTCAGTTCATCGCCTACTTAGTAGGTGGTATTATGCTTATGTTGGCTTGGCGACTTGCTAGCTTTTTGTACGCCAAATTACCCCATAAATTTACTTTTGAAGCGATGGAAGAAGTATTTCCTCAACTTACTCATAGCGAAATAAGAAGCCTTCTTACTAAGAGAGATACTACGTTGTATTTTCCTAAAGGACAGGCAGCAGGTAGCAATCAATCCGTTACCACCTGCTTGTATGATGAGCAGTTTTTTCATCCAAAACAGCGTAGCTACTTCATGCTTTTGCCTGCTCTACTTCAAGAAATAACCTTATTGGAAGTAAGCTATGCAAACCGATTGAGGAGTATTTACCTTCTGATCGAAAAACTATTCGAAATAAGCCTATTGTGCACCGCAGTTTTATTTACTAGTGTATGCTTATTTACAGTAATCCCTGAAGCTTATTATAATGAGGCCTCTATTTGGTTGGTCATATTACTACCTCTATTTTATTTATTTTTTGAGTTGAGTGGTGCTCTTTTTCATAGCCTGACGCGTATATTGTTGGTAGGTCTATTCTTTGGCGTCGTTCTATTTTTACTTGAAGCAGTCTTTCCTATGGGACTATTTGCCCTTGCGCTTAGTTGTATACTTATTTTTAGACTGTTAATATAGTCTCCTAAACATCTTGCTTAAAAGCTTTTCCCATTCTCATATAAAACCAACCTCAAGACACTGGACTCACCTCTTTGATGAAGCCTTCTTCGCTTTTAATAAGGGCTATCATACGATCTACCAGAAGATGATCGGCCACTTGGTGGTATTGTCTTTCTTTATTTAGGGTAAAGTTAAGCACGAGTTCTTCCTCTCCTATTTTCGCATACTCTAAGCGATAAAATATCTTTCCAATCTCATAAGGATCAATATCTTCTAGCATCAGCGCCGATTGCGGAGGTAAATCCTTTACTTCATAATAATTCTTTTTGCTCATCGCCATCCAATTGCCTTGTTGGCTCATGGCCCAAGTTGTATAGACCAGTCGATCTAGGGTAAGTTGGGTATGATTGACCAAGTATACTTTCTCTTGTGCAATAATGATCTGAATTTGATTGAAGTGGAGTAGACGGTTAAAGTAGTTCATAAGACGTATAAAGTTGAATAGCTTACTACAAAGCTGCTTCCGCTCAACGTAATTTTAAGAAGGAGTAGAAAATTATTTTAAAAGATATTTCTTATTTTAACGATCGTTCAATATTTTAGGGTAAATTAATCCTTGACATGACCGAAAAAGCGCAAAAATATAGCAAAAAGGAGCAGATTGTATGGAAATCTATTGGTATCTTTAGAAAGCAAGGCTACTTCAAAACTAGCATTGCCGATCTTTCTGAGGCTTGTGGTATCCATAAGGCACATTTTTACTACTATTTTAAGGACAAAGAGCACTTGCTCGAAGAATGTTTAACGACCGTTAAAAAAATATTTGATAAAAAGATATTTATTTTAGCTTACCAAGAAAAGCCTTTAAAAGAGCGCCTCCATGAGATTGAAGCGGCCATCAAAAATATTTTCCTGAAGTACGAAGGAGGCTGTATTATGGCCAATTCCGTACTAGAGACCGCTCACTATAACCCTCAGTTCATTCCTATTATTCAATCATTTTTTGATGCTTGGATGCAAGCCTTGACCCATCTATACACTGAAAAATATCAGCCTGCTACTGCGCTTGCCAAAGCAGAACAAGCCGTACAAGATATTGAAGGAGGCATTATACTAATGCGCTTATACAAAGATGATCGTTTTTTCTTGAAAGCTTTAAAGAGAGCCAAACAAGTCATTTACTAAACCCTCCCCCTATGAAACCAAATCGCCTTACACGATTAGTACAAAAACTTCAACCTTATCCCGTATGGGTACGCTCTTGGATGGTGGGGAGGGCCGTAAAGTTTACAGGCACTGCAGGCATTCAGTATACGGTTATGACACACGAAAAGGTAGTGGTTCATTTAAGCAATAAACCCAAGGTTAGAAATCACATCGGGCAAATCCACGCCGCTGCGATGGTATTGCTGGCAGAAACCGCGACAGGCATGGCGCTCGGGATGCATATACCTGACGATAAGATTCCTTTAATCAAGCGTATTGAAGCAGACTTTGTCAAGCGCTCACAAGGTGCCATGCAAGCAGAAGCGTGGCTTACCGATGAACAAATACAAGCCCTGCACGAAAAAGAAAAAGGCGATATCAACATCGCTGTCAGCATTACCGATGCCTCGGGAGAAGCACCCATCAAAACGACTATGCATTGGGCCTGGATACCTAAAAAACGTGCTTGATATGTTGACACACCAAATCAAAACCACTGACCAATATGAGATCACCCTCTCTACGTTTACGCCTGAGAAATCAAACCATCGCGTAGTTCTGATCAGTGCTGCCACAGGGATCAAACAATCATTTTATTATCATTTTGCAGCTTTCCTGTCCCAAAAAGGCTACACAGTCATCACTTATGACTACAGAGGCATTGGACAATCCAAACAAGGTTCTCTAAGAAAGCTAGAGGCTTCTATGGTAGACTGGGCAGCCAAAGATACACAGGCTACCATACAGTTTATATTTCGTCATTACCCCGCCTACAAGAAAATCTTGATAGGACATAGCTTTGGCGGCAACTCCATGGGACTTTGTTCGGAAGCACAATATTTTGATGCCTACGTTACCGTTGCTTCTCAATTTGGCTATTGGCGTCACTTTGAAAAGAAAAAGCAAGGAAAATTACTATGGGTTTTTTATGTGGTAATGCCACTGCTCAGTAGATTAGTAGGTTACTTCCCCGCCAACTACAAGCAGCTTGGTGAAAACCTTCCTAAAAAGGTTGCGCTAGACTGGGTTACCTTGATTACCCATCCTGACTCGATGTTGGAAATTGCCAAAAGACATCACAACTACTATCCTAATATTGAGCAGCCTATGCTAATGATTAGCATAGAAGATGATTGGATGGCTCCTCAGAAGGCGGTAGATGTACTCGCCCAACGCGCCTACACAAACGCACAAATAGAGAGAAAACACATTACACTAAAAGAAACAGGTACCAGCCATATTGGTCACGTAAGTTTTTTTAAAAAGAAATTTCAACACAACCTTTGGAATATTCCCATTCAATGGATTGATCAACTCAACCTAAATTAATATTTATAATGCCTATGAAAAATGCACTTCTAAAAACCGATAAGAAAGCCTCTTTTAAAACTTGGTGGTTCAAAACGTTTATGAACCTCTATCCCATGTTTTTTGGCACTGGTGGCAAGGTTCTCTTCATTGCCGATGATTGGCAGGAAGTACATATTCGCCTGCGTCTCAACTGGTGGACACGCAACTACGTAGGGACCATCTTTGGCGGTAGTATGTTCAGCGCTTCCGATCCTTTCTATATGCTGATGCTGCTACATAACCTAGGCAAGCAATACGTAGTGTGGGATAAATCAGCCTCGATTCGTTTTCGGCGCCCTGCCAAAAAACGCATTTATGCTAAATACCTCATTGACGAATCCCTACTAGCAACCATACGAGAAGAAATACAACAAGCTGGCGAAACGACCCGCGTACTTTCCATCGCTTGGGTAGACCCACAAGGTACCGTCTACGCACAAGTAGAGCGAACGGTTTATATGGCCGACAAGGCTTTCTACAAACAGAAAAGAGCGAAAAAGTTATCATCAATGGAGAAGTAAAATGAAAAAATTGGGTGAATCTTGGCTTTCTTGGTGGCTGCGTATCCGCCTCAACTGGCTACCTGCCTACCGTACCACGGGTGGTAGAATTACTTTTATATCGGCAGAACTCAACGAGTTGTATGCGCAACTACCCATGAGTTGGCAAACAAGAAACCCAGTAGGCACCTTCTTTGGAAGTGCTATTTATGGTGCTTTTGAGCCACTTTACAGTTTTCTACTTAGCAGAGCCTTAGGTAAAAACTATATTGTATGGGACAGAGCCGATAAAATTATCTTTAAACAACCTGCTAATAATACCTTGTACGGCGTGGCTTATCTTGATGCCGCTAGAGTCAAGCAAATAAAGCGGGCTGTCGATAGTACGCAGGAAGCTAACTTTTACTTCGCCTTACCCATTGTCAATCGCTTCGGAGAGGAAGTAGCTACCTTGCAGCAAACCCTCTATGTATCGAGAAAAGACTATTATAAAATTGTACAGGCACATCGTGCCTTTGAAAAAGAAAGAAAATACGGTCAGTTCTATTAAACAATACACCTATGGAAACCCTCCACATCCCTACTCAAGATCAGTTCACGCTAGCTGCTTCCGTCTTTACTCCCACACAAAGCAATGGCAAAGCCATACTTATCAACTCGGCTACGGCCGTAAAAAGGCAGTACTACCGTCATTTTGCCCAATACTTAGCGCAACAAGGCTATTGGGTATACACCTACGATTATAGAGGCATTGGCGACTCACGACCACGCTCCCTCAAAGGTTTTGAAGCTTATATGCACCAGTGGGGCACGCAGGACTTTGAAGCGATGATGCGCTATCTCCAGCAGCAGCATCCTACCCTCTCCTATTTTCTTGTTGGGCATAGTGTAGGTGGACAACTTGTAGGCTTAAGTAAACAAAGCTTGGCGCTGAAGGCGATGGTCTTCGTAGCCTCACAAGTAGGCTACTGGAAGTACTGGAAAGACTTGAAAGGAAAAGCTTTTATGTTAAGTACGATGTACGCCTTTATTCCTACACTCTCCCAGTTATTTGGCTACTTACCTACCAAGTCTTTAGGACTTATGGAAGACCTTCCTTATGGTGTTGCACGAGAATGGAGCAAGTGGTGTAGAAATCCAGATTATCTATTTAAATACTTCAATCCTCAAAGTTATTTCTTCTCCAAAATAAAAGCACCTATTTTGACCTACAGCTTCTCGGATGATATGTATGCGCCTCATAAAGCTGTAGAGAATTTACTTACTTACTATTCTTCGGCAGCCATTACTCACCAAAAGTACACCCCTCAACTGCTCAACACGGCTAAAATCGGGCACTTTGGCTTCTTTAAGAAGTCTTTTCCTGTAGCCAAATGGCAACAAATAGCCGATTGGCTGGATACTTTCTAGCTTATGAGGCAGGCACTAGCCGAAAGGAAATACCTGTAGAAATAAAGTACTCATTGGTACTTGGATTAAAAATAGATCTCCCTCCAAAGATATCCCACTGAATATGTTTGGTAAAGAGGTAGCTTAAGCCTGCATCAAAATACGCTTGTGAAAAGCTTCCGTAGTTCTCTATAAAGACACCTAACTTCTTGTTAATACCATAATTGAGCGTCACTACATAGGCCTCTTTCGGTGTACCATCGATGCCACTCCAGTTCAATTCCCAGTTGGTAGTAAACCCTATTTTTTTACTCAAGCGCTGGTTGGTAATGAGAAGGATTCTAGGCGCGACAAAGTTAGCACGATAGGCTTCGGTTACGAGGTGATTCATCTTCAAGGTTGTTTGTATGCCGATGGTAGGAATGAGGTTTTCTCCTTGAAAAAAATCATACCGAAATCCTATACTCCAGCTATCAATCCCTTGGGTGGTAGTGGCTGGCTGTGTATCACGCTCCTTGAACTTATCCAAAGTCCAGTTAAAAGCTGTATTGACTTCAAAAAGCTCTGTTAAACCTACGCGTATGGTTGTAGCTTGACCGTGTACTTCCTGCAAATCATTGAGGCTTTCGAATTCATAGCCAGTTTGCACTTGTATCACCTGCTTTCCCACGGCAAAAGGGCCAATGGCTCGCCCAGGACGCCCCGAGCGGATGGTTTCATTGTATTGTCCTTGTGCAATTAATACGTTCAATAAGCAACTTACTAGAAGCGTTATTTTTTTCATAATTCTCTTATTATAAAGATACATAATGTTCCACACTACTACTGTAGCGCTCGCAAATGTAGTACTTAATCGCTTATTTTTTACTTATTTTTACGCAAAAACTTTCATTGTCTTGTTTGCTTAAAAAGGTAGTATTTATTAAAGCCTTAACTATACCTAGCATTTTTCTGCAAGGTACTTTCTAAGTGTAAAAAGTACCTTGCAAAACTTCTTCTATGGAAAAAAACAATTGAATATTGTATATTTGAAAGGTTACCAGTTATCTGTAAAGTAATTTAATGGAGGTAAAACAACATTACGATCAACACTTAGCGAACATCTACACTTGGATGCTTGGAGATTTGGCATCAAAGTCTGAAGGGTTCAGAAGTTTCTTAGTAGAAAATGGCGTTAAACCAATAAATACCGGTATTGCCATTGATCTAGGAGCAGGTAACGGACTTCAAAGTATCGCACTAAAGCACTTAGGTTTTCAGGTTACAGCAGTTGACTTCAATCAACAGTTATTAAACGAATTGAAAGCCAATTCAAATAGTAATGGCATAAGTACTGAACTAAATGACATAAGGAATGTAAGTAAATTTGATGCGTTACACCCAGAACTAATTATTTGTTGTGGAGATACACTCACCCATCTTGATAGTAAAAATCAGATTAAAAAACTCCTGAAAGATGCTCTCCAAATTTTAGAAGAAAAAGGAAGCTTAATCTTAGCGTTTCGAGATTATTCAAAAGAGTTAGACGACCACCAAAGGTTTATTCCTGTAAAAAGTACCCAGAATCGGATTTTAACCTGTATTTTAGAATACGAGCCTGAAAAAGTAAAAGTCTCAGACTTGCTATATGAAAAGGAAGAGGGAGAATGGCGTCAAAAGGTAAGTTCATATAGAAAAGTACGTATTGCACCAAGTGAAATCGTAGAATACCTTAAAGAGCTGGGAATGAAAATTAAACTAGATACCTCTATCTTTCAAATGCACACCATTATTGCAGAAAAAGTGCATAACTAATTACTCAAGTAAAACCAAAACCTTGAAAAGATGGAAAGCTATGTGAAAAATAAAATCTTCAAAGAAGTCAATACACAACACCTTACTTGACTTCACGCAGGTAATACTAACCATACATAGCTTCTTACCTAATTTAAATAGTGAATGTTAGCATCTTCCTACGTTCCTACGGAATGTCAAAGGGATAGTACAAAGTCTTTGAGGAGGAATCTGTAGGCGCTATTCAATTAGAGAGTGATACTTATGCCGTAAAAGCTTCCTTTGTGAGGTAAAGATGAGACCTTGCACAACCAGGTGGACGAAGGCCATCATAAACGAAAAGGCTACATGGCTTCGAGGATAGTACCCTCTCAATAGTTGTACTATCATATATCTCTACTACAACAACTTAAGCAAGTTTTAATCTACCTCAATCAGCTCTAGTACATTGGCTAGTTCGTCGAAGTCTTTCAAGCCAGGCTTTATTTCCTGCCCTCCTCGCATAGAAATTCCCTTCACGGTAGTACTATTGAGTAGATTGAGTACGTTTTCAGAAGAAACACCAGCACCTACCAAAATCGCATAGCGATCGGCCAAACGCCTTAGTGTAGCCAAGGCGGCTTGGTCTGATAGTACCTCTGCTGCTACATCAAGTAAAAAATAAGCCACACAGTCTCCAAAGCGCTCCATACTCGCTTCAATCGCCTCCGTACGACTTGTGGTAAAAGGAATGTAAAAAATGATCGGAATAGACTTTACCCCTGAAGATTGTGTCCTTTGGTAAATCTCTTCCATAACGTCTTCGCGTGCTACCTGTAACATATGGATAGGGTAAGCGGCGAGGATTTCATTCATGTCTTCCAAGTGTGCCTTATGGAACTCCCCCACAAATTTCACCCCCGAAATCCATCCAATGATCTCGTGGTACTTTTCAGGACTTACGTAGTTGTCATTTTCTTTTTCTAGTGAAAACCCTAACATTTCTACCCCCATCCCTGCACAGTAGCGTGCATCACTTAAATTATTAACCCCCGTAATTTTGACAATGGTTTTTAATGCCATACTTTCAACATTTGATTAAACGCCCTAATTGAACAAAATAGTTTTTATATCTGTTTATCGTATCGAAATTACAATAATATCTGAATTATTACTTCAATCCAAATACTGAAATAGTTATGAGTGTAGTCATTACTGGAGATGCGGATTACCAAACGCAGCTCAATGAGAACGACAAAGTAGTTGTCAAGTTTTATGCCGACTGGTGTGGTAATTGTAAACTCTTCTCACCAAAATACAAAAGATTATCAAACGATGAGCGCTTTGAAGGCATCACTTTTTTGGATGTCAATGCGGAAAATAACCCTGATTTTAGAAAAGCCTCTGATGTAAACAATTTACCTTCTTTTGCCATCTATAAAAATGGTACGCACGTAGAAACGATTGCCACCAGCAAAGAAGATGTAGTGGTAGAACTCATAGAAAAGTTAAAAAACTAATCTATGCAACTACCTGTAATTAAAAAGTTGGTAGAGACTCAATCCATTGAGGCGCTTAAACAGGCGGAAGAAACCTTGCTGCAAGAAGAGCAACCGGCTATTGACATAGAAGGAGAAGACGAAGGCGAACAGCTCACGCACGTTATTGCTGCCATCTGGATTTTAGAGAAAATGCAAACCGACGAAGTCGCTTATAATGAAGCTTGTCGCGCTTACACGAAGAAAGTTCGTACCTCGATAAGCTAACCTTATTTACTAGCGATCCTCTTCTTGTAGGATCGCTATTTTATTTAAAAACTATCTTTTCTTCCTAAAAATTTATATTTTTGCGTTGAGACATTGGCTGATGAAAAGCGGTATGAGACAATTTCACCTACTTATCTATCTGTTATTTTTAGGAGGGGTCAGTGCCTGTGAGCAAACCGTAGAAGCAGATGGAGACTTGCTAGGCTTCAACTACTTTCCTCTTGAGATAGGGCAATTCGTATCCTATCAAGTAGAGGTTGAGCGCTACAATGTAGATGGAGAAGTAGCTGTAGAAAGTTACCAGCTCCAAGAGCGAATTACGGATACTTTTACAGATATTTCTGGTCGTACTACTTATGTGGTAGAACGCTACAGGCGCCCCAATGAAACGGCTACTTGGCAAATTGACTCGGTTTGGAGTGCTGTACAGAATGGACGCCAAGCCATTCGCACGGAAAACAACCTTGATTTTGTCAAGCTGGTTTTTCCCTTAGAAGCTGGCCTCAGTTGGGATGGCAATGTATTCAACGCGCTAGGTGAGCAAATCTATCGTTTGCAAAATTACAGAGACCCACTTACACTAAATGATCTCAACTTTATGCGTACACTACAGGTGGTACAAGTAGACGATTCTAGCTTAGTAACTCGCCTAAAACGTGTGGAAACCTATGCAGAAGACGTAGGGCTTATCGACCTCGACTTTACGAATGTACGTTATCGCTCAGAAGGTGAATTTTTAGGACAAGGTATTATAGAATTTGGAACAATTTATAGACAAAAAGTGATCGATTATGGCAAAAATGAACCTCAAGAATAAAATTATCCTCTCTTTCCTCTTCTTTTTCCTCTTAGGGCAAGGCGTAGAAGCACAATCATCGCGCGCCCTTAAATATTTTATATCTTTTAAAGATAAAGCTACCACAAAGTATAGCCTATCATCGCCTCAGACCTTTTTGTCTGCTAGAGCCATTTCTCGTCGACAGAAACAACAAATCCCAGTTACTGAAAGAGACCTGCCAGTAAGTCAAACATACATCGACCAAGTAAAAGCAACTGGCGCAGTGGTATGGTACAGCTCTCGTTGGATGAACGGTGTACTTATAGAAGCCACCCCAGCAGTACTTAAAAAAATACAAGCCCTTTCTTTTGTAAAAGGGGCGCCCATACTGACGAAGTCTAAAGCGACAGAAGAACCTGAGAACCTTCGTAAGAGAACATTTACCTACCTTTCTGGCACCAACGAGCAGAAAGTAGAAGATGGTACACGCAGCGGACTTGTCATTGAACAAATGGAAGACTACGGAAAGTCTTTCGGACAAGTGAGTATGCTAGGCGCAGATGAAATGCATCAGTCAGGACATAGAGGGCAAGGTATGGTGGTCGCTATTTTCGACGCAGGTTTTAACAATGTGGACGAAATCCCTGCTTTCAAACATTTATTTAAAGAGCAACGCATTTTAGGTACCTACGACTTTGTAAAACACGAGGAATCTGTATTTGAAGACGACGATCACGGGAGAATGGTGCTTTCTTGTATTGCAGCTTACGATCGCGGTCAGATGATTGGTACCGCACCTGAGGCAAGTTTTTATCTATTTCGTACAGAAGATGCTTACTCAGAATACCGTGTAGAAGAATACAATTGGCTAGTGGCTGCCGAAAAAGCTGATAGCTTAGGAGTAGATGTGATTAACTCTTCGCTGGGTTATAATAATTTTGACGATGCTACCATGAGTTATCGCTACGAGGATATGGATGGTAAAACAGCCATCATCTCACAGGCAGCAGAATTCGCCAGCGAAGTAGGAATGATCGTGGTTAGTAGTGCAGGGAATGAAGGTGGCAACAAGTGGAAGTACATTACCGCACCTGCAGATGCTCCTTCTGTGCTAAGTGTGGGAGCCGTTACGAGTAAGCAAAAAATTGCCTATTTTAGTTCTCGAGGAAATACATCTGACGGACGTATCAAACCTGACCTAGTAGCACAAGGGCAAAGCACGCGCGTTGTAAAAAGAGATGGAAGCGTGGGCGCAGCCAGTGGTACTTCTTTTTCAGCACCGGTAATGTGCGGACTCGTTACCAGTTTTTGGGGAGCTAATCCACAATTAACCAGTCGCCAAGTGGTAAGCTATTTAAAACGTGCAGGAAGTCAATCGGTTCGTCCAGACTCTACATATGGTTATGGTTTACCCAGCTACATTACCGCCCAAAACCTTGTCAATCGAGAATTAGGACCTTATGGTCTCTTAACAGGTAAAAATGCCAATGCTTTTCAGGTGTTCCCTAATCCTGTAGAGGCAGGTAACATCCCTACCATTGCTTGGGGAGCTAACTATCAACCCAAAGCGCTTGAAATACAAGTTTTTGATAACGCCGCTCGAAAGTTAGTCACCATCAAAGTCAATAAGGCAGGTAAGGAAACGACATTGCCCATGCTAAACCAACTCCCCAAAGGCGAATACCTGATACAGGTAAACCCCGCTCTAAGCGACCAGCGTACCGCTAAGTTGATTATTCAATAACTTGTCCTAATGGCCAAACAACTCGACCAAGTATTGGTAATTGATGTAGAAGCGACTTGTTGGGAAGACAAACCACCTGAAGGGCAGCAAAGTGAGATAATTGAAATAGGCGTGGCGATTGTGGCTACCAAAGAAAAAAGCCTTGTTCACAAAGAAGGGATTATCATCAAACCTGAATACTCTGAGGTAAGTCCTTTTTGCACTTCCCTTACTACGCTGACACCTGAGATGGTTGCCAGCGGTGTTTCCTTTAAAGACGCCTGCAAACGCCTACGAAAAGAATTTATGAGCCAGCAATGTACTTGGGTGAGCTACGGCGACTACGACCGTAGACAGTTTGAGCGAGATTGTCGAGAAAAGAAAGTAGGTTACCCCTTTGGTACTACACATCTTAATGTAAAGAACCTATTGGCACTGATGTACGGCTGGGAAAGAGAAGTAGGAATGGCTACCGCCCTTGAACAATTACAACTACCCCTAGAAGGCACACACCATAGAGGCATAGACGACGCTTGGAACATTGCCAAGCTCTTCGTACACTTATTAGAGTGCTTTCAGAAAGGTTGAATAAATTTTTATTACTTGCTTTTCAAGACAAATAATCTTTCGTGAAGGCACCTAGCTGGAATGATCTACTACGATGTACCAGCGCTCTTCTATTTTACGCCAAATCAGTGAGAAATAGCCTTGGGTAGCTTTCTCTTTATCGAGCTTCCACTGCCCTATCATTAATACCTGCTGGGGAGATAAGGCTTCAATAGAGACTACCTTAAACGTCAGTTTCCCCATGGCTTCTTGGGTAGGATACCCTTTTTGGTAACGCTGTAAGGTGGCTTCCCAACCGTAGGTTACGCCATTTTTTCCGATAAACTTAAGAGAATCTGACTTCCAATAGCCTTCCATAAAACCTTCTAAATCACCCTTATTCCAAGCTGTTTGCTGCTTTTGAATGATCTGTAGCAACTGTAATACCTCTTTTTCTGCAGGTGCTTGGGCGTATGTTACCCTATTTGTAAAAGTAAAAAGAACTAACAGAAATAATATTAATCTACTCATTATCAACAATTTATTGTATATTTACCTATTCATTTTTTGATTGAAAAAGGCTTAAAAAAGCATTCATGTTCAAATCATCGGCATAAAAATAGTTACTTTGTTGTCAAAAAGATGTATTTAATAGTAAATTTAAACAAAAATTCTGCACGTCTTATTGTAGGAAACGAGCTATGAAATATAAGCTTTACCTTATTTGTACGATTCTACTTTTTTTAGGGACATCGTTAAGCTATGCACAGTGCCCTGAGGTGGCAAGTATTACGCCACAGCCCCCTAGCTGTAGAGATGGCAACGATGGCACCATTACGGTCAGCCTTTCGGACCTTACGGGCGACTATAATATCCAGCTCTACCAAGAAATATCGGGCTTTCCAGTGCCGGTTTGCGGACAATCCTTCACCAATCATACCTCCAATCCTTTTGTATTTACAGGGTTAGTTCCTTACGATAAATACATCGTTTTTGTTTCTTTTGTAGGCGTTACTTCTCCCTGCGAACCGTTTATTTTCTCCAATAGTATTGACGTGATCAACCCACCTGCTTTTATGCCTACAGTAGGCGGTGAAGTAACTATTTGTGAGGGAGGAAGCGGTAATTTATCCGCTAGTGGCGCCGTTTCTTACACCTGGAGTCCTACCGATTTTCTGGACGATCCTACTAGTGCTACCCCTACTGCCAGTCCGCCTACTACCACCACGTATACAGTCACAGCAGTGAGCGCTGCAGGTTGTGTGGGAACGGCCACCCAAACAGTGACCGTTACGCCTGTGCCTACCATCACTTTTAACCTTTCGGAAACCCAACTTTGCGAAAGTGCTGCACCACTTGCCCTCAATGCTTCGCCAAGTGGTGGAAGCTTCTCAGGGAGTGGGGTTTCAGGCAGTAGTTTTAA
>CALEMF010000091.1 GCA_937911505.1 uncultured Cytophagales bacterium
TCTAAATCACCTTCCATACCACCTACATATACAGCAATATAACCAGCAAATACATAGTCAGCATACATAGTCTGAAACTCAGGAATAGACCAATCATCACCATCAGTCTTAAATATAGTCTTCAATGTATCTACAAATCTAATCTCATTACCCACATAAGCAGTAACGATACTATCCTTAATAACCAAATACTTGGCTCCTTTTACCGATGAATCTTCTTCAAAGCCGAGAGAGCTAGACTCTCTGTAGAGGATATGTTTACCCTCTATTTCTTCAAAAAACTTTTCCTTTGGCGTCTTTTCTACAGAAGATTCAGTTTGCCTTGAAGTACCTTTTTGCTTTTGTTCATTTCCTTCCTGCTGAGACTGACAACTCACACATAAAAAATAAACCAATAAGATACATAACTTACTCGATCGGCTCGTTCGCATCTCTTTTTCGGGTTTGGTTGAATAGCACTTGGTCAATGCTCTTTTTAGCAGCCTCCATCTTCGATCGGTGGGCAGGAGTAGGCTTACTCGTGTACAGGGCTTTACTTTTCAGATACTTGTTATACTTGTATTCATTACGTGTAATCGCTTTGTACCGTGCCTGCGTTGCAGCAGGTAACTTCTTATAGTCATCAGTGGCACGCTCCAAGCTTCCCCACCAAGCCATTGCCTGATACCAGTCTTCTGAATGTTCAGTTTTGTTCAGTTCATCAAATTGCTGCATCCCCTCTACCAATGTGGGCACATAAGCCTCTGCCATTAGCTCATGATCACCCTCATAAAATGAGGGTGGTTCGAGATTGAGATTTTTAAATATTTTTATAATATTTTGAACACTGTCCTGTTTTATGTGATGCTTCCGAAGATTTGGATAATTCTCTATTCCTTCGTTATCTTCTGCTAATCGAAAGACCTGATGGAGGCTTTCGTGGGTAAGTATTTTAGTAATGAAGGTAGGATCGGCTGTCAGGTGACTTCCCTCTATAAAATGGTCTTGGGAGACTTGCACCCAACGGCCTGTTTTTCCTTCGATAGTATGTACGCCTTTGGGTGCTCTGGCGAATGCACTACCTAATGATGGAAACGGCGGCACTAAAGCAGGATTGGCAGATGACTCAAAAATGAGGTTGTCTTGCCCTGCTAAAAAACGCTTATTGATGTCTTGGAATACTTCCGTTTGTTTCATCAGATCAAACATCTTTTTGAAATCTTTATGCCCTGCCAAGTACCAACTGAGCAGTACCCCTCGATCGTCATTAGTGGGGCTTTCTTGCTGCTGTTCGCTTGTCTGATGGGCTTCATCTCCCTGCTCTTCGGCTTGCTTTCTTAATTCTTTCTCAGCTTCTTCTACCTTCTCTCTGTATTTATGTCGCCAAGGTTGAATGTGTTCTTCCTCTTCTTCGTTGTCATAAGTACTTTTATGAGTGTTGCCGTGAGTATACATAACTTAATTTTTTGGAATAGATTCTTAGTATGAAGATAGAAACTTTCTTGCAAAAAGGTGATAGATTCACCACGGAACTTGCTAAAAAATATATTTTTGTTTATTTATGCAAGTACGCTTAACTAACAATTCTTTATGGGTGTTTTCAGAAATGACTTACATTGGCTTGGGGAGGTCTTCCGCAGATGTATCAACCACTGTCTTAGTAATCAGCATTTTTATACGGAAGTTGAAAAAAATGAGCCCAAATTTAATCATAGAGAGTTAGCAGCCTTCTCGTTTCCAGCCTCACTTACCTTTCCACAGATAGTAGAGGAAACCTATGAGCAACTAGTGCAAAAGTACCAATGGCAAACGTATGCGCCTGAAAAGATGGTATTTCTTCTGAGTGTAGTTCCCTATGCCTTACCCTCTTTTCTAACAGAAATCGCCGAGAGTAATGAGTTAATTTTTCAATTAGGTCTTAAAAAAGGAAAGGCTAGCAGCTACCTCCCTACAGGCACAACAGCCCTTCAGGTACTTACCAAATCCTTCATTTGTTCTCTGCCCGAAGTTTACAAGCTCTTTCACGACGACCACCCTCTTATTAAAGATGAGCTTGTTATCTTGGAGAAGATGCCCGAAGAGGAGCCTTTTTTAAATGGTACCCTGACACTCTCCAGAGAATATTTGCATTTACTCAATACGGGCGAGCGCTATCGTCCTGCCTTGAACAAGGAGTTTCCCGCGGAGCGCCTTACTACCGAGCAAAGCTGGGACGATTATATTCTCCCTACCAAAACTTGGGTAAAGGTAGAAGAGCTACTCGACTGGGTATCCTACTATGCGCAACTACGTAGCACCAAAGGCTTTACAACGGGCGCCAAAGGCTACAAGTGCTTGCTTACAGGCCCTTCGGGTACAGGTAAAACAATGTTGGGTCGCTTATTGGCGCAAAAAACAGAACGGCAAGTATGGCGTTTAGATATTAGTAGGTTAGTAAGTAAATTTGTAGGAGAAACGACCAAAAATATACGAAAAGTATTCGACATTGCTCAGCACTACGATTACATCCTTTTTTGTGATGAAGGCGAAGGGCTTTTCTCAAATCGAACGCGTGATGCAGGTACTGCGCAAGATACCTACGTGAATCAAGAAGTAGGCTATTTGTTACAATCTATTGAAGAGTATCCGGGCATTATCTTGGTGGCTACTAACAACATCAGCAATATGGACAATGCCTTTATGCGGCGCTTCAATACCCGCATTACCTTTGAGTACCCTGATGAACAGTGCCTGATTCAACTGTGGGAAAAAGCTTTTGCCCCTTTCCAACTAGATACCGATGTAGACGTTCGTTACATTGCACAAGAACACCATCGACACCAAGTAACTGGTGCAAAGATCGCATTGGTAAAGGATTTACTAGGTATTCGGGCGCTCAAACGTGACGATTGGCGCGTATCAAGGGAAGAGTTGGAGTTTGCGCTCAAACAAAAGCAAGTACGTGTTCCTGACTTTGAGGCTTACCTGAAAAGAAAGGCAGAAAGCCAAGCACTTTTTGGAGAGGAATAGTCTATGTTTTTTCAATCACTTCTATAAGTTGCTTGCGTAAGTCTGTTTTTACCACTCTCTTTAAACGCTTGCACTGCGTACAGGGAATGTCTGCTCTTGTAGGTTGCTCTCCTAGTACCATTTGCTTCGCATACAGATATTTCTCGCTTTGAAGCAAGGAAGACAATCCTTCTTCAAATACATTTCCAAAGTCACCAAAATGATTGACACAACAGCCTAGTAGTTTACCATCCCAGTTAACCTGCGGGGCCGTCCAGAGTTGTAAACAGGCAGGCGAATAAAGTTGCTTTTTTTCTTTTTCGTATTCGTCTATGTAAGCGGCTGACAAGCCCGTTTCTTTTTTGACAAAAGCAGCGTTTTTAATAGGGAACTTTTTAGGCGAGTAGTTCAGCTTGGCTTTAAAGCCCATGTTTAACTTCTTCGCCATTTGCTTGGCCAAAGGAAGCTCATGTTCGTTGTGTCCAAAAATGATGAACTGCCATTTAAGCTTTGGGTAGCGGCTCTTATATTGTTGCTTATACGCATTGATTTTTTTGATGTTGGCGATTACCTGATTGAAGTCTCCCCCTACCCTGTATTGTTGATAAGTCGCTTGGCTTGCACCATCAATGGAAACTTTTAGCTTAAAGAATTGGTATTTGACAAGCCCTTCTAGCACTTCCTCTTTTACGTCGTTCAGGTTTACCCCATTGATGGCACTAAGGCGAATATTGTGCTCATGAGCATATGCCATTATTTTTAGTAGAGCAGGATTGAGAAAGAGTTCTCCGTAGTTGGAAAGTTCTATGTGCTTGATTGAGGGATTTTGTTCGATGAGCCTTTTAAAGTTTTCAAAAGAAAGATGCCCCCAACCCACCACTGAGTGCTTTCTGTGGTAGTGTGTACCCGTAAGGCAAAGCGGGCACTTTAACTGACATTTGCTGGAGGCTTCTACACGAATCTGGTTTCCTACCAAGTGTATATGGGCCAAGGTCTTGTATTTACGTCGCTGCCAGTATTTTTTGAGGATTTTCCAGAGACGCATCATTTCTATTTTAAAGCTGCCAAGTATTCAAATGAGAGAGCGCTTCGTAAGACGTCATATCGAACTTACAAGGAACAATCGATACGTAATTGTTGTCTAGCGCCTCCACATCGGTATCTTTTCCGTCATCTTCATTGATAAAGTCGCCCACTAGCCAATAGTAGCGGCGACCGTAAGGGTCTTTTCGCTCGTCAAAATTTTCTTGCCAACGTGCCTTTGCTTGTCTACAAATTTTTGTACCTTTAATATCACCTTGTGTAATAGGTGGAAAATTCACATTGAGCGCAACGTTCGCAGGAATTCCCTTCTCTAGGGCCTGCTCAGTAATCTTCTTTACCCAGGCGGTAATATGGGAGAAGTCAGCGTCGGCTGCATAGTCGCAGAGTGAGAAACCAATGGCGGGTAGTCCCTCAATGGCTGCTTCAATAGCTGCCGACATCGTACCTGAGTATAATACACTTACTGAAGAGTTACTCCCATGGTTGATACCACTTACCACTAGATCAGGCTTGCGATCTTTCAGTACTTGATGCTTGGCCAACTTCACACAATCAGCGGGGGTACCAGAGCACTCGTAGGCGAGAATTTCATTGAAGATGCTAGAGCGATCTAAGCGAAGGGTATTGCCTACCGTAATTGCGTGCCCCATACCAGACTGTGGGCTATCTGGTGCTACTACTACCACTTCCCCGATCTCTTTCATTACGCTTACGAGCGTAGAAATACCCTTGGAAGTAATGCCGTCATCGTTGGAAACGAGTATAAGCGGTTTGGTCATGAACGTACTGTTTCAAATGGATGTGTATACAAACAAAGCTATAAAAACTTTTGCAATATGGAAGGAGAAATACAGAACTCTTTCTGTTGCTCAACTTCTTATAAAAGTTTTGTTTCTTAGTACCCTATATTTTCTTAAAAACGACGATGGCATTATGTCCCCCAAAGCCAAAGGTATTGCTTAGCGCTACATTCACTTCTTGTTGTAGGGTTTCCTGCGTAACGATATGAAACCCTTCAGGCACCGCTGGATCCAATGTGTTGGTGTTGATAGTAGGCGGTATCGCACCTTCTTTGATAGACATTACCGACAAGATACCCTCTATTGCTCCTGCACCTCCTAGTAAATGGCCTGTCATAGACTTCGAAGCACTTATTTTTAGACGGGAAGTATCTTCTCCAAATATTTTATGTATGGCCTGTAATTCGCTTATGTCGCCAATAGGAGTCGAGGTAGCATGGGCGTTGAGGTAGTCTACTTGCGTTGGGGCTATCTGGGCTTCTTGCAACGCCCATTCCATCGCTTTGGCTGCGCCAATTCCTTCAGGATGCGTAGCGGTCATGTGGTAAGCATCGGCTGTCATAGCAGCGCCGACTATTTCTGCATAAATATTCGCGCCTCGTTGTTTGGCATGTTCGTATTCTTCTAAGATAAGCGCACCAGCCCCTTCTCCCATCACAAAACCATCCCTGGCTACATCGAAAGGTCGCGAAGCGGTGGCAGGCGATTCGTTCAGGGTAGACATCGCTTTTAGAGAGTTGAAACCTCCCATAGAGGCTTCCGAAATCGGTGACTCTGAGCCACCTGCCACAAATACCTTTGCTTTACCCAAGCGAATGTAATTGAAAGCATCCATTAGCGCCGTAGTGGAAGTGGCACAAGCAGATACAGTGGTATAGTTAATTCCCATCAGTCCCCATTTCATAGAGATCATACCAGAAGCCATATTGGTAATGAGGCGAGGTACAAAGAAGGGACTAAAACGGGGAATATGGTCGTTGGCTACGTAGTTCTTTACTTCTTCTTCAAAGGTAATCATGCCACCCTGCCCCGATCCCCAGATGACTCCTATGTCGAAGGGATCAATCTTTTCTAAATCTAGCCCTGCATCTTCGAGCGCCTCGCTTGCTACATAAAGGGCATACTGTGTAAACAAGTCGCTTCGTTTGATCTCATTGCGAGAGAGGCGTGTATCTGGCTGAAAGCCTTTTACCTCACACGCAAACTGTGTTTTAAAGTTAGTGGGATCAAACTTAGTGATCTTCGCAGCGCCACTCTTACCCGCTACTGCATTTTCCCAAAATTCTTTTAGGGTGTTGCCAATGGGTGTCAACGCTCCTAAGCCTGTAACAACTACTCTTCGATTACTCATAGCATTGATTTAAAATTTTTGTAAAGATAAGAGATTTTATACCAAATCAAATTACGCTAATGCTGGTAAAATTAGTGGTTCTCTTCTGTAGAAACCCCTACCTGATGGATGTCGCTCCAGTAGTTAGGATAAGACTTTACGACTACTTCTGGAGCTAGTATGGTGATGGTTTGTTGGGTAGCCAAAGGAGCAAAAGCCATTGCCATGCGGTGGTCTTCATAGGTTTCTACCGTAGGTTCTTCATGCGCAGTAGCTATCTTTTCTAAGTACCAATGGGTAGGCGTTTGTTGTGCTTCTTCCCTAATGGTATAGCCAAACTTGGCGAGCTCTTGTTGAAGCGCTTTGATACGATCTGTCTCTTTGATACGCAGGCTTTCTAGTCCTGTCATTTCTAGAGCAATGTCTTTAGCTGCACAGCAGACCGCCACTGTTTGGGCGAGGTCTGGACAATGCGTAAAGTCAACTTGAATATTCGTTTGATGAGGGATTTTGCTCAACTGTACTCCGTTTTCCGTAAAAATCGTTTTTACACCTAGCTTTTCTCCAATATCAACAATGGCTTTGTCACCCTGTAAGGAATTTTCCCTCAATCCAAGCAAAGTAATGGTTCCTTCCTCGGCGAGGGCTACCCAACTGTACCAGTAGCTTGCTCCTGACCAATCGGCCTCGATAGCATAAGTAGCCGCACGATAAGGTTGAGGAGCGATCTCTATGATATTGTCTTCCCAAGTGTAATTAATGCCAAAATAGCGCAAGAGCGTAAGCGTCATTTGTATATAAGGGCGTGAGGTAACCTTTCCTAGCAAAGTAACGGTAAGTCCATCAGGTAGAAAAGGGGCAATCAGGAGTAGTGCAGAAACATACTGACTACTCACATTTCCTTGTAGGCTTACTTGCTTTTCTTTTTGTTGGAAATCTACGATTTTGATTGGTGGGAAGCCTACCTCCTGCTGGTATTGAATGTTGGCGCCTAGTTGAGTCAAGGCTTCCACTAATATACCAATGGGGCGCTGTTGCATACGGGGCGTTCCCGTAAGGATTACCTGGCGATTCGTAGCGGTACAAAAAGCAGTGAGAAAGCGCATGGTAGTACCTGCATCTAAAACGTCTAGCACCTCATCGTTGCTGAGTAGCAAGCGTTGCAGGGTTTGGGTATCACGTGCTTCGGAGATATTTTGTAACAAAATATTCGCAGGCATTGCTTGCAAGCGGGCAAGCGCTTGGATGATCAAGGCACGGTTACTTTCACTCTTAGAAGTAGGTAAAAGGACTTCGCCCTGAAGCGAATTTACTTTATGTAGTTGAATTGATTTCATAGGATTACTATATAGAAGTCGTCTAAGATTTACCTTTAAACTATCAATGGATAGTTACAACACCTAATTTTACAAATTTTCCTAATAATAGTGATGGCTATTTCCTCAAAAACTTATTGTACCCACCTTTAAAGTTGAAAATTTCCGACATTAAACTGAAATATTAGGCCACTTCAATCGTATATTTCGTTTTCAACAAAAATTTTGTGTACAGCTTCTGTACCTCGCAAAAGGGATCCTCTATGGCACTCACCATCCGAAAAACGGTATTTGACGACATTCACGAAATTATGCAGTGGGTTAATGAGCCTGAAGTATTGGCTACTTTTGCCAACTTCAAAACTATCAGCTTCGAAGAGGAAGCAGCTTTCTTGCTACAACTACTAAAGAGTAAAACAGATTTTACGTTCACCTTACTTTACGATAACCAGTATGCAGGTCAGGTAAGTCTGAATAAAATTTACTGGGCTGCCCGAAATGGTCGTATGGCACTTTTCTTAAAAAAAGAATTCAGAGGGAAAGGTTTGGGGGAAAAGGCAATTGCATTACTTTTGCAAAAAGCTTTTGAAGAGGTAGCGCTGCATAAAGTATGGCTAATGGTACGGGAAGACAATTGGAAAGCACGTAAGTTGTACGAGCGTGTAGGGTTTGTACCAGAAGCTACTTTAATAGATGAGTACGTTCATCCACAAACACAGCAGTTTATCAATATGATTCGGATGTATCAATTGCGTCCTGATTATACTTCAAGTGTTTCATCATTTCCACTTTGATTATCTATGCGTTTCTTCCTTTTTTTTCTTTTCCTGCTTCCAGTCTTATCAGGCTCAGCACAAATTTTGAACATCGAGAAAGTACGGCTCAATCCAGACAGTACACGTTATTTAGCTGGGAATCTATCCGCCAATTTTAGTCTTTCCAATCGTACAGCGGCGGCCAATGAACCGATTGAGTTTTTGGGTGTCAATACGCGCTTCAATCTAGCGTATGTAGCGAACAAGCATCTTTTTCTGCTGCTCAATCGCTACGATTATCTTAGAATCAACGAAGCCCCTTTTAATAATTTTTTCTATGCGCATTTTAGGGTGAATTTCCTCCACCAAAACCGTCTTTCTCCTGAGGTATTCAGCCAGTACCAGTTTGACTTTTTAAGAGGACTAGACAACCGTCTTTTGGGGGGCGCGGGGGCGCGTTATGCACTGCTTAGTGAGCCGAAGGTTTCACTTGCTTATGGATTAGGGGCTATGTATGAACAGGAAGAATGGCGCTTGCCTGGTTCTGAAGATAGCTTACGGCGTACTACCAACTTCGCCAAAGCTTCTCAGTACATAAGCTTTGGCTACCAACTTAATGCTTCTACAAGCTTCGATTTGGTGTGCTACCACCAGTTTGGTTATGATCCAGATTTTAGTGTCGTTCGTCATCGTATTAATGGCGATGTACAACTCACCTTTACACTCATCAAAAACCTAAAATTCAATGTAAACTTTACAGCCGCTTATGAGACGGCTCCTGTTATACCCATTACTAAATTCATTTATAATATTTCTAATGGTGTTCAGTATAATTTTTGAGGATTGTTTTTTAGACAAAAAGCATCAGAAGCAAGACTTTAGACATCTGTATAATAAGTTATTTGATACTTCATTCACTCAATTACACATTCACCTAATCACTCATGAGACATGTCCAATAAGAATAAGAAAAAATCAGGCGTAGTCTACTCTACCGATCCAGACTTCTCCTACGAAACAAACGACGAAAGCGTTACTACGCTCCCGCCTGCGGAACAAGATTTACGTATACAGCTCGATAAGAAACAACGCGGTGGCAAAAAGGTAACCTTGGTGATAGGTTTTGTAGGGACAGAAGAAGACTTACAAGCACTAGGAAAAAAGCTCAAGAGCCAATGTGGCGTGGGAGGCACAGCCAAAAATGGAGAAATCCTGATACAGGGTGATTTTAGAGAGAGAGTACTTGAATTACTTCAGAAAGCGGGCTATCGTGCAAAGAAGTCAGGTGGATAGGGAGATAGACAACAGACGTAAGAGGCAAGAAACAAGAAAGACTAGCCTTGCTCCTGTTTATGCCTTATAGAACACTTTCATTACGTAGGCGTGTGGCACAGTAATCGAAGAAATAAGGATCAGAAAGGCAAATACGTAAGAAATGGGAATCCACTGGAGATAAATAAGCCCAAAGATTAGTAATACACCTACAATTGAAACCAATGATAATGGCAACAATAACTTGACGAAGTTTTGCAGAGAACGAACTATTTTCTGCGCTATTAGGTAGCGGTACTCGTCTTGTAGTACTTTGATAGAATGTAGTACAATAAAGTAGAGCGTAAAGCCGATAAGTAAAGGAAAGAGGAAAAAACTTACCTGCATCAAGAGAAAAAGTATCCCTTCCAACAGTATTTTCTCCCAGGGAAGATAGCGTTTAATGCCGAAAAATAATAGGGTAAGCAAAGTCAACGAAGCGGTAGCAATAAGTATCCACTGTGTGGCTAGTGTAAGCTGTATTTTGGCAGGTGTTGCTAAGCCATCTATCGTCAGGAGAAGTTGATAAGTCGCCTCTATATTAAAGTACACAAGCCCTGACAAGAGTGCTATACCCCAAACAATATAGAACATCGCAAGCCCAATAGGCTCTTTTTGAAAGTAATTGGTAAACTGTGATTGCCCAAAATGATAGGCCGACAATAGTAAGAAGCTCAGTAATGCCAAGCTAGGTAGCCATAGCCAGAAAAGCACATTCAAAGCAATGATAGCGAGATAAATTGTGTAAAACCGAAGCTTAGATATCTTGTGTTTAGAAAGATAAAGGATATTGTCAATAGCACCGTGGGGAATGCCTAGTATAAGTACAAAGAAGAGACAAACTTGCATTTCTTGGAAAGTAGAGAGAGAAACACCGCCTGCAAAAAGTGTCAGCAACAAATAAAAAATGACCAGAAATAAAAAAGTAATTTTCGACATACTACCCATTTTAGAAGTCTCTCTAATAGGGCAACCGTTTCAAGTAGGTTTTGTTTGCGTAGGAAAACCCAATTACTGATTTTTACTGCCAACAGCGCAATCTGGCGAGTACTCCCATAGCAGATTACCCGTGTTGTAGTCTAGCGCGCAAAACATATAGCAATGTTGTTTTCGAGGTGTTTCTATCCAATCGCTGTAGCCTATTACTACTTGGTTCTGGTATTTTTTACCTACAAAGCCGTTTCCAAAAGTATTTACGCCTTCTGTAATATGCTTGAGCACCTCTGCTTCAGGGTAGCTTTTTTCCCAGAGTACTTCGCCTTTTATATTCAAGCAGGTATAAAGGGCATCGTATTCCGAGTCACCTATCTTTTTGTAAGATTTGATAATGCAACGTTTCTTATCACCGTAAAGGAGGGTGGCTTCTAGAAAAGTCTTACCGTTCAGATCACTCAGTAAACTACCTTCGTTTCTAGGAATTACACGATACCTCTCACGAGTAACAAGCGCCCCGAACGAAGGTTGCTGGAGGGTCACAAGTGAAAACATCTTCTTTTTACCATCTTTTTCTATACGCCATACATATTGCTGTATACTTTCTGTTGGCTTTCTTCGGCTTGTGTTGTAGTCTTCTTCTGAAAGTAGCCGTTGCTTTTCTGGGAAATAGTAGAATATGTTTCCTTGTTCAGTGGTTATTTCAAACAATAGCCCTCCTGCATAACTATAGGTTTCTTCTACGATACCGATCCCCTCTTGTTGTAAAATCTTGAAGCGATCTTTCAGGGTGTTGTTGTCACCCTTTACTTTTCCTGTAAACCCATCTCTTTCTTCCAACTTCTTTTTTTCTCCATCTACCCAGAAGACAGCGTCACCAGCAACATACAACTGCCCCCACTTTACACTTTCTGTATAGCTTACTGTTTTCTGCAATAAATTAATGGTGGTTTTCTCTTCCTGCGTTGCTGGATCAAGAATTGTAATTCTGTAGTCGTATGTTCTATCGTTTGTACCACCGCCTTGCTGATCGTAGTCTACTATCCATACTACGGGGCCTTGACTACTTATTACAGAAGTAGACGCTGTAATACTACCGAATTTTTTTTCTTGCCCCAGCACATTAGTACCTGTACTAGAGGTGGAAGTCTTGGAGGGCATCATTAAGAAAAAGGTAACGATCCCTACTGTAAACATGAAAATAAAGAGTACTAGGCTGGTTACTACAGTTCTTTTATTCTTTGATACAGGCGTATTTGGCCTTAATACAGTTGTCTTTTCGGTTCTCTTTAGTTCGCTTATCAAGTAGTAGGCTTCCTTGTTTTTAGGATGTAGATCTACCAGCGTTTTCGCCAAGCGAAGCGCTTCCTCTTTATGAAATACCTTATTGGTAGTTTCCCATAAACCCTTGTGTGCCTTTACTAAACCTAAAAGGGTTGGCTCGTGCTGTGGGCTGAGCACCAGTGCCTGTTCGAAAGCATTTAAGGCGTCCGTCCAGTTATGATGTTTCAAGTACCCTTCCCCTTGTGCTAAGTAACGTTGCCAAGCGGCTAAGATATCCTCCTTGGCGATACCCATCTCACGGGCAATTTCGTCGAGGTCTTTGTTGGTGATAAAGTGATCTTTTTTCTGGCGTTGTATTTCTAGGGCTTTTTGGATATATCGTTGGAATTCTTCTTCGGAGATAGACATAATGTTAAGGAGGTTGATTAGTTGAATAATTGACCTATTTCAGTAACGTAAACCTTACTTAGGGAGTTTCTAAGCCTCAAACTAAACGCATATTTTAAAGTTGACCTATACCAGTATCTGCTTTCTCTTACGTCTGTAACTGTACGTCACGAGAGGTATTTTCTATGAGACGAAAGGACAAGATAAAGATAATGAAAAGCATCACTGCGCCAATCCAAAAAATGCGCGGACCAACCAATCCGAACAGTGTACCACCGAGGATAAGCCCGAAAATACTGGCCAAGCTCCCCATGCTATTGGCATAGCCTTGAATGGCACCCTGTTTTTCTGGGGTACCTGTACGTGACAGAATAGAGAGATAGCTGGGCCACATAAGTCCGTTCCCTACTGACATTAGGATATTGGCGCCATAGATGGCTGCGATACTTCCTATAGGGAGCAACGCAAAGTTAGCGCATATTAGTAAGCTCCCAATAATTACCAAATAGGCATCTTGTACTTTATCAGATAAGTAACTCAGTACAGGCCCTTGTACTAGTACCATAATCCCACTCGAAATGGCCAAGAAAAGACCCAATTGAGATGCAGACCATTCTAAATAACCAGAAGCATAGACAGGAAAGCCTGAATAAAAGAAACTAAAGCCTAAAAAGGTAAGAAAGTAAATGAGAAATAGTAAGGGAATTTGCGGTTGTTTTAAAATGGCTTTCCAGCCCGTTTCAGGGCAATCCTTCATTTTATAGCATTCTTTATGCTCTATCTGGAAAAGCTTCCCCAACTTAAAGCCTTTCAACTTAGAGGAGACTGCCATTTGGTTAGATTCAGGTAAGTATTTTTGAATAACGAAGATCGCTACTAGCGAGATGAATGCTGCTGCGATAATAGGAAGTAACTCTCCATAGACTGTAGCGCCTAATATACTGGCCAAGGTAGGCCCCAGAATAAAACCAAGACTCGTAGAAGAACTCATTTTACCAAAGTTTCCTTTCCTGTTAGCATCAGTCGATATGTCTGAGAGATAGGCATTGGCTACTGAGACATTACCACCCGTAATACCATCTAAGGCACGTGCTACAAACAAACAAACCAGCGGAATGGTAATGAGAAAAGTACCTGTGAGTGTGCTGTCTACCTTCGCCAGTAGGGTTTCTGGCAAGTAGAAGGCCACAATAAAAAGTACCCAAGCAATAAAAGTACCTACCTGACTGATAAATAAAACACGTTTTCGCCCAATTTCGTCAGACCAACGCCCTAGAAGCGGCGCGCCAATGAGCTGAAAAAAAGGATAAATAGAGCCGAGCAGCCCATAGATAAATTCATTACCGCCGAAATCTTTTACCAAAAAAACCAATATAGGAATGACAATACTATAGCCCAACATGCCAATAAAATTGACCAACAAAACGTGGAAAATCGCTACAGAGGTTTTAGAGGTAGACATCGTTCAGTAAAACTACATGATAAAAATGAATAAAAAAAGAGGCGTATCACTACACCTCTTTGATGGTCTATTAACGAGGAACGTCATCATTCTCACTGTAAGAGTCTGGCTCTGGCTTAGGAGGTGTCTTTAGTACCCGTATAAAAAAGTAAGTGGTAAGGCATACTACTGTAACCTGTACGGTAAGCATGGTAATAAGTGCTTCTGTTGTCATAACTAAATATTTTTAGTGTTTAAAGACGATTTTCCTTTTCACGTTTTAGGGTGGCCAACCATACGACTACACCAATAAAGATAAACAACGACATCAGCAGTAGGCGCGCCATATCTGTATAGAAGATGTTGTTGATCACATCCCCCTTGGCCAAAATAGTTTTTACGGCTATTGTATCGCCTTCTTTCACCTGAATCTCCATTTTCTTTTTAAATCGGTAGGTTTTCACCACTATCGATGAGTCGTATACTTCTTCTTGGGCAATGCCTGTCTCACCTGTATAGCGCTTGGCCTTGCCGTTGGGTAGTTTATAGAATGATTGGGTTTGTCCAATTTGCACCACATTTCTATTTTTACGCTCATTCTCACCTATCAATAATACTTCGCCTGCTACTTCTGACTCAAATCCCTCTGCAAAATAATCTCTATTAGCTACTAAGCCTTTGTTCTGTATTTTACCAATAATACTTCCTGCGTCAAGCTCCCAATCTCCTCCAAAAGCTTTTCCCCAGTCGTTATCTTTAGGGGTAAAAAGTGCCCCTAAAAATACAATTAAAATCAGCGTAGGGGTGACAAATTGAATAATGAACTTGAAGAAGCTAGGTACTTGAATATCTGCCCCTGCGTTGATTTCTCGCCATCCTTTTTTGATGCCAAATATCCAAGCAAAAATAATGGTTTCGGCTAAGGCAAATACTACTAAAGAGATAGTTCCTGCCCAGTAGTCGTATTCGTCGAAGAAGCCCTCATTGTAGAACATCACCGTTGGAATACCCATAATAAATACCAGCGCACCAAAAGACCATGCCGACTTATTCTGTGACCAGTTGAACTCATCTCGCATGAAGCCCATCCAAGGAGTACCCATGGCCAGCGAAGAAGTAATTCCCGCAAAAAAGAGTAATCCGAACCACATCAAGCCTGCAACAGCGCCTATTACATCTCCCCACTGGGTAAATAGATAAGGCATTGTTTGGAAAGCCATAGAGAAGCCTGCGTTTTCCTTCACCCAATCCAAACCAAGGTAGCCTACTGCAATAGGGATCACGATGGAGGCGCCTAGTACGATCTCTACAAATCCATTCATAAAGCCTGCTGTTACCGCATTGAGAGCAATATCATCGCGGTGCTTCACGTAAGAAGCATAGCATTGAATGGTGCCCATCCCTACAGAAAGGGTAAAGAAAATTTGTCCTGCTGCGGCCATCCATACTTTAGGATTACTGATGGAGTCGAACTGGGGTTCCCAGAGGAAGTTAAGCCCTAAGTAGGAGTTACAATCTGTACAAGTAGCTGACGCCCCTGTGTCGCCTAGGGTAAATCCTCGTATGGCTAATAATACACCAAAAAGAATAAGCATAGGCATGCCTATTTTAGCGACCCGTTCTACACCACCACTTAGCCCTTTCGATAAAATGTAGGTGTTGAGGGATAAACAAACGATATAGAAAAGTACGGCCTCTAGTGGAATACCTGTAGTAGAAACCCATACATCTACGTAGCTATTGAAAAAACTAGCGACCTCCCCTTGTGACTTCCCAATGAAAGTACCTTTCAGCGAATGGTATACGTAAGACATCGTCCAAGACTCGATATAGCAGTAATAGGCGGCTACCGCAATATTGGTAAAAATACCAAACACCCCGAAGTACTTCCAAAATCGTCGCTTCGTCATGTTATCTAAAATAAAAGGGGTTGAGTGGTTACCGCTCTTTCCGCCAAACCTTCCTGTAGCCCACTCGATCCAGAGTAATGGGATACCCATAAGTAAAAAGCAGATTATATAGGGAATAATGAACACACCACCGCCATTTTGCACTGCTTGTACTGGGAAACGTAAGAAATTGCCTAGGCCTACCGCATTACCTGCCATGGCTAAGATTAGTCCGACACGCGACCCCCAAGATTCGCTCTTAGGTTGGTTGGAATTTTCGCTCATAATTAATAATTAGGTGAGATACAGTTTCAAGGTTTTAACGAAAACGAGGTCGCAATATAAAGATCAAATAGTAGTTTCACAAAACAAATATTTCCTTTCGGATTACCACAGAAAATTTTGTTTGCTGTTTTACACAAAAAAATCTCCCGCACAGTGATACTTTACTGTATATTATTTCTGCTCAATTTATCATAAAAAACGAAAAAGGGGAATACCCCATAGTGGTATTCCCCTTCTGCTTTATAGGTACCAACAATACCTATTACGTGACGGTATAGTGAAAGCCTTTTTTCCCTAAGAATGGCTCCCAATCGGTATTAACTTGTCCTTGAAAATCCCTCAGAAACATAATAAAAGAAGGCTTAAAAGGCTTTCTTCTTAAAGGCATGTTGGCCTCTTCTGGCGTTAGGTCTCCTTTCTTAGAGTTACAAGACTTACAGGCTGCTACGAGGTTTTTCCACGTAGATTTTCCCCCTCTAGAACGTGGTTGTACGTGATCTAGGGTGAGGTCTTTGGTAGCACCACAATACTGACAAGTATACCGGTCTCGCTTAAAGATATTCTGCCTACTCATCATTACTCCTTTGTAAGGAATATGTACATAGTTGAACAGACGAATGACAGAAGGTCTTGGATAGGCGGCAGAGATCGTTCTCAATGCGCCTAAAGCAGATTCTGATACCATTTCGGCTTTGTCTAAAAACAGTAAGATAAACGCCTTCTCAACACTACATATAGTCAGTGCGCTATAGTCTTGGTTGAGGATGAGTACTCTACTACTACTCATAACTTTTACATTTAATTAAATAGAACATACCCTCTTTATCAGCGTTAACTGATGAGAATAGGTATGAGATGTTTCGTCCAAAATTCCTTTTGTATCTAAACGATCAATTCTTACACTCCCTCGTGCATGAATAATCTTTTGATCTTCTAAAATAATTCCTACGTGTACGATACGGCCATCTCGTTCAAAAAAAGCCAGATCGGTCGGTCGTGCTTTGCTCAAATCCTGTACCAATTCCCCTTGTGTGGCTTGTTGATGTGCATCACGGTATAACTGGCAACCTACTGTTCTAAATACTTGTTGTACAAAACCAGAACAATCTATTCCCCAAATAGAACGCCCACCCCACAAGTAGGGTGCCCCTAAGTATTGGTGCGCCTGCTCGATGATATGCTCTTTTGGGAGTATCTCGTGCGCAGCTTCACGTACGCAATGATAGGGCTCTTCGGCAATCATTCCTTGCTCAGTGGTAGTATCAAAGAAGGGCAGTAGACTGCCCTTTGTTATATGAAAATATTTTCCTTTAAACTGCAACGGTGTGCTTGGTTGGGTCACTTGCCAAGTATTCTGCTTTTGGTAATGCTGCCAATAGGGCTCTTCTACTGGAAAGGCTTGTAAAGCATCAATCCAACCCACATACTGGTCGTGGTTTGTTTGTATATGGAGCCACTTATGGTCTTGAGAACTATCTAAAATAGTGAAAGCTTCGCCAAACAGGAGTTGATTGGTCATCTCACTTTTGTCAGAAGGTTGTGCTCTCACAGGTAGTAAGCTGAGTGCACAAATGCCATATTGAGCATTGAATTGATTGAAGACGTATCTTTTTAAAGTTAAGAAACTTTGTATTATCTAGAGGTACTAGATAGTTATTTTTTCTTTAAAATCCAATTTTATATTTATCTTTTGATACAACCCCCAATGCTACATAATAGTACAGTCCTCCTGTAATTTACATACAAAAGGACTGTGCCGTTTACTATTTTTCTACTGGGTGTTGCTCACTAGACTTCCATTCGCTCATATTGCTCTTTACCTTCGCGCTTTGCTTCTCTGCTTTTGTACTCATCTAGTGCCTGATTTAACGCTTGGCTAACCTTCGTTACATACCTTTTATTACGGTCGATGATTACCTCTCTATCGAGCCTAGCAGTAGTTATTTTGAGAATATGCTTCGTTTGAATAAAGAGTGTACCAGCAATACCCATCAGTACAAGTATGGTACCCACAAAACCTGATAAGCCATTCAGGCTCATATGCCAAGTCTCTATGATATCATCTGAGGGAAACAACTGAATAAAACTCGCCATTAATAACATTACACCCAACAAACCTACAATGATTGCTGGTACTGGACTAGTAGTACGCTTGTATGTCTTAAAAGTGCGTATACTTCCTAAGCTATATTGGGTATCATCTACTTCAAAGTAGTCATCCGTAATACGGACACCTCTTCCATCATCGTAATCATAATCTACCACCTCTGCGGGCTCTCCTATTCTATTTATCCTCTTCAAAATATTATATCTATTTAAATGAATGATTGTTTTTACCTTTAATCTTTATGCTTACAGTAATGAAAGATTAGTACCAAAATATATAAAGAGCCTTTTAAGCTCTTTAGAAGGCTTTTTAAAGGTGAGCCATCCATCTAACTGTGTATATTTTTCTACACTTTGTAGATTTTTACTTTACCTATTGGTGATACAGTAAAGTGTAGCAATGGAAAGGCTACATGCTGCCGGACACAAAGAATGTAGGAAAAAATTGATATTTTAAGGTCACCTAACTCAAAACTACCTATAACGATGTCTATTTCAGAAGAAGAATACCGACGATACATTCAGAAAGTACTTGACATTCAAAAAAATAAAGATAATACATTTCTGACCGATGAAGACCTAGAAGCCATTGCTGAAGATTTGGGAATCTTAAAGCAAGATATTCTTGACGCACGGCAAAATTACTTGGCTAAAGGAAGGGGACACTTAAAGCACCATAATTGGGAACATGCGTTACAAGCCTTTGAAGAGGCTTTAATGCTTGGTCCCAATCACGAAGCATCTTTGCAAGGATGTGCCGAGGCACATTACCACCTGTGGGCAGCTACCCAAAAAAGAGAGCATAAGGAAGAAGCACTTGCTTTTGCAGAGAGCTGCCTTAATATCAATCCTGAGAACCAGCAAGCATTCTACTTGATTAGCCAAATGAAAAAGGGAAATCAAGAAACCTTGCCAACCAATCTTGTAAAACAAAAAGAGGCAACACCAGCCCGTTTTCCTAGAAGATTTATTTCCTTTCTCTTTGTACCAGCGGTTATTGCGCTGATTGTCGCAATCGAAATTTTTTCTACAGATGAAAGCACTCCTGAGAGGGCTGTTGAGCAAGCAGAAGAAATAGTGGTAAAAAATGACAGAATGATAGAAGAATCTTTTATCGCATCCAACACACAAGGTCCTGTAATATGGGTCATCCGTTATACAAAGGAAGGTATTAAAGAAGATAACCGAACAAAAGAGTTTATTTATCACTATTACGCCTCCCTGATAGACCCTGCTACGCTACAAGAACGAAAAAAGGTACCCCTTTTGAAAACTACTGAGCCTGCTAATCCTAGCCAATACGTAGACATAGGTAGATTTTACGTATTTGACAATGCCGTGTACCACCACGACAAGGTTAATAACCAACTTGTGATCAGAGATAGCTACACAGGAGTGGTGAAAGGTGATTTACGTACACTTGCCCTACAATATCCTGTTTTGAACGAAGGAGTCAGCTTGATAGCACGAGAACGTGACAACGGTTTTGAGCTGACAACCAAAAAGGGAAATACATTTTTTTATTATCCAGCAAGTGCCTTACTTCTATCAAAAGAAGAACAAAACGCCTTTCGTCGAGACCAGAAAAATCAACAGGGGTGGGTAACAAGCTACGTTTGGACACAAGAACAACAAGAAAAGAAGTTCTTTTTTACTTTATTAAAAACGAAGCAACCTCCCTTCTACTCTTCAAACCGCCCCTTGCGGACGTCGCTACCTAATGCTGAGCCAATCAGTAAATTAGGTGACCGAATGTTTTTGGAAGCCGAACTACTCTACGGCGACCAAGAAGGGTGTGTCATCAAATTCTATAAAAATACAGGTGCTGACAAGCTAGAGGTCTATTTAACGCGTTTGGCGCTCGACGGAAGTGTAATCTGGGAGAAGCAATATCCTAAGGCGGTCATTTTTCAGAAAGAGACTTCTCCCAATCTAGGTATTTACAGCCATTCTCAGACAGTCATGCAAGTACTAAAAGTAAGGAATCAACTTTTATTGAGAACGCTTGACAAGATATATACAAGAGGAAAGAGACATAGAAGAGGAGAAGATGCTTATTGCGATGTATTTGCTGCCATTGACTTCCAAACAGGTAAACTCCTGTGGGAATATTCACCTAATTGCCAAGTATTGGTGCAATAAATAAGCGAAGCTTATATTTCGCTTATCGAATAGTTTCTTCTTTATAGTGATTTTTTCCTAAGGCTTATTTACGAAAATACTTTAGTGAGTAATATCGTAGACAGACCGACATACTCTAGGTATACCTCAACAACCTACCCTACCTGATAGGTAGTCTGCTTCTGTTTGGTCTGGTACTTTTTATAAGCTTTTTTCAAGGCTTCTGCTACTTGCTCTACATACGTTTTATCAGTATCTACAATAATGTCTCTTTCTCTACCGCCTGTATTAATCTTCAAAGCATATTTTCTCTGCGAAAGTAGGGCATAACCTACCCCAGCTATAGTCACTACGAGTCCAGCTACTGCGGTAATATCGTTCAGGGTAGCATTCCAAGCGAGTATTACGGCCTCTGATGGATACATACGAATAAGCCCAGACAACAATAATAAAATACCCAGTATCGCCACTACTACACCTACAATGGGATAGGTCGCTTTCTTATAGATATTGAACCTACGAATACTTCCTATGTGATAGTTGGTATGATTGACGTGTAAGTATTCTTTTGTGATGAAAACACCGTTTACATCACTGTACAACTTCGTTTCTTCTATGCTTTTATTCTCGAGATTTATCATCGTATCTTAAATTACAGGGTGAATAATTTTACTGTAATTAGTAATGAAAGATTAATACCAAACCTTCACATTCAGCCACTGGACTAATAAGCGAGACTTTTTGTTGATTGGTACTATAATACTGTAGAGAAGAAACAACAAAAGCAGGGTGTTTTATCCTTATGTATTTATTTGAGAAGAAGTGTTTTAGAAGGGGTACCCGATGGCTAGGTTATAAGTAAGGTTATCTCTACGCCAAGAGCGATCGGTAAAGTCAATATTCTGTATGACCCAGTCTGCAGGGCGGCGGAGTGCCACGCCCACGTCGAAGCGTACCACAATGAATGAAACATCCAAGCGTATCCCCGCCCCAGTTCCTATAGCGAGCTGCTCGTAAAAGCGATCCCATTCAAACACCCCTCCGGGCCGCTCAGTATCTCTGTTAGCCAGCCATACATTTCCTGCATCTACAAAAAGGGCTCCCTTAACGGCAGAAGTAATATCGAAGCGGTATTCAGTGTTTGCTTCTAGACGAATATCACCAGCACTTTGCACAAAGGTAGTTTCTAAAGAGCTGTTCTCGTCTCTAAAAATACCAGGGCCTACACTTCTGACAGGAAAAGCCCGAATACTATTGGGACCACCAATGGCGTACTGTTTAAAAAAAGGAAGAACGCGTGAGTTACCATATGGAAGCCCTACATTGACTAGTAAGCGATTGACCAGCTTGGTTTTTTTCGAAAGACGCTGATAGTACCTAAACTCCGTACCGAAGCGTGCGTATTGTGCGAAGGGAACCCCTAACAACTCGTAGGGTTGCCCTTCATCTACGGGCGCGTTGGCCGCCCTGTAGATCAAGTTAAGCGCATTACCAGCAGTTTCTACAGAGCCTCTAAAGTAAAAATTACTTCTTTTTTCACCTTTTAGTAAGTCATTGTAGGTATAGTTGTACTGGGCGGCTACTACAAACTGTTGCTCTAGGCTGTTGGCTACCAGTTGATTTTCGATATCTGCTTCTACGGTTTCATTATTCAGAATAGAATTCTGATAGGTAATGACAAGCGGGTTGAGTTGGTGAGATTTTGCCAAAGTCTCTTTCCACTCGTAGCCAAACTCTAGGTCTAGTACATTGGTGGTCAGCAAGGGGGAGTAAGTGATACGGCGATAGAAAGGCTTAATACGTGTATAAAAATTGAATTTATTATAGCTATTCTCAATATTAAAGGGGACAAGTAAGTAAGGGAACGTGAGCTCTACCCCTGCCCCTAGCCACCAAATATAATCTATGGTGCTTTGTGTGCTAAATTGTCGTTGTAGACCTCCTTCTAAGGTAATGCTAAATTGCTCTGCGCCTCTAAATAAATTACGATTGGTCTCTGTAATCTTAATGTCAGGAGTGAAAAATCCGTTGGACTGCGTAGCGGCAGTTAATTCTACGCTTAGACTTCTACGAGGAATGGGGGTAAGGAGTACGTTGGCATCTAGATAGTGATTGGCGCTGGTATCTGCCTCAAATTTAATATTGACAAACTTAAACGTACCCAAGTCGGATAGTTTTCTAACTGACGATTGATGGGCTTCTTGGTCGTAGCGTCTCCCTGTATCTAAGAGTATACTTCGCTCGAATAAAGCTGGACGGTAATTGATTTCTGGCGCAATAAGCTGGAAGTCTTGGTACGTCAAGGTATCTAGGCGCCTTGTGCTGTCAGCAGCTTCTATGTCATAGTCTGTGAAGATGTCAATATCGTGAATGGTATAGGGATACAAGCTTTTGTTAGGCGCATCTTCTTTTACTTTTAGATATAAGCTTACGGCGGGCTGGTAGGCTGTTGCTGAGTCGCGCGTCCCTACCGTTGTATCTGCTTCAAACAAGAGGTACTTATCTGAGAAGAAATAATAGCCTGCTTTTTTTAAAGCGTTGTTGAGCCGCTCTCTTTCTTTCTTCATTACCTCTAGGTTGTAAGGCTTTCCTATTTCCAGAAGTGCTTCCTTTTTAAGTCCGTATAATATTCGGTCTATGGCTTTTGTACTGTCATCTGGATAATGAATAGATTGTATCAGGTAAGGAGGATGTATAGCGGCTTCGTACAAAAGACTCATATATTTATCCTTCTTTCGCTCCTTTTCTGTGACAGTAACTGTACTTCTAAAGTGACCGTTATTTTCTAAACGATTGCCGATAAGTTGTTTTACACGCTCGTTGTAGCGCTCGTTATAAAGTACAGGTGCTTCTCCTAATTTGTTTTTTAACCAATAGCGAATGCCTTTACCAGTAGGCTCGCCTGCGATGTTATAAATCCATAACCCTAAGCGCATACCCAAAAACTTTTTATTAGGGGTAGGAGAAAGTACTTCCTCTACTTCTTCTTTCAAAGCCTTGGGCGCTTTATAATCCTCTGAGGTAATTTTCACTGTAGCGCCTGTATAAAGCTGTTCACCGGGAGATAAATACTTGGAGGCAGAGCAGCTTGCCAAGAGAAAAAATAGAATAAAAATACTTACGGGAATAAAAGGCTTGTACATAAAAAATCAACTATGGAAGACGTTTAAGCTTTTACTATTTTAACTACGTTGAGCTACACTTCGTTTCGGTGCTAAAAAATGACTAAAGCCCAACCATATTTCGTTACCTTTCTAGTCAAATTTTCTTTCATTTTCGGTCAAAAACAAAGTGTCTAAATAACCTCAAGGTACTATTTACTCTTCGTCTTCTTTTCTAAATAAATCTTTAAATTTTCTAAAGTCTCTAGTAAATATAATCGATACCCCACTGGCATTAACAGTTTCGGTAGTCATAGCACGCTTTTCTAGGTTGAATACACGTAACTTGTAGCGGCCATCAGGGGTAATTTTATATTCGATCACAATGTCCGTATTGAGAGATTGGGCTTGTTGTTCTTCCTCTTCTTGCTGGTCGAGCCCAAATGTTCCACCAACAGAGACAGAAACGCGGTTATCTAATAACGACTTCTTAACATTTACGCTCAAATCTGTCTGTCGGTCAATATCTCCCTGCTGATCTACTTCTTCGTAAGAGTCTACGCCTACACTGACGTCTACCCCTTTGATGTATCGGTCTGATAGTTTATTCAACTGAGCATTTAATAGTTCGCTTACACTTCCTTGCCAGTCACCACCACCCGTAGTATTGAATACTGCCGACTCAGCGATGAAGTTATTGAGCACGAGTAGAGCAAACACCTGTTTGTTCAACTCGGACTCATCCTCGTTGAGCTGCTTTACTTTGGCTTGGATTAAGCTATTATTGGTATTGATGCGTGCTTCTTCTGGATAAGTAAGGTCAAAGTCAATGTCTGGTCTTAGGGCACGCCCTTCCAAGTTAAGGTACACCCAAAAAAGTTGATTCACACGGTATATATCCGCTTCATCGCTTTCTATTTGGTTAGCCACTAGGTTGTAGGATGGACTTTCTACCTCGTACTTCGCCCTGAGGTTCAAGAGCGGTTCATAAGGATTTCCAGACCAAGAAACGCTGCTGCCTTCTACAAGGGTAAATTCTTTACGAATTACTTCATACAGCATAATCTTGTAGTAGCCAGTACTGATCTCGTACAAACCAGTTAGGCTCATGTCACCTTGAGGAGTCATTTGTAGGCTTAGGTTACCACCACCTTCTACCGATACTTCATCTCCCCGATACGGGTCGAGTAAAGCCTTGATGTGTGTACCTTGTTCTACTTCTAGGGCAGCTTCTAGGCTAATTCCTAAGAAAGCCTCCATTGGTTTACTTTGTTTTTTTCTAAGTAAACTATCTCGCTTAGGATGGCTTTTGTCTACAAAACGTACCACATTGTTACTTCGCTCTACACTTGCAAACTCTGAGGGGATGTATACGTAAGTAAGGTCTGTTCGTTTGTCTACTTTAAGTTTTGAGCGGATAATCGGCTGCCGCTCATTACCGCGTATGCTGGCGTCTACATCGGCAATAAGTACGCCAAAGTAGGTGTCGTTGTCTTCTCGGGTGCTGTTTAAAAAAGTAAAGTTATCGGCGCTGATGTCCAAGTTAAAGTCAAAATTTAGGTAGTTTTTTGTTAAAATATCACCGTCAATTTTAATCGGATTATTGAGGGAGTCTAAAATGGTAAACTCATCGAAGTGCATACCTGTTTTGTCAAGTCGTATCCGCTCTTCTGGTAAGTTGACTAGTGTATTAAACATATTGATGCGTACCTTAGACTGCTCGAAATGCATTTGCCCATCCAAATCTGGCTCAGCAGGAATACCAGTTACCTTAAGTTTACCCTCTATGTGACCTTCACCATCTGAAAGTGCTCCAGATGAAAGCATTTCTATTGCTTTTAATTCAAACTTGTTGATAGCGAGTACAAAGTCTAAAGGCGCTTCAGGTTGGTCTAATTGATAAAAGCCTTTGAGGCGAAGGTCGTTTTGTGCCCCCTTTACCTTGAGGGTAGCTTGGTAGCGCTGTACATTGGTCTTATTATTGGCAACCAGAGAGATATCCCCAAACAAGTAGTCGTATAACTGGAAGTCTTCCACAACGATATTTGCATCGAGTAGGGGTGTTTCAAGGAGTTGATCAATCTGTATTTTTCCTTCTATTATACCTCTTGCGAGCGTGTCTTCATTGTTGAGTTCTTTTGTTAAGAAGCCCAAATCTAAATGTTCTATGATAACCTGAAGCTGATCTTTTCCTTGTAAGTCAATTTCAATTTGTTGTTCTTGATAAGCGAGACGGAAATGATGGGTCTCAAAGCGGCGATCGCCAAAGCGGATATAATTGTCTGCTGGAATTTGCCACGTAAGCCCGTTAATAAGTTGCTCTGGGGAAAGGTGCAAATGGTAGGCATGGTTAGCGGGATCGACTACTTTCAAACTACCACCGAGGTTAAAATCTTGTTGCTCATCTTTTCCCTTTGTAAAGTTTACACGTAAAAGCCCCGCTTGTATCTGACTGGTGAGTGCCAAGTCGTTTAACTGTAAAGAGTCGCTTAGTTGCAAACGGTCTATCGTCAACGCACCTGTAAGGGTGCTAGGGTCGTTGTCGATATTAAGTTGTAGATTTTTCAAACGTTGCGTCCCATAAACGGCTTCAGAAATACGTGTCTTAGCGCTTAGTTGTTGTTCTTGGCTGTTAAAATCAACATGAATGGTATCTAGCTGTAAGGTCGTCAGATCAGGTAAAAATAAGGCCCAAGTAGCGGGCTGGTTTTCTAAGTGAATGTCTAGATCAAAGTTGACAGGTGGAAGCTGACGGGTGGTATCCTCAAAATAAGGAAAGTACTGATTGAAAAGCCGTTGCATATGAATAACAGGCGCCTCACTTAGTGGGAAGTCACCTTGTGCGCGAGCTTGTATAATATTGGAAGCAAGCGTCACTTCTGCATGGCTACTGTCTCTCAGCGCGTCTACATGTACATAATTGAGTGGTAAACGCTCGGCTTCTTGATATATCTCTAATGAATCAAGGTGTAGCTTAGCTTGTATCTGTTGCAAATCTATCCCCTCTCCTGCTATCTCGGCTTTGGTAGCTACTTCTATAGAAGAAGCACTTAACTGGAGTGCTTTCAAATCCAACTTCTCCAAATCAATTTTTGCAGAATAGACTGGCGTAGTACGGTTAAAATCGGCTGCCAGTTGGCTGTCAAGCTGCAAGTTGGGGTCAGTAGCCTTGAGCGTCCCTTCAAAGGATTGTTGCTTTACCTTGCCTGCGAGGACAATGTCTTTATAATTGTAACGCTGGTAGCCAAACTGTTGAATCGTCCACTCCACCTGTGCTTGCAGGTTTTGCGCGATGTCGAAACCATTTCCCTCAGCTTCTAAAGTAGAAGAAAAGGTGGTCAAACTGGTATCTCCTAAGATTTTCCCAAGATGCACCTGCTCAGTTTGCGCTGCCACTTTAAATCGCTGCCCCTGCTTATTGACGGCTGCCTTTACATCACCTAAGGTAGTAATCAGTTGTGCCTCTGCGGCAAAGCGTTCTAAACCACCTCGATAACTTGCTGTAAGTGTAAGCCACTCTGGTAAGTTGAGAGAGGTACCCGATAACCAAGGTTGTATGTCTTGGCGATGGGTGCGGGTGTTAGTTGTTATATCTAGTTGGAGCCGTTCTGGTTGCAAGATTTCTTGTAGCGTACCCTCCATACTGAGGGTAGTTTTACTTAACGCCTCGAGTGTAAAAGCTTCTATTTGAAGCTGCTGCCAAGTACCCTTTACTTTTGTTTGTAGGGTAATGGGATTATTCAATTGCTTTAGGTAATTGTTCTGCGCCAGCACAGGCAATAGCTGTTTTACTTCTTGTGGTGAAATATGTAGTATTTCTACTTCGTAGTCAAGACTTGTAGTGGGTGCTTGTAATTGCGCAAAGCTTTGGTAGCTAAGCTGTAAGTTTTGTTGGAGTTTACTTTGGTCAGTTTGTAAAGAAAAATCCTGCAGTGTTAGTTGTTGGTTGGTAACAGAAAGTGCCGTCTGAAAATTTTTTAAGGTAAAACCGCTTGTATCTTTGAAGGCGAGTTGTTCTAATTTTACACCCAATTGGTCTTTTTTCCAAGTAAAATCTTCTAACAATAGTTGCAATCCTTGTACGTCGATGTGTGCATAATCAAAGCCCGGCTGGCGAGGTTGTGTATCGTCGTGGTAGGCCACTTGGCTGTCTTGGATGGTGAGGGTTTTGGTGGCCAGTTGCCAACCGAAATATGGAAAACTGAGTCCATCAGCCTCATCAGCAGGTGCTTGTGAAGCTTTACTTTCTGTAGTCGTCGTATTGGGGATTCCCGTGTGGTAAGCGGCACTGGTTTTTTGAATGGTAATACGTTCAAGGTCAACCCGTTGTTGGTTAAGATCAATCTCGTTGGCTACTGCTTCCATCTTTGTAATATTGAGTGCAGTGGTTTGCGCGGTACTTTTGTCTTTAAGATACACCTCTCCTTGTTGTATTACTACTTTTCCTACCTCGATAGTAGGCAGGACACTAGTACTTTCCTCTACTTCGGTAGGAGGAGGTGCTTGTTTTTCTTTCACAGGGGTAGTAAACATCTTAAAGTGGCTCTGCGCCATGGTAGCCTGTTCTACACGATAAATCTGCTCAATGAGGTCAGTTTGGTCAAGTTCGGCGGTAAAACTACCTAAGTAGGTGTCTACTTCTAGACCACTTAGGGCATCTTCCATTTTAAAGTGGACTTTTGTAAGCGCTATTTCTCCCCACATAAATACCCCCCAAGCACTAGGCTGGCTTGTGGTGGTAGTATCTTCTTCACTGCTAAAGGCTTCTACAATATAATCAAAGTTAAAAGCATCTTGGGTTCTTTTGATATAGGCTTTGGTTTGGGTGAGGGAGATCTCATTGATTTCTACTTTTTTCTGCAATAAGGCGGGTAGATTCACCATTACATCTAGTTGCTCTACGTACAAAAGGGTATCTGCTTTCAAGTCTTTTACGTATACCTCTTCCAAATGAAGAGTATGTACAAGTCCTACCCTGATTTTTCCTATGGCTATGCGGTCGCCTAGCTTCTCTTCTAGAAAAGCTTCTACTTTTTTGGTGATGAGGTCTTGGGTTTGTGGTAAAGATAAAGCAAGAAATAGCAATCCCAGTAAGCCTACCACACTAATGAGCAGTATTTTTAATCCTTTGAGTGTATACGTAGCAATTTTTGATGGCATAAGTTGAAGAATGGTACTAATGCTAAGTGTAAAAATTGTGTTCCAAGACTAATATATCTACCATCAAATCTGAAGTATGTTCAAAAAAATAGCTTTAAAGCTATTTTCTGTAGATGATTTGATTCTTTTTTTTTGCTTGTTCACTCGTAAGTAAGCCGCCTTTTTCCTCAATGTGGGTAAAGTATTCTACATTTTTTTGTGAGATTACCCTTTCGTTTCAATCCTTACACTAGCTAAATAGCCTGTTTATTCATTGTTCAAATATCTAATATTCAATTACTTATATACGAATCTCTTCTATCTAACCTAGTAGCCTAGATAAGCGGCTGGTTTCATTTTTGGCCTTTACAAAGGCAATAGACATCCATCAAATTTAAATTTATACATATGTTACAATCCATAAAGATTATTTCTGTTGCACTCTTATGCTTGGCCACTGCTTGTGTGAGTAAGAAGGAATACAATGCAGCAGTAGAGAAAAAAAATGAGTATTACGCCCGTATGCAAAACTTGATAAGCGACTCTGTAGCGTTGGCTACCAAAAGTGACCGCCTTGCTGGTGCATTGGGTGAAGAGATGGTAGAAAACAACATGAAAGAACGTCAGTTACGTATGCTCAGAGAGCGCCTCATCGAACAGAACGGACAGATCAACCAATTGAATAAGACTTTGGCAAATGCGCTAGTAGATTTTAATGCTGAAGAGCTCACTGTCTCTCTCAAAGAGGGTAAGGTGTATGTATCGCTCTCTGACCAACTTCTTTTCAGTTCAGGAAGTGCCACCATTAACGGCAAAGGGAAGCAAGCGCTAGCAGAGTTATCTGAGGTACTCAATGATAATCCTGACATTCGCATTAATGTAGAAGGGCACACAGATATTGTACCTGTAGTAGGCGGCCTGTATAAGGATAACTGGGACTTGAGTTTGAGTAGAGCTGCTACGGTGGTACGTGCCTTAGTAGAAGATTATGGTGTATCCCCAAACAAGGTGACTGCCTCAGGTAAGTCTAAGTACGATCCGCTCGTTAAAAATACAACTGACGAAATGAAGCAGAAGAACCGCCGCATAGAGATTATCCTCTCACCTGACTTGGGCGAGCTTTACGAAATGCTTTCATATAAGAAATAAACAAAAAACATTACAATAACTATGATGACTGCAATTATACATGTCACGAATGTAGCCTTTGGTTTGATTGCATTAGGTTGCTTCTACCTAGGTATTACTAAAAAACGCATGTAGTATATTAAACAAATAAACATTCAGATGTACAAAAAGTGCTGGTCTTCAAATTTTATGGAGACTGGTATTTTTTGTAGAAATGTGTGGATTGAAGGAATAATGGACTGAAGGGGTTTTGTGTGAGTGAAAGAAAGACATCAGAAAGTTTTATTCATTGATGAGGGCTGGTATAATATACGGTGGGTAGTCTTCTACATTTTTTCTCTTTATGTTCTATGGAAACGTTCTACACTTTGTAATCGATGAATATTTTACCTAGTACAATTTACAAGAAAAGATACACCTACAGCATATAACAATCGCCTAAAACTTAAACTCCTATGACTCAACTCCAAAAAATACTCTTGATAGGTACAAGTATACTCTTGCTTATACTATCAATCGTAGGTTTTTTTGCAAATACTATTTCGAAACGCTACATAGAGAAAAAAATAAAGCAGGTCGCCCAACAGCGCACCCTCGACATTACTTATACAACACTTTCAGTAGACGTTTGGAAAGGTAATCTCACTATAGAAGAAGTTTCTCTACGTGATACGCAGCAAAATCTCATTACCTTACCCCGCCTTTCGCTAGAAGATATTTCGATACAAGCACTCTTATTTTCGCGTCACTTACAAGCAGAGAAACTACATCTAAAGCGTCCTTCTCTACAGCTTTCAATGCCTTATTCAAAAAATACTTTTTCATCTTCTAAAAAAGACGAAGCCTCTTTTGAAATCACGCTACAGGAGGTGTCCATAGATAGTGGTAGCATACAAATTAATCGTGTTCAGCAACCCCTCTTGAGAGGAAATTTTATGTTACAACTTCAAGCGCTTACAGTACTTTCATCGGCTGACACGACAAGCTTTGACCTTGCCTCGTATCACCTTCAAGCAGATAACTTACAATATTTTATGGAAGATTATGACTTTCTAGCGCCCCGCTTACAGTTGCTTTCTACGCCTAATGTACTGACCATCGAAGACCTTCAGGTAGTCCCTAAGCATAGCCGCTATCGTCTGGGTGCTAAATATGGCCATCAAGTGACATGGTTTAAGGTAAGTCAAGGAAAGGTTACGTTAAGGGCGCTCGACTGGAAAGCGCTGCTACAACGCAAAATACAGATGGACGCAGCAGAGGTACAAGGAGCCGTACTTGAAATTTTTAGAGACTTACGCCTCCCTTCTCCTAGTAAGCCTCCTACTCCTTTACCTCAACAAATGCTCAATGAGTTACCTTTCTCCCTTGCGATAGATACTGTTTTACTGGCGGTCGATCGACTAACGTACCAAGAGCACGTACCTGAGGCTTCTGAGGCAGGTGTAGTCTTTTTCACCAACCTTCGTGCGGAGGCATTTCACGTTGTGAACCAGCAACTTAGTAAAAAACGCACCTACAATCACTTAAAAGCTACTGCTCAGCTATACGGACAAGGTTACTTACAGGCTTTTTTCAATATGCCCTTGGCAGGCGATGTGTACACTGCCAAAGGTGCAATGGGTAATTTTGATCTTCCTGCCATTAATGCGATGGCTACACCAAGCGAAAATCTACGCATTGAAAGTGGTCGCCTTGAGCGTCTAGACTTCCAATTTACTTATAATCGTACAAATGCTTGGGGAGAAGTAGCCCTCCAATACGATAATCTAAAAGTGCAGTCACTTACTCCCCAAGCGCAACAGCCTGCGAAGGTAGACATCTTTAAGACACTGTTTATGAACATAGGGCTACACAAAGACTCTTCTCAGGGTGATCAGAAAAAATCTAAAGGGAAGATTCAGTTTCAACGAAATCCGCAGAAGTCTGTTTTTCACTACTGGTGGAAATCACTCTTAAGTGGTATAAAAGAGGCCGTAAAAGTAAAAATTGAGCTTTAATCTTCTACTTTTTTAATAATTTCTTTTACTTTTTCCTTCTCTTGATTACTAAGCGTATCTGCTTGCTCATACTGTAGTTTACGATCCAAGGCTAGTTCGTAGTACATGGCAAAGTGATCTGAGCCGAAATAAGGTAATCGCTTTACTTCGTTTAAATGCATATTGTTAGAATGGAAAAGATGATCTACCGGAACTCTAAAGAAGAAAAAACTGGTATGAAAAGTAGGATACAGCCCTCGCCCTACCCGTGGATCGAGTAAGCCACTCACCTTTTTGAAAAGATTGGTGGTGTACGACCAAGCTACGTCGTTGAGGTCACCACAGACCACCACAGCACCTTCCATATTACTAATTTTTTTACCGACAATCATCAGTTCTGCATCGCGCTCTTTGGAGGTTTCATTTTCTGTGGGAGAAGGCGGCGCAGGATGCAAGCAAAACAAGTTGACCACCTTTCCTGAAGGGAGCACAAACTTGGCTTGTATAGAAGGAATATCATCTTCTACCAGAAAGTTGAGCTTTGTATCGATGAGCATTCGCTTAGAATACAAATGCATCCCGTAAAGATTGTCTAAAGGATACTTTACACTGTAGGGATAGAGCAAAGCTAAAGTATCTAAAGCCTCTTCCCACTGTTGATCAGTTTCCATCGCCAAGATCAGGTCTGGGCTATGCTCATGGATAATCTCTAGAAATTCGGCTTTTTTTTCGTTAGGTTGCCATACATTGGCAATAACGATCGTTAGCCGGTCTTCTTCAGAAGCCTCTCCCGGAACAGCTTCTTTACTTACTAAGCTTGTGTAAGGTAAAATACGCTCGAAGTGCCATATAAAGCTACTAATGAGGAGAAGAACAAGTAGGTAATCGAGGTTTTTTTTGGGAGAACAAAATATCAGCCAGCCTACGAAGAAGAGGAATTGTAGGCTAATTAACTGTATTTTGGCAAAGTCGAAAGCTCTGAAAAACCAATAGGTACTATTTACCAGCGACAAAAAAGGTAAAGCAATCAGTAGTATAAACCCGATATACAGCATGGCTCGTGAATACTTACGAAGCATAAATACGTTTTTCTTCTTCCTTTTCCAAAGATTTTGAGTAAATATATGTGAAACAACTACCTAGTAGTACAATACAGGTAGAATAGTAAATCCAAACAAGAATGATGACCAAAGAACCGGCCGCGCCATAGGCATCCCCTACTGCACTCTGCCCAATGTAAAAACCAATGAGGAATTTTCCTACAAAAAAGAGGAAGGAAGTTACCAAACCACCCTTCCACACTTGCCGCCATCGTAGTTTACGATCGGGTAATATCATAAAAATTAGGGTAAATACTACCGAAATAATTAGTAGAGAAATCCCTAAATTGATTCCATTGAGGAAATAATAGGCCGTCTCTGAGAATAAAGTAGCCAGCAAATCGTGTATAAATACCAGTAAGGTATCTAAAGTGAGCGATACAAGTAATAAGAAGCCTAAGCTTACCACCATCGCGAAAGAAAGCAGACGGGTTAGAACAAAGCCTACTACCCCTTTCCGTTGATTATCGGATGATACATGCCAAATATTATTTAAGGCGGCCTGCAAGGCAGCAAAGACGGTAGTAGCGCTAAATATGAGCGTGAGGATACCTACCCATTGCATATCGGCGCTACTGGCTTGTGCCTCGCTCAAAATCTTTTCTATATTCTCTGCACTTTTAGCACCGATCAAATACTCGAACTGATCATATAATTCTGTCTCTACTGTGCCTTCATCATATAAATAACCACCTATATTGATGGTAATGATAAGAATACCAGGTAAAGAAAAAATAGTATAGAAAGCGATTGAGGCGCCCTGATGCATCGCATTTGATTCAAAAAAATGCAGAAAGGTATCTTTTATTAATATCCAATAACGCTTTAGGGTCTTCATAATTAAGGGTAGTTTACTCATCTGTCTGCTAAATATATAGGAATAATTACGCCATTATGCCTAGTTCATTTTGAAGTATTGATAGTCATCGTATTAAACACATAATGTACATTTTATGAGCGACTAGCAAACTAAGATGAGTATTTTTCTCTACATATTGGGGAAATATACTTGATACTTTTGCTATTAATTTTCTGTGATACTTTACTATGAAGCTATCAATCCCATTGTTTACAATTGGCGCACTTATCGCGATAGACAAGTTAAACTAATTCACTCTTTTTAGATAAAATTAAACCATCATGACAACCTATCCAGACTCACTATCACAAGTAATGAACCAGCTCAAAGAAGAAGGCTATGAAGCGTCATTCGACTATAAAGAAGGAAAATTGGTAGATCAACACGGTCAATCTTACCAAGCCAACGAATTAATCATTACCCAAACGCATCGCTTTGAGGGCTTTAGTAACCCTAGTGACAACACCATTTTGTATGTTCTTGAAGCAGAAGACGGTAACAAAGGCTTATACGTGGCGAGCTATAGCATTTATGAAAGTGAAGAAGAAGGCGAACGGGCAAGAGCTTTTTTCGACAAAATAGAAATCAAACGTGAAAAAGTTTAAACTAGCCTTCCTCATTAAAAAAGGGTTGGATGAGGAAAGCTCATCCAACCCTTTTATTTATTTGAGAGGTTATCTCTCTATTCTCTTACGAAGCGTACTTTTAAATGAGGAAAGCTCATACAGTTTCTTAGAGAAAACTTTATTTCTAACGTTCGTCCTTATCTAAAGTAGCTTCTAAGGCAGCCAGTTTAGCATAGCTATACAAAATATCTAACCTCTGGTTGAGTAGACGTTTGCGGATATAGGCGGGTAGATGTACCTTATTTTTAGGATCGAGTACCTCGTTGTAGACAGAAAGCGCTTCTTGCTCGCCAAACATGCTTTCTTCTACTACGTTAAGGGCTTCTTTGGTGGCAAAGGTAGTAGAGATATCCATCCAAACTCTGTGGAAATACCCTTTGAGAGTTCCATCAGCTTCTAGTGTAATCCCAAAGTCTCTGGCATCTTGCTCAAGGTCAGCAATGGCTTGCTTACGCTCTTTAGAGATTTTTAAGAAAAGCGTTTTGATTTCTGTATTATCGACGTTATCGGCTGCTTTTTGGTAGCCTTTTATACTATCTTGAAAAATATTGACAATGGTTTCTAAGGATTGTTTAATTTCTGTGTTGGTCATAGTTTGATTGTGTTTAACTTTTATAAATGTTTCTTAAATAAAAGGTACACAAGTCATTCCATTAATGTAAGCAATTCAAATACAAATACTTACGAAATAAACTTATGATTCTACCGTAGGAATTTATACCCAACTGTTGTGGTACTTGCCCACTAAGCATTGGGCAGCGGAAAGCAAATACGGAAAGTGGTTCCTTTTCCTATTTCACTTTCTACCTTTAGGCGTGCTTGATGACTGTTGAAAATATTTTTAGTAGAGGTGAGTCCTAAGCCCATACCACCCTGCTTGCTGGTAAAAAATGGATCGAATAGTTTCTCTAGGTCATCGGAGCGAATTCCCTCGCCATTATCGGTAATAGCTACTACAATATCACCTTCTTGCAGTTGGGAGCTTACTTGTAGCTTTCCCTCGTTATCTTCCATGGCTTCAATGGCATTGATAAGTACATTGCTAAAAGCCACTTTAATTTTTTCTACATCTAGTTTTAGGTAAGGCAAGTTGGGTTGCAGGGATTTTTGGAGGATCATTCCTCGTAGTTTAAGTCGATCGACCACAAGCTCTAAACTCAGCTCGAGTACTTGATTGATTGATACCTCTTGTAAATCCAACTGACGAGGTTTAGAGGAGTTGAGTAACTCACTGATAAGTTGTTCAATACGATTAGAGTTGCGTTGTATAATGCCAATGTACAGGTCAGTGCTGTCATTGGGCCCTGTTATCTCGCTTCTTAGCTCTTCGAGTGCTAAATTGAGATTGGTGAGTGGGTTTCGAATTTCGTGAGCAATACTGCGGGCAATTTTGCCAGTAGTACTTAGCTTTTCTGCCATAAGCACTTCCCTTTCGGCGCGTTTCTGTTCAGATACATCCCGAATAATACCTTGGTAGCCTATGATATTTTCTTGGCCATCGGTAAGCCTTGAAGAATTGAGTTGGCAAGGAAAGGTTTTGCCATTTTTCTTTACGAGTGTTGTCTCGAAGTTCCTGAGCCTGTTTTGCCCTGCTAATTCCTCTGTAAATTTTAGGTAGTCACTACGGTCAGTAAAAATATCTTTCAGTTGTAGGTTGGCCAATTCTTGTACAGAATACCCTAGCAACTCCAACAGCGTGGGATTCCCATCTACGAAGTACTTTTCTGTATCAATAACGTATATCGCATCAATAGACTTGTCGAATAAAGAGCGGTACTTTTGCTCTTTTTCTTCTAGTTGACTCATCGCTGAGGTATGCCGTAAAGCATAGCGTATGGAGCGCTCCAAGTTTGAAGGGTCTATTTTTCCCTTTACCAAATAGTCGGCGGCACCTACTTTCATCGCTTCGTAGTCTATCTCGAAGTGCCCCTGCCCTGTCAGTAGGATAAGGGGCGCTTTACAGCCAATGCGAATGGCTTCTTCAATCAAATTAATACCTGTTTTGTTACCCAAGTAGTAGTCGACTAAGTATACGTCGTGTACATCTTCGCAAATGGCATCAATACCCTTTTGGTAGTCTTGTACCCAACTTAGCTCAATGTCTATGTTTTTAATTTCTGTAATCAGGTCTTTGGTAATGATATAGTCATCTTCATCATCATCTATAAGCAATATTTTTATCATAGCAGTTATTAAGTTGTTTAGGCCTGAGAAGGTCTGCAGTGGGTAGGCAATACCACGATATTAAACCAGTAGCTACCAATTGTTTTGGTTACTTGTAGCAGGTCTTCAAAAGAAACAGGTTTAGAGATAAATGAATTGACCCCCAAGTTATAGCTCTTCACAATATCTTCTTCTGCTTGAGAGGTGGTCAATACTACTACAGGAATATGACGGAGGGCTTCATTTGCCTTAATTTCTTTTAAAGCCTCTCTCCCATCTTTTTTAGGCATGTTGAGGTCTAGTAAGATCAAGTCGGGATGAGGGGCGTTTTCTTCATTGAAGCCATTGGTATGGTTCAGGTAATGGATCAGTTGCTCTCCATCCTCTACAAATTGCAGTGTATTGGCTAGCTTATTTTCTTGAAAGGCTTCTAAGGTGAGCATTCGATCATCAGGATCGTCGTCGGCCATTAGAATGACAATAGGTTGTTGGTCTTGGTAATTTTGCATAATAGATTAACGTTTAAAAAATGGAAAGAAAACTTTGAACTGGGCTCCTTGGTTTTCTGTACCGTCGGCTGTAATATACCCTTGGTGATGCTCCATAATCTTTCGACAGATGGCGAGGCCAATGCCTGTTCCGGCGTAACTGCCTCTGCCGTGGAGCCGTTGAAAAATGGTAAAAATCTTCTCTTTGTATTGATTATCGAAACCTATACCGTTGTCAGTAAAGGTAATTTCGTAATATTTTTTATAAGGGATCGCTCCTTTCCATAAAGGCAGTAGCTCTTCCCCTTCTCTAATTGCTACCGTAACAAGAACTTCAGGTGGGACGTTCTCTTTTGCAAACTTTATCGCATTGCTGATAAGGTTTTGAATAACCTGCCTTAACTGGGTAGCATCACCTTTTACAGCAGGAAGCGGCTCCACCACGTTTACTTTTACGTCTTTTTCCTTGATGCTTATTTCCAGATCATTTACTACTTCCCCAATAACTTCATCTAGGTTTACTGTTCTAAGTGTACCTTTGTTGCGCGAGACCCTAGAAAACTGCAATAGGTCATTGATAAGACTTTGCATGCGCTCTGCAGCGCTTTGCATACGATGGATATAGTCTTTGCCCTGTTGCCCTAGCTTTTCTTCAAATTTGGTAGTAAGTCGGTCGCCAAAAGCCCTGATTTTACGTAAGGGCTCTTGGAGATCGTGCGAAGCTACATACGCAAATTGTTCTAGGTTTTCGTTGGTTTTTTCTAGCTCTCCGATCTTATCTTGTAGCTCTTGCTCGATTTCTTTGTAGTACTGTATGCTTTCTATCATGAGCAGCCCAACGAAAATATTTCCTTCGCGCTTTACGAAGCTTATGTTTACCAAGTGAAAATACCCATTAATGATCAGTTCGAAACTCGCCGCTTTCCCTTTCAAGCTCGCTTCTAGTGAGGGCAATAAGGTTGTAAGATAGGTCTCTTTAATGGCCTCAGTAAGCAGCTTTCCTTCTTTTATTGCTATCTCTTCTTTAAAGATAGGGAGGCTATTCCCATCTAGGAAAGTGATGCGTAGTTGGTCGTCGTACATCAGTACGGTTGTATCTTCTAGCATGTGCACAAATGTACGGTAGATTTCTTCTAGGCGGGCAATCTCTTTAAGCTGCTCCTGTTGCTTGGTTACGTCTAAAAAATGTGTTACCAAGCCATCTTCAGATCGGGTGGCGACTACTCTATACCAAGCGTTGAGGCTATCTGGATAAAAATAGGTAATGTCAACAGGATCGCCTGTTTCTACCACTTTTACGTAGTAGTCGAAGAAAGGCGTATCACAGAAGCTAGGAAAGACCTCTGTCACGCGCTTACCGGTGAGGTTAGTAACGCCCAGCATTTCTTCTGATTTACGATTGACGAAAATATACTTAAAATCAATGATTTTATCTGAGGTGTCTCGTATTACCTCCATAGCAGTGATACCCGTAAAGGAGTCATTCAAAATCTTGAGATATTTATCTGTATCGGTGGCCGCTTGCTTCTCTTTCATAGTTTTCTTTGGCGTTTAAATATCAATCCCAAAAGCCTTTAGCTTATTGTAAAGCGTTTTTCTATCTATATTTAATACTTTGGCCGTCTTCGTTTTGTTATAACCCGTTTTTTCGAGTACTTGTAAAATCGCTTTTCTTTCGGCTTGTTCGGCCACTTCCTTCAAGTCTGTCAAATCTTTTCCTTCTGCTTCCTGTTCGTCTGTTACAATAATGTATTCAGGATTAATGATCTCTTGTGGCAGGCATTCTGTTGTCACCTGATCGCCTTGTGCTAGCAATACAGCTCTTTTTACGACGTTGCCTAGCTCACGAAGATTGCCGTGCCAATAATACTCTCTTAAAATATGTTTTGCCTCAGGCGTAAATTCGCCTACTTCTTTATCAAGCTCTTCATTGGCCAACGCCAAGAAATGTTCTGCAAAGAGCATAATATCTGTTCTACGCTCCCTGAGAGGCGCTAGTTCTATTTTAAACTCATTGAGTCGGTGATAAAGGTCTTCTCTGAAGTTGCTTTTTCGAGCGGCTACTTTAAGGTCTTCGTTAGTAGCCGTAATAATGCGTACATCAATCTCGATGTCTTTGTTTCCGCCGATAGGCTTTATTTTTCTTTCTTGGAGTACGCGTAATAGCTTAATTTGATTATCGTAAGAGAGGTTACCAATTTCATCGAGAAAAAGGGTGCCACCGTTGGCAATCTCAAAACTTCCTTTCTTATCGGTAAGTGCACCCGTAAAAGACCCTTTTAAATGGCCGAAAAGTTCGCTACCGGCCAAGTCTTTAGGCAGCGCCCCACAGTCGATGGCAACGAAAGGGTGCCCTGCTCTTTTACTCTTCTGGTGAATGGCATTGGCTACAAATTCTTTTCCAGTACCCGTCTCTCCTAAGATAATCACTGACATATCTGTAGGGGCTATCAGGTCGACGTGCTTCTGTACCGTTTCGGCTTGCTTGCTTTTCCCTTTCACAAATACCTTTCTGTTAAAAACCTTCTTTTTTGCCTTCTCTAGCGTATTTATTTGGCTGGTAACCTGACTAGCAGTGGGCGCGTTTTCTTTTTGCTTGATAGCGCGGTTGATCGTCATTAAGATTTCATCTGGGAAAAGTGGTTTGGTAACATAGTCGAAGGCTCCCTTTTTTAGGATGCTGACAGCCGTTCTCACATCTGAGTAGCCTGTAATGATAATAACGGCAGTGCTAGGATGTATTTCTTTGATTTTTTCTAGCATCTCTGTTCCTGTAATTTTAGGCAGGCGGTAGTCGCAAAGAATTACCTCGTAAAAATTTTGTTTAAGTAGTGGTAAGGCATCTTTACTGCTGTGTGCTACATCTACCTCAAAGTCATTCTTACTCAAAAATTTTTGAAGTAATAAGCAAATATCAAAGTCGTCGTCTATAATAAGTATTTTACGCATGGGTTAATAAAAAAGTGTAAAAAATTGATTTGGTGGCATTATGAGACAAGCTTTACAGTCTCCAGAATACTATTTTTATTAAAGGGTTTTCCGATAAAGAAATCTGCCCCTTCTTGTTTAGCACGTTGTTTCTCAGAGATACCATTGTAGGCGCTGATAATTACACATTTGATATCTTTGTTGTGTGCTTTCAGTACAGGAATCAATTGAAACCCTACACCGTCAGGTAAATTTAGATCCAAAAAAGCCAAATCGAACGGCTCGTCTTTCAGTAGTTCGTTGGCCTCCGACAATGAATTGGCTGTATAAGTTTTAAGCCCGTTACTTTTTAGAATGTTTGACAGAAGCAAGCATATTTCCTGTTCATCATCTACTATCAAAACCTTTTTGATCATTATTTCAAACTTTCTCGTTTTCATCTCATCTCGCGTTTTTCGTATGTCCATATTTTATAAGGGATACAAAGAAAACGCCACCGATAATATTACCTAAAGTTACTGCCCATTGGAAGTTCAGATAGTCTTTCCAAGTGATCTTATCACTTACAAGCATCCCAGAAAATACCTCTGTAGAGCCTACAATAGAATGATGTAAGCCACCTATACCAATGAGTGTAGTAATCAATATAATAATGACAATCCTACTGATCGTTTCGTTAGCTGCTGTGATAAGCCAAGCGAGTAATCCCATCAACCAACCTGCCATTACACCACTAAAGAGCATCACATAAGTTGGATAGTCAATGACGTGCTTAGCGAGTGTCTCGATAGACTCTTTATCCGTAATCCCTAAATCTTTACCTATCTCTATTAGTAAGAAGCTAAAGACGTACCCTCCAAGAACGTTTCCAAAGAAAATGGTTGTCCAGAGAACAAGTAAGCTCCATATAGAGGCTAACCCTTCAAACACGGGTAGCACGGCCAGCGTAGTATGCTCAGTAAATAGCTCGGAGCGTCCAATAATCACTAGCACGAAGCCAATAGGGTAGCAAAATGCCATTGCCATTTTCAGGGAGTCTTCGTTCATTTGGTCTACAAACAGATAATGGACAATCGCAATAAGGAAAAAGCTAAAACTGATTTCTAGCCCTGCTGAAAAAGCCGAGAGAAAGAGTCCGAGTGTGGGACGCTTATGCTCCTTTAACGCTGTGTTGATCTGCTCGTTCAGAATCTCTTCTGAGTGCTTTGGCTTATTGGATTCGTTTTCCATGTATATGAAATTATTAATTTTCTCCTTAAATCGTATCAATACTAGTGCCTACCTGATTCTACGCACCTGAGCCACATAGGTGTAGATAAAATTACACAGTCTATTCCTTAGGTGGGCAAAAAAAGTGTAGAAAAAATTACACACATATTGCTGCGAAAGGAAAATAGAGGTATATAGAATTACTTTTAACTTTTGGAAGTATAATTGAACCGTTCGAACTATTTGACACCCAATTCTATGAAATTCTCTATACAAAAAGCTTTTTACTGGTTGGCAAGCCTCATCGCCTTATTTTTTATTCTAAAATGGATGAAATTCATTATGGCGCCCATTGCTTTTTCTTTCTTACTAGCGTTTGTGTTATATCCTGTTACAAGCTTTCTCGAAAGAAAGGGGTTGGGGCGATGGAGTAGTTTGTTCATTACCTTCTTTGGCTTGGCATTCCTTATTGTAGGCGTCAGTGTATTGTTCTCTTCTCAAATCATACAGATCAGCTCTGAATTCAGTACTTTTGGGAAACGTATACAAGGCATGCTACAGACTTCTCTGGAGGTTATTAACCAACAATTACCTACCTCAGAAGAGGTGCAGATGTCTGACCTACAAGAGGAGCTAAAGAATTGGATAGGCAACAGTGCTTTTCTTTCCAATACACTTTCTTCTTTTATCTTACTGATCAGTTCATTGAGTATTGTCATTATCTTATCATTCATTATCCTACTGTATCAAAACTCCTTTGTAAAAGTAGCACTAAGCTTTGCACCCAGCCACCAAAAGGAGAAGTACTTGCAGATGCTCAAGAGCGTGCAGCAGGTGGGACAAAAATATATTTACGGGCTGGTACTACTCATTATTATTCTTTGTGTTGCCAATAGCATCGGTTTGCTCATTGTAGGAATTGATTACGCTATCTTTTTTGGTGTGTTAGCAGGAGTGCTCTGTATTATACCCTATGTAGGTACTTATTTAGGGGGTGTTTTACCATTGGTGTATGCATTACTACATTACGATTCGTATTGGTTTGCCATTGGTGTTGTGATCGTCTTTGTGGTAGTACAGTTTGTAGAGGGGAATTTCCTAAACCCCATTATTGTAGGTGGCGAGGTAAGCATTAATCCTTTCGTGAGTATCATAGCACTGATTGTAGGCGCCGCTATTTGGGGTATTGCAGGCGCTACCATAGCGTTGCCACTTACTGCTATTTTTAAAGTAATATGTGAGTACTACGAAGAGCTTAGACCTATCAGCCATTTTCTAGGTGACGAGATGTTTCAGGAGAAAAAAACAAAAAGGAAAAGCTGGTGGACGCGGCTTCGTAATCTCTTTTCTAGTAAAAAAAGAGACAAGGAAGAAGAAGTCAACTATTCTTCTTAATTATTTTTTCAACCAACTTATAATTCACTTTATTTCATGAAATACATAAAGCAAGTCTATGAGGCTTTCGAGCAATTTTTAAGTACGATTGTCACCAATATTCCTAATATTATTGTAGGAGTTGTGATCCTAGGTATCTTTGTTTTTTTAGGCGCACAGCTCAAGCGTCTTTTTACACGGGTAGTGGCTACGAAAGCAAAAGATGAATTATTCGTACGTTTCTTAGGAAATTTCCTCAGGTGGGTCATTATAGCCATTGGTATTGTTATTCTGCTTAACCAAATGGGGCTTAGTAAAGCGGCCAGTGGCATGTTAGCAGGGGCGGGTGTTTCTGCCATTGTGATTGGTTTTGCATTTAAAGAAATTGGCGAAAACTTACTTTCTGGTATTTATCTGGCCTTAAGCAGACCCTATGAAATTGGCGATCTAATCGAGGTAGAAAGAATGGAGAGTATAGTTAAGGCTATTCAGATACGTTCTGTTTACATTCGTACTTTTGGGGGTGAAGATATTCATATTCCGAATAGTATTATTATTAAAAACCCGGTTACTAATCTTACGCGCGATGGGCTCAGACGATGGGAATTTATTGTAGGGTTAGACTACGATGACGATATCGAACTCGCGCTCAGTAAGATCAATGAGGGCTTATCGCAGGTAGAAGGTATTGAGCAGTCAGATACGCTGAAGCCTTTCACACTGATAGATGATTTTGGTACAAGTAACATTAATTTGAAAGTACTTTTCTGGATCGACCAAGATACCTTGCAACACCCTCTTCTGGAAGTGATCAATCACGCAAAGCTGACGGTACTACGCATTGTAAAAGACAATGATTTTTACATTCCTACTGATATTGTAGAACTCAAGCTTTATCAAAATACACAACCTTTCGAGGTAAAGTTAGAAGGTAGTGAGCAACCTGCTTCTGACTAATTATATTTCTATTTTTTTATCTAAAAATAAGTTTATCGAGATACCATGAAATCTATTTTTAAATTTAATCTGACCGACTACAATAAGAGAGCGCTTTATGGTGGCTTAATAGCTGCCCTTATTATTGGCGCAGGTATGTTTTTTATGGGCAACCTGAGTGGCTACGAAGCAAAAGAGCTGATTAAATCTTCGTTGCCTGGTATCAATACCCTTTGTAATACGATTGTACTTGCCTCTGCTACTATCCTTACCTTACTTCTCACCTTGCTAAGTATTAGTTCAGGTTCGAAATCTAGGCTCAAGGAAGAACACTACAAGCACGTGATGCGTATTGCACAGATCGATACAACCGTCTTCGTTTTGGCAATGATTGTGTTCCAAACACTCAATTTACCTATCACTAAAGCAGATAATGTACCTGAGAACTGGTTTTCTATTATTTATTACGTAAGTATAGGCTTGTCAGCTATTCTAAGTGGCGCCCTTATTGGTGTAGTTTTGATGCTATACAATGCCGTCATCAGTATGATCAAAATTGTAGGATTGGGTAAGTCTGACCATCCACTTATACACCCAGAGGAAGAGGAATAGAAAGATAAAAGCCTCTCTATTGAGCTGGTTGAGAGGCTTTTGATATATATAAACGTCCCTAGGACTGATTGATGTGTTTATTTTTAGCTGATCGCATAGCGAAACTCAGCACCTACCACCTTATTGTCGGTGAGGATTTGATCATCTTCTTCAATCATATATACTTGACCATCATTTTTAATGGTGTGAACCGCTGCTAGGTTGAGTAAGCCAACGTTCTGTTCATTTTTCTCGTCGCTAATTTCTATTGTATGCTTTTCTTCAATATAATTGCCCCATAGCTGTTGGTCGGCCTTGATAAAGAGTGTCTCGACACGCCCAGCAATAGCGGCTGGAATTACCTCATAAATACTGGCAGTGGCCTTATCGGTATGCTTTAGATTTTTATATTGCTCTATTTGTGTTTCTTTCGCTTTTTCAAAGTGAGGAGCTACGACTTCCCAGGCGAGCCGTTGAAGCGCTAGCATATCAGTTTGCTCGTGATTACCGCTTATGTGATCATCGGTAATGTATTGATATTGGCTTACCTTTTTGTACATAGGAATCAAGTAATTGACCCCTGCTAGTACCAAAGGGATTTTCTCGTCGTGGAGCATATTCATTAAACCATTATCAAGTTGATTAAAGAATTTCTCTATTTCTTCTTTCTTCTCTTTCTGTGTTCCTAAGCCATGCCCATGAAACATTCCTTCTCCACCGTGGTGGGAATGTCCAGCTCTCGATTGTAGCATTTGTTGCTCGTAGTCTTCTCCCAAGGCCTCTTTTATACTTTGAGGAGCTATATCAGCTATCCTTACATCTGCGATGCTATGTTTGGTACCTTCATAAAATTGTATATGATTCATCCCCAGCACTAGTATAAAGAACCTACCTCTATTGTTAAGTAAAGATACCAGAGGCAGCAGGTACAAATGATCTGACAAGTAAGTGAATGGTGCAAAACTGACAGGTAAAGTATAGGTGTCTATCTGACCATTGTAGAGAAAAGCAGCCAATCCATCGGATTGATACTTCCAAAATAAATCATCTTCCAAGAGGCGATAGCCTTGTTTTAAGTAGTCTTCTGCTATTTCTTTGTCCCATCCTTTCTGTTCCATTAATAAAACTCTTGCTTCTTTTAGCTGATTTTTGAGATTTGTTTTATCCTCATGTGCTCGGTTTCCTTTACTATCTCGATGGGTAGGAATATATATAGAGATGCACGGATCGTGCTTTATTTCTGATAATTCGTTAAAGGTTTTTTTCGTTAGTATCTTCATAGTAAATATTCTTAATTTATGTGTGAAAATTTTTTCTACTTTTACTCTGCAATCTTTACTATTGCGTGTTTCCTGTAGGATAAAGCTCTGAAATGATTATTTCAATTTGATAGTTGGTTTCCTCACTAAAATGCAAGCCTTCTTGAGGATTCATCAACTCAGATAATCTGTAGCCCTGTGCTCTCAGTATAGGTAAGGCTTTCATTACGACGCGCTTCCAAGCCAGTGGCGTAATGGCGTCACACTTCTCTTTAAAAAAAATAACTCTTGTTGAAATCATAATGGACAATATTAAAAAATAAGATTTAGCAAAAGAAAGGGTTGCAAGCGCAATCCCTTTCTCACCTTTACAATCCTGTTTTATGGTTATTTATGTTAAGGCTGTCCGTCATCTCCTTCAACGGCTTCCTCTATATCTTTTGCCCTACGCTCAAACCATTGATCTACATCTTGCGCCGTACGTTTAGTCCTCACTTTCAGGTCTTGCCAAGTTTCTTCAGTAGCTTGCTCCATCTCTTCAAGTTCTTGATCTACCTCGTCTTTCTTGGCTTGTAATTCTTGCTTTGTTTGCTCCAAGTCAGCCTTACTCTCAGCTTCTGCTGTTTCTATCTCTCTATCTATCTCCTTCAGTTCTTGGTCTATTCTATTTTGAGTGGCTTGTAGCTCTACTTGTGCCTCTCGTCTCTCTTCTTCCCATTCCTCTTCCATTTCTTCACCTACTCCTTGTACCTCAGAGGTGTCTTGGTCTTCTAGCGTGCTAGTAGTGGCATTGTCGCTACAGCTTTTTAGCGTTAGAGAGGTAACAAGCAGCGCTACCACTAATGAAAATAAATTGGGTCGTTTCATATTATTAACTTTATAAATGTTGTTTAATTGTTGAAAAATAATGCTATTCTGCAGATAGTTAAACTTATGTGGTTGTACTTTTTAAACGTTTGTTGATGCTCTTTTCAGTATTTACTGTTCTTTCCTTCTCTAATTGTTGGTTCAGTACATCTTCTGCATCTTCCAACTTTTCCTTTACGTTAGTTACCGTGTTTTTTGCTTTTGCAGTTGTATGGTAAAGGGCTTCATCGTAAGCCTCTTTCGCTTTCGTAGAGGCTTCTTTTGCTTTTGTAGAAGCCTGATAGACAGTCTGATCGTAGGCCTCTTTTACCTTTGTAGAAACTTCCTTAATCTTTTCGTTTGCCAAAGCTTTCAAATCCTTTGCTTGATTCATTGCTTTCTTTCTACTTTCTTCACCACTATTAGGTGCTAGAAGCATACCTGCTACAATACCCATAGATGTACCTGCCAATACGGCGAAAATTGTTCTAGACAAGTTATTGTTGTTTCTCTCTCTTTTATTTTCCATGGTTATAATTTATTAGGATGAACGTTAAATTTTATATCATTTATTATATTAGAAGAATTGTACCAACAGATAGTATATATACATAACTACAACATAAGCATTTGTTTCACAGGCATTTATGAAGTATACAGCTATTCTACGAATATATTTTAATAAGCATAGTTTGGGTAGTAGCTTCTACATTCTGTGGAACATGTCATCTTATTTGCATTTCTACGAGATATTTTGGCTGTGTGAATTTCTGTGTGGCTGCTTTTCAAATATTTGTGCATCTTCTTCCACATTTTTCTTCATCTTTGAGTACAAAAGTACCCATTTAATCATACATAAATTTCATAAGCGTCTGATATGCAGAAAATTATAAAAAAGGCAGGGTATTTCCGATACTTGAAGTAAATTAAACGATGTTTCATTCAAACAATTATTATTATGCTTAAGTATGCACTTATATTTTTTATTGTGGCTGTAATAGCAGCAATTTTTGGATTCGGTGGTATAGCGGCCGGGGCAGCTTCTATTGCTAAAATTCTTTTCTGGGTATTTGTAGTATTATTCCTTGTTAGCCTCATTGCTAATTTCGTATCTGGCTCAAAGAGGTTATGATGTAGAAATCTAAAAATATTTTAAAAAGAAGCCTGCTTGACAACTTAAGCAGGCTTTTATATTTTGTATATCGTTTTGCTGTTAGTAGGCTTCAATGATTCAGCTTAAAATAATCCGAAATTACTATTCCTATCATTAACACATCACTTTGCACCGCCATCACTTAGCAGAAGTCAAGTAATAAATACGTGATCAACATTCTTTAGATGTTGCCAAACATTCAGCAATTTTTTTGTCAACCCATAATGATCTGTAAGATTTATCAACAGCGTAGTTTTCAACTACTTTATCAACACTTGATACAACTGCTATCTTGGCTTTTATAAACTTGCTCTCGCCTGGTCTCCCCAGTAAACCCAAAGCATAAAAAAGCTGTACGTTTGAAATTTTCCAAGCGTACAGCGTATATGATATACCAACGATCTTTATAAATTTACGTTAGGATTCTCACTAATCCCTTTGTAGTCTCTTAGTTTCTCTATATCGCCGAAAGAAGTAATCATCGCGTAGTGGTCTCCTCTAAAACCAAAAGGCGTATCGATCATTTCAGGGTTTTCAACGAGAAGCTGTAAGACATCGTGATCGTTTTCTATTACTGTTTTTTCCTCTGGTGCCTTCTTAATGAAGTCAGCTACTGGTCGGTTTAGTTGTTTGGCCAAATAAGCGATTTGTGTAGCAGTGGGGATATCCTTTCGGATATCTCTCGCCTGAACGTAAGGGGCTACGTCTTGTACCCTTGCTACTACTTGTACATCAAAGGGTTGATCGCTATTGTACCAAAGGGTTAATTCTCTTTTATCTGAATGCATATTTACTTTCTTTTTAAGTCGAACAATCTACTAAATAAGTCGCTGGAATTATTCTGAGGCGAAGGAAGTAAACATCCAGTGATTTTTTTCGATCTTCTTAATGAAAGATTTTACCATCTCTTCGGTAGCAAAGTCTCCACTTTCTAAGCAAGCTCTCACTACTTTAAACATATAGGTGAGTAGAATCTCGTAATCGTTCAAAATCTCTTTTACCATCTCGTCAGCAGAGAGTTCATTGGTCGTCTCCTTAATCTCTGAATGCTCTAAATACTCTTTTAGTGTACTCATTGGTTTCTCTCCAAATACACGAATACGTTCTGCAATATCGTCAATTGCCACTTTTACGTCGTTGTATTGCTCCTCAAATTTCTCGTGAATATCGAAGAAGTCCGCTCCTGTTACGTTCCAGTGGTAATTTCTTAATTTTTGGTAATGAATATGATAGTTGGCCAAGAGTGTATTTAACGAGCTTACTGTTTTATTACACTCTTCTTCGTTAAATCCTAGTTTTATATATATGTGGGGCTTTGCACCTTCATTTACCTCTTGCGTTCTTTTTTCTACTACGTCCATTTACTTTAATTTTTAAGGTTTTACAAATAATAAATATGTCTATTATGAATGAAATTAGCTTGCCATTCTCTTTAATAGGTTTCAGGGAATTTAAAACGCCTTTTTTAAAGACGAAAGCCTTATATTCGTTAAAATGGTTCTACATTTCCGTGATTTTTTTCTACAGTCTTACCGTAGTATCCCTGATCACTGGTATGGTACGTTGTTTCTCAAATCTCCTTTTCAAGCTGAAGAAAGCGTACATAAGAACCTTTACGAGAGCAGAAGTTACTTTTTACAAAGGAATGGAAACGCTTTTGTAATACGAAAGGCAAAAATTTATCACAATTAAATCAGTAAACTCCATGAAAAGAATTAGTGTATTACTAGCCATTATAGTGTTGTCGTTCATCACGATTACAAGCACCTTTGCACAAAACGCTACCATAGGTATCAAAGGAGGGCTCAACCTATCGAACTTATACACAGATAACGCAGACGACGAAAACGTAAGAGCGGGTTTTCACGCAGGCTTTGTAGCTGATATACCTGCAAGCGACTACTTTTCTATCAGACCTGAGTTATTATACAGTGGTAAAGGGATGGAAGGCGATTACAACATCGTTGGCTTTCAGGGTACACAACGTTTTTCTTTACATTACATAGAGGTGCCCGTATTGGCAGTACTCAAGTTAGGTGAATATATAGAGCTACACGGGGGTATGTATGGCGCCTACTTGTTGAGTGCTAATATAGAGACAGAAGGTTCTTTTGACTCTTCGGAAGAATTAGACACTGACAACTTCCAACGATTTGACTGGGGATTGGCAGTAGGTGGACAGGTTAACCTCATAGAAGGGCTTGGTGTTGGCATAAGGTACAACAGAGGTTTTGCTGATGTAGCTGATAGCAACACGACAGAAGCTTTCTTAGGCGATGCTAAAAACTCAGTATTGCAATTTTATGTAAGTTTCGGACTATAATCATTCACGGGTCCTGGCAACAGGAAAAGTGTCAGTACCCTTTATTTTATGATCTTATTGAGTTGAAGTATGAATGACGACAAAAAACAAATTATTAAAGCCTCTTTACAAAGTTTGGCAGTAGGGCTAATTATTGGGCTGCTTATGGCGCCTAAAAAGGGAAGAAAAACCCGTCGAAATCTTCTATCGAAGGGCAAGCAGTTACTAAATGTTTCACGAGAGGCGCATAAGCGGGTGAAACTCATTACGCTAGAAGTACCAGAGAAAACTACTCCTACTAGAGAAGAAGCAGAGTGGACAGATGTACTCACTACAGTTTACACCTTCTTCAAGTACCCGGTCAGTTTTATTCGACATCGTTTCAGCGAAATAGGTGGCTTTGTGAAGCACAAAGTAAAAACTTTTCAGTTCCGCTCTATGGCCACTATTGTCTCCCTTGTTATTTTTATACTCTTTCTTGCCTTTCTGGGAGTAGGCGCCGCTTTGGGTATCAACCAGTGGGCTGAAAACCGTTATGTAGGCTTTCTTGTTATGAGTAGCGTATTTCTCATAGGAGGCTTGTGTTTTTACAGGTATGCTTTAGATAGAAAAGAATAATCAGATATAAAATCACTGCCAGTCAAATATCACTATGCATCTGTTTAGTGATTTTTTTGTGCCTAGCTGAGTCTTTTTTACCCAACCTAGTAGAGAAAAATACGCACTTGTTGTTCTTTTGCTGATTCTATTTGCTAGCATTGCAACAATTAAATATATGAATATCAAATTGTTACAATCAATACAAGCATCTGTACACACAATGGTATATTCTTTTCTCTATAGTAAACCAAGTAACATTAGAGAACTTTTTAAACACAAAAAACAGATGAATTCAGATCAATTAAAAGGAAATTGGAACGAAGTAAAGGGTAAGTTGAAACAAAAGTATGGGAATCTTACCGATGATGATCTTACCTACGCCGAAGGTAAGGAAGATGAGCTTTACGGAAAAATCCAGCAGAAGACTGGCGAGACAAAGGAAGACATTAAGAAGTTTATAGATAGTCTTTAATTCTTTAGAAGCTAGAAGGTAGAGGTGATAGCCTGTCAATTTTTTCAGACAGGCTATTTTTTTGTTGTTTATCCAGAAAAGAAAAATACACTTTTTCCAGCACTTCTTACAACGAGCGGTATCTTCTCACTTTCTCTTGAAAGTTGCTTACCTGTCCCATATCTTTGTATACACTTGAAAATACAATAATGGTAGGACTCGTTGTCATTTATTTTATTGGGAAGGCTTACTATACTTTGGCCGAGGAATACAAGCAGTCAAAATGGACATATGCAGTGGCTGGGGTAGCAGTCTACTATCTTGGTAGCTTCTTAGGAGGAATTACTTGGGGGATTATCTTCGAAATTTACGAAGAGGGCTACATAGACACCGTTGATGACTTGATGCTTGGGTTACTTTCGCTCCCTTTTGGAATAGCGACCTGCTTAGGTAGCTACAAGCTTCTGAAACAACGTTGGCAACGCCGCCAAGAATTGCTCTCTGAACTAGTAGAAGGCTTTGGTGAACAAGAGACAGAAGAAAAAGAGGGATACTAAGGCGCTTCGTTTACTTGTAGATGATTTACATCATTGAACAGGTTCACCTGAAAAAAAGCACCTGTATAGGTAAGTTGATAGAGCGTTAAGTTACGGTGCTCAAAAATATCCATATAAGACAGCGGATAACCCAAAAGCTGGGTAAGTAGGATACGCATCGCACGACCGTGCATACAAACAAGTAATTTTTTAGCGCTACTTTCTTTCAAACGAGCAATAATTGGCTTTTGCCGTTCAGCCACTTGGCGTGGGCTCTCTCCTCCTTCAATGGCTAAGTCGATTGATCCTCGCTGCCAAGCGGCGATAGTATCGAGGTAGTAGCGGTGCTCGTCTGGATGGAAAGGCATGCCTTCTCTGGTTCCCCAGCTAATCTCGTTAAGTCCAGCAAAAGCTTGGTAAGGTATATTCTTTTCTTCTATAAAGCGTCTTACAGTTTGGTAAGTGCGTTGGAGCTGAGAAATATAGACTTCTTCGAAGGAAATGTGTTGGTACGCCTCAAAAAACTGATCTGCCTGTTGTAGCCCTGTAGCATTAAGCGCTGCATCTACTCCGCTGCCTTGTACAATTTTATTCTTGTTGTAGTCTGTTTCGCCGTGCCGAATGAGATAGATTTGTTTCAATCGTGTATTTGGTTTATTTTGGTCAAAGTTAGGGCTTGTGACGTAACTTTCGGCCATTTTTCGTATAAAACTTTTCTAAAATACAAGCTGTTTACTTTTAAATACAAAAGCTATGGATAAATCCCTTGCCTCGCTGAAGCGTATCTACGAACGCCAAGAGAAAACCATGACTGATTTTCTAGGTATAGAATTTACAGAAGTGGGTGAAGATTATATTTGTGCTAAAATGCCTGTAGATGAGCGTACTGTACAACCTGCTGGTATTTTACACGGAGGGGCTTCGGTAGTACTAGCTGAAACGCTCGGCAGTGTAGCCTCCAATTTTATGGTAGATCAAGAGAAATACATGTGCGTTGGGCTTGAGATCAATGCCAACCATTTACGCCCTATTCTAAAAGGCAATTGGGTTTTTGGGAAAGCTACTGCCATTCACATAGGTAAGAAAACGCACGTTTGGGACATCCAACTGAGTAACGAACAAGGTAAGCTGACGTGTGTCAGTAGGCTCACTATTGCGGTGATTGAGAAAAAATAATTAGTATGCGGTTTGCTTCTACATATCAGGAAAAAAGTATTTTACGGGACGTGGCTTTCGAGGCGGCTGTCCAGAGTGGTGTGGCCATGGCGATGTGGCGGCTACCCTACAAGCAAGTCATTCATTGTATTGCTGACTTCTCCGACCATATTACCGCCCAACCTTTTGACCTCAATGAAGCTATTGAAGGCTTTGTAGTAAGTCCTTTTCTCAATGAACAACTTCAGCATACTTATTTTATTAAGGCAGATTGGCGCTGGTCTAGTGAAGAGGAGGTAACTCCTTTTCAAAAGGAATTTCCTAATGAGAAGGAAGCGCAGTTTCAACAACATTGGAGAAAACAGTGGCAGATAACCGCTACCAATCAAGTGCCGCGTATCACTTCAAGCTTCACAGAACAAAGTAAGTTAGCGTACCAATCGCTTGTAGAAAAAGCGATTACAGAAATCAAAGCGAATCGTTTACGTAAGGTAGTGACTTCTCGACGACAAGCGGTTCATTTTTCAGACATTCCCTCTGCTACGGTACTTTTTGAGAAGCTGCACGAAGCCTATCCTAGTGCCTTCATCTCATTGGTACACCTACCTGGCGTAGGTACTTGGCTGGGGGCTAGCCCAGAGGTACTCATCAGCGTAGATGCCCAACAAATACTACGTACGATGGCGTTAGCGGGTACGCAGCCCTATCAATCCGATAAACCGCTTTCGGAGGCTGTATGGACACAAAAAGAGATTGAAGAGCAAGCATTGGTGAGTAGATACATCATCAATTGCTTCAAGAAAGTAAGGGTAAGAGAATTTGAAGAGGAGGGCCCGAAAACAGTAAGGGCAGGAAACCTGCTTCACCTACGTACTGATTTTTGGGTAGATTTGGCTGCTATCGACTACCCCCAGCTTCCTGATATAATGCTTCGCTTATTACACCCCACCTCGGCAGTATGTGGGATGCCACTACAAGAAAGCTTGGCTTTCATTGCCACACAAGAAACCTATGAACGACAGTTCTACAGTGGTTTTCTAGGTCCAGTAGGCGATACAACACAGCTTTTTGTCAACCTGCGTTGTATGCAGTTGTTGGGAAAAAAAGCCTATCTGTATGCAGGTGGAGGTGTCACGGTAGATTCTCAACCAGAAAAAGAATGGCAAGAAACTGTGATGAAATGCGAGACTTTACTACGTATTTTGAGCGACTGATCTTGCTACTTTGTACTCAATACTAATTACTCAGTACTAACTACATCCCCTACAACTTCACACCAATCACCAAAATATCATCTCTTTGGTGAGCGCTTTCTTTGTGTTCGTCCAACACGCGCTCTAAAATCGCTTTTTGTTCGGCGAGCGGTTTATTTATATTATCAGAAATGACCTCTAGGAATTTCACAGCGCCTATTTTTTGTCGATTCGCATCGTTCTGGTCTACGTAGCCATCTGTGCTCAAATAAAGTATGTCTCCCTTTTTAAGTAAAAGCTCTTTACTTGTAAATTGGGCGTCGTTGAGCTGTACCCCTCCTACCGATTTTCTATCCCCTTTTAGTTGGTCTATGATCTCTTCTGGCTGTCGAACGTAGTAAAGAGGGCGTTTAGCGCCTGCAAAGGTCACCTTTCTTGTTTGTTCATCTATTTTTTCCAACTTAATTAAAGCTACATCCATCCCATCGCGGTTACCAGTTTCTTCTTGCTTCAATACTTTCTGAATTTCTTCATCTAAGGTGTCCAGTATTTTGGCTGGATCACGTGTTTTTTTATTGAATACCAGCTTATCAAGTAAGGTATTCCCAATCATAGACATAAAAGCACCAGGTACCCCATGCCCTGTACAGTCAACGGCAGCAAAATATATCTTATCATCTACCTCGTCGAGCCAGTAAAAATCGCCTGATACCACATCCTTTGGTCTGTACAGAATAAAGTGATCGGTAAAGACTTCCTCAAGAATTTTTCGATCAGGCAAGATAGCTTGTTGGATCGTGAGACCAGCATTGATACTTTCTTGAATGATACGATTACTATGTGACAGGTTTTGGTTGGCTTGTTGAAGAGATTCTTTTTGTGACTGTATCTCTTCTTGATTTTGTAAGAGTTCTTCGTTTCGCTCGGCAATTTCTTGCTTTTGCTGGTTGATCTTCCTGTTTTGTCTTTTGGTATTTAGTAAAGAGTAGCCTACAATGAGTAGAATGGCTGCAATACCTACAATCGCTGCAATAGAGAAAGTACGGTAGTTCCTTTCTTTCTCTAGCCGCTCCTCTTTTAATTTTTTATCCTTTTCGAGGAGTTCTATCCTTCTATTTCTTTCCTGTTGTTCTGCTTCTTTTTGTTTAAGCGCCAACGCCTGAATCTCCTTACTTTTTTGAAGTAGGGCAATTTCCTGTTGTTGCTTTTCTGCACGTGCCTTTTGTTGGGTAATCGCAAGCAGTTGGTTGATACGCTCTTGCTCTAGCTGTTGGTTTCTAAAGCGTTCATTTTGAAGCTCTTGATTTTTTCGAAGAATAGTTAGTTCTTGTTCTTTTCGTTCTGCCTCTACAGCAAGCCTATTGAGCTCAGAAGCTTGGTATTCTTGCCTTGCGATAAGGGTTTTATAGTCATTTTCTTCTTTTTCTAGCTGAGCTTGTCTTGCAAGTAATTCCTGCTTCTTTTGCTCACGTTCTCTTTGTAGTTGCTCATTTAAGGTATTAAATTTCTTACGATAAACCTCTGCTTTACTCGAGGCATTTTCTTGTTGGTAAATAAGACTCAACAACTTATAACTGGTAAGTAGCGAACTCTGTGCTTTATACCTTTCGCCTATTTCTATGGCTATATTCACATTAGTAAGGGCTTGAGAGTTATTACCGCTTACGTAGTAGTTACTCGCAATATAGTTGTAAGTATCAGCAAGTTTGGCAGGACTGTTCTTATCCTGTCGGATTTTTAGCGCCTCTTCAAAGTAGTTCTTAGCCTTATTATAGGCTTTTAGATTTGTATGTGCTACACCCGTATTGGTCAATAACAAGGCTTTTTGTTCTCCTTGTAGGCGTCCCTTGTTTTGGTTGTATACTGCTAATGATTTATAGAAAAACTCTATGGAGTTTTTTGTATTACCATTGCGCTTGTGTAGAAAGCCTAAATTATTATAGGTAGTAGAAAGCTCAATTACTCGCTTTTTTTGGCTTAGCTGCTGTGCAATTTCTTGGTTGATCTCAATGGCTGCTGCGTAGTTTTCACTATTGGTATACAATTCAGAAAGCTCATATCTTATTTGAAGTACTTTTTGGTCATCACCCCCTCCTTGGTATTGCATCAGTAAATCATTGTAGAAGGTAATAGCTTCCTTATATTGACGCTGTTGTGTATGGCAAAAGGCTATACTTTCATATAAGGAAGTCAGTTCGCTTTTCTTACGATACCCCTCGTATATTTTTAAGGCTTTCTGATAATTATTGACAGCTAATCCATACAAGCCTTGCTTCTGGTACAAAGCGCCTAGAGCTTCGTATGCATTGGCAGTACGCCGGTTTTCTCCTAAACTTTCGAAGGTACGTATAGCGCTTACGTAGTATTTTAGAGCGTTATTGTAGCTTTCTTTATCTTTAGATAAGTAGCCTAAGATCAGGTTGCTTTCTGCTTTTCCCTTGGCATAGTTCACTTTCTCAGCGAGTGCCAATCCTTTACTTACATTAATAGCTGCTTTACTAGCATCTCCTAAATTATAATAGGTCTGTGCTAGATCGTTATAGGTATCTACTTTTTCTTGGGCTTCTTTAGCCGCTAGCAACTTCTTTTCTAAGTCCTTTACAAGGTCTTGTGCATGTAAGAGATGACTCCATAATACAGCCATGCAACACAACATAACAAGTAAGTATTTTCTTAGCATGGTTTTCTAATTTATGGCTTAAAGCTCAACATTGACACCTATAAGGTATAAACCTTGATTGGTATCTCCAAAGGGATAAGCCGTTATTTTAGTATTAAGTATGTTTCTTGCGTTAAGATAAACAGTGTTATTACGCCACAATCTATAGGAAACTTTAGCGTTCGTTGTGAGCTGTCCGTTCGTTTGAAAGTCAGCATAACGATTGACAAATTGCTGCCCTCCCAAAAAATAAGCATCTAGGTAGGCATTGAGGCGGCTGTTGTAGAACTGATAACTTACATAGCCTCCCCCCCAAAAAGTAGGTGCTAGCTCACTCTCATCTTCAGCAGGGGCATCTTGAAGGCTTGTATGCTGTATTGTACCCCATACACCTGCATTGATATTCACTGTATTGAATTCAAGATGTGCCGTTAGCCCCAGTTGATTCACTTTTACTTCGCTATTATTGGTAGTAATCGTACTGATCGTAGTTTGAGGAACCGTAGCATTAATAATACGATGGTAAAAGCTCGTTAAGTCTAAGAAAAAGCGCTGTGCAAGACGCGTTCTATAGCCTGCTTCCAGCGTACTACTGCGTTGAGGCTCAAGCGAAGTATTGACAGTGTAGGTCAATTGCCTGTCGTCGCCTACGGGTACAGTTCCATCTGCAAAAACTTGGTATAAGAAAGGACGTTGATAGCCATTGGCATACGACAAGCGCAATAATTGTTGATCATTCAATTCGTAAGTACCTCCTAGCAAATAAGAAACTAAAGAACCTGAAAAATCATCGAAATATTGATCGATACGTATGCCTGCTTCTACCCGAATCTTTTCTTCCAAACGTAAATCCAATAAAGTAGAAGCCCCATAATTGGTAAGGGTTTCTCTTTCTCCAAATAATCGGTTGCCACCCCCCTCAATTTCACTGTCATCCATACTTACGCGATTGTAGTACAGACCTGGCCTAATGCGCAGTTGAGGTACTTGTTCCAAGATTAGGGTATAACCCAAAGAAGCATTTACCTGCTCGTTATCAAATTGGAAACCCTCATAGCCTTCAGCGAGATTTTGATCACCTGACTGATAAGCCGCTTCTACCTCCCATTGATAAGCCTTGGCCGAGAGTTGTACTCGGCTATTCTGTGTAGACCGTTGTACAGAAGAAAACCGTCCTGCATCAGGTGAAATATGCTGCACATCATTGTCCTGAAAGAAAGTACCCAAGGTTACCTCTATGTCTTCATTCATGGTGTAGGTGATGGTACTATTTATACCGTATCCATTGCGCGCTCTTTCAGTAAAGGGATTGGTCTCTTCAGCCGTTGCATCAAAAAATAACAGTGAGTCAGCCGCAATTTGCCTGTTCTCATCTAAAAGATATACGTCCGTCTCAAAACGTTTTAACGTGCGGTAGTTACCTGATAATCGTACTTTAAGTTTGTCTTGAATACCAAAACTTAACGAAGCCATTTGGATTAACGACTCGTTTGTCCCTCCTTGTACATCAGCCATTACTTGTAGATTATTTTCATCTACTTCCTTTGTAAAAATATGGATAATCCCTGACGAGGCATTCTGTCCATACTGCATGCCCGCCGCACCACTGACCACCTCTATTTTCTCTATGTCATGAAGTCCAATCCCTAACGATTCCCACTGAATCTCTCCATCGAGGGCATTGTTCATAGGAATGTTATTCACGAGTAACAAGGTAGCATTACTCTGAATATCACGTAAGCCACTCTGACTATTTGTATAAGGACTATTTCTGATGTAAACTTCATAGTTGCCATTTTGCATTTGGCGTGCAATGACATTAGGCGCTAAGCGTAGCGCCTCTGGAATACTGATTACACCAGAGGCAGCAATCTGCTCAGCAGTAATAATATGTACAGATAACGGAACCTGATAGGGTACTTCTTCTTCTAAAGAAGCCGTGTAGGACAAGGCTTTTTTATTACCCTCTACCTCTAGGTTAAGAATGTCTTGCTCCACAGTTAAGATTAAAGGGACTTGAGAGGTATCTTTTTGTGCGATAGCTGCTCCTAGCTTTATGAGTAGTAGGCCCGTGTAAATGTATTTCTTCATGTAAACTTTAAATTTAGAAGTCGCAGCCTTGGAAGGTGAACTCAAGAGAATAAAAGCCTCTTTGTTCCACGGCTATTTCTTCCTCGTTGTTGTCGAAAAGCTAGACTTCTCTTTCTGATTTGGCAGAATTGAGACGTATTTCTTCTTCAACAATATTATGCTCTGGCAAAAAAGGTCTAGGTTCATCGATAATAGAACCAAATACTAAAAGGGCTACATCTGGATCGAACAAGGCATAAGGGCTCAGGAAATCATCGTAGCCAAATTGGCTATATAGATCACCATTCTGATCTCTCGCTTCGACAATATCGCCTCTATCGTTGTATGCGTAAGTATAAGATTCTATCAAATTAGTCTGTAGCAAATCACTAAAGGCCGACCACTGTACAAGCCGATCGCCTGCATAAGTAAAGCGCCAAACACGTTGAAGTCCCTCCGTTGGAACAGTGTACCTAATAGCACTTACTCTACCATTCTGATAAGCATAATTGTAAACGCGTAATACATTACTCTCATCATCTATTAGTTGTGCGTTGGTAATATTACCGCTACCATTGTAAGAGATATTCCAAGTGGTATTGTTGAAGTCTGGTGTACCAAAATCGCCCTCGTTCCGAATAGTAGCTAATTGCCCTCTTGAACCATAGGTAAAAATCTGGCTACCACCCAAAGTATTGAAGTCAATACGACCTACCTTGCAAGAAGGGGTAATAAGCGGGGTTACTTCAAGTGTATTAGAATATTCAGAAACGATCTCTAAGCGCTTTGACCTTAACCGAACGTAGTAAGTTTCTCTAAAGTCAAGCCCATTGATTTCTGTATCGCCTCCTAATACCTCTCTGCCATCATAATCAGTAAGTATGTTCTCAAAGGCTGCATCGGTGGCTACGTCTACTAAATAACTAGTAGCATCAGTTACTTCCTCCCAGTTAGTGGTAAAACGAATCGCTGTGCGATCAGTAACATTAGTGATAAAAGGGGCTGCTATGAAGTTTTGAGTAGTGGCTTCAATAACATTAGAATTATCGGAAATGTTATTCTCTCTTCTAGAGCGTACACGGTAGTAATAAGTTCTATTTACTTCTACCCCTACTACCAAGAAAGCTGTCCCTTCTACTACACGTGCTTGATAGCTTTCTACATAATCATTGAAGTTGGGGCTTTCAGAGACATCTAGTAGATAGTCAACAGCCCCTTCTACTGGCTCCCAGCGGGCTATAAAGCTTGTAGCACCTACCTCAATAGCCTCTAAGGCAACAGGGCTGGGCTTAATGAAATCTTGCCTTGCATCTTGACAAGATAGCATTGTCAACCACATAATGGAGAAGAAAACGATGCGTCGACTTGTTTTATGAATAGTGTGCATAATTTTATTTAGTTTTCATTATATCCTCTCAGATTCCTTAGGAGTAACTCATAAAGCTGATAAAATGAGCAAGAAATTCTTATTTCTACGCAAAATTACATTAAAATATGAATTATGTGTACCTCCATCAAAAAATTATCGCTAAAAGTTTACTAAAAACTTAGCCATAAATATTATAGATAAAGGCATTTTTCAACTTATTGATAAATCACTACATCTGAGGGTGATACAAAGAATAACCATAATAATCGAAGATAAAATGAGATAGTTAAGATTTAAGATTACGAATTTCTTTTTTGAGTTGCTCTACTTTTTTACGATAATCGTCAATTTCACTTTCTTGTTGTTTACTAAAATCGGTGGCGCGCTCTTGTATACGCTTCATCAAGTCAATGGTCTTTACACGACTTTTATCTGTACTTACCTGTCGGCTTACGTCTCTTGTAAGAATCGCTACACCAATGATATTGTCACGATCGTAAATAGGGCTCAAGGCCACTTCAATAAAACGATTTTGGATTTGATCGATCGTATTAACTACTTCCCCCTTCAAAGCCTTGTCACAAACTGCTTTCCAGTGAGGAATCTGCTCTGGCGGAATCAGGGTGAAGACGTTACAACCTATGTCGATCCCCTTATCGCCATATTGGTCTTGTAAAAGTTTATTAATGAGTGTAATGTTATAATCTTTATCGATCGCCATTATGCCATCGCTCGCATTGTCAATCACAGAACGCACCCTTGCTTCTCTCGTAGTCAATTCTTCATTCTTATCGAGCAGTTCTTTTTGCAACAAACGAAGTTCCTCTAGGCTTATTTTTAGTTTACGCTCTCGGTCTTTAAGCGCCTTGGTACGGGCTTCTAGTTCGCTGATGAGTTTTTGCTTCACTCGCTCATTTTCTTTGAACTTTGTTACATTTTGTGCAAAAATCGCCACGCCAATTACCACACCATCTTGGCTGTAGATAGGATTATAGTGTAGTTCAAAAAAAGCCTCCTCTATTTGCTCATCAACCGTAAACTTATTGCCTTCTAAAGCTTTATCGACATACTTTTTGCGCTGTGCCACGAGGGCTTCAGGGATGAGCCGTAAGTAATTCATACCTCTTTGTACAGATAACCCCTTGGCCTCATAATACGCTTGGAAGGGCCGGTTCATACTTAATATCTTGTATTTGAAGTCTACAGAAACCATGGCGTCGTCTAGGTTATCAATCAGTGCCACGAGATTGGCTTCTTTATCTCTTAATTCTTCTTGTAACACAAGCATTTCATCTTGCGTAGCTTGTAACTCTTCTAGGTTCTGCCTCAGTTCTTCTTCTTGCGCTTTTAACTCTTCATTGTGTTGCTGTATTTCTTCTAAGAGATTACTTGGGTGAGTCGCAGCCCATCTTTTTACCAAAACGACGACTTGTTGTTGTGTAGGATAGAAAATCACTTCTTCAAAAGGGTGCTGCTCTGAGGGAGTTATAGTGAGCGTCGTTGTTTGACCATCAAAAGCTTCTTGCAAGGCGTCGCGCCAGTCTCCTAGAAAGGTGGTTGGTAGAAGCGCCAGTATATTCTTGTGTAAAGCAATGTGTGAGGCATAATGGCGTTGGAAACACTCATTCCACAACAACACCTGCCAATGACGATCAATAACGACGATGGCATCTTCTGAGAGATTCATCCAAGCGGTAAAGCGCTTTAGCTGTGCTTTTGATTTACTTCTTTGTTGTAAAAACAAAAAATAAGCATAAGCAATCAGCAGTAGTGGGAGTAATACTTGCCAAATTTGATAAAGTCTGGTATAAAAAGGACGCGTTTCAAGCCAAGCCTCTCCTACAATAGTAAAACCTATTTGTACAACCAGTACAAATAAAATTATCGAAAAAATATAATTCCACTTACTTAGATTCATCATTATACCTAAAAAATGAACAAGGCAAAGGTATATCTAGGTTCACTGCGTTTACCATTCTTTGTTAAACGTATCAATCTATAGAAATGATACATCTTATTAGTAATAATTTGTAAATTATAATAACGAATTAATTAATAGAAACGTCATTAAACTACTTATCTTTGTGATTAACTTTATTCCCACCAGTCAAGTGCAGTAGGAACGGGTTTATTTATGAAATTAAAAAACATCATTATAGGTACAGCTTACCTACTTCTTGTCAACTTGCCATTGTTAGCCTTTCAACAAACAGGCTTTAGCAATGTGGAAGAAACCTATCTTCCTGATTCTATTCCCTACATCATTGTTGATAAAATTTCCTTTGTGGGGAATAAAAAAACGAAGGAGGTTATTTTAAGAAGAGAGTTAGGGATTAAAAAAAATGATACACTCCTTACAGATGACTTACGTGAGCGTTTATTATTAGAAAAAAATAAGATTTTCAATACTGATTTATTTATCACAGTAGATGTACAGTTAGCCATCACAACGCCCTCTCCTTACTATGAGATAAAATTTCTGCTCAAAGAGCGTTGGTATCTATTTCCAGTGATTGTTTTTGAGCTAGCCGATCGGAACTTTAACGAGTGGTGGCGCGATAGAGGAGCAGATCTGAGTCGTACAAACTACGGCATACGCTTCGTTAAGCGAAATGTACGTGGGAGAAACGAAACCGTGGAAGCCTTGATACAGCGAGGCTTTACGGAGAAGTATGAGTTCTTTTACACCTTCCCTTATCTTGATAAAAAGCAACTCTATGGCTTGGAGTATAAAATTTCTTACTCAGAAGAAAAAGCCATTGCTTTTCGTACCTTCGACAATGTGCTCGACTTTGTTCCTCGCTCTGAAGATGTCTTACGTGAACGCTTCTATACGTCGATCCGTTTGAGGCGACGAGATGGCTTTTATAAGTTCCACTTTTTAGAACTACGCTATGAAAATAACAGTATCGCTGATACTATTGCTCGGCTAAATCCCAATTACTACTTAGATGGGAAGCAAACACAGCAGTTTTTACGCGCTAAGTATGAGTTTCTTTATGATCGTAGAGACGTTACCTACTACCCTTTAAAAGGGCACTTTGCGCGGTTTTCCTCCACCAAGTTCGGTGTGTTTTCTAGGTCTGATATTGATATGCTGACTTTTACGGCCGAGTATGATCATTACTTCCCTGTAACCCAAAAACTATTTGGAGAGGTAGGTTTTACAGGTAGATTACTTTTTCAAAACAAGCAACCTTATGCACAAGCGCAGGGGCTTGGCTATGGAGATAACTTCATCAGAGGGTACCAATTCTATGTCATTGATGGGCAACATTACGTATTAGGACAAGGAGCCCTAAAGTGGGAGTTACTGAATTTACGTAAGACGCTCCGTTTTATTCCCATCAAAGAGTTCCAAACGGTTCCACTGGCCGTATACTTCAGAATGTATGCGGATGCTGGTTACATTGAGGATAATATCTTCCAAGAGGTCACTAATAACCAGCTAGCCAACCAATGGCTATACGGAGCCGGTATGGGGCTTGATATTGTCTCTTTCTACAATTTAGTCATACAGCTTGATTTCGGTATCAATGCCTTAGCCGAAACTGGTTTCTTTGTTAATATCAGTGGCACTTTCTAGGTAAGTTGTTACTATACTGCTTCCTTCGTATCTTTGAGTAAATACTTTTCAGTTGACTTCTTTCTCCTATGTATAAAATAAGCTTTTCTCTTTTATTTGTAGGGTTGCTTGGCTGTACCCAAGCACAGCCCCCTTCTGATATCGAACGTATTGTCACCACCCTAGCAGCAGACGACATGGAAGGACGTGAGGCTGGCACACCTGGTGCAAAAAAAGCGGCTGACTTTATCGCCGAAGAGTTTCGTAAAGCTGGTTTATCTTATTTTGATAACCTTAGTACTTTTCAGCAGCCTTTTCAATTAATTGAAAATAAAGTTACGATAGAAGCATTACAAATTAACGATCAACCTAGTCAGTATAAGGAAATCTTCATTGTGGCCAACACACCTACCATCAAGGTCGATCGGCTGGAAGCAGTACGTACACTTCGTATTAGCGCACAGGACAATTTTAGCCAACGCTTCAATACCTTTAAGGATACTACAGGGCAATGGGTCGTATTGGTTGACCCTGTTCATCATGCTACTTTTAAAAAGTACCGTACTTTTTTTCAACGCACCCAAACCTCTCTGGGAGATTCATCTACCTCGCGTGCCTTGGTGTTTCTTTTGGAGAAAGCACCTATCAAGACATTACAAGTTACAGCTACTAATACGCTTAAGAAGCGTAACCTACAAAACGTGGTGGGGCTATTGGAAGGAAAAAGTAAACCTAAAGACTTCATCATTTTTTCTGCCCATTATGACCATATAGGCATACAATCGCAAGCTGTCAATGGGGATCGTATCGCTAACGGCGCTGACGATGATGCTTCTGGCACCACAGCCGTGATTGCCTTGGCAAAGCATTATGCCCAAACCAAAGAAAATGAGTGTACCCTAGTATTTGTAGCCTTTACTGCTGAAGAAATCGGCGGATATGGCTCTCAGTATTTTGCACAACAAGTGAATCCTGAAAAGGTGATCACTATGCTTAATTTTGAGATGATTGGTAAGCTAGCTACCTTTGGGCAGAAAAGCGCTTTCCTAACGGGTTTTTCTATGTCGAACTTAGGAGAGCTTCTACAGAAAAACTTAGAAGGCCACGACTTCCAACTCCATCCTGATCCTTACCCAAACCAAAACCTATTCTACAGATCAGATAACGCTACCTTGGCACGTCTAGGCGTACCTGCTCATACTCTCTCTACTGCCCCCATCGATGAAGACCCCTACTATCATACGGTAGATGATGAAGTAAATACGCTTGATATCACTAATATGACGACCGTGATCGAGGCTATTCCTATCGCTATAAAAAGCATCGTAAAAGGTCAAGAGGCCCCCACTCGCTTGCCAAGCGAATAACACCTCTGTGCAATCCAATACTCCTTCTACTTCGTATATATACTTTAGAAGTTGCTTTGTAAAAAGGCGGTTCAGTACTCCCTTAAGTATTTTACTAAAGCCTTGTTTACCGTTGTCAGGTTGTTTAATTTAGGGGCCTATCTAATTTTTTAAGCTTGTTTTGAATACATTACAACATATGGATGAGGCTAATTTGGTGAGTTTACTGAAACGTAAAGATCCCAAAGCATTTGAACTATTGTATGATAATTATAGTGGCGCGCTGTATGGCGTTATCTTGAAAGTACTGCATAATAAAGCGCTTTCAGAGGATATTTTGCAGGATGTATTTGTAAAAATATGGAACAATATAGAACAATACAACACGACAAAAGGTAAACTATACACATGGATTATTAATATTGCTCGTAATACAGCCATAGATAAATTACGATCTAAGTCTTATAAGCAAGAAGAGGTAAATAGAGGAATAGACGATACACCTACACTACATGATCATGGTTCCTTCAGTACAAAACAAAGCACGGATGCGATTGGTTTGGGTAGATGGGTAGAGCGACTGAAAGAAGAACACAAGATAATTATAGATCTTATATACTTTAAGGGGTATACACAGTCAGAAGTTGCCAAGGAGTTAGAGATTCCCCTAGGTACCGTAAAAACAAGAGTAAGATCGGCACTCAATCATTTGAAAGAATTAATTAGATAGTACATTGAACGTTAAAAACTACATAGAATCAGGTATACTTAGTTTGTATGTGTTGGGGATCGCTACAGAGGAAGAGGCAGAAGAGATAGAACAGCTAGCCGCCACACATCCTGAGATTAAACAAGCACTCACTGAACTGCAAGAGGCTATGGATCATTATGCAGCACAGTTTGAGGTAGCACCTCCTGCTCATTTAAAAGAGAAAGTACTTAACCAACTCGCTACTCAAACCACTACTTCCTCCGACGATCACGATCCGTCGCTTTCGGCGCAGGGAGATGCTTCTTTAACACCCTTGGGGAAACGTTATAATCCCTTCTTGGTAGCAGCTTCTTATATACTTTTAGCCTTAAGCTTTTTACTAAATATTTATCTCTATAACCAATGGAGCGATAGCGAAAGGGCTTTAGCATTGGCTAGGTCAGAGCAATACGACATGGCACGCAGCTTAGAAGTACAAAATACGCAGTTTACTGAAATGGAAGAAGAGATCGCTATTCTCAAAAATCCAAACAATACCATCATCACCTTACAGGGTGTAGAAGAACTAGCCCCTAAGGCCACAGCCACTATTTATTGGGATAAATCTAAAGAAGAAGCGTATATTTATACAGCTTCCCTTCCCGCTCCTCCGGCTGGTAAGCAATACCAACTCTGGGCAGTAGAGGATGACATTGTATGGGATGCAGGTGTATTTGATTTGGGGCTAGTACAAGAGGTAAAATGCAGACGTAAACCTACACAGTTCATCATCACATTAGAAAAAGCAGGTGGTGTTCCTAAAGCTGAGGGTGCTATTTACGCCGTTGGCGATGTACAGGGTTAAGTACGAATATTTTCCTCTATTCTTTTTCTTTTTTTAAGAACAAATGTAAATTCGTTACTCAAATTATTTGTGCTATTTACTTTGCTCTATGCCGTTTGCTTCTAGTCGATTTATACAACTGGTTTTCATTTGTTATTTACTCGTAATCCACACCATCCCTCTCTTTGCACAGACACCGCAATATTTTAAAGATAAATACCAGTTTCCAATAAGCACCCCTGTGTACCTCACGGGCAATATGGGCGAAATCCGTCCCAATCATTTTCACGCAGGGCTGGATGTTTTGGGAGACAGTAGAACGCCTGTTTATGCTACTTACGATGGCTATATTGGTCGAATCAAGGCCTCTACTTATGGCTATGGGAATGTGATATACATTACGCATCCAACCACTAACCACATTACGGTTTATGCACACTTGAGCCGTTTTAGTAGTACAATAGGACAATACGTGCGTAAAAAGCAATATGAAGCCACCTCTTTTGAAGTAGATCTCTACCCACAGCCTCAAGAAGTACCTATCAAGAAAGGACAGCTTCTAGGTTATGTTGGTAACACAGGTGCTTCTTTTGGCGCGCATCTTCACTATGAAATTCGTAATGGTAACGAAGCCGCCCTCAACCCACTCCTCTTTTTCGAGAACCTCGTTCAAGATCGTCTAGCACCCATCATTCAAAATATAGGAATTGTACCGCTCTCTCCTGAGGCGCGTCTTTCAGGTAAGTACCAAGAGCAACGCTACCAGGCACGTAAGCAAGGTAATAATCACTATACCATACCTACTATCCAAGCATATGGCGCTATTGGTTTTGAACTACGCACTTATGATATCGCCAACCAAGCAAGCAATACCTACGCTACTACCAAAGCTTTGATCAAAGTAGATGGAAAGACGCTCTTCCAGTATGACATTAACAACTACCCCATGGACGAAGCCTACGCTATGAACGCTCATATCAATTATCCTTTTTATAAAAAAACGCGTCTCAGTTACCAAAAACTGTACAGTACTGATGGTAACTATCTAGATATTTACCAACATAAAAACCAAGGAAAGCTTCGGGTAAAGGCAGGGCAACTGTACGATATATTGATAGAGGCGCACGATGTCCATGGGAATGTCAGTACGGTGGCTTTTAAAGTAAAAGGGGTAGCCCCACCCAAAGCGCAGTTTGTACCTGATTACAGTCCTAGCTAACCACGCATCACACCAATCCTACATAAAGAGACGTTGCTCTTTAAAGTACAAGGGCTACGAAAACTTGACCAGCCTTTAACTGCTTACTTCAATGGCATTCAGCAGCCCATTCCCTTGGCCTACATGGAAAAAAAACAAGCCGTTTTCTTATGGGATATTAACCAAGGTTTACCTGATGCTGTTCGTGTAGGTGAAGCGAATTTACGCTTAGATAAATACCGCTTGATTCCCTCTAACACAGTGTACGGCTATCGAGATACTTTCTTCAATATATTATTTGCCAATGATGCGCTCTTTGATACCACTGCTATGAAGATACAAGCCAACAGGTATAATTTACAGATTGGTGAGGCCACCACCCCTTTGGCTAGAAGTATCGAGGTGATTTATCATTATAAGAAAGCGGGGTTATCCTTTCAAGATAGAGATCGATGGGCAGTTTATTACCAGAGTGGTCGCCACTTACCTACTACTTGGACGGATAGCACCGTTACCTTTCAAACTAGGTATTTGGGTAATTTTAAAATTCGTAAGGATGTAACGCCGCCTCGTATTGTACTACGTAGTAAATCTACTAAGCGATGTAGCTTCTCAATTGCCGATGGTTTGGCTGGTATTCGCCGCTTCAAAGCTACCCTTAACGGACGGTTTATCCTGATGCAGCACGAATCGAAAGCGAACCTTATTTGGACTGATCCTGCCTATCCTCAACCGTTAAAAGGTACGTTTGTATTACGTGTATGGGATAAGATGGGTAACATGGCTTTTTATGAAACCCAGTTGTAGGTAATTTTTTGATTATGGGAAGAAAAAAGCTAGTACGTTTTACAGACAATGCGCTCCAACACAATGTAATTGAGGAAGGAAAGCCTTTTTTTGAAAACTGTAAAGGGAATTGGCAAGCAGAGCATTTTGGGAATACCAACCCACTAGTGCTTGAATTGGCCTGTGGTAGAGGAGAATATACAGTAGGTTTAGCAGCTATTTACCCAGAAAAGAATTTTATTGGGGTAGATATCAAAGGAGCACGCATTTGGAAAGGAAGTAGTATAGCCCTAGAACAAGGCCTTACCAATGTAGCTTTTTTGCGCACTTACATCCAAAACCTTGATCATTTCTTCTCACCCAACGAAATACAGAGTATTTGGATTATCCACCCTGACCCACGCCCTAGAAACAAAGACGCGAAGAGGCGCTTAACACACCCTCGGTTTTTAGCGATGTATAAGCAATTACTCTCCGCAGATGGTTATGTACACCTCAAAACAGATAATTCAGGTCTGTTTGACTACACCCTAGAAGTACTCCAAAAGCAACCCATTAAAAACTTGACCTTCACAAGAGACTTGTACAGCTCTCTGCTAGCAGCAGCACACCACGGCATTAAAACAAAGTACGAAAAAGCTTTTGAGGCAAAAGGCTTTACAATCAACTATTTAAAGTTTCAATTTCAAGAAGAAATATAAAAATACTTTAGAGGTATCTATTCAAGAGACAATATTCACTTTTCATTCCTTAAAAAAACCTTCGCTATTGGCCACCTTATCTAACTCTTGGCGCACCAATCAGAACGAAAATTTTAAGAGAATTACTGTGATACAGCACATAAATCTGCCTGTAGGCGATCTACTAAAGGATGTAATGCATAAGACTTAGTTGCTATCTGCAATACTGCTCTTATACCACTCACATTACTTACGAACACAGCCTCAGCACTAAGCAGTTGCTCCCAAGTGAAAAGTCCTTCTTGACAATGTAAGTTATTTTGGGCAGCCCACTGGATGATTTGGTGGCGCATCACCCCTACTACACAACCTGCTTCTGGCGCAGGCGTATACAAAGTATTCTCTTTCAGCCAAAAAATATTTGACGCAAGGCACTCACTTACATATCCATTAGTGTCAAATAGGATTACCTCGTCTACGTCTGCTTGTGCTTTGAACATGCCAGCCATTACATAAGACAGTGCACTCAGGGTTTTGAAAGCAGAGACGGGTGTGTAACAAAGAGGCATATCACGGTATGCCATAGCACTTCTGATAGGCTGTAACTGATACGTGGTGGGCTCACTCATCAACATATATTGAAGTTGATGTTGTTGAGGCGTATAACGACCGCCCTCAGCACGCCAGACCATCCATTTGACACGATACAGAGTTGATGGCGCAGTTCGTCTAATCATTTGTTGGATAATGTCGTGTACGTAGTCAGACGTTACCTGAGGGGGCTGCGCCAACTGAAAAGCTTCTACAGCCTGTGTAAAACGCGCCCAGTGGCTTGTCCAAAAACGAATCTGCTGCTTATCCGCTATCATCGTTTCAAAAAAGCCGTCACCATACAGCCACCCTCTATTATTGGTAGAAAGTGGCAGCGCTGCTTGGTCATAAAAGCGATTCTCAAAATAGATCATCTCCTAAAATTGTTTTACTGTGACACACTTTTGTTCATTACTGAACGTTTTCAAAACATAGATTTTCTTAAACACGGGTAAAATGGTCTCTCAGAGGGTATTTGATCACTCTGGTATTGAGATTGGAAACCTATACGCAACCTTTTCCAAAAGAGGGTTGTCTAAAAAAAGAGTTACAAGAAAATTAGCGAACGGTAGCGGATATTCCTAATAAGTGCGCTACTTGCACAGAAAGTCTAAAGCTTATTATATGTTTCAAATATTGGTTGGTATATGAGTGAGCGTAGTAGTATATTCGATATGATTGGTCCTGTGATGATTGGGCCCTCCAGTTCACATACGGCAGGCGTAGTGAGAATTGGTAGAGTAGCACGAAAGCTGCTTGGTCAACTGCCCCAAGAAGCGAGCATCACCTTTTATAATTCTTTCGCCCGTACCTACGAAGGGCACGGCAGTGATAAGGCGATTATTGCTGGTTTGTTGGATTTCAAAACAGATGACAAACGTATTAAACACGCTTTTGAAGAAGCCAAGCAAGCCACCTTACAATATACATTCAAGGCAGTAGGTAATGCCTCAGCACTTCATCCTAATACCGTTAAGCTGGCGCTGATGACACCAGACCGTAGCATTGAGGTGGTGGGTGAAAGCAAAGGAGGCGGGCTCATCAATATTGCCTCGTACAATGGCTTTAGGGCTGACTTCTCCGCCTCTTCTCACACACTTATTGTACTGGCTGACGACGTAAAAGGAAGCATTGCTTTTATCTCTGATGTACTAGCCCACGATGACTGTAATATCGCCTCTATGACCGTTTCGCGAAAGGGAAAAAATGACCTAGCTTGTCAGTTTTATGAGATGGACTCTGGCATTACACCACTTACGCTAGAATATCTTAAGCACTTAAAGTGGGTAAAAGAAGTCATTTATTTACCAGATATAGACTTATAGCCTGCCCTCTATTTTTTATAAACCTGTAATGATTCATCAAACTTTGCTACACATACTACATTATGCAAGAGAATTCTTATCAAAATCGTCCTTTAAACCTTCAAACAAATAGATTTCGTATGAAATTAATCCACCTTAAAGCCTACCTATTAGGTTTGTGTCTTTGTACGCTTTCAATGGCTACTGCACAACAAGCACCTGATAAAAACCAATGGAGCTTAAAAGAATGCATTGATTACGGCATAGAAAATAACCTTACGATCAAACAAAGCCAACTACAAGTACAAAGCAGTCAGAGTACTTTCCAACAGTCTAGAGAAGGTAGGTTGCCTACCGTTACAGGAAGTGCAACACAGAGTATTGCAAGTGGACGTTCCATTGATCCTTTCACAAATGAACCTTTAACTGAAACAATTAATTCAACTAGACTAGGTTTGAATGCTAACTGGGTACTTTTTAATGGTTTTAATCAAACCAATACGATTAGACAAAACGAAACTAACTTCCAAGCCGACCAGCTCGATGTAGAGCAATCTAAAAGGGATATTTCCCTTAATATCGCTACCGCTTATTTACAGGTATTGCTCAACCAAGAATTATTGAATGCCTCTCAGAACCAAGTATTGGCTACTAAAGGACAGCTAGAACGCACCCAAAAACTCTTTGAAGCGGGAAGCATCGCAGAAAATGAAGTGATCGACCTAAAGGCACAATTGGCTAATGATGAGATTTCAGTAACCACAGCACGAAACCAACTAAGCATCGCGAAGGTCAATTTGATGCAACTGATGAACTTACCCGTACAACAAGATTTTGAGGTAATACAGGTAGACGTAGCCCAAATTGATAATCCTTATGCTAGTGAGTCTCCACAAGCTATTTACAGAGAAGCAGTAGGAGAACAATACAATGTACAAAGTGCTGACCTACGTATCAAAAGTAGTGAATATGCCGTAAACAGTGCCAATGGGAATCGAATTCCTAGTTTATCCCTAAATGCTAGCGTTTCTACACTTTATTCAAGTGCCGCACCTACTCAAATCCTTGATCCAGATGGTACTTTCTCTACTGTCATCACTCCTATTGGCTTCCTAGGTAGTAATCCCTCTGATACTGTGTTTACTAGCCAACAAATACCCAATGGAGAAAACGTAGATAACGGTTTCTTTAATCAACTTGATTTCAATTTACAATCTTCGGTAGGACTTACTTTAACAGTACCCATCTACAATGCTGGTCAGATACGTAACAATGTAACCCAAGCCAAGATCAACAAAAAAATAGCCGAATACCAATCAGAGAACGTGCGCATCCAACTACGCCAAGATATTGAGCAAGCCTATAACGATATGCGTGTAGCCGCTACTACTTATGATGCTCGTGAAAGACAGGTAGAATCGTTACAACTCGCTTATGAAACTACCGAAACAAGGTTTAATGTAGGTGCGGCTAACAGTGTAGATTTCAATCTGGCTAAAATCAACTTAGATCGTGCGCGCGCCGATCTTATTCGTGCAAAATACGACTATGCCTTCCGTATAAAGGTACTAGACTTCTACGTCAATAAACCTTTAGACTTCTAGTCGGTTTAATACATAGAATAGTTCATTCGATAAAAATCTGAAGAAAGCCTTCAGATTTTTTTATTTGTTTGTAACAAACCAACTCAAACGCTTACTTATTTAAAAAGGAGTTTCCTTGAAAGCCTAATTACTATACTTTAAACCTTGATTTATACACATGGCTAAGAAAAAGTCAAATCGTATCGTCCTCTACTTGGTAGGGGCTGTTGTTTTTTTAATTATTTTCGCTGTGGTTGGTAGGCGACTCGGTTGGATTGGTGGTAAGCAACAACCCACCGTTGAAATTGCTACCGTACAGCAAGCTGATATTACCGAAAAAGTAAGTGCTTCAGGTAAAATACAACCAGAAGTAGAAGTGGTTTTAAGCCCAGATGTATCTGGTGAAATCACAAAACTTCCTATCAATGAAGGTGACTCTGTAGAAAAAGGGGAATTGCTACTACTAATCCGACCAGATAATTATCAAGTAGCTGTGCAACGCGCAGAGGCCACCTTGAATACCAATCGTGCCAATTTGGCCCAATCTAGAGCGAGGGTATCACAGGCAGAAGCACAGTTGGTAAGAGCCAAAGCTAACTATGACCGTAACAAAGAGCTTTTCGAGCAAAAGTTCATTTCTCAGGCAGAGTATGATCAGATTTTGGCCGATTATCGCGTAGCCCAACAGGAGTTACAATCAGCCCGCCAAAATGTAGTAGCCTCACAGTTTACAGTACAAAGTGCGCAGGCCAGTGTAAATGAGACGATCGACAATCTCTCTCGTACTTCTATTTATGCACCTATGGGTGGTATCGTTTCTAAATTGTCGGTGGAACTAGGAGAACGAGTGGTAGGAACCGCCCAAATGGCAGGTACGGAGCTCTTACGCATCGCCAACTTAAACGATATGGAGGTGATTGTTGATGTAAACGAAAACGACGTGGTACGAATTTCCCTAGGAGATACAGCCTTGGTAGAAGTAGATGCCTATGCCTCAAGAGATAAGCCATTTAAAGGAGTAGTTACCTCTATTGCCAACACCGCTACAGATGCCCTATCGGCAGATGCTGTGACAGAATTTGAGGTAAAAGTACGCATCTTACCAAGTTCTTATAAAGACCTGATCGAGCAAACGAATAACCCCTTTCCTTTTCGACCTGGTATGACTGCCAGCGTTGACATTATCACTGAAAGCAAGCAAAACATCCTTAGTGTTCCTATTTCGGCCGTGACAGCCAAGCTACCAGAAGAAATGGAGACGACTTCTTCTAAGAAAAAAAGAACCAAGCAAGTAGCACAAAAAGAGGAGACCAGCGAAAAGGATGATCGCGTCAAGGTAGTATTTGTCTATAATAAGAAAAACCAGAAAGTAACCCTTAGAGCGGTAGAAACGGGTATCGCCGATTTCAATAACATTGAGATTATCTCTGGCTTGAAAAAAGGAGAAATTGTTGTGGCAGGCCCCTTCTCAATGATCTCAAAAAAGCTGGAAAATGGACAAGAAGTAAAAGTAGAAAACAAGCAAAAAAAGTAAGGAAGCTATTACTTTTTTTGCAAAAAATTTATACAACTTAAGCTTTAGGGGCAACTAGAAGGGCATATTTTCGTACATAATTCGTATCTTGCAGGTGGTAGTGGTAGGAATTTCTTCTACTATATCAGCCTTGAGTGTTTGAAGATTTCATTTTAAAATATAAGTTTTTTTAAATATCTTGCTTGTCTATGACGAATACTTCTTATCATATTCCCTATGACTATGTAAGAACCCTCTCCCGCCAACACTTTCAAGGGTTGGAGAAGTTAAATGATGACTACCTAAAAGGTTTTTGGAATGGGTACCATCAGCTTCCTAAAGAGCATTATGAAGGCTTTTTATCTGAGATTTCCCAACAGGAAAGTATTCAACAAGAAATAGAAGTACAACAAGCACACCTTACTGAAGTAGAAGAGGAAATAGCCACTAATCAAGTAGCACACAAAGCACTTTTTGAGGAACTTAAGCATATCGAGCACGCTTTTCAATACCAACAACAAATACAAGCACGTCGCTCTGAAGTCTTCTATCAAATCTCAAGAGATGAAGAAGCCTACATCCAAGAAAAGCAAAATCTACGTACCAAGCATTCTTTCCTAGCAGGTATTCTTTTTTTAATTGCTGGTTTTATCTTCATTTTGGGCGATTTAATCATCTCTCATGAGATTGTTGCCTATGCCCTCAATATTAAAAATAATATGGAAGCCTGGAGCTTCGCCGTAGGGCTAGCCATGGTATCTGTATTATTAAAGCCTGCTTACGATCGGCTTATCGAAATCCCTTACATACAAGGCAATCGACTTGCTAAGTCTATCTATATTATCTTCAAAATCTTCATAGTAGGTTTTGCCGTAGCTACCTTATTTATTCTAGGGCTTTTCAGGTATGAAGCTTACAAGACAGACAAAATCAAAGAAAATATTAACCAAACCATTAATACCTTACAAGCAGATGAGCTAGATGAGGAAACACTGGCAGAAATAGAACGCGAAAGTGAGAAAGCAAAGGAGCTAAGCCAGCAATTGGTTGATAGTGATGCAGGGCTTTATTCATTTATTTTATCTGGTATTATGTTCGCCGTAGCAGGAGCAGTTTGTTTGGGTATTAGCTTTCCCATACTGGTGGCTTATACACGTATTTGGTTCCAGATTCCCATGGCACTTCGTAAACTTGGTAAACAAAAGATTCCAGCTTTGCGCATTATTGAAGAAATTGAGAAAGAGTTAAGTGAGCAGGCAGCAAAACTAGCCGTAAAACAACAGGAAGTAGATGCTCTCACCCCTGTTGACGAACTAAAAGAACAGAAACGTACCTTACAAGATACCCTCTTAGCCCTTCATAAAGAATTACAAACTAAGAAACTAGAGAGCAAGATATTCCTGTTTACAGACGGTTATGAACGTGGCGCACACTGGGCAGAAGAAATTGAGGAGGTCTTAGAGGCACAAAAAGAAGAAGAAGAATACTCAAGAGAAGAGCTACTGGCTGTTAAGCAAGCACTACTCGATAAACGACAAAGGGAAGCAAAGAAAAAGGCACAACAACTAAAAGAACAAAAGCTAAGGCAAGCTGCCCTCAATCGCAAGAAGAAAGAGAAAGAGAAAGAAAAGGCTAGTATTCCTATTGAGGAAATCGTCGTTGACGATCTGATCAACACTTCTAAAGAAGACAAGCAAGAAGATACCACTACTACCCCAGAAGCAAAAGTTACTACCCAGAAAGTTACTCCGGAAAAAGCCAATCAAGAAGAAAATACTGAAGCGACAGAGGTAGACGATAGCGACTTTTTTAGTAGCAAGCTGAAAGATAAAGTTAATAAAACCAACAAAAGACTAAGATAGCCCATTAAAATGGCCCTTATTGCGTATGAGCACTTTTAAATACCCAGCCCTTTTACAAGGTATTTTTTGGATACTAGCAGGCTTTGCTATGAGCCAATGTGGCTCTCCTGAAAAGCAACCTGCTACTCCTCCTCCGCCTAAACCTAGCATACATTCACTTATTTTTATAGACAAAACCGTCAGCTTTGATATGAGCGATGGCTACGGGCTTAAAAAGTACGAACAAATTATCAAGCAAGTAGTACAAGAGAATGTCCATCAGAAAGATGACCAAATAGAAGTCTATTTTATTCATGAAAATACTGCTCAGGCGAAAGTATTTTCTACTAAAGCCAAGGCGAGTCTAGGCGATACTACACAAATGAACCCTACTGATGTGGAGCGCATTAAAAATGACTATGCGATGGCACTTAAAAAGGACAAACTCAGAATGGTAAAAAAATGCTTACAGGCCCTTAGTGAAGTGAATGAAAGCGATACAAAAACCCAAACTGATATTTGGGCCACAATCCCTATTATTGATAAAAAAAACAGTAAAAAAGAAGACGATACCATCCTGAAAGTCTATTACTTTAGTGACATGGTAGAGAGCATGCAAGGGGCAGAAAAACGAGACTTCCATGTCTCCCCGCCTAGTTCGGCTGAGCAAGCAAGAGAGTGGGCAGCAAAGGACGCCCAGAATTTTAGTGACGTAGACATCGAAGCAGCAGAGGTCTACTATATTCTTCCGTTCTCTCCACTGAGCTCTACTGAAGAAAATAACCCTCACGTGATGGTCTACTGGGAAAGACTCTTTACTGCGCTAGAAATAGAAGAAATCAACGAAATTACGATAGAAGAGTAAATGCGGCTTATTATATATCTGACCTTGATCGCTTGCTGGACAACCAATAACTACGTTGCTTACGCACAAGAAAGCAACCCTCTGGTTGATTGGTATGGTACCTGGCAAGGTGACTTACAGATTACTACTCCAGAAGGTAAGATACAAAAGATACCTATGGAACTACAAATCTACCCTACTGATTCTACAGGCTACTATCGCTTCTCAATTTTGTACAATCAGTCTCCTCGACACTACGTACTTCAAGAAGTAGATGTTAGTAAAGGGCACTATGTAATGGATGAGAAAAACGGTATTCTCTTGGATACCTACCTGATAAACCATACTTTTATAAGTCAATTTGAGGTAATGGGTAACTTATTGACCTCTTCTTACGAATTACAAGCAGATCGCCAAGCGATTATCTCTACCATCTACTCTTCTGGTACAAAGGTTATAAGAACTACTGGTAATCGCCCTGAAGAAGATATCCCAGTGGTGAGGTCGTTTCCTATTAAGGTACAACAACGAGCGACGCTGTCAAAGAAAAAATAAATTGAACCAAAGGCTGATTTTAAAAGTAAAAATAAAATACTATCTTTTATTATCAATTACTTATAACATTTTTCTATGCAAAGGACTGATTTTGATAAGTTCAGATATGTACTCGAACAAAGCAGTCTTGTCTCTACTACCAATACACAAGGAATTATTACCTCTATAAGTGCTGCCTACTGTGAGTACTTAGGCTACACAAAACAAGCCTTGGTAGGTAAACCTATGAGTTGCCTCTTGGCAGCCCATCCAGAGGTATTAAGTTATACCTCATTTTGGCCCTCAGTGATACAAGGGGAAGTTTGGCAGGGAGAGATGATTGAACAAACCAAACAGGGTAAAGCTTGCCGTATGGCCAAGACAATCATTCCTATATTTAATGAAGCTCAGGAAGCAGAAGAGGTGCTTCATATCAGTGTTAAAATAGCTAACTCATCTGACACGACTTCTTTACCTACTGAGCCCAACCATCTTCTACAGCAACAACGCTTTCGAGCACTTATCGAAAATCTCGATGATACGGTATTTTTACTAGATGAGCAAGGAAGCATACTCTACGCAAGCCCTTCCTGCGACAAGCAGTTTAGCTACCCAGCAGACGCCTTACTCGATCAGCCTTTCTCTACGCTTATTCATCAGGATGATGTAGATTTTATGCAAAAGCTTTTTAGCGAAGTACTCTCCACTACCCAAAGGGTATTCAGAGGGACGTGTAGGGTTGTAAAAGGAAACCAATCTTCCCACTGGGTAGAAATGAAAGCGCAGAACTTATTAAAAGACACCACAGTACAAGCAATTGTTATTTATACGCGCAACGTGACGAACCAAACCTTGGCCGAAGAAAAAATTCTGCTAGCCCTGGATGATGAGAAGAAACTAAATGAAGCGCTAGCACAAAGCGAGCAACGCCTTCAGCAGACCTTGGAGCTTATGCAAGAAACGCAGGAGCTACTCAGTCTACTCATTGAGCAGTCACCTATTGGGGTACAAGATTTTAATACCGAGGGGTATCCAATTAGTATGAATAAAACGCACGCGAAGCTTACCGGCCGCACCATAGCAGATATTAAAAACTACTGTATTTTAGAAGACCAGCAACTCGAAAATCTACAAGTCCTCTCTCATATTCGCGCAGCCTTTACTGGAAAAGCCGTCGAAATACCTGATTTTCAATATAGCCTTAAGTGTAAAGGAAGAGAAGAAAGAAGACTCTGGCTAAGAGCCTTTGCTTATGCAATTAAAGATACGCAAAGCAACATCAAGAATGTAGTACTCATCTATGAAGATATTGGTGAGCAAAAGCAAGCAGGGGAAGCCTTACGCGCTGCTTACAAAGCGCTTGAGGAAGCACAAGAGTTTGCTAAGCTAGGTAGTTGGTATGTAGACTTACGTACAGAACGTATCGAGTGGTCGAAGCAAGTCTTTTTATCTTTTGGGTTGTCAGCAGATGCCTCACCGCCTCAAGACCTAATTGCATTTAGGCAATATATTCATCCTAACGATCGAAATCTCCTAGAAAATACGGTCAAAAATGCCATTGCACTCAAGAAAGCTTATACACTTGAGTTAAGACAACTGCAACCGAATAATACCTACAAGTGGGTTTTAGCGAAGGGAAAGCCTCTTTTTGATGAATCGGGAGTAGTATATGCCTTTTCAGGCATCAACTTGGATATCCATGAGCGAAAACTCTATGAGGAACAATTACGTAATGCTTTAGAAAAAGAATTATTGCTCAATACAGAACTAGCCCAACGAGAAGAGCAACTGAGGGAAACCAATCGAAACCTCTCTAAGAGTAATGAAGAGCTTCGGAAAATCAATGCGGAGTTAGACCGTTTCGTCTATAGCGCCTCTCACGACCTAAGAGCGCCTATTGCTTCCGTATTAGGCCTCATTGCCGTTTCTAAGCTTAGTGAAGACGTCGATGAGATTCACAAGTACCTCGATTTACAGGAAAGAAGTATAAAAAAACTCGATAATTTTATCCAAGAGATTCTAGATTATTCTCGTAATGCACGTACAAAAGTACTCAAAGAGGAGATTGACCTAGAAACGATCATCGCTTCGGTTTTTGAACAACATACTTATATGGTCAATGCCCACGATGTACAGAAACAAGTACAGGTAAGCCAACCTGTTCCCTTTTACTCTGATCGTAATCGACTGGTTATTATTCTGAACAATCTCATCTCCAATGCTATCCGATACGCCAATATGCATCAACCACAAGCAATCATTAAAGTCAAGGCGCGTATTACTAAAAAAGAAGCCACAATTGAGGTAGTCGATAATGGCCAAGGAATTGGTGAAGAGCATCTTGACAAGATATTCGAAATGTTCTACAGAGCTACTGAAAAACAATCTGGCTCTGGTTTGGGTCTTTACATAGTAAAGGAGACTGTCGAAAAACTAGGTGGGAAAATATTTATCCGCTCCAAATTAAGCGAAGGCACACACGTTATTTTTGTGATTCCTAATACACATTAAACTAGCATACTGCTACTATGCAAAGCTACCCTGCTGTATACCAAGACCAACAAGGGCTTATTAAAACGAAGCTTTACAACGACTTCACGATGCTTTCTATGCAAATTCGAGGAGCAACGTTTGAGGGTGCTGCCCATCATACCATGCAACCTGCTCATTCACTTACCGAGGAAGTACGGACTTCTTTTACGTTTTATCAAGGCCACTTATCTAACTTTTCTCTTTTCTACCAAGTACCCATAGACATTATCGATACCTATAACTATAGTGTCCAAACCCATCCACTAGAGATAAAAATACGAGTAGGTAGCCCTACCGCTAAACAACCTGAAAAGCCTAAAATTGCCCTCTATGTAGCCCTTTACTTTGATAATTACCTTTACAGAACCAAAACAGGTAGCCCCTCTTTTAGGCAAGCATTTGATGAACTCCATTTGCAAATTCCAGAGGCATACCGCCTGAAATGCTGCTTTACCTGCGCATTCTCTAGCTATCATCCGCAACAAGAGACGCTCTTTGGCAATATGCTCTGTTTTAAAAAGCGCCCTTCCCTCTACAACCACGTTAAAAATGAGCAAGACCTAATAGGACTCATCCAAAAAGATACACACGATCTCGTACAAGAAACATTTTTATGCCCTACTTACAAGCTACGTGAGGAAGAAAGTTAAGGAATACTTCTCTAATGAGTAATCAAGAAACATTGAGGAGACACATAGCTATTATGATCACAGAGCAGTAAGAAGCAACGCTTAATGTTTACCTCTACTGCGAACTAGTATAACTTTTATAGGAGGGTTTCTCAAGAAATTTTTACTATCTTTTTATCTACTTTAGCGCATCTCTTTTACTGTAGTGATTAGCGTTGGCAGGTCTACTGTTTCTTGGGTACGTGCCTCCATGTTCTTTAGTGTAAAAGTTTGGGTAGCCATCTCTTCAGAACCTACCAACACCACGTAGGGTACGCCCTTCCTATTGGCATACTTCAATTGTTTGTCTAACTTTACTGCACTTGGGTAAATCTCAGCGTTAATTCCTACTGCTCTCACAGCTTCAAGTATGGGCAATAAATACTTTTCTGCAGTAGCATCAAAGTTCGTAAATAATAGTTGGGTAGTCGTTTCGGTATGCTCTGGAAACAGCGCGAACTCTTCCATAACATCATAAATACGGTCTAGCCCAAATGAGAAGCCTACCCCTGTAACATCAGGTAAGCCGAAGGCACCCGTCAAGTTATCATAGCGCCCTCCTCCACTAATACTACCAATGGTGGTATCGTGTACTTTTACCTCGAAGATAGCACCTGTGTAATAAGAAAGCCCTCTCGCCAGTGTGACATCGAAGGCTAGATTAGCCTGATCGGCAGGCTTACCTGTATAAGCTTCTAAATAAGTAAATACTTGTTTGAGTTCTGTGAGGCCTTGCTGTCCATCTGTAGAATCACCTAAAAAATCTTCTAGCAAGGTAAGTTTTTCAGTTAATGTACCTTGAAAGTCAAAAATAGGGGCTAGCTGCCTGATAGCAGTATCCGTGAAACCACGCGTTTGAAGCTCTTCCGTTACGCCTTCTCTTCCTATTTTATCAAGCTTATCAATCGCTACACAAAGCGCACCTTCTTTGCCTTTGGCTCCTATTTGCTCTGCAATACCTGTTAGTATCTTTCGATTATTCAGTTTGATGGTATACGGCGGTAAACGTAGTTTTTGCAACACTCGGTTTATCATCAATATAATCTCTGCTTCACAAAGAAGTGAACCTGTCCCTACTACATCTGCATCACATTGGTAAAACTCTCGGTAACGACCTCTTTGTGGAGAATCGCCACGCCAAACAGGCTGTATTTGGTAACGCTTAAAAGGCATTGCGAGGTCGTGTTGGTGCATTACAACAAAACGTGCAAAAGGAACAGTCAGATCGTAGCGTAAGCCCTTTTCAGCTATTTTAGACGAAAGGTGTTTATAACCTTTTTGAAAATCATCAGCCCGTGTTTTCTTCAAGAAATCACCAGAATTTAGAATTCTAAATAACAGTTGATCACCCTCTTCCCCGTACTTTCCCAACAATACAGAGAGGTTCTCTAAGGAGGGCGTTTCAAGAGGTAAAAAACCATAGCGCTGAAAGGTTTCTTTGATGGTATCTATGATGTAGTACCGCCTTACCATCATAGAAGGCGTGTAGTCGCGTGTACCTTTCGCTAAAGAAGGTTTTGGTTTAGCCATAAATGCGTCACGTTTATAAAAGTATGCTTACCGCAAAAATACAAGAAATTTAATGGGATGCTGTGCTGAAGTAAATTTACTTTTTGCCTTTAGAAGGATAATCTAGCTCATTACTTGGCATTTTACACAAAAAAGGTTATATTTGCCGACTATTAAAAGTAATCACTTCATTACATAAATTTAGAAAGCGATCATGGCCGTAACCCGACTGAAAAGAAAGCACATGAAAAATATAGCACGTGCAAAGGCGAGAAAGATTAGAATCAAGCGTTTGAACAGCAAACCTGTGGTTAAAAACATAGATATTGAGGCAATCAAAGAGGAATTTGCTGCAAAGAAAAGTAAGTAATCATCCCTTTTTGTACACTGCTTAAAATACCCTTTATGAGATATATGAAGGGTATTTTTTATGCCTATTATATTGTTTTCAAGTGCTAAATCTTTGAGGCGTAAAGAGCAGAATTGATACAAACAGGTTTCTGAGAAATTGAGATAAATAGTTTGACAATAACTAGAGAAATGTCTTTATTTGCACTGTGTTTTACTAAATTTTTAAACAACAATGTCAGAAATTTCAGAAAAAGTTAAAAACATCATCGTTGAAAAACTCGGTGTGGAAGCCTCTGAGGTGACGCCTGAGGCGAGCTTTGCCAATGACTTGGGTGCCGATTCTTTAGATACGGTGGAATTAATTATGGAGTTTGAAAAAGAATTTAATATCTCTATTCCAGACGACCAAGCAGAGCAAATCGCTACGGTTGGTCAAGCTGTTGCCTACTTAGAGTCAAACGTAAAATAATCGTCAAGTAAAACTTCCTATTTTACATTTAAACACTCGTAAATGAACCTAAAAAGAGTTGTTATTACTGGGATGGGTGCTATTACACCTATTGGCAATACGGTTCAAGACTATTGGAACGGATTGGTGAATGGGGTGAGTGGTGCTCGCCCCATTACTCGATTCGACGCAAGTAAATTCAAAACGCAATTTGCTTGCGAAGTCAAAGACTTTGATGTTTTACAATATTTAGAGCGCAAAGAAGCGCGTAAAATGGATCTATTTTCTCATTTTGCGTTGGCAGTCGCTGAACAAGCGGTGCAAGATGCGCAACTTAAGGTAGATCAACTCAATGAAAGGCGAGTAGGTGTCATTTGGGGATCGGGTATAGGCGGGTTACGTTCACTTCAAATGGAAGTGATAGATTTCGCCAGAGGTGATGGTACACCTCGTTTTAATCCCTTCTTTATTCCTAAAATGATTGCTGATATTGCCGCAGGGCACATCTCTATCAAATATGGTTTTAAAGGTCCTAATTACTGTACCGTATCTGCTTGCGCTTCTGCTACTAATGCCATCGTCGATTCCTTTAATTTAATTCGTTTAGGGAAAGCAGATATCATTCTTTCTGGAGGTTCTGAAGCCACGGTTACAGAAGCAGGTATAGGCGGATTTAACGCTTTAAGAGCACTCTCTGAACGAAACGATACACCAGAAACTGCCTCACGTCCTTTTGACAAAGATAGAGATGGTTTTGTATTGGGTGAAGGGGGAGGTGCAATCGTCTTAGAAGAACTTGAACACGCACTTGCTAGAGGGGCTACTATCTACGCTGAGTTAATCGGTAGCGGACTGTCCGCAGATGCCTATCACATGACGGCTCCTCATCCAGAAGGCTTAGGAGCACAATATGTCATGGAAGAAGCCTTGGCAGATGCACACTTACAAGCGAATGATATAGATTATATTAATGTGCACGGTACTTCCACCCCCATTGGTGATCCACAAGAGGTAAAAGCAATTGAACGAGTTTTTGGCGAACACGCTTATTCTCTCAATATTAGTTCTACAAAGTCTATGACGGGGCACTTATTAGGTGCGGCGGGTGCTATTGAGGCAGTGGCCTCTATTCTATCGCTTGTACATCAAAAAGTTCCTCCTACCATTAATCACTTCACAGATGATGAAGTGTTCGACCCTCGGCTCAATTTTACATTCAACGAGGCACAAACACGTAAGATTAATTATGCACTTAGCAATACATTTGGTTTTGGTGGACATAATTGTTCCGTTATCTTCAAGAAATTTGAAAAATAACTGTGCTGGTTTGGCGATACATTAAACGATCATTTAAGAAGTACTCTAATGAAGAAAAAAGGCTTAGTGCCGCTATAGAACGTATAGTAGGCGCTAAGCCTTTTAATCTGAACCTGTATCGCTTGGCGCTCCGCCATACCTCAGCTTCGGTTCAATCTAAACAAAAACGTAACTTTCGTCTCTCTAACGAACGTTTGGAATACCTAGGTGATGCTATTTTGGGCGCTATCGTGGCAGATTACCTTTATAAAAAATTTCCTTTTAGAGATGAGGGCTTTCTTACGGAAATACGATCACGAATTGTCAATAGAGAGTCTCTTAATAGTCTTGCCAAAAAGATAGGACTTTTAGAGTTGATTCTCTTTGAGGGGAGCCGTAACAATCGCTCCCACAAGTCGATGTCAGGAGATGCTTTAGAGGCCTTTGTAGGCGCTATTTTCTTAGATAAAGGCTTTAAGTTTTGTCAGCAGGTAATTATCAAGCGGCTCATCATACCACATATGGATATCCACAAGATTATCGCTACTAATACCAATTTCAAGAGTATTGTCATTGAATGGGCGCAACGCGAAAATCAAGACCTTCATTTCAAAATTATTAGTGAAAAAGGGAATCCGCAGAATAAGGAGTTTATTGCACAAATTACCGTCAATAAAGAAATTATTAGTAGTGGTAAAGGAGCTAGTAAAAAGAAAGCTGAGCAGGCCGCTGCTGAAAAAGCTTGTGAAAAACTAGGTCTTCTTTATTTAGATGATTGATCTGCTTATCCAGCTCATCTACTTCAGGACAAGTCATCGTTAGGATTTTTTTGCCACTGTTTAAATGCCTCCCAACAAATAGTTCTATCGTGTTGCGCCATGCCTATTTTTTGCGCCGGATGTTCCCCTCTAATAATCTCATATAAAAAAGCATCGTCAAAACCGATCTTAGCGGCGTCTTCCTGTGTACAACCATAATAGATATACTTTATCTTAGCCCAATGAATGGCTGCCAAGCACATAGGACAAGGCTCACAAGAAGAATAGATAATACAATCGGAGAGATCGAAACGTGCTAGTAATGCTCCTGCTTTACGAATTGCCATTACTTCTGCATGTGCAGTGGGATCGTTACGCTTAATGACTTCGTTGTGTGCTTTTACCAACACTTCACCCTTCCTTACGATGACTGCTCCAAAAGGGCCTCCTTCTTTTTGCGCTAATCCGTACTTAGCCTCTTCTGCTGCCAAGTGCATAAAGGCGCTTTGATATTCATCCATAATTATTGAGCATTATTTACAATTGTTTTACACTTAGAAGGGCGAACCGTGCGTCAGGGTGATTAATTTACGTACTACCCCTGGAAAAGGCCGCAGGCTATTGATCACCCAGTTGGTAGTCCACTCTTTTCCAAATAAGCTTTGTAGAAGTCTACCTGCTTTCAGTCTGGTTCGAAACTGCTGCTGCCAAGTGGTTTGGTATACCTTTTCTAAGGTTGACCGATCAATCTTTTTCGCTGCAAAATGTGCGAGTAACTCTCCTAGTAGTGCAGCACTATGCATGGCCATACTCATCCCATTGCCACAAAGTGGAGTAATGAGCCCTGCCGCATCTCCTAATAAGAGGAGATGTTTCTCTTGGGTAGTTTTAGGTACAAAACTAATATTCGAGATCGCTAGCGGCTTCTCATATAAAAAAGTACTACGCTCGAAATAATCTTTTAAATAAGGATTTCGATATAGTACTTGCCTTTCCATCTCTTTAATGTCATTATTGTAAGTACGTAAATTCTGTGCAGTAGTAAGGTAGCAGAGGCAATAACGATTTCCTTCTACTTTGGAAATACCACAATACCCATCCTTAAAGTTGTGAAGCTCAATTCTATTTGTGGGAAATCCGTCTACTTGAATATGATATTTTACCCCTATGTAATGACGTGCTTGCCGCTGTGTTTTCTGCAGAAAAGCACGTTTGAGTTGTACATCAAGATTAGCACGTTTCCCAAACGCTCCACAGGCTATGTCAACCTCATAAGTATCCCGAGGCGTACTAATGATGGCTTTTTCTGAGGTAGTTTCTAGTGCCTGTACAGCGGTCTGTTCGTGTACTTCTACGCCTGCTTCGCGGGCTATTTCTGCCAGCAAGCGATCTAACGTATAGCGACTTACCCCAAATCCTCCAGTGGTCATTTTTTGTAAAAGTTGGTTGCCATTCGGCGCTGATACTACGAGCTCGTCAATACGTGGCAAGTCCATAGAAGACAGTGGTACACCTATGCGCTGTAGAAAAGACCACGACTCCATAGCGATGTATTCTCCACATACTTTATGAAAGGGGTATTTTTTCTTTTCGAATAGTTGTACTTTCATCCCTTGTTTTGCACATAGTATGCTGAGTGAAAGTCCGGCAAGTCCACCACCTATAATGGCTATTTTCATAGGCTTTTTTCAGTATGGGTGTATATTTTTTCTAGGGCTTTTTTCCATAATAGTTGGTAAGGAACAATCTCAGCTTCCCAAGCCTCATCTGTTCTTACAGGCATTTTTTTCAACTCTTCGTAGGAAGCCTTAGCCTTGGCGATAATTACCTCGTAATTAAAATCATTTCTTAAGATGAGTCTTATTAGCTTCATCCATATCTTTAATCGCTGGTTTTGACCAGTACGAAAGTATCTCACATAAAACTTGTAGAGCGTGTCTATGTTTGCTTTTAGTAGAGAAAAATCTCTTTCTTCCAAGCAAATTAATATCTCTAAGTTGTAGATGGCTAGGTTAATAATCTTTCTCTTCAGCAAAAACTTATTAAAATATTGAGAAACCTGCGTAAAGTATTTAAGGTCTAGCTCATCGGCCATATAGGAAGCATAAGTAAGATACACGTCAAATAGCTTTTGTGTTTGAGGGGAAGCTTTTTGAAAGGTAGTCTGTTGCTGACAAAAAATAATACGCTCAGCAGCCTTTTTATAAGCTTCAAGATGTATATAGGCTAAAATAAGTATCTCTTCAAATAAGAAATAGTTGGGCGCCCCTACTTTTAGGGCCTTTAGATAAGTAGACACCCGCTCGACGCACTCGGTATATTTCTCCACTTTATATAAAGAAAGGATATACATATAGTTATTGTATTCTCTGGAAAATAAAAGTTCATTGATCTTTCCTCGCTTAATAAGTAAGTTTGCATCAATAGTAACGGTTAGTATTTTCTCAAAATTATTGGTGTATTCCCAGTAAGCTAACTGAACTTTGTAGTAGTACAAAAAAATATTATTAGAAAGTGTATCTTTCCAACTGGCTTTTAGTTTAAGAATAAGTTCGGGAGCCTGTTGTAGCGCCTCATTACGCTCAGCTACTGAACCGACAATCATTAAAAGAAAGCGTGCGGCTAGGTTTCTCACTCTTATTTCTTCTTGTATAGTTTTTTGTAATTGCTCAGTTTCTGTTTCATAATATTTATATTCTTTTGTATTTCTTTCTAATAGAGCAATGTTGATCAACTCATTTACACATATGGAAGCCATATGAGTAAATTCGTAAGCCTTAGCTAGGGCTAAACATTTTTTATAACGTTTCTTAGCCAGTTGGCGGTAGCGTGTCACATACAAGCCATGAGCTTGCGTGTATAACCGACTACATTCATATTGTGCCTTCTTTAATCTATCTTCTTGGAGTTTGTCACTTTCTATGAAAAGTAGTTGATTATGAAGCCGTTCTTTAAGGCGGTGCTTCAAAGTACGGTAAGAACTATTTATTTTTTCTTCTTTGTAAATTTCCTTACATGCTTCTTGATCATTTTTTACCTCATTTTGAATAATCTTTTGAAGTAAAATATGCTCTAGCTCATCGCTTTGGAGGTTATTAACGATGTTAGCCTCTGAAAAAGTATGCTTTTGCGTAATTAATATTAGCTCCTTTATTTCTTTCATGTAACAATTTTGCTTTTCACCTTTAACAAATAAAGACAAAAATTGCTCAAAATCAATAAAATGGAGCTTATAAATTTATTTTTTACTAAAAACTCTATGTAACAAACAGAAGAGTTTTTCTATTTACTCCAGTACATATTTTATATACCTTTACAATATAAGGAAGAGAGAAAAGCGACTATTTTATTCATTAGTGTTCAATTTTCGATTGGTATAATAAGAAAAACAACTATCTTTTCCCCCCAAATATATTATAATAAGACAAAAGCAATAAAAGTGAGTTCTCTGAGCTCACTTTTATTTTGTACCTACTATAAAGATTATCATCCTTAAGGTACTAGTGCGTTCAGTTCTTCTTCGTCTATTTTAAAGATACAAATGCGCGGGAAACGACCTGCCACGAAAGTACGCCCTACAATCACGGCTCCTCCATCACTTGTAAGTGACATACCTCCTATTTCAAAGTCATTGCCCTCCCCAAAAAACCGACTATTCAAGAAAAGTCCACTGGCTTCATCGAAGGCAGCGAGTTTGATCTGTCCATTTTTGGTGTCAGAAAGGTATAATAGTACAGGTCGATTGTTGACAATTCCTCTTCTGATGACTACCCGTGCATTTCTGGTTAGTTCTGGGAAGTCAAAACCTTGTATGGTGGCTACATCATTTGGCTCTAGATTAGGATCAATATCAGCTCTTGGAGCAATTATATTTTCTCCATCTACTTCATAACGAGAGATGGCAAAGGTATTGCCTTCTAGGGGTTCTAAAGCACTAAGCGCGGCATCATAACGTACGCCATTTAATACACCTGTTTGCTCACCACTAGTAGCATTAGCAAAGGTAAGAGCAATATTAAAGTTGTTAAAGCCATTAAAATAGTAGCTTCCACCTACTTCCCCTACAAAAAAAGGTAAGGGTTGGATTTGACGGGTAAGATGATTGTACAAGATACCCCCACTTCGTTCTGGATTTGTATCTTCAAATACATCATACTCCCAAGCTTCATCGTTTCCTGTCTTATAAAGGCGTGTACGACGATTGTCACGATTATAGCCTAGTACTAATACCTGATTATCAGAAGTCACCGCCGCCGCAAGAGGATAGTCCCCTAAAGGGTCTAGCGCACCACCTTGTACCGTCAGTGTTTGCTCGCCAACTTCTAAGAGTTGTGCAGCTGGATTATTAGCCGTCATCGCTACTACAAAGTCTTGCCCGTTTCTCTCTAAAATCTCTGATACAGGATTTACGTATTCTGTAGAGGTAAAATCCCACATGAAGTTACCTGCTGCATCGAGCTTCATGAGATACACACCTAAAAAGCTAGACGATTCTATATTGGTACTTCCAAGTAGTAAATAACCACCATCAGCCGTTTGTTTTACATCTTGTACATAATAGGCTCTGTCAAACTCATTATTATCAAAAATACGAGAGAACCTATTCTCAGGCGCAATTTCTCCATTTTCAGCAATGTCGCAGGCCACTGCAAGAAAGGAAATCAAAAAGGTAGCGAGGTATTTTCTCATAGAAATAGAAGGTACAATATAAATGTGAGGGTGCTTTTAATTAAGGTCTAATACTTCGATAATAACCAGTTCGCAAGAATTTCATAGGGAATACACAGGTAAAGGAAACCTCTATATTTTGTAAGGAGAAGTCGTCGAGGGCATCTCCGATACCGATCATACGGTTATCGCTGTAGCGATTTCTTCTATCTACTACATTGTTGAAACCGTGTTTGTACATTGCTTCTAAGCCTAAACGTACGTTACCAAAGTCGTAAGTAATACCACCACCACCCATCACACCCCAATTGGAGTTAATGAAGAGAGACTTAGCACCAATGACAGGGGCGTCGTTACTAATAGGATTGGCAGCGTTAGACGCGTTATCAAAGCTTGTTACTTCTCGAAATTTATCTGCTTTTAGCAAAGTCCCATAAAAAGCCCCTAACTGGACAAAGGGTCTGACGCGACTGTAGGTAAAGTCAGCGCGTAATAATAGTGGAAACTCCAAATAGTTGAGTGTAACTCTATGTTCATACTCTACCGCCAAGTTGTTACCATCACCTACCCAAGCGTACTCATTGGCATAGCCTAAATTCATATTGATATAAGTAGGCTGTAAAGAAACGGAAAATATGCTTTTGAAGTCGTAAGAAAGGATAAAGCCTGCTTGTATACCCGGCCTTTCAAAGCTTTCATAGTCTTTTTTGTAATTGTCGGGTATGCCAGTGGTGTTCGGCACAAACATTTGATACTCCTCCATGAGGTTGGCCTGGGTCACATTAGCCCCTACTTTAAAGCCTAACCACCATTGAGAATCTGAGAAACCATCACTGGCCACTGATCGGGCGCGTGTTTTTCTTCTTTTTCGTTGTGCTTCGGCATCGAAGCAAGCACAAAGGGTAAGTAGCATTAATAAGAACGCTACGTTACGTTGTGGTATGCTCATATTTATTTGTCAACTGATGAAAACCCTATTCGAAAGTAAGGCTTCTGCTAAACTTTTACTAATTTTTTCGAATCTTTTAAATAGCCGGCTTCAATACTATAAATATACGTACCTGACTTTAAATCACTCAGATCAGCTCTTACTTGATACTCACCAAAGCCTTTTACTTGGTTCATCAAAACCTTTACCAAATTTCCTTTCAAGTCATACAAACCGAGTTTTACGTGGGCAGGTTTGTCCATATAGAAAGAAAAAGTAGTTTCATTTCTTACTGGATTAGGATAACAAGCTCTTAAATTAAAGCGGGTCGATTGTACATCTTCTATAGAAGTCAGTATCGAATTAGGATTATAGTCGTAGTCTACAAATACGTCCGGGATTCTGGCTGCTTCCAAGCCAAACCAGTTTACCAAAATATCTGAAAATACATCTCTGTAGTCAATCAAGTCCTCTTGCCCATCAGGTAAGTTGCCTCTCTGTAGCGCATCGAGCTTGGCATTTTCTCCAAATACACCCGCTTTGTAAGGTCCCATTAAAAACATAGGAGCAACAGTACCGTGGTCACTTCCATAACTACCATTAGAGGCCGCTCTACGCCCAAACTCAGAAAGGGTACAAGTCAATACGCGATCTTCTACGCCTCTGGCTTTTAAGTCATCTTGGAAGGCTTTCATAGCTGCTGATACGTGGTACAACAAGGCAGCATGAATCCCCAATGTATTGTCATAAGACTCTACTTGCTCTACGTGGGTGTCGAAACCGCCAATACGTACTAAGTAGATTTTGGTCTGACATCCCCCCTCTACCAAACGTGCAATGATACGCAATGCACCAGAGATAGGATTCCGTAGTACGTTGTTAGGAGCAGTAAGCGGATATTCTGTAGGATAGGTAACAAATTCTTGTTGAGTAGCTTGATTATACACCTGCGCAAGGCGTTCGGCGTATTGGGTAGTATCTCGCTCTAGCCCTAGAATCCAGTCCATCTCTTGCTTGTACAAAGAGTTCTGTAACGCGGTAGGTGGAATACCTATTTTATCAATGTCTTCCTCTTCGTTATAACCTTCTAACCCTTCAATGAGATTGAAGAAGCCTTCTGGACTATCAATTGAGATAGCTGCGGGAATGGTATCTTCGGTATGGAAGCCTAAGGAGACTTCATTACCAAACTCTAATCCTAGCGGATCAGGCATTATTTCGTTCGGGAAGTCATCTGGGAAAGTATTACCACCCTCTTCATAGGCTAGTTTTAAGTAGCGTCCCATCCAGCCAGAGGTTACGCGATCGGTAGCGCCTCCACCTCCAAACCAAATGGCTCTTCCTTTAAAGTGTGAGCCATTCATATTGGCATAACCCACATTCTGAATGATCCCCAGACGCGCATTGTCGTAAAGTTCAATGAACCCTTGCATATCAGGATGCAGCGCGAGTTGCTTCAAGCGATCCATCTCCAAATATTTACGACCACCTGTATTGGGAATGGCAATGTTGGGGCGAAGGTTATAATATTCTGCGTAGCGATCATAAGGGATGACGGTATTGAGTCCGTCGTTACCTCCGTGCATTTGAATGACTACCAGTATTTTATCGTTGGTACTCACCCGCGCTAATTGATTCAAGGCGGGATAAGCCGATAATTGGTTGAAGGGAATGCCTTCGATCACAAAAGGTAAACTAGCAGCTAAGGCGGATTTTTTTATAAAATTTCTTCTTTTCATAGTCAGCAATTAGTATTGAGTACTTAGTATGAAGTAGTTAGTAATTGGTATCACGTTATATATTCTAGCCTAACTGAAATTCAGGCGTCTGTAACACAGCATTAAAGAGTGCTTGAAGCATGCGAGGTGCATCAGGCGTTTCATTATTATACTGAAACGCCCAAAACTGCTCAGGGGTAAGTGGCGCAGCATTTAGCCCCTCTCTTAACAGCTCTGATTTGAAGAAGTTAAGTCGCTCAGGTGTTAGCTCTGTATCTCTTGTCGATAAAGTGAACAGATACCGCACAATACGCTCTACGAAAGCATCTATATCAGTAGTTGCTACACTGTTAAATTCAGGGTTATCTTTCACAAAACTTAGCAAATCAGGCGGTGCCAACATCTCAATTTCTCCATTTAGATAAGTCCTCACAAACTCATAGCGGTTGGCTAACGTATTGGTAGTAATCCAGTTGCGTTGGAAATTGGGCGACTGATGATAGGGCTCGTATCCTGCCACATCGAAAGGCTCCATAAAGATGAAGTTCATCGGTTCCATTAAGCGTGTTAGCGCAGGCATTACATCATAAGCGGTTGCCTCGTCAATGGTATTCCCAAAGAATTGCATCACATTGAAGGTCATTTCTATGGGTGACTTGAATAGTACAGCGTAGTTGTCATCATCTACATCGCCAGAAGGTTCTGCATTCTCATCGTTGAAGAAATGACGGCTCATCAGTAAACGACGTAAAACAGGTAGCAGCCTAAACCCCCCATCAATAAAGTCGGTAGCAAGCGGCTGGATAACGTCATTTTCTATTTCGGGCGTAATCGTATGATATACAAAGAAGCGATACAGACGTGTTACGATGTACTCTGCTGCTTCTCTTTTGTCAAATATGTAGTCGATGAGTGTACTTAACTCTTCGGTGGCACTTTCTACAGTGGCGCGCCCATTGATTACCTCTGTAGGGGCTATCGTTCTCCCGAATACATTCTTCGTACTTGCATCGTGGCGAGAGGCTAACGTACCATTATCATTCGTACGAAGTTTCCCTATCTTCAAAAAGTTAGCACCATCAAGCAGTACATCTGAGTCAGTTAAGAAATCTCCATCTGTTTGCCAGCCAGTAAGAACTTTGGCGGCCTCTACAATATCATTTTCGGTAAAGGTACCGTAATCATCAGGGATGTTGGTAATTCTTTTACCCAGTGTGAATAACTCAAACAACTCTCTCGCAAAGTTTTCGTTCGGTCTACCTACATCGTTGAGTGTACCATCTAAGAACCTTAGCATAGAATTTTCTATGCACATGTAGTAAATCAATTCCTTGTAGGTACTGAGTGGATCGGTACTACCTGTTAACTCATTAACGATGTAGCGGCGGAGCATCGCATTCTGATAAAACAGGAAACGGCTATTATTCACTTTTTCTTGCTTGGTGGTAATAATCGTGTGCAAGAAAAAGACGAGTTTTTCGAGCGCTGTATTGTCACTGTACATGCGCCAAAGCCACCAACTCTTAACTAGTGATAGAAAAGCACCGTCGTTTACATCCTCACCGCTAGGGTAATTAGTCACCCAATCGAGTAGAGGAGGAAAGGTCACCGCGTTGGTAGGTGCTAAATCGAGCTGTTCTAATGCTGTGTTGATATTATAGCCCGCAAAAGTATTTACGGTAGCGATGTCGTAGCCAAAGGTAAGGCGTCTAAGCAAGTGCTTTGCTCGCCGTAAGCCTAATGTACCAGAAATAGGGGAAAGATCTGCCATACTTTAACTTTAAATAACTTCTAGTAGAGTATAATATGAATATTAATAAATACGATTTGATTATATGAATTGTTACGCACAATAATGATACTACTTTTCTTTATATCTTTGTGTAAAACAAAAGTAACTTACCACGTAATAAAAGAAGGGTTTTTACACACTAAGGTTTATCTTAAATATAAGTATTTCATTTGAAAAAGCATTGGTTATATATATTATTAGTTGCTTCTCTTCTTACATTGCTAGGAGCACTGGGTGTAAGATATTACTGGCAAACGCGCTCGCCCGTACGGCTCGACAATAAGTACGTAAAGATTATAGAGCAAAATGTACAACGGGAGTTAAAAATTCTTTATGCTGAAAATAATCGCATCAAGCGTACTTTTCAGGATAACAACAATACACCGTTGGTTGTACTTTCGCAGCAGCTCAAGCATCCTTTCTACATTTACAAAAACGAGCAGCTTGTTTTTTGGTCTGATTATCACTTTGTACCTGATTATAAGGCCATTGCAGGTCTTTATAAGGTAAGGTATACCACCCTCAATAATGGCCTATACGTAGTGCATCGTTCTTCTTTTGTTACGGGTGGAGGAAGCTTGATTGAGATTTTCTGTTTGCTCCCTATCTATTATCGCTACCAGATTGAGAATGCCTATGTAAAGTCAGATTATAATCGTGCTATCATTCCTTCGGACAATATTCGTATTCTAACACCCGAACAGCAGGCTTTGAGTAGTAGAAACCACATCTACTCTGACGAGGAGGTATATTTATTCTCCTTGGAGCCTACCGAAGAGTATGAGGCAGAAAACAGATCGCTATTGATTTTATCACTTGGCTTATTTCTTTTAAGTGCACTATTGGGTACTATTGTCGTAGTACAGAGTAGGGCTATTTTACACATCCGTCGGCAACACGAGTATGGTTTCTTACTTTTGGCAAGTTTTCTCTTTCTATACCGTTGGATATTACTCACCTATGCGCCCGAGATCGCTTTATTTGAATGGGACTTGTTCAATCCTAAACTGTATGCCTCCTCTCAGTGGTCACCTTCGCTAGGAGATTTACTACTCAATGTTACCCTGATCCTGATTCTTGTGATAGACCTCAGCAGGCATTATTACAAATCTAAGCTCTATTATAAAATTATCCATGGTGCGTATACCTGGAAGCTGGCTATTAGTTTAGGGGTTGTTACCGCTAGCTATTGGGTGCTTTATCAGCACTTTCGTACCCTCAGTACTATTTATACTGACTCTCAGATCAACTTAGATATTTCACAAGAGATTAATTTCTCCCTTCTTAAGATCGTTTGTATCATCATATTTGTGTTGCTTTCGAGCGCCTACTTTTTTTGGGTGAATCTTTCAGCGCGCCTTTTCATTCGACTCAATGTAGATAAGATAGCCCAGTCGGGGCTTATTTTTACAGCAGGTACTATTTTATACAACTTACTGAGCTTTCTGACGGGCACTTTCAACTGGCTGCTCATTCTGATTCACGGAATATACTTTTTGGCTATCGTTTACCTATTGTTGCCCAAGTTTTTGTATCGTTTTCGTTACCTTACCTCTATCTACTTATTTTTGGGTGCGTTGGTGTGTGCTATTTCGGGCACCTATTCTATCTACAAATTTGGCGAAACGCGTGCTGATATTAATAAGAAGAAGTATGCTGAATCGCTCCTCGACGAAAATGATCTCTACACAGAATTTATTTTGCTGCAAATTGGTCAAGATTTTGAGCAGGATGTACTTATTTAACAAGCTTTTTTAAGTCCGCTGGTAGCTTACATGAAAATCTTAGTAGAGCGTATTCGTCGTATTTATATCAATAACTCTTTAGAGAGTTACCAAATCAGTATTTTCTTATTTGATCTTGTTGGCAACTCGCTCAACCCTGAAAATGATGCTTCTTACAAAGACTTTATCAATCAATACCAAAGAAAAGATTTTGAAACGGACAATCCGCAAGTCTATTTTGTCAGTGAGACAGATGCCGTAGAGGGGAAATTAGGAGTCAACCTGTTGAAGCAGTATGTTAATTTTATTCCTATTGAGAAAGAGGGCGCGCTGATCGGCCATATCATTATTGATCTCAAACAGAAAAAAGACATTCCGAACAATGTATACCCTGAGCTACTCATTGACAAGCGCTTTAAGCAGCCAGAAGAAGCCAAAGACTACAGCTATGCTGTGTATGCTGACGGTGAGCTAAGGTACAGCTACGGTACTTATAATTATGAGAAGGATTTTAAGAAGAATTTCCTTCGTTTTTCTTCACTATATACAGAGGGTTATACGTACAACCAATACAAACACATTGGCGTACTAGGAGAAAAAAACCGTTTGGTGGTGGTCTCGTCAGAAGCCTACTCCAACAAGAATATCTTCACTAATTTTTCTTTTCTCTTTTTAGCATTGCTTTTCTCTATCATTGGGGTGCTAGCCTTCTATCACCTTAGAAACCCACACTTTAGGATTAAAAGTACTTATACTACACGTATTCAGCTTTACTTAAATATAGCGTTCTTTTTACCGTTGATTGTCGTCAGCGTGGTGACGCTAAGTTTGGTATCCAACACTTACGAGAAGGACCTTAAAAATGCTTTTATTAGAAAAGCCCAAAGTGCCAGCAATAGTATTGTTACTACCTTACAACAATTGATTAGCGAAGAGGTAGAAAAAGAGGACTTGATTAATGACCTATCGGGAGTAGCCAAATACAGCGAAACGGACATTAACTTATTTAATCCAGAAGGTAAACTCATTGCCTCCAGCCAGCCGAGTATCTACGAATCGGGCTTTTTGTCTACTTACACGAATCCAAAGGCTTACGCTGCTATTGTAGAGCAAAAGGAAAAAAGCTTAATGCTGGAAGAATCTGTGGGAACACTCAACTACCGTTCTGTGTATGTAGCTGTTCGCTCTTTTGATAACAATGAGCTACTTGGGATTCTCAGTATTCCTTTTTTTGATGCAGAAGATGAGCAGGAGAAGAAGATCATTAACATTCTTTCTACCATCATGAACATCTTTACCGCTACTTTTATCGTATTTCTTATTGTCTCCTATTTTGCATCACGCATCTTGACTGTTCCACTCAGCTTAATTACCCAAAAAATTAGGAAAACGAGCCTACAGAACGTCAATGAGCCACTAGAGTGGGACTCTGAAGATGAAATTGGCTTGCTAGTGAATGAATACAATAGTATGCTCATCAACCTCGATCAAAGTAAACAAGCACTTACTCAAAGTGAGAAGGAATCGGCCTGGCGAGAGATGGCCAAGCAGGTAGCCCATGAGATTAAAAATCCACTCACCCCCATGAAACTTTCGCTGCAGCACTTACAATTGAAGCTGCAAAGGGAATTTACCGATATAAAGCCTGTGATTGAGAAACCCTTTGAGACGATTTTGTCACAAATCGACACGTTGAGTGATATAGCGACCTCTTTCTCTAACTTTGCCAAGATGCCAATGCCCAAAAATGAGCGTTTCGATTTGGCAGAGACGCTACGAAGCACCGCGCGTTTACACAAAGATGATTCAAACACGCAGATTCTGTTGCATATTGCTAGAGGACGCTACAAGGTGTATGGTGACGAGCAATTGATGGGGCGAATTTTACTCAATCTTATCCTGAATGCTATTCAGGCGGTTCCAAAAAATCGTTTTCCAGAGATTTACATCAACTTGTTTATTACACAAGCACGGAAAGCACACTTAGAAATACGAGACAATGGGATGGGCATTCCTGAAGAGATTCGTGATAAGATATTTGTTCCTAATTTTAGTACTAAATTTACAGGTTCAGGGATAGGGCTCGCACTGGCTAAAAGAGGGATAGAACACGCGGGAGGGCGCATTTGGTTTGAAACACAAGAAGGCATTGGCACTTGTTTCTTTATAGAGTTGCCTCTAGCAGAGCATTTTGAATAAACTACTAACCATAAAAGTATACCTAGGTTGTAACTATCTATTACGCTTCGTTTTTGCAGGCTTTTTACTTGCTTTTCTTTTGGAGGCTTCTCCACTACAGGCGCAAGAGCGATGCCGATGGATTCGCACGTCTGCCATAGCGGCTCCCTTAGATACACTGCCTGTCTTACCTCAATCCTTGCGTGTACAAACGGATGGTGTAGAAGTTATTTATGATGCTCCTACCCAACAAGTACGTTTTAAAAGTACGCAAGGTACTTTACCAGATTCTATATTTGTTTGCTATCAAACACTTTCTTTCCCACTTACCCAAGTAAAAAGTCGACGCGATCCTACCAAGATAGACTCCAGTGGCTTTTTTGCCGATGTTAACCAAGAAGCAAGTCTCCTAAACCAATCGCAAGGCGAAAGAGAAGAAATATTCAGTACAGACAACATCCAGAAAACAGGAAATATTACTCGGGGTATTTCTTTTGGTAACCAACAGAATGTCTTTGTCAATTCTGCCCTCAATCTACAACTGGAAGGGCAATTGAGCGACGAAATTAGGATTACAGCGGCTATTTCAGATCAGAACGTGCCTTTTCAGCCAGAGGGAAATACCCAGCAATTACAAGAGTTCGACCGCATTTACGTACAACTCCAGAGTAAGAAAACCACCTTCATTGTGGGAGATATTCTCATGCAAAATCCTGCCTCTGAGTTTCTTCGTTTTTATAAAAATGTACAGGGTGGACAAATCAAAGTTAACTACCAGCCCATTGATAGCCTTTCTCAAGCGACTAGCGAAGCAGGCGTAGCCTTGGCCAAAGGGAAGTTCGCTTCGACGGCTATTACTCCGATTGAGAGTGTACAAGGCCCCTATCGCTTACAGGGCCCCAATCAAGAGCGTTTTATCATCATCATTGCTAATTCAGAGCAGGTGTACATTGATGGGAAATTGTTACAAAGGGGCTTCAACTTCGATTATGTGATCGACTATAATAATGCTGAGATTACTTTTAATCCTAATATTGTTATTACGCAGTTTACACGTATTCGGGTAGATTTTGAATACAGTGAGCGTAATTATAGTCGCGTAAATGCCTACGCCAGCCATCGGCAGTCTTTTGAGAAGTTTGATTTATTTGCCAATTATTATAGCGAGGCTGATAATCCCCGCAGGCCACTTCTTTTGGAGCTGTCTAACGAAAACCGAGAAGAACTAAGCCTCATAGGAGACAACCTCGAAGAGGCGTTTATCAATAGTGTTGACTCGGTGGGTTTTATTGAGAATACGATTCTCTATCGGCGTACCGATACTACTACCGTAAACGGAACATTTACAGATGTATACGTATACAGCACAAATCCACAGGAAGCTTTTTTCCAGCTCAACTTTACAGAGGTGGGCTTTAACAGTGGGAACTACATCTTACTTGAGAATAACATCAACGGGCGGGTGTTTCAATGGGTAGCGCCTGTCAATGGCGTACCACAAGGAAACTTTGAGCCTGTACAGGCAGTCCCTACCCCTACCCGACGACAAATGATCACGGCTGGAGGTAACTATCGCCTCTCTGAACAGCTACATTTTTTTGCAGAGGCGGCTTTTTCAGAAAGAGACCTTAACCGCTACTCTACGCTCGACGATGAAGATAACAATGGCTTCGCTTACAAGGTAGGTGTTCGCTTGCAAGACAAGAACAGCTTTCTCCCAAAATATAAATGGCGGGGCGGTGCTGATTATGAATTCAACGATCGTTTCTTTACCCCTATCGATCGCTACCGTAGTATTGAGTTCAACCGTGATTGGAACATTCCCTTAGATACTCTAGTAGAAACGACTGGGTTCAATGAACATATCGCTAATTTTAACATTGGTCTACAAAAAGATGTACAGAACCAAATCGATTATCGTTTCACGTACCGAAACCGAGGGACACAAGCAGACGGCTGGCAGCAGACACTGCGCGTTTACCAACAGATAAGTAAATTAAGGCTTCGTACTGATGCCTTTTGGATGCAAAATCAGCAAACAGACCCTTTATTAGAAAATAGACCACAAACCGCCGATTGGCAACGATTTAGTGCAGATATTGCTTATACACATCCTTCTTTTATACCAGGCTACGTGTATAGTTTTGATAGAAATAGCGTGCGATTGACGGACACAGATTCGGTGACTTTTTCGGCTATGAACTTTGAGGAACATAAATTTTATTTTCAAAGCGGAGATTCCCTCAGTACACAGATCAGTCTTGATTATGCCATTCGCTTTGATAACCTACCTGTAGAAGGAAGTTTGGAGAGAGCTACTGAGGCACAAACTACCAACGTTCGGATAAGTCGCGCTTGGGACAATCGTCATCAGTTGGCATTATTGGGTACTTATCGGCAAATTCAGAATCGTTTGGCCACCACTAATCAAAACTTTGAGGAAAACCTGATGACTCGCCTCGACTGGAATAGTATTTTTTTGGGGAAAGCGATTCGTTCAGAATTGGTTTTTTTGACTACTACCGGACGAGAACTCAGAAGAGAGTTTACATATATTCAAGTGGCTACTGGAGAAGGAACACATACTTGGCGGGACGACAACGGAGATGGTACACAACAACTAGAAGAGTTTTATTTGGCCATCAATACTGACGAAAAAAATTACATCAAGGTATTTACTCCCACCGACGAATACATTGTAGCCTTTAGTAATGACTTTAACTACCGCCTTAATCTACAAGCCCCGCTTTCTTGGAGAGATCAAGGCTTTCTCAAAAAAGCATTTAGCAAGTTTTCTAGTACTTCTTCCATTGTTATTCGTAAGAAAATCACCGACGACGACATTACCAGTCGCTTTAATCCCTTTGAAGCGGTAGAAGATTCTCTTCTATTGAGTACGCAACAGAGTATTCGGAGTGTACTTTTCTTTAATCGAAGTAACCCACAGTATGGTTGGGATATTGGCTACCAACGGGGCGAACAAAAACAATTACTCACCGATGGTTTTGAGACACGCGATCAAGAAGAATGGCAGCTCAACACCCGCCTTAATTTATTACAGTACTGGAACTTACAGATTACTGCCAGCCAAAACGAGCTCAGCAATAGTTCCGATTTTTTACTTAATAGAAACTATGATTTAGAAAGTTATACGATTAGTCCCTCGCTTTCTTTCCAGCCCCAAAGTGACTTCAGGATTACCGCCTCTTATTTATATGCAGACAAAAAGAACCTCGCTGAAACGGGTGAAACCGCTTTATGGAACCAATGGGGGCTTGAAGTACGTTGGAACAGGCTTTCTAAGAGGAATTTAATTGGTAGTTTCCGGTATATAAATATCGACTACGAAGGAGACCCTAATACGCCTGTGGGTTATGAATTGCTAGAAGCTTTACAGAATGGGGTCAATCTTACTTGGTCACTCAATTGGCAGCAACGCTTAGCGAATGGCTTACAACTCAACCTTAATTACGAAGGAAGGCGCTCGCCTGAGCAACCCATCGTACATATCGGGCGTATGCAAGTAGCAGTTTTATTTTAATGTTGTGCGTAACTAGATTTAGGCTTACTTTTGTAAAGTACTTACAAAAAAATTTGCGGTAAATACAATCATCTTTAAACGGCTCTTTGCGTCGACCACCTATTTATGAACCAAAAGTACACTCAAAAGGCATATCTAAAAGTCTCTATTTAGGGCTTAATCTATTGATTATCAGCGCTGCGTCGATCCCAAGGGGAAATCGTATTACTGGAGGTCGACGCAACCGCTATGTAACTCTCAAGAAAAATACTTGCTTTAAAGCCTAAAATCGGCTACTTTGAGTATTAAATAAACGGCTTTTAATCGCACCATAAGGAATTGAAATTACAAGCAAACGCCGTTAAACTGAATATCGCTTGGGCTTTTAATCGCACCATAAGGAATTGAAATTTTGCATTTTGGTTGTGAGAGTAGTTAGCTCTCCGTCTTTTAATCGCACCATAAGGAATTGAAATCAAAGTGCGTGTAGAAGTTTCCCCTGACCTTACAGTACTTTTAATCGCACCATAAGGAATTGAAATCGAGTTTCAAGGTGACGGCACGCCAATTACGGGCATCTTTTAATCGCACCATAAGGAATTGAAATCTACAAAGGAGTAGTGTTTTTGTATTTTTACGATCACTTTTAATCGCACCATAAGGAATTGAAATGTATAGCAAAACGATCAATTTGCTTGATGGGAAACTTACTTTTAATCGCACCATAAGGAATTGAAATCTGCAAGCAGAACATTCGAGCTCACGAACGTGAAGGACTTTTAATCGCACCATAAGGAATTGAAATTAGGCATTAACAACTTAGATGAAGGGATAAATACTGTCTTTTAATCGCACCATAAGGAAATGAAATGAAGTAAAGAAGAAAGCATACGAGCCAATGATGAACTCTTTTAATCGCACCATAAGGAATTGAAATAAGAAAGGTTATAAGACAAGAAGCCTTACTCGCTGACTTTTAATCGCACCATAAGGAATTGAAATTCTGGCGACAATTATTAGCTACAATATTCAACACAAGCTTTTAATCGCACCATAAGGAATTGAAATTTTTATCTGGAATTTAATTCCATATTTTTTTGGAACTTTTAATCGCACCATAAGGAATTGAAATACGTTGTCTGAGAGATCAACGAACGTAGTAGTACGACTTTTAATCGCACCATAAGGAATTGAAATTTGTGAAAGCAAGAAACTTACTGATCTTGCTTTCAACTTTTAATCGCACCATAAGGAATTGAAATTAATGTTCTCGCCATTGACGACGCTAGAGTATACCATCTTTTAATCGCACCATAAGGAATTGAAATTCAAATCTACCGTTCTGGGGAAGTAAACCAATATGGTCTTTTAATCGCACCATAGGGAATTGAAATTCAGAAAGTATAGCGTTCACCACGTCAAGTATAGCTCTTTTAATCGTACCATAGGGAATTGAAATTGATGTACGGAACACGAGTGCGGAGATATTTCTTCTTTTAATCGTACCATAAGGAATGAAGGCTACTACTTTCAGTCCTTCAACCCCTCAATCCCTCAATCTTTTTTCACTCATTCTCACAATCACTCATTCACTTCTCCATACTTTTTCTTACTTTACTTCGTTCTGGTAAAAACTTTTAATATTATTAACTATGAAAAAAATGAATAGGTGGCACTTCCTCTTGGTCTTAGCACTACAAGGAAGCTTCTCTTGTACTGAACGTACCGAACAGGCCAGTGAAATTCCTGAAGTACTTACAGAAGAAAGCGACTATGGGAGCCTACTCCCCTCTAAACGTTATAAAGAAAATTTAGTCGCGAAGCTTTATAAAGAGGCGCTAGAAAAAGACCCTCAACTACAAGACATTGAAGCCGACGCTGAAACGCTCAGAGAAGCAACCTCAGACGCACTAGCTGATTACCAAAAATATACTTCCCTTAATGAGCGATACTGGGAAGGAGCAGATCGTTACCTACAACAAATACAAGACTCTAGTCTGAGAATGACTGTCGCCACTACACTAGAAGAGGCGCGCACACTTTACGAACAGAAAATATCAAGCGGCCACCAGCAAGCGAATACCATTTATATGCGACAGCGACAGTTGCAAGATCAGTTGGTACTCCTTAAACTAATGGCTACTTTACCCATGATACAAAAATACCAGCAAAAGGAGCAGCCTTCTATGAAAGCCGCACAGCAAGTGAGCAAGCAGTATCAAGCATTAATGAAAAGGATAGCCGCTTACAATAGTAAGCAAGTAAAGCAACTTGAGTTAAGTAGTATGAAGTAGTGAGTACAAAGTAGTGAGTATCTTCTCGCGCGGGTGTCTTCGCCCGTGTGAGTCTATGAGGTGGGCCTATGACCCGTAGAGGGAGGTGTATTTCAGGCAAGATGCCTGATAGATAGCCGTCACTTAGCAGGAGCCAAGCGACAGCAGCAGTAAATCGCCTAAAATCACCTACATGGCAAGAGGCTATCGTTGAGAGCCATCTTACATCTTTTAAAGTTTGGTCACTTCAAAAACACTCACTTTTCACTTCGATAACACCTCATTAATTTCTAGCAACTTGAGTTACCTAGTAAATAGAGTTGGGTAAAATAGGCGTTCTATACGGCTAAGATCGCTGTAAAGTTATTATGAGCTTATGGAATAATTACAGCCCTCTAAATAATACCGCTGATTCGAGGTAATGAGGAATGGCCACATTATGCCAGCCTAATGATGCTTCTATACTATGTTTAAGCGCCTCTGCCTGCTGTAATTCACCGTGTACAATGAACGTCTTTTTAGGCGCTTCTTTAAAGTTTTGGAGCCAGTTAAGTAATTCATCACAGTCTGCATGCGCAGAGAGTCCTTTGATGTAAGCCACATTGCATTTGACATTGACCCAAACCCCAAAAATCTTTATCATCTCTTCTTGGTCAATAATTCTTCTACCACGGGTGCCCTCTGGCTGAAAACCTACAAATACCAAGGTGTCGTTTTCACGAGGTAAGCGATTGTACAAATGATGTAGAATGCGCCCGCCAGTACACATACCACTGGCTGAAATAATGATGGCATTGCGTTGAATATTGTTCAACGCCACCGACTGGTCTTGGCTGTTGAAATAGTGAATGTTTTTATGCTCAAACAAAGACCGATTCCACACTTGATTAAGTTTATGGTATTTGAAGTGCTTTTTGTAGAGATCGGTTACGTTGATGGCCATAGGGCTATCTAAGTAGATGGGCACATCTGGAATTTTCTCTTCGTCGATGAGTTTAGTTAAGTAATACAAGAGAGTTTGGGTACGTCCTACGCTGAAGGCTGGAATTAAGACACAACCTCTTTCTTCAAAGGTTTTATTGATAATTTTTGCCAATGACTTTCCTGGCTCATCCATGGGATTTTCTTTATTCCCGTAGGTAGATTCAACTAGTAGAATATCCGCTTCCTCTATCGCTGTAGGATCGGGCATTACGGGCACATCGAAGCGCCCAATATCGCCTGAAAAGACGATCTTATTCTTGTCTTCTTTATTTCTCGCGTAAATATCCACTGAAGCGGCGCCGAGGATGAGTCCAGCTGGTCAGAAACATACTTCTATACGGTTATGAATAATGACCTTTTTATGCATCTCGCAGGGACGGAGATAGGGAAAAACGCTCTCTGCATCTTCTGTTCCATACAATGGCTGAGGCTTTTCGTGTTGCGAGTAGCCTTTTTTAGCAGCATAAGCAGCCTCTTCTTCTTGTAGTTTGGCGGAGTCGAGCAACATAATTTCAAGCAGATCAGCCGTCGGTGAGGTACAGAATACATCTCCTCGAAAACCCTCTTTGAAAAGCCTCGGTAAGTAACCAGAATGATCAATATGGGCGTGAGTAAGAATTACGTCGTCGATTTCAGCCGCTTCAATGGGAAAAGGCTCCCAATTACGGGTGCGTAATTCTTTTAATCCTTGGAAAAGACCACAGTCGATCAATACTTTATAATCGTCTATTTCTAGTAAGTATTTGGAACCTGTATCAGTACGAGCCCCTCCCAAAAACTTTATTCTTATGTCCATACAGTATGCTTATGTTGCCGCGAGCTTACGCGCGTTTAAGTACATAAGTTAGGAGGAAAAGTAACTTTTTACAATGTTTTGAGAGAAATTCATCCTGCTCTTTAGGATTCATCAAAAAGGCGTAATTGCTTAGATGATGGTTGCTTCACAAAGCCTTTGTTTGTTCTCCCACCGTATTGCCACGACTCTTTTTGTTCTTTTTCGATGAGCTTTTCAAGGTTATCCTCTGGCTGGAAGTTTTCCTCTGCCTTTTGGGCGATGGTCGTCAATTGTTGAATCGCTTTTTGTTTTTCTTTTTGCCCAATTTTAGCCAAATCTACCGCTTTTTTGAGCGTGCTTACGGTTTCGTCGTAAACGTAAGTAGGTACAGGAAAAGGACGGCTACGCTTTCCGCCGTGTGCAATAGAAAACCGAGCAGGATCAGAGAAACGCGAGGGCGTTCCGTGGATAACTTCACTTACCAATGTAAGCGATTGTAGCGTTCTAGGACCTAAGCCTTTAAGTAGTAATAATTCCTCAAAGTCATCTGTTTGGGTAGCTTGCGCTAACCATAAGATACTACCTAGTCTTTTTAAGTTTACATCTTTGGTTTTTACCTTACAATATTGAGGAAGTTGCATTTGTTTGATCTCTCTCAATATCTTTTCAGGACTTTCTTGGGTGATGGCTAGAATGCCCTTTTGCGTAGCTTGGGCCTCACTAGCAACCAAATTGAGAATCTCTCCTTGATAGTTTCCACAAACAGCCGCGTGTGGCTCATTCACAAAAGAAGTAACTGCCTCAGCGTGCCAGTGGTAACGACGGGCACGTTTATCTTCAGGACGCATACCTTGTTGAATGACCACCCAATCGCCTTGGTCGCTTACGATAAAGTTATGTAAATAAAGTTGAAATCCGTCTTGCAAGGCGGTATTGTCTACCTTGGCGGCTAGTTTACTACATCTTACTAAGTACTGTCCATCCAGCCCCGTCTGATCCGCTAGGTATAGCAGTTCAGCAGGAGTTTTGAGCGATTGTTTTCCTTTTCCTCCACAAACATACAAGCCTAGTTCTTTGACGTGGGGATTGATCGCCGCTTTCAGCGCACGGGTAACAGCCGTCGTTACTCCAGAAGAGTTCCAGTCCATCCCAATGACTGCCCCAAAGCTTTGAAACCAAAAAGGGTCTGAAAGTTTGGTGAGTAGCATTTTATGACCATACTCCGTAAGAATCGCCTCTACAATGGCAAGGCTGAGTCCTTTCATTCGTTCAAATAACCAGTGGGGAATGCTCCCTCCCATTAAGGCGAGATCTGCGGAACCTACTTGCTTCATAAGGATTTATTTTTTCGTGCTTCTTTCCATGCTAACAAATATTTTACGGCAAATGATTGGTAGGGAAGCCACTTTTTAGTGAGGTTTTTAAGGGTCGTTTTCTTTACATCTTTAAGTGCGTACAAGTCTTGCGTAATTTGCTTTAGATGATAGTCATCATAAGGACATACGTTAGGTCTTTCAAGGGTATAAAGCAAAATCATATCGGCCGTCCAGCCGCCTATTCCTTTAATGCCTGTAAGTTGATTATGCACCGCAGCATCGTCCATAGTAGTCCAGTCTGGCTCATTTTCTTGAAAAAAATGTAAGGTATTGTGTATTGTTTCGTATTTTCTGGTAGAAAGTTTTACCTCTTTCAGGGCTTCTTCAAAAGTAGGGAAGTTAGTAGGTGTAAGTAAAGATAGGTTTACTGCGCCAAGCAGCTTCTCAAATAGTTTTTTTGTACTTCTGTAGTGAATCTGTTGTTCTACAATACAGCTCATCAAATCGTGAAAAACGTTTCGTGTACTGACAACTTGTGGGAAGGCAACGGTTTCTATAACCATTTTCATTACCTCATCTTGTGTGGAGAGGTGTTGCTTAGCCAAATCAAGCATATGAATAAGTTTTTAGGGTTCTGCTACTTCTTCTGTACCAATTAAATTATTGATTTTTTCCATCAGCCTCGTCAGGGCTTCCACTTCTTCTACACTTTGTATAAGCGCTATTTCTTTACGGTTATGCAGTTGTAGTTTGAGGTCATAAAGCAGTTTATTCTTCAACTTTTTCTTGAGTATAAAAGCTTCCTGTATCTTATCCACCGACCATTTAATAGGTTTCCCCCACCACAAGGGCTTATGGCGAACCGTAAAGATATATTGATTGATTTTAAATACTGTTTTATTACGATAGCCTGCAATGGCGTAATATAAGCTGGGTAGTCCTATCAGCAACATAAGACTAGGTAATAAAAAGAAAAAAGCGGGTGCTTTAGTGGAAGAAAATAAAAAGACTAAAAGTACTATGGCGAGTAAGTTCCAAAGGATTGAGAAGATCAGTACAAACTGAAATAAGCCATTCCACCAACTTTTTTCAATGACTACTTCTCTTTTAGTTTGTGCGAGTTGGTAACTCTTGGAGATAGGAACAAATATTTTTGTTTTTTCCATGATTGCTAGGTTCAATAAAGGGTCGTTAGGGCTGATATATAGCAGTAGTCAGATGATTACAACCTAACTACTGCTACTGTATTTCAACTGCCAGTTGTATACTATCCTACTACCGCTTGTCAATCTTTTGGCTCATCGCATCTGCCATTTTTACTGCTTCAAAAGCATTGACAATACCACCTGACACACTTAACTCTCCAAAAGGCACCATCTCTTTGTTATCAGAGCCGGGTAAGTTTACTTTGGTTTCTCTGTACTTTACCGAAGACTTCATAAGTATTTCTTTTACTTGCTTCGCAGATAAATCGGGATAGTAAGACATTACCAACGCAGCTACCCCAGAGGTAGTAGGTGCTGCCATACTGGTACCGCTAAGGGCTTTGTACTTTTGGTCAGGCACTGTGGCGTACAGATCGACCCCTGGAGCAAATACATCCACTTTTGTGCTGCCGTAGTTAGAAAATTCAGCCGTAAATTCAGACCGATCTGCCTTCCAAGAAGAAGCACCAATCTCGAGCCAGTTAGCTGCACTAGCAGCCTTTCCTTCACGATAGTTTTTATTAGGGAAGTTATTGTTTCTTTCTAGGTCTTTTCCATCGTTTCCAGCCGCGTGCACCAAAAGCACCCCTTTTGATTCCGCATAACGTACCGCTTCATCTACCAGTGCTTTATGAGGAGAGTAGCTTTTACCAAAACTCATGTTGATGATCTTCGCGCCATTGTCTACCGCGTAGCGAATGGCATTGGCAATATCTTTATCTCTTTCATCGCCATCGGGTACCGCCCTAATAGACATAATACGCACATTATTGGCTACCCCTAGCATGCCTATCTCGTTTTGGCGATTGGCCGCAATAATACCCGCTACGTGGGTACCATGGGTAGCATCAGGACCCGTTACATCGTTGTTACCGTAGTAACGTTCTTCAAGGTCGCTGTAGTCATCTCCAACAATGTCACGCGGGTCGAAGTCAGGATTATAGCCATATTGTAGGGTGTTGCTAAAGTAATCTTTGGTTTCTTTCATCACTTCCTCGTTTTCAATTCCCATCATATAAGCATAGTTATAAATGCCCTGCGAGCGTTTTATCTCTTCTTCGGTAGGTTCTACAGCATTTACTTTATCAAAGGTCAGTTCATCTGTTTTCAAGTACTTTTTCAAGAGCCCTACCGACTGGATGTACATAGTGTAAAATTGATCAAAGCCGCGTTGTTGTTCTTCAATCTCTTTACGTTTTTTCTCAAAGTCCTTTTTTACTTCTTGGTAATAAGCGTACTCCTCTTGATTTTTCTTAATGAGTTTACTATCGGGGGTAGCCTCACCATACTTTGCCTTTAGGCGCACGTACTCTCTTGTGAGCTCATAAGAGTCTTGCTCCACATTCTTTCCATCTGCCCCACCAATGAAGTTCCAGCCGTGTACATCATCTACATAGCCGTTTTTATCGTCATCTTTTTGGTTTCCTGCTACTTCGTCTTCATTTACCCAAACAACATCTTTCAGGTCTTCGTGTTCGATGTCTACACCTGAATCGATGACGGCTACAATTACTGTCTGTCCTTTTTTATTTTTTAGAAACTTGTACGCTTTTTCGGTACTGACGCCTCTTATCTTATCATCGTTTACATCGAGGTTGAACCAGTTCTCTGGTGCTTTCTCTTCCTTAGTAGTATCTTGAAAAGCGATCTTTTTCAAATAATTGGGTATTGCCCACAACGCACTTGTTTGCAAGCAAATCAGGCCTAATAAGCCTATGTGTTTTATACTCATGTGTATTACTATTTATGTATATCAGTTATGTCTATTGCTTTGTGTTGGGTTTCTTTGGGTGGTACTGGATCATAGCCGCTTCCTCCCCAAGGATGACATCGACCAATGCGCTTTAAACCAAGCCAAGTACCTTTTAAGGCGCCGTGTGTTTTTAGTGCTTCAATCATGTACTGTGAGCAAGTAGGGGTGTACCTACAAGCCGCTGGAAACCAAGGAGAGATACCCCACTGGTAGATGCGGACTAAAGTAATCAAAAAGTATCTCAATAAGGTAATCATCGCTTTGGTCACTTATTTTTTAACGGTTCCTTCTACCCCTATGTTTTTTCCTTGTTGGTAGATATTGTTGGAACGCTCTACATCGGCCATCCGTTCAGTTGGGTCTATCTCTATGGCTACTATCTCACTGGCAGGATGGTTGATCGTCCAAGTGTAAGTAGGATACACCCAACCCCAGTCGCTTAGTATCACTGTTTCGAGGGCTGGCTCTGTATTTTCTTGTTTTTCTCCACGCATAATTTCTAGTGGGATATAATAGCGTACTAGCTTCCCTCCTTTTAAGGTGACCCACACATCCAAAGGCATCGGAAATTTTCCTACTTTCTCTAAAGTTACTTTCGTTTTGTTGCCTTCGCCATATACATACTTAATCCCGTAATCAATCGTGTGTGTGGTCTCAATCCAATAATTAAAATACCAATCTAGCTCCATGTCGGCTGTTTTTTCCATGACCCGTTTAAAATCTGTAGGGTTGGGATGTTTGAACTTCCATTTTTCAAAGTAGGCTTTCATGCCCTTTAAAAAAGTCTCGTATCCTACAACGTAACTCAACTGATGCAAAAACAAAGCGCCCATGGCGTAGCTGCTAATGCCATACGTTCTGTTCTCCTCAAAATGATCAGCATGGGTACTCAAAGGCTCTTGCTTGCCTGACGCGACTAGAAAATAATAAGCACGATAGTTCCCTGCAAAAGGATTATCGGCATTGGTCTCAAAGAGCTGATCCATCACGTAGTCTTCCGCATAAGTCGTAAAGCCCTCGTCCATCCAAGGATACATCGACTCGTTGGTAGCTAGCACACCATAGTACCAGTTGTGAATGGATTCGTGTACTGAAACTCCTACCAAGCTATGCAAAGCGCCTTCACCTACCACGAGCGTTGCCATAGGGTACTCCATTCCTCCATCACCACCTTGTATAAAAGAAAATTGCTTGTAAGGATACTCTCCAAAAGTTTTATTCATTAGGTTAAAGGACTTTACCATATAACCTGGAAGTTTCTCCCAATTGGTGGCTACATTAGGCTGGTAAAGAAAGTGAAGTACCGTTCCATTCTCTAGCGTCCGTTGGGTATGTACATAGTCGCGGTCGGCCGCCCACATAAAATCGTGTACGTTGGGGGCTTTAAAGTGCCACGTAAGACGACTCCCTTTTGGCCTTTTCACGGCTTTGTCCGCTGCCTGATAGCCCTTTCCGATATCTTGGGGATTCTGTAAATAACCTGTCCCTCCTAAAGTGTAGGCTGAGTCGATGGTGATTTTTACGTCGAAGTCGCCCCATACACCATGAAACTCTCGCCCAATATAGGGATGTGCATGCCACCCTTCATAATCGTACTCAGCCATTTTAGGGTACCATTGCGACATAGAATAGTCAATGCCCTCTTTATTATCTCTCCCAGAGCGACGAATTTGTACAGGTACTTGACTCTCAAAGGTCATTTCAAAAGTAGCGGTACTATTCGGTTTAATAGGCTTATTAAGCGTCACCTCCAAGATAGTTCCTACTACTTCGTAACTTACCGCCTTCCCATCGTGCTTGAGAGAAAGTACTTTATGGTAGCCTATTTCGTCTTCTTTTAGTTTTGAGATACGATCTTTTACCCTTGCATCAGGATCGGCAATGGTACGAGAGCGTACATCCATCATACTATTGGGTTGAAAAGCATTAAAGTATAAGTGATAGAAAACCTTATTGAGTGGATCGGGAGAATTATTGGTATACACAATTTTCTGTTTCCCTTTAAATTGATGTTTACTTACATCAAAGTCGACTTCCATTTCATAGTTGATGCGTTGCTGCCAGCGTTCCTGTGCGGGAAGCTCTACATACAATAATAACAATCCAATGAGTAAAACATAGATTTTTTGCATTTGCTTATAAGGTATTTTTTAAGTGAAAACAACGTAGAAAACGAATGTTTTCTACATTTAGTATTAAAAATCTGTATTCTCGAAGTCTTTGTACATCAAACTGGGTTGTACACCCTTGTTATGATTGTATTTGGCACTGGTGTATTTTTCGTACTCTCCTTCTATGGCATGGTAGTAGATTTGGCAAATTTCTACATGAGGGTAGATACGAATAGGCTGCACACAGAAAATCTCTAAAGTCCAATAGCCTTCGAAGCCAACATCACCAAAGCCTGCAGTTACGTGTACAAACAAACCTAGCCTCCCAACTGATGAACGCCCCTCAAGCATCGGAACAAAGCGATGCGTAGCCGTATACTCTTTGGTTCTCCCTAAATAGAGTGTGTTGGTTTGAAGTACCAGTCCTTCTTCCGGAAGGGTTATTTTTTTATAGTGATTGGGTTGTTTCATATCCAGCACGTCTTCTTCATAAACCAGCAACTCATCGTGTAAACACAAATTATAACTATTCGGGTTGAGTTGGCTGGGATCGTAAGGCTCGATGACAATGGCGTCGCCTAAATTTTTTTCAATTTCCTTGCCTGAAAGAATCATAAGCGATATAGATTATCTATTATTCAGTGATTACAAACTTAGTGATAAATGTTGAATAGTCGTATTAATTTTTGTGCCTTGCACTATTTTTATAAATTACAATATTTGGTTTAGAATACGGGGAATAGTACATTTACAACTTCGTTTTTCATACAGTACAATATAATACGCTTATAGCTTTCAACACCAGAACTTTATAGCTATTTATGAATACCCCCAATCCTACCCGCCCTGCGCACCCAAAAGGCCTTTATTTACTATTCTTAACAGAAATGTGGGAGCGCTTCGGTTACTACCTGATGATTGGTATTCTTTTCCTTTATATGACGAAAGCAGATGGATTGGGCTTAGAAAAAGGAAACGCCAATGACATTTATGGCACTTACTTGGCACTCGTGTACCTCACGCCCTTTCTTGGAGGACTACTTGCAGACAGGGCTTTCGGCTACCGTAAAACCATCATTTTAGGAGGTACGCTTATGGCGGCGGGTTACCTTACCCTTGTCATTCCGGGAGAAAACGCTTTTTTCACAGCTCTTTTTCTTATTATTATTGGGAACGGCTTCTTTAAGCCTAATATTTCTACTTTATTAGGAAATCTCTACAACGATCCTGCCTACGTTGCGCTGAAAGACAGAGGCTATAACATCTTTTATATGGGGATCAATGTAGGGGCTTTTGTGTGTAACTTCGTAGCCGCTTACTTGCGCCAAAACTATGGTTGGGGCTGGGCCTTTGGCGCAGCAGGCGTAGGAATGCTAATTGGACTGGTAATCTTTATTGTTGGGCAAAAGCAGGTAAAAGAGGCAGATGTGCTCAAGCCTACACAACCAGAAGATATGCCTTTAGCGCGTATATTTAGTACGATTATCCTACCCGCTTTGGCGGCAGCCTTACTGGGTTACTTTGCTTCAGGATTATTAGGGATGAAATACCTGTTGGGCTCAAAAACGAATGATGCTTTCCTATTTGCTTGCGTACCTATTATATATTTCTTTGCGCGCATTTACTACAAGGCGCCTGTAAAAGATAAGCGACCGCTAGGCGTACTTTTCTACGTTTTTGGGGTCGTAGTCATTTTCTGGATGATCTTCCACCAAAATGGTAATGTCCTAACTACTTGGGCGGAGGAATACACGCATCGTGAAGTACCTACCGCCATAGAAGCAACCGCAACGCAATTAAAGTTGGTAGAGGAAGTGGAGGCACAAATACAACTCGTTCCGAAAAAGGATGAAGAGGGTCGAGTAGTGATGTACAAATGGGATACGGTAAAGGTAGGTCGCTACCCAGTATACTTAAAAAATCTATCGAGAGAGGAATGGCCCGCACAAGGGGAAAGCTTAAAGCTGGTTTCTACTGAGATTTTTCAGTCTATTAATCCAGGTTTTGTTATTTTACTTACTCCACTCGTCATCGCTTTTTTTAATTTTCTGGCTATGAGAGGCATGGAACCTTCCACCCCTGCTAAAATTGCTTGGGGCTTATTGATTACGGGGCTTTCTACACTTGTCATGATTTTGGCAGTAGCCGCTAGTGACAATGGCGTTGAAAAAGCTTCAGCTTGGTGGCTGATTACTTCCTACGGGGTGGTCACGATTGGAGAGCTATTTTTGAGTCCGATGGGCTTATCCTTGGTTTCCAAACTAAGTCCCCGCCGGCTCACTTCGCTAATGATGGGAGGATGGTTTTTGGCCGTGGCGATTGGGAATAAACTGAGCGGCGTAGTAGGTCATATTGGGGCTAATAGTGACGATAAATCGGTTGTCTTCTGGATCAACTTTTCGGGAGCTATGTTTTCTGCCTTGCTCCTCTTTATTATGCTCAAGCACTTTACACGCATTACAAAAGAGACTACCGGCCGCCTTTGAATTGATTGAATAGACATCAAATAATTGAGATATTTTAAAACTTGAATGATATATGACAGACTATACCCTGGATAGAAGTTTCTTGGGCCATCCTAAGGGCTTGGCCATTCTTTTTTTTACTGAAATGTGGGAGCGCTTTAGCTACTATGGCATGCGTGCCCTACTCGTCTTGTACATTAGCTCCTCTTTAGAAGATGGCGGCTTGGGCTGGACCAACGCTGAGGCGATCGCCTTGTACGGTTGGTATACCATGCTAGTGTACGTGATGTCCATTCCAGGGGGTATTCTAGCAGATCGGGTATTTGGGCAGAAAAAAATGGTGATTATAGGGGGCTTTTTGTTGGTGGCAGGTCACTTGGTACTCGCAGTAGACCATATCTATGCTTTTTTTGCAGGTCTATCATTGATTGTACTAGGTGTAGGCGGTTTAAAGCCTAATATTTCGACCATGGTTGGAGGTTTGTACAAAGAAGGAGACATTCGCCGTGACAAGGGTTTTACGATTTTCTATATTGGGATCAATTTAGGGGCTTTTATCTCTTCTATTCTAGTAGGTTGGGTAGGTGAAACTTACGGTTGGCATTATGGTTTTGGCTTGGCAGGAATTGGTATGTTGATTGGGCAAGCGGTATTTCTATGGGGTAAAAGATATTTAGAAGGTATCGGTGAGTACGTCGCCTCCTCTAAAACAGCAGGCGTTGATATATCGAAGCCACTGACGAAAGAAGAGAAAGATCGTATGGTAGTCTTATTTCTTTCTTTCATTATCATTGTTGTCTTTTGGGGCGCTTTTGAACAAGCAGGTGGTTTAATGAACATCTACGCTAGAGAGAAAATAGACCGAGCCATTAACTTCTTAACTATCAGTGAAATTCCCGCTAGTGTGTTCCAATCGGTAAACGCTTTCTTTATCATTACCTTAGGGGCTTCGGTGGCTTCTTTTTGGGTAATATGGAAGCAAAGAGGAAGAGAGTCTTCTTCCCTCTTCAAAATGGCCATTGGGACGATCATTATGGGTTTAGGCTTTTTATTTATGGCAGGGGCTTCGGTAGAAGCAAGTGCTGAACCTTTCGGAAAAGCGGCGATGTATTGGCTTATTTTGGCGTATTTATTCCATACTGTGGGAGAACTTTGTGCTTCGCCAGTAGCGCTTTCTTTCATTACTAAACTAGCCCCGCTCAAATACGCCTCTATTATGATGGGGGTTTACTTTGCTGCTACAGGATTGGGTAATAAAGTGGCTGGCTTGATTGGTGAGTCGGCACAAACAGAACCGATTGAGATGACCTACGCTGGTACTCCTCAAGACTTAAAGCCTTACGAAAGTAATTATCAAAACATACAAGAAGACAAGTCGATTAGCTTTAGGGTGCAAATTTATGAGGCGGACGGACAACTTGTGATGCAACACCTCGAAACCCAAGCTGATATGCGTGCCCTCTTCCAACTAGAAGAAAAGAATTTAACACGTCTCAAGGAGATCGTAGAAGAACGTGACGCTATACCCAACGCTCCTTTACATGCTTCCTTAGAGCTAGAAAAAGACCTAGAGGCTAAAAAAGTAAAGGAAAATAAAGGCGATGGAAAAGACTATGAGGGGAAAATACGGGTGATGGAAGTAGAAAACGAAACTGAGCTCAATACCTTTATCTTCATCACTATCTTTACGGTAAGCTTTGGTTTACTGCTAATCTTCTTCCTGAAACCACTGAAACGCTTGACACACGGTGTAGAAGAGAGAGAAGCTTAAAGATAAAAAGACCTAGCGTACCTTTTACCGCTAGGTCTTTTTACATACAATTAGAAAACACTATTTCTCAATCAGTTTTCCTCTCGATTTACTGACCATTCTACCCCATTTTGCGATTTCTTCCAACATAGGAATAGTAGAGCGTCCAAATTCAGTGAGGGAATACTCAACCTTTAGAGGTGGTTTTTTAGTGTAAACCTTTCTACTTACTAAACCATCTTCTTCTAATTGCTTTAACGTTATAGAAAGCATACGTTCCGTGATTTGTGGACAGAGCTTTCTCAACTGACCAAAACGAAGGGTCTCTTTCCGCAAATACCAGAGCACCACCGTTTTCCACTTCCCGCCCATAAAACTCATACTAACATCCATCGCACAATGGAAAGTTTTATCATTTAACTCTACTAAAATTTCTTTATCATTTAGCCTCATAATCAGCTTTTTAAAATACTATCAAAAATGATAGTTATTGCATGAAGAACAAACTATACATAGCTTTGCTACTATAGATAATATAGTATAAATAAACATTAAAAACATGAATATAGCAATTTTAGGAACGGGAAGTGTAGGTCAAGCTTTGGCTAAAAAGCTCTTAGAAAAAGGTCATAACCTCTACATTGGGACAAGAGATGTAGAAAACACAATGAAGCAAACTGAAAGTGATGCTTTTGGCAATTCGCCTATCTCTTTTTGGATTAAGGAAAATCCAGCAGTAGAGCTTTTGCGTTTCAAAGAAGCTGTTGAGAAAGGAGAGGATTTAATTGTGTTTTCCATGAATGGTCAATACGCCCTGAGTTGTTTAGCATCAGTAGGAACCGATCTGCTTCACGATAAAATCCTGATGGATATCTCTAATCCCTTAGATTTTAGCAATGGCTTTCCTCCTTCATTATTCATAAATAATACTGATAGTTTAGGCGAGCAAATTCAAAAGGCGTATCCCAATCTCAAGGTAGTCAAAACACTCAATACCATGAGTAATCCTATTATGGTCAATCCTAAGGCACTCAAGGGGGATCATACTGTTTTTATGAGTGGTAACGATGATGAAGCCAAAGTAAAGGTTGCCAGCGTCTTGCAAAGTTTTGGGTGGGAAGCACACAATATTTTTGATTTAGGGGACATTTCGACGGCTCGAGGAACTGAGATGATGCTCCCAATATGGTTGAGGTTATTCGGCAAACTTGAGACACCGTTTTATAATTTTCACGTAAATACTTTACAAGCATGAGTAAACGCATAGTAGTTACAGGAGCCACTGGAAACATTGGTAGTTTCGCTACCAAGCAGTTGCTAGCATTAGGGCATAAAGTTCGAACAGTGGTTCGGTCTCAGGTAAAAGCAGATAAACTGAAAGAGGCAGGAGCTGAGGCTGTTCTCGCCAACTTAAACGATTCCATACGTCCTGCCCTATTTGAAGATACTGATGCTGCGCTACTAATTAATCCAAGTTGCTAGTTATAGATTTAAGAATCTAAAGATGGTATAAGC
>CALEMF010000092.1 GCA_937911505.1 uncultured Cytophagales bacterium
TATATAACAATGGCCTTATAAGATTTAAATGTAGCGCTTTATAATTTATATACGTACAGTATCTATGCTGTACGGTAAGCCGTTCGCTTCCCAAGCGGGTTGGTTACTAGCAAGTTGTACTTCTGTAGGAAAAACCCCGTTGGGAATATCTACAGGAAACCAAAGGCGATCTTTCGGTACAATAATAAAGAGCCCATTAGGATCACCCGCTGCGCAAAAGGTAGTTAAATTGCCGCTGTATAGAGGAATACCGAGATGATGTTGCACCTTCTCAAAAAAAGGCGCGATTTCAGGTACTACAAATCCAATTTCTGACACCTCTGTAATAGAAGTCGCCTGAAAAGCAGTAGTAGCTTCATTACTTAAATCATGGCGAGCAATGAATTCTACGATATTCCCAGCAGGGTCGAAGAAGTAAAAAGCGTGGGCGTTCCAGTTATGAAAGTCGTGTACTTCTATCCCTTTCCATTGTACAATCTGTACCCGTTCTTTTGCCCACTGTAAGGCTTCTTCCATTTGGTTTTCAGGAATATTAAAAGCAAAGTGATAAAAGGGCTTTTGTTCACCTTTGGCATTCCTAAAGGTAAGTTGTGTGCCTCCTGCACGTAAGGTAAAAAAATCAGCTTCTTCTGTGACTAGGTCAAATTGTAGTTGTCGGGTATAAAAATCTTTCTGTGCCAGTAGCAGGTGTGTATCTAAAGTTAATTGTGTAATTCGCATATAAATGAATGACGTAAGTGAAGAGGCTAAGTTTTACTTTTTTATTTAGAAAAAAACTAGCATCTTGAAAATCCCGTATAAAGATGAGGTAATACTAATTTATTAAAAAATATACCCATGAAAAAGATACTACCGCTATTACTGGTATTATTAAGTGTAAGTTTTCACCTGCAAGCGCAGAAGGAGCGCTTTCTGAGAGAATGCATTGAAGAAAACCCAAAAGCAGAGAATATGGACGATATTAAAGAGTTCATCTCTTCTGATTTTATTTTATTTAGCTGGGCGGGGGTTTTACGTGATCAGTGTAGTGCAACCATAGACAAAAAAGACCCTAAGTTCCTTCCTTATATTTCAGAACAAAGAAAAGTGGTAAAAGCCCTGCTACAGCTCTATGCAGTTTGTCCTAACGATAAGGACTTCAAAGAAGTGTATCCGTACATAGAAGAAATGCAAGCCATCTATGATGAAGTAGAGGTAGAAACAGAGAGCGTAAATAAGGATGATGGCGGCTTTGGAGGATTGTTCAACGATGAAGAAAAGACAGAAGTCTCTATTACGCTCAAACAAGTACGTAAGCTTCGTAAAGTAGCAACCAACTTACGCAAGGCACTTAAATAGTTACCCTAATACCGCTTATGCTACCTCACCTCGTTTATTTCCTTTTATTAGGGGCTTTTCTCTTTTGTGTAGGTTTAATGCTTGTATTAACAAAGCGTAATGCCGTTATTATGTTAATTGGTATTGAATTTATGTTCAATGCGGCCAACATTAATTTGGTAGCTTTTAGTCAATATGAGCCTACTAGGCTGCAAGGGCAAGTTTTTTCACTATTTGTGATTGTAGTGGCAGCAGCAGAGACGGTTGTAGCGCTTGCCATTTTGATTCAAGTATACAAGCATTTTAAAACCATTAACCTGAGTGTGATAAACGAAATTCATAAAAGATAGCCTCTCCCCTTTTTATCCTATTAATATGCCTTTGTGGTTACTCATACTTCCTCTTATTTCTTTCTTGGTATTGCTACTAGTTCGTCGTCTACCCAGAAAGCTAAGTGCTTGGATCGGCATTATAGCTATGGGACTGGGCTTACTACAGGCATTATCACTCACTGCATCACTTACTACAGTAACTACTCTGGAGGCACACTGGTCTTGGCTAACCTTTAAAGAATATACAATCGAGATAGGCTATCGGATCGATATGCTGAGTGGCCTTATGCTTTGCCTTGTTTATCTCGTATCGTTGCTAGTACACCTCTTTTCAATCACGTATATGCAGCGTGAAACGCGCTACCGTCAATACTTTGCTTACTTAGGTCTTTTTACAGCAGCTATGGTAGGGATTCTCCTCACGGACAGTCTTTTATTCATCTATTTTTTTTGGGAGTTAGTAGGGCTCAGTTCTTACTTATTAATTGGTTTTTGGTATGAAAAACCTGCTGCTATACAAGCTAGTAAAAAAGCTTTTATGGTTAATCGCGTAGGTGATGTAGCGTTCCTGATTGGTATGCTTTTATACTTTTTACATTTCCAAACTTTTCAGCTTTCTGTAGATGTACCAGCCTCTTCTCTGCCTCTCTTCACACTGATGGGTTTGTGTATATTTGGTGGTTGTATGGGAAAGTCTGCGCAGTTCCCGCTCCACCTCTGGCTTCCTGATGCCATGGAAGGGCCCACCCCCGTCTCCGCTATGATTCACGCCGCTACGATGGTGGCTGCCGGTATTTACTTGCTGACACGTATTTTTTTCCTACTCACGCCAGATGCCTTTTTATTTATCGCTATAATAGGTACTATTACAACACTGGTAGGCGCCCTCCTAGCCATTCCTCAGCGGGATATCAAGAAGGTATTGGCCTACTCTACTATTTCTCAACTCGGCTTAATGGTACTCGGCATCGGTGTAGGCGCTTACCAAGCGAGCTTACTGCACCTCTTCACACACGCTTTTTTTAAGGCAGGTTTGTTTTTATCGGTAGGTGCGATCATTCACTACTTACACGAAGTAGCACATCGTACTGAACAATCCTTCGATGCACAAGATATGTACCTGATGGGAGGACTTCAACAGCCTTTACGGTTTACTTTCATTACCTACACAATGTGTATGCTGGCACTTATAGGCTTTCCACTCTTCTCTGGTTTTCTATCAAAAGATGCCATTCTACTGCATAGCTATAGCTGGGCAGCCACGCAAGCAAGCCTATCGGGTAACCTTATTTATTATTGTATTCCATTCATAGGCTTTCTCAGCATTATTTTGACTGCTTTTTATATGGGTAGGCAGTGGTACTTGGTTTTTTGGGGACAAAACCGCCTTTCTACAAGCCATCCAATCATTACTTCAACTACACTAAAACAAGCGCAAGCCACTACTTGGCCAATGCGTATAGCACAAGGCACCTTAGTATTAGGCGCGCTTTGGCTTCCTTTTGGTCTTAATCCTTTTTATGCAGAAAGCACGTGGTTTTGGGAGTGGGTTACACCAGCACAAAATACTTATCTTACTACTTTTATCGCTCAACTCTCCTTACTCAATACCCAATGGCATACTGCTGGCATTATTGTATCTATGAGCTTAGCGATAGGCGGCTTAGGACTAGCTTACGCACTTTATGGACGTGCATTACCAATCGCTTCCGCTCATTCCTCCTCTGCTGCTACACCCACTCTTTATGCAGATAAATTTCTAACTAGCAAAGGACGTTGGCTGAGTCGTCTTGCTCAGTGGTCTTTTTCTGTACCTTTCGTCATCAAACCTGCCCACTGGATAGCAAAGGTTACAACTTGGATTGAACAGGCTGTTTTCAATACCTTCTTTGATGGCTTGGCAAGAATACAGGTTGTATTAGCGCATATTATTACTTGGTGGGATCGTACCGTTGTAGATGGGCTAATTCATTTTGTAACCGCCTCGATAGATCGACTGGGAAGGGGGCTCAAACAAGTACAACGAGGAGATGTACAGCAGTACCTTACGTGGATGATCGGCTCTCTATTACTTGTCATCAGTTGGGTACTTTATCGCCTTCTTTCTTAAAGCTTTGCTTTTACTACTTGTAGCATTTGATTCATTTGTTTTTCCAAAAATTTCCTTACTTATCTACTCGATCAGTTAGCTGATATGCTATAAGTATTTCCTCATTATTTTTACAAAAGCCATCTTGGTAGTTTGATAAAAAGGAGTATCTTACAGCATAGAAAAGATTATTATTCAGATAATACTACGTTTATTTTTAAAAGTCTTTCATAAATTACTTCAGGGATAAAAAGCCAAGAACCTGTTCTTACGGAATGGTGCATATTACTATTTATGCAGGCTACCCAAAATTTGAAAACACTATGGAAAAAACTTTTGTCTTCGGCAGCCATACCGATGTGGGCTTACAAAGAGAAAAAAACGAAGATTACTTTAGTTATTTTGAAAGTGCCAACGGTGAGGTTTTCGTTATTTGCGATGGTATGGGAGGGCACGTAGGTGGCGCAACTGCCTCTCGTTTAGCCATTGATAGCATTCGAGAGCACTTACAAGGAAAATACTTTGAGGAACCTAAAGAAGCCTTAGCACAGTCTTTACAATTTGCCAATCAACAAATTTTCGATCAAGCACAAAGTAATCCTACTCTGAGCGGTATGGGTACTACCTGTGTAATTTTACTGGTTAGAGATACGCAAGCATATTATGCCCACGTGGGTGACAGTAGGCTTTATTTATGGCATAAAGAAACTTTACAGTTACTTACCAAAGATCATTCTGTAGTGCAGCAGTTGGTTGACCAGGGGACGATTACCCCAGAAGAAGCCAGAAGCCATCCTAATAGAAATGAATTGTCGCGAGCGATGGGCGTAGCGGCTGTGGTAGAAGTAGAGGTATCTCCTTCTCCTTATACCATACAAAAAGATGATAAATTTCTTCTCTGTAGTGATGGGCTCACGGCACACCTAACCGATGTTGCCTTACAACAAGTATTGGGTAGCCAAGACAACCCTCAAGAAAAAGCCTTACAACTCGTAGCACAAGCCAACCAACAAGGGGGTACAGATAATATTACGGTACAGGTCATCGACTTCCGACATATTGTTCCCCCTCCTAATACCTCTCGCAAAGCTTGGAAAAAGTTAAAGCCTTGGCTCTTCCCTCTCGTGATCATAGCCATTCTGGCTACTGTGTTTATTGCTCAATACTTACGCGAACAGCGGATTCAAGCAGAAATAGATCAAAGAATTGCAGATTCACTAGCGATTGTAGCGACAGAAAAGCGCATCACAGACAGCTTAACTAGTGTAGATAAACATCCCGATACACTCATTATTCATCGTATTAAAAAAGGGGAAAGTTTAGCACGTATTGGCAAGCGCTATAATGTAGCTATTGACTCGCTGGTAGATTGGAATGGAATTGATGAGGTAGAAAAAATAGCCGTTGGCATTCCATTAAAGATAAAAGCAAAGATGGTTTACACCTTAGAAAAACCCCAAACGCTAGAAGCGCTGTATGAAGAACGCTTTAAAAGGTGGGAAAACTTTGACGTTACGCTTAAAAGCTTACGACGTGCCAATAGTACACCTACCGACTCACTAGTAGGGGTATTACCTAAAGGGAAGAAAATTATCATTCCAGACTTACGGGTAATTTACATGTAAAACTTCTTTGAGAGCACTATTATGATTCCTTTGAGAAATCCTTAACTTTGCAACTTAGTAATCTGGCCAATAGGGTATGAAAACAATTGATGGCAAAAAACTACTTCACTACGAAGTACAGAAAAGCTATAAAGAAGATGATAAGTACATTTATTATTTAGCAAAAAGTGCTTTTTATGATAAAAAGGTATCTATTATCACACTTCGCCCAACACTAGCCAATCAGGCTACTGAGCAGCAAGCGCTCCGGAATAACAAACAGCAAATGGCTGCTTTACAACATCCCAACCTCCCGCTTATTCTTGATATTATAGAAGAAGAAGGGAAACTCTATGTTGTAGAGGAATATACACAAGGAAAAACACTCAAGGATTATATTTCGCAGATAAGTGGCCCTATTCCTGAAGAAAAAGCCATCCGGCTGTTTAGTCAGTTATTAGATACTATCCAGTTTCTCCATCATAGAGGAATAGTTCCCGCTTCCATCCATCCTGAGGAAATACTGATTACTACTGAAGAAAATTTAAAGTTTCTGTATCATCCTGATACGACTTCACCCACTACTCAAGAGATCGCTTACCAAAGCCCAGAGCAACTAAAGGGGGATCCTCCCTCTATTGCTAGTAATATTTTTTCGTTAGGCTTGGTGCTTTACCAAATGGTGGCAGGCCGCCATCCGCTGCAAGAAGATGATTCTTCGTTAAAAGAAAAGTTGATTAAGGCTAAGTTCCCTCCTGCTAATCGCTTTTATCCAGGTGTTTTTGAACGAGTGCAAGGAATCTTGGATAAGGCACTTCAAAAGCAACCGCATCAGCGCTTTCAAAGCTGTGATACCTTCAAGAAGGTACTCACTTACGATCGCTTTATAGCAGAAGCGCAGACTGTACCCCGTGATGCCTTTACGCAATTGCCCCTCACCTTACTGAGTACTTTTGTAGTGTTCGTAATCATTTTGCTGTTCTTTGCTAACCGTGGAGAAGAAGAAGTAAGTACCCTCGCCTACGACTTACAAGATACTTCTTATATCAATAAAAGAACTGACTCTCTCAAGACACTTCGCCTACAGAAACTACGAGAAGACAGCCTCCGTATTGCTAAGATACAAGCCAGAGATACGATGAAGCTGCATATTCATAAAGTAAAGCGTGGAGAAAGTTTACAACGTATCGCTAAGCGTTATAATATGTCGTTAGGCCATTTAAAACGCCTCAACAATATTGAGAGCAATGAAGACCTAAAGGCTGGCTCGGGTATGCGTGTAGTGGTGAGGGCTGTACATAAAGTAATGAAAGGAGAAGACTTACGTAGAGTAGCCGGGCAATACGAACTTACCTACTGGGACCTCGTAAGAACTAACGCCATTAAAGATGAAGAAGAGGAGGTATTTGAAGGAAAAGACTTACTCATCGACTTTGAATAACGCCTTTTTCTACTCATCAGTCCAATCGTAAAAACGCAACCTTTGAAACCAATGGAAATAGGACAGTCATTTTTTAACTATACCATAGAAAAAACTATTGGCACAGGTAGCCTTGGTACGGTATACTTAGCCCGCCATATGCAATTTGACCGAAAGGTAGCCCTTAAGGTTATCCATCTTGAGCTCATTGATCATAAGGAAACAAGACTGCGTTTTCGTCAGGAGGCAGAAACCCTCTCGAAGCTACAACACCCTAATATCGTGATGTTGTACGATTACATAGAGGACGAGTCAGGGGTGTATCTTGTTACAGAGTATGCGGCAGGGCAACCCCTCGATTTATATATTCAACAAACCAGCGGCCCTATTTCTGAACATAAAACCCAACAACTATTTCTTCAAGTGTTAGAAGGTGTGGCTTATGCCCACCATATGAATATTATTCATCGCGACTTGAAGCCTGCCAATATCATTATCAGCGAGGAAGGACAGGTAAAGCTACTTGATTTTGGGATGACAAAAATTTTGGACAACACCCAAACGAGTACTAAGCGCGAGACGGTCATTTACAAAAGCCCTGAACAGATACGCGGCGATATTATTGATAAACGAAGTGATATCTATACACTAGGGGTTATTTTATTTCAGATGCTTACGGGTAAGCCACCTTACTACCAAGAACAAAGTGCGCAAACCATCGCTAGTAAGATAGTAAGCAAGCCGCTTCCTTCTCCTAGAGCTATTCATCCCGCTGTATCGGATCAAATGGTTCAAGTAATTCAAAAAGCTACCCAACAGTCATCTTTCCAGCGCTACCAGACCTGCGAAGAGTTTAGCAAAGCTTTTATAGGAGGAATTGTTGTAGAAACACCAATGGAAAAAGTACCCATTAAGAAGGTAAACAATCTCACTTTTCTTTGGGTATTCCTGAGTTTAAGTTTGGTAGCCTCTGGTTATATTATCATTTCTAATATGTTGAAGGATGATGCTTCTGACGTTGCCACCACTACTGATACTACACTAGTAAGAGAAGAGGTAATCGTAGATAATACACAAGAAGAATTTAATAATTTCTCTGAGGAAGAGACTACCATTGAAGAAGAGGAGGAAGAAGAAGAAGAGAAAACGCCTGAGGAAATAGAAGCAGATAGTTTACGCGCTATCGAAGAGGAAAAAGAAGAGCGCCTACAAGCGCTTAAGGAAAAAAGGAGTAAAGAAGCGCTTGCTAACCTCATTGTCGATGGGCAATTTATCAGCAATACCTTAGGAGAGTATAAAGTTCGGGTAGAGCTTTTCAATAAGAATAAAGATGTAGCCCTAGAAGACATCACCATTGGTATTAACTACTATAACAGCAACGACAAGGTAATCGCTAGAACAGAACGTACTTTCGACTACCTTGGTAAAAGTGAAGGGTCTTCTATGGAGGTCACCAAATCGACACAAGCTGCACGATTTAGTTGTCAGTTGCTAAAAGCCAACCTCACTGAAGATGAGCAAGTGATTGAACTAGAAGAAGATACACTAGAGTAAGCCACTTCAAGCCTGTACTTTACACTGTTTTTACCTCTGCTACTTTGGTATCGAAAAGCTTGGCAGAGGCCTCTGTAAACTCAAAATTAGCACGAATGTATTTGAGTGTTTTTAGCTCTGTTTCTGTTATGCCCGGGCCATCGTGGGCAGAAGTAAAAAGCGCTTCTACCTCGTCTTTAGAGAGTTTTCCCTCTCCTCTACCAGTAGTATGCTCTTTGGCAAGGTCGAGTAGTTCCTTTTCGTATTTTTCGCCGTCGATTGTTACGTAAGCCATGTGTTATTGTTTTAAGTGAAGTTTATTTACGTTCCTCAATAAGTTACCATTTTTATGGTGGTTGGGGAAATATTTTTCAGAATAATTGCTTTGGAAAAAAAGTGCTGAGCAACTAACGTTATTACAATCATTCTCTCAATAATATTTAGTGGCTTGTACCATCTACCTGAATACATTTAAGGTAATTGTATAAGGAGAAATCTTTTGGGATATTCCCTTATATTTATGATAGTGAATCTATAAGCTACAAAAACTGTCTATAATAGCATGAAGATAGAGCAATACCAACAAGTATGGAGCCTATGGACCAATTACGAAAAGGCACTAAAAAAATACGTTTTTAAGTTTACACAAAACGAAGAGATCGCAAAAGATATTGTTCAAGATGTCTTACTAAAAGTCTATCAATCGTGTTGCTCTAATACAGCAATACGAAACGTAAGGGCCTGGCTTTTTCAAATAACTTATAATACAATGATGGATTTTTTCAAAAAAAGCCAAAAAGCGTTTATCATAAGTAACCACCCAATTGAAGACAGCCAACAAGACATTTACCAAGCGTTATCCATCTACATCGAGCCACTCATAAGTTTTTTACCTGAAAAGTATGCGGTAGCCTTACGTTTAGCAGACATAGAAGGATTGAAACAACAAACTATTGCCGACCAACTCAATTTAAGCCTTGCTGCCACCAAAAGTAGGATACAAAGAGCGAGAAAACTACTAAAAGAAGAGATACATACTTGCTTTCAAATTGAGACATGTGCAAACACTCCACTCGCTGATTTTCAACTGAAACAGAGCTGTACCTCTTTAAAAAATTGGGAAAAGAAAAAAGCTGAGTATTTCTTGCGTCTTTTTTAAGGCAACTAAGTCATGGGGTAAAATTATTTCATTAAAATACTTTATTTCATGAATACTTCATTAAAGTTTAGGATACTCTTACTATGCTTATTGCTGTTTTATCAGCCATTTTTTGCGCAACATCACGGCACGGATATAGGTTATACTATTGCCAATGATAAAAGAGCACAGCAAAAAAAACTTATTCAAACCAGTAACTATCTACCCTATATACATCCTATTGAGGAAGCGCAGAAGCATTATTTAACGCTTCAAACCCTCGATAGCCGTGAGCGGAAAAAATATGCTTGGATGGATAGTATCGTTTACCCACCAGCGCTTTACAAGAACAATACACTTCTTTTTGCTTTGACGCAACCCTCTTATTTGACCTCCTCTCAGGTAGACTACCTCACTAATGCAGTGCAGTTTCCTGCCAATAGCTCTGAGCAAACGAGGGCTGAGTTGGATTACCTACTCAAACTACAAGAGAGTCGAACAGAAGAACAAATAGAAAGAGTACTTCTACTAGCAAAGATTGGCTATTGGCCTGACGCCAACCATTTACCTACTCATCCATCTTACCAGAAAAACCTAAAGCACTTATTTTTTGAATTAAGAGAGGTGGTCGATGAAAACTGTAATGCCAAAAGTTACCCGCATACCTCAAAACTTTTACAAGGAGTGATGAATGATATGCGATTGATGGAGTTTGCCGTAAAGTATCATTTATTACGAGCAAGACCCTACCAGTTAGAGCCAAAACTAGCTCCTTTGAAAAAAATAAGCTCTCCTTCCTTCGCGAGTGGTCATACGCTTTGGGCGTATATCCAAGCCTATGTGCTAGGAGAATTGATTCCTGACAAGAGAAAAGCCTTTGTTAACTTGGCTTACGAGATTGGCGTTTCGCGAGAAATTATGGGCGTACACTACCCAAGCGACGAAGAAGCCGCTAGGCAACTAGCTCACAGAATGCTCTTGTTGATGTGGCATACAGATAAATTTCAGGACGACTTTCAAAAAGCAAAGAAAGAATGGGAATAGTAGCAAAATTAAAGTGTGAATTTTCTACCTGTAGGAATGAAAATCTACTACGAATTTCTTTGGGAATTATATACACTTGGTTCGGTATTTTGAAGTTTCTACCAGAGCAAAGCCCAGCCGAAACTTTGGCGAAAGATACGCTTTATCTATTAAGTTTGGCTTTAGTACCTGCCCATATCTCTTATTTCTTGTTGGCCTTACTTGAAACTTGTATTGGTATACTTTTGATCATCAATGTATCCAGAAAACTGGTCTTATGGCTGGCTACTTTTCATATTGTATGCACCTTTGCGCCTGTATTTATTTTTACCAGTCAGGTGTTTGTTAAGCCTTTTGTTCCAACTCTAACAGGTCAATACATTATCAAAAACCTAGTGTTGTTTGCGGTTATTTTAGTAATCAAAGGAATCAGTAAGCGATCAGCGCTTAATTAAGTTAATTATACATAAAATAGCTGTCGCCTGACATTTATCAAGTGGCAGCTATTTTACTGTGCACGCTGTAGCTCCGATTCTCCCACATTCTTATTTTTAAAGGTCGATTTTCTCAGTCTACCACAATTATAAGCAAGCGACCATCGAATATAGTTGGTGTTGTATACCCTGCCGTAGATGATGTCTGTTACGCCTAGTCTGTACTCTCCTGCTGCTCTTACTTGGTAAAAAATATCATTGAAATCTAGGTTACAGGTGATCGCGCCTTGAAAAAACTTTCTTTCCAGACCAAGATTTACAGAGGCGCTATTTTCTCGTAGGTATACGCCATCTTGCTTATCGCTTACATACCAAGCAGTGGCATATATCCGTACCAAGTTGGGGATATCGATACTGTTCTGAGAGTACAAGTAATAAAAAGGCTGATTGGCTCTTTGTCCGAAAATCCCTAGACCGTCTATTTGGTCGTTGTAGCTGACGCTTGCTGTATTGGTAGAAGACCACCAGTTTAGATTAACTTGCCTAGAAACGGAGGCAAAAAAACTATGCTGCTGGCTGATGTTAACGCGTTGGAGTACATAAGCGCGCGGGTCTTCTGGTGCTTGAAAAGCGCCGCCTTGAATGATATCGAGCGTAAAATTATACCCTGTTTTTACACTCCAGTCTTGATGCCTTCCGCCTAGCTCCAAGGCGTGTACTTTAGCGGGCTGTATGTTGGGATTGCCCTGTATAGAAGTAAAAGGATCTTGATAAATGACGAAGGGGTTCAGCGACTGATAAGAAGGGCGATTGATTCTAGAGGCATAGGTAAAGTAAGCGTTGGTTTCTTCTTGTATCTTCAGAAATAACCCTGCATTAGGAAATATATTGAGATAACGATCTTCTAGTCTTATGCCCTCATCCACGTTACTCAATAACGTATAATCCGTGAGTTCTATCCGTGTACCTATTTGGTAGTTTAACTTCTTAGAAAAGCTACCTTTGAAGTTTACATACCCTGCAGGGATTTGCTCTACGTATTCGTATGTATTAGAAATGGCTTCGTTCTTGGTGCGTGTCCCATCAGTATCTATATCAAAAAAGTCGGTAAAGGAAACGTTGTTCACGTATCCCCACTTTCCACCCAGCTCTAGCGTATACCCTTGTGCAAAGACCTTCGTATAGTCTACCTGTATACTTATAATAGCAATATCGCTACGTCCCGAATTATTAATAAAGGTGTTTCTTTCTATGTTATCTACTAAGTTCTGCTCGTTAATATCATTATCAAAATTGTGGAGGTAGGAAGCGTACTGTCCTCCCACAAACAAATTAGAACCTTGTTCGTCTGTATCAGTGACAAAGTTGAGATTGAAAGCATCTTTTTGGGTTTGTTCGTTCCAGTTGACCTGACTGTCATAAAAGTTGGTTGTGCCCTCGAAAGTAATAGCATTGTCACTCAGTTGTTGGCCTCCTAAATCTTCGTAAGCCCCTGTATATTGTAGAGACCAGTAAGTTTTTGGACTTACGTTGTATTGCACGCCGAGTCCGTAGTTAGAGAAGTTTTCTAGCGCGTACTGCCAATCTGTGGTAAGGTCTGAAGAAAAGAAACCCTCCGCTATATTTCTTGTACGTGTGGTAGATAACCTCTCTCTGTCTTTACCAACGGCCAAGCCGTAGTTACCGTTGATCGCCCACTTGCCTTTGGTGTAGCTGTAGTCTAAATTAGTTCTGTTGTCTACACCAGCAAAGTTACTATGGCTTAGGTAGTTCTTGATCGTTCCTTTAGCGCCTTCGTCTACCGCACGTTTGGTAGTGATATGAATGACGGCGTTTCCTTCAGCATCGTATCGAGGGCCTGGATTACTAATAATTTCAATTTTCTCTATATCTGAGGGAGAAAGCGTAGACAGGCGATCATTGGAAACACGCACGTTGTTTAAAAAGATGATTGCCGCGCCCTTACCAAATATTTGGATATTATTGTCCTCATCGGTTACGATACCTGGAGATCTGGTGAGTATCTCATTCACGGAAGTACTGGTAGCCAGCGTAGTATTGGCCACTGTAATTTCTACGGAGCCGTCTGGTCGTTCTAAAAGAAGTGGGCGCTTCGCTGCAATTTCTACTTCCTCCAGTGTCTCCACCTCTACCATAACTTCTCCTATATTTACTTGACTCGTACCCTGATAGTTGAGTTGTAGGAACTGCTCTTTGAACGCCAAGGAGGTTATTTTTAACAAAGCTTGCTTCGTATTGATATTATTTAGTTCAAAAGCGCCTTCCAAGAAGCTGGTACCCGTTACAATGCTAGAATCAGTGGCAGACAATAGGAGTACATTACCAAACTGTGGCGTTCCATCGGCATCGACTACATTTCCTTTGATAGAGGTAATTGATTGGGCTAATAAGCAGGTAGAAACTTTCAATAGAATCAGACTGAATACTATTTTTCTTCCAAAATGATACATTAATCGTTTGTTTGGTTGACTAAAAGTATTCTGAAAAGTCAAACGATTTTTATAAAGTAGACTAACACGTAACAACAGCCGTAAGAAAGGTGCTTTGCGTAGCTTAATGGATTAGTCTACTCAGATTCCTTGTTGGTCGATGTTGCTCTTTCCTTCAGCTATTTTCTTGCGGTAATGTTCCTTTTATTACTAATTTCAACACTTATGGGGTATGGTTTGAATCATCTTAATCAAAAGACAGGTTTTCGTTTCCTGAAGCAAGTAGCCTTTTGGATAGTTGTCTATCTCTATCTTATTATTACAGCCGACTGGAATTTTTACCTAAGTGTACAGCATCAGGTAGAGTCGCAGCTTTTTATGGCAAGTATACAGCTGTATGTTGCCATTATTACGATGCAGTTGCTTGTACCTCATCTCTTGAATAAAAAAAGGTACGTTCAATTCGGGTTTTTCCTACTCGTCCTTTTAGCATCGGCCACTTTTGCTTATCACGTTTCTAAATACTATTATTTAGAACCCAAGTACTCTAAAGCTTACGTACACTTCTTTGAAGAATATGGTTATAAAACGGTTTGGCAGCGAATGGTGAATATACCAGTTTTATTTAGTAAAATGGTTACGTTCTTTTCACCTACACTACTTTTACTCTTATTCAGCTTCTACAGAAATCAAGAGCGTCTGTCAAAACTCAACGAGCAGAAAAAAATCAGCGAATTGACCACTCTCAAGAATCAACTTAACCCACACTTTCTTTTCAATACGCTTAATAATTTGTATAGCTTGGCTATTCAACAGTCGCATCATACGCCCGAAGTCATTGAGAAGTTAGCGCATATTTTAGACTATATGCTTTACCGTTGTAACGAACGATTCGTACCCATTAACAAGGAAATAGCTCTCATTGAAAACTACGTGGCACTAGAAAAAATACGGTACGGAAAGCGTGTACAAATTAGTTTTGAAAAAAAAATCTACCAAGACTTAACAATAGGCCCTTTGTTGTTACTCACTTTTATAGAAAATGCGTTCAAACACGGGGTAGTACAAGAGCTACATGAAGCCTACATTAAAATACACCTTTGTGCCCAAAAAAATCATATTATGTTTCAGATAGAGAATTCAAAACCAGCACTTGCCCCCGACCAACACAAAGTACAAGGGATTGGCTTACAAAATATCAAAAAACAGCTAGCATTATTGTACCCTGACAAATACGATCTAACCATCTACGATGAAGCCACCTCCTATAAAGTGCATTTAAAATTGAAAGCTATATGACTTACCGATGTCTTATTGTTGATGATGAGGAACTTGCCCGTGACTTGATTGCCTCACATCTTAGTCAACTAGATGATTTTGAAGTAGTGGCTTCTTGCAGTAGTGCCATAGAAGCGGGTAAAATTTTAAAAGAAGTACCCATTGACCTTATTTTCTTGGACATCGAAATGCCTGTATTAAAAGGAACTGACTTTCTGAAAAATTTACTGCACAAGCCGAAGGTTATTTTTACTACTGCTTATCGAGACTATGCACTAGACGGCTTCGAGCTAGATGCGGTCGACTATTTATTGAAACCTATTGTGTTCCAACGTTTTTTCAAAGCTATTGAAAAGTTTCTTGCCTCCCTACAAAAAGTCCCTGCTCCAGTGCTCGATACTTCTGCTCTTATAAATCCTGAAGCCTTCTTATTTATAAGAAAAAACAACAAGCAAGTGAGAGTCAAGCTTCAAGATATATTATACGTGGAGAGTTTAAAAGATTACATTAAAGTTCACCTAGAAGCCACTTGTCACGTGGTAAAGTATACGCTCTCTGCCTTCGAAAAAGAACTAGACGATCGTTTTGTGAGAGTACATCGTTCCTATATTGTCAATACCAATCACATCACTGCTTACACCAAAAATGATGTTGAAATCGAGGGAACAGAAATACCTATTGGAGAGAAGTACAAAAATACACTCCTAGAACGTATGCGTTTATGGTAGAAGTGATTTTGTTAGAAAAGTATTACACCTACCTTCACAAAGACAACAATTATACTTGTTTAAATAGCTTTTTTCGATGCTTTTACCACAAAAAAGCCTTCTGAGCGAGATACTCAGAAGGCCTAGAGAAATATCTGGTTTGTGTTATTCTATCAAAAGTTTTTCCGTATACTGCTGCCCATCGGTGGTGGTAATCCGTACATAATATAGCCCTTTTTGTAAGCCTTGTGTATCAAGTGGTAAACTATCCGCTGTATTTGTTTCGGCTATTTCTTGACGTATTATTTTTTCTCCAAATTGATCCATCACTTCTAAAGAGATTGCTGGAGAAATTCCTTCTGGCATCTTAAGCGTAGTTGCTCCTTGTGCAGGATTTGGGAACAGTGACAGAGATGGTGCTTCCGCAGAAGGGACAGCAAGCAATGGAGAAGCCGTAGAAACCCTAACAACCCGGTCTTCTACTTCCCCGTCTGGTTCAATCCCACAGGGATCGCTACTAGCTATTCGGAAATACTGAAAACGCATCATCGTGTTGCCAGCACGTGCATTGAAAGGCGTTACGAAAGAGGTACCTACTCTATTAATGACAGAAGGGTTTCCTCTAATATGATTGAGCCGCTCGTGGGGTTCAAAAAAACCATCTTGGTTCCAATCGATCCAGATGTAGGCGTCATAAGTGGCGTCGGGATCGCCTACCACGTTGAGTCCTAATTCAGTATACCTTTGTCCCCTTCTTAACGTGATCATACTGCTAGGACTGAAAAAATAGCCCTCATTATCTCCTGATACATATTGTACACTATTCGGCGAGATAACTCTTTCAATGTATTCTCCTCCAACGTCATCACCTCTAGAAGCACAGTAGGCTACGGGGTCTACCTGAGCAAAAGCAGGTTGGTCAAGGGCTTCACTCGCCCCTACAAAGGTTATGTCATAGTCATGCATTTCCCCGTTATTCACTTGACTACAAGGAAGCGTAGCATTAAACTGAGAAGTAGATAAGGCAGCTACCACACGCATACGTGTACCTGGTACGAAAACACGCGGAATCTCTTGCATAAACTTTATTTCGTGGTTGTCGCCTGGAGAAAGGATGGTACGGTTGTACACCAAATCGAAGCTAGTGAATTCCCCATCATTATTTTTGTCTATCCAAACTAGCCAGCGAACATACTGCCTTGATGCCCCAAAGAGCCGCCCTAAAAACTTAAAATGAAAAAAGAAGCGCATATTGGGGTAAAGGTTGAAATCAGGCAAGTCACTGTAGTATGTATAGCCATTTTCTGGCCCGTTGTGATTGAACACGCGACTTCCTACACTTACATAGTAAAGATGATTCCCGTTACCAAATACTTGAGGCACACAATACTCTTGATCACTAGGCGAAAGCTGCGTTTGTTCAATAGGAATTTCGTCGGCAAAAGAAGCTTTACAAGTCAATAAAATAAAAAATAGCATACACAAATGATAGATGTGTTGCGATGGACTGAGATTGAGTTTTTTTTGAATCATAAGACCATTTATTTAAAGTTGAAAAACAGGTGTGTTAAATCTCTATACCGTTAGTAAAGATAAGGTAAATACTAATGAAATAATGAAAATATTAACATATAAAAACTGACGCGTATTTGAATTAGAGAAATAGCCTGACAAATGCCCTCTGGTCTTGAAAATAGGAAAAAATATTTCATAAATTAATCAACTATATTTGTACACATATATCACACTTAGAGTATGTTTAAAAATTAAATTCTGCATAATTAACACCTTACGAAATTTTCATCACTTATGCTTCAATTTACCTTTCGTTCATTTTTTAGCTTCG
>CALEMF010000093.1 GCA_937911505.1 uncultured Cytophagales bacterium
CGTCGTCTTCAACAACTTCTCAGTTATTGGCCTTTATCGCGAATGTACGCGGTGCTGAAGAAGCCTGTCGTTCTGAAGAAATTGCTTACTTAGGTTTTCCATTGTCTGTTTCTGAAACTTTCCAACAACGTAATACGCGAAAGAGTATCCAAGAGGCGTTAGAAACAGTCATCCATATTCAGCGTTTATGCAGTCAGCATAAAAAACAGCAAGTAGTCTATTTATCTATGGGCTTCGGTAATCCTTATGAGGAGCCTTACAGCCCTGACATTGTCGCCCAATTAGTAGAAAAGTTAGTAGCAGAAGGCATCAGCATTGTGGCACTCTCAGATACCATCGGGGTAGCCACCCCTGATACCATTCAAAACTTATATACTACTTTACAACCCAGTTTTCCCACCGTCACTTTCGGGGCACATTTACATTCACCTGCTACGAGTAGTAAAGAAAAGATACAAGCCGCGTATGAAGCAGGTTGCCGAAGATTTGATGGGGCGATACGGGGGTTTGGAGGTTGCCCTATGGCCAAAGACGAATTAACTGGAAATATTGCTACCGAAACCATTGTGGCTGTTTTGGAAGAAAAAGAGGCGCTTCCTACTACTTTTCAAAAAGCTTCCTTTCAAGAAGCTTGGTCTTATGCTGCTCAAGTCTTTTATTAGAAATATATGGTTGTAGATTTATTTATCCCTTGCTTTATAGACCAAGTAGCACCAGAGATTGGTTTTAGCATGTTGAAAGTGCTAGAAAAACTAGGCTGCGAAGTCAACTACAATCCACAGCAAACCTGTTGTGGGCAACCAGGCTTCAATGCAGGTTATACACGAGAAGCAGGTCAAGTAGCCCAAAAATGGTTGGCTGACTTTCAGTCGGTAGCCCAAAGTGAAGAGCATTATATTGTAGCCCCTTCTGCTTCTTGTGTCGGTATGGTTCGTAATAACTATGAGTCACTTTTAACAGCGCAGCAATCCCTAAAACTTTATTATCAACTTCAAAAAAAAACATTTGAATTTACTGAATTTATTGTAGATGTTTTAGGGGTTAATGAAATTCCAGACGTACAGTTTCCTCATAAAGTAACTTACCACGACGCCTGTAGCGCATTGCGAGAATGTGGAATTTCAGCAGCTCCTCGCCAACTACTTAAAAGTATAGTGGGATTAGAACTTATTGAATTACCGCAGCAGACTACATGTTGTGGATTTGGCGGAACTTTTAGTGTGAAATTTCAGGGGATTTCTACTGCCATGGCCGACCAGAAAGTACAAAATGTATTGGCTACCCAAGCCGAATACGTGGTTTCTACCGACTATTCTTGTCTGATGCATCTAGAAGCTTACAGCCAGAAAACAGGTAAGTTTGTTCGATTTATGCATATTGCTGATGTACTTGCAAGTGGCTGGTAAAACAAAGTTTTTTTGGTACTCTGCTTTTATTTTAAATAAAAAACAAGCATCTTTCAGCCAGATTACATTTTAGACAAGCCTATGCTTTTTATTTCACCAGGCAAGTGAAAGTACATACAAGGTATATGTTCGACATACACAGATATTATGATCTTATCCGAGAAGAAAACATTCTCATTTCATATAAGGGTGTCTTCGATGGTGATATTGTTGGAAATATCATCAAAATTGTTGAGAAAAAATTAGTAATTTCGAAGGAACCCGTACGCGTTCGTAAAAAAATTATTAATATTTTAGTAGAAAGTTTACAAAATATACTACATTATTTTAATGAAGAGTCTATAGAAGATAATTTTACAGATCAATCCTTTGTTGTTATTCTTAAGCAAGCATCTTCTTACACCATCTATACGGGCAATTACTTGTCTATTCAACGTGCTAAAAGCCTTAAAAAACGTATTGATAACGTGAATATGATGAGTGAGGAAGATTTAAAATCACTTTACATTAGTGTACTTGAAACACCTAAGGTGAATATGGGAGGGGGTGCTGGATTGGGGCTCGTAGATATGGTAAGGCGTTCTTCTCAGAAAATAGCCTACGACTTCAAAAAGTACGACGCGCACTACATGTTGTTTACTATGCAACTGATTGTTAGTACAACCAAGTGATTATAGGTATACATTTAATTATATGGAAAATATTAATATTGATGCGACCTCTAAAACACCTCGTGTATCTTTCAACTACCATACTGGGATACTCGAGATTACAGGACGTTCTATTCCTGAAAACTCTTATCAGTTTTACGAACCGCTTTTAGAATGGTTGGATAAATACCAAGAGACACCTAAAGATAAATCTATCTTTACTTTTAAGCTTGACTACTTTAATACAAGTTCTTCTATGTATATTTTAGGTATTCTCAAAAAGCTAGAGAAGATATACTTAGAAGGTAAAAAAGCAGAGGTAAAGTGGTACTACGATGTTGATGATGAAGATATGCTCCAAACAGGCGAGGACTTGAAGCAAATTGTAAAGGTACCTATCGAAATGGTAGAAATTGATCAAGAGGAGGAGAGCTAATAACAATATTTATAAAAAAGAGCTTGGGCAGGTCGTTTTCCTAATGTAAAAGCGTGATGGAGGTCCTCACAAATTTGTGCATCTTCTATTTGGAGTTGTACAGCACAAATCGCCCTCAGATAATATACATCTTCTATCCTATAACCATATCTGGCAGCTAAGTCAATTTTTTGATAGCTTTTTACAAACTGATCTTGGGCAAATAAACACACTGCTTGATAATAATACAACTCACCAAGAATATCGACCGATTGGTATTGGTCCGCTAGTTCCAAGGAAGCCCAAGCTTCTTTGGAATTTCTAAAATAATATAATTCTATTTTTGCGCGCAGTATATAAAACTTACCTGCTGATTTCCTTTTCACAATAGCATTATCCACATACTGCTTGGCATCTAAGTACTCTCTTTGTTCATAAGCCTTCAATGCTTTTTCATAATCACTTTTAGCCACCTGATGATCCATGAAGTTCTTGAAAAAGTAACTTAACATAAAAATAATTATAAAGCTAAGAAGAATGAGTAGGCTATAGCGGCGATTATCTCTTGCAACCGTTTTTCTTTCTTCTTGATATTGTCGATAGGCAGCTTGGTACTCTTTATATAAATCTGCTTGTGTAGGAGAGGAGGTAGCAGGATTTACATTACGAAAACCACGCTGATAGTCATAAGCTGCTCTTTTTTGTTGATCTGAAAGAACACGGTAGGCTTCCGTAATACGCTTGAAAATTATGATTGCCTCTGGATTGTTGGTATTACGATCAGGGTGGTACAGAAGCGTTAATCGCTTATAAGCTTTTCTTATATCAAGTGGAGTCGCTTTAGAAGTGACCCCTAATATCTGATAAAAATCTTTCATTTACATTTTCCAAGCAGCCAACATTTTATTGAAGAGGGTATGGTTGTGATAAATACCGATAAAGTTCTCTGCCCCAATACCATAGGCAAACACAGGCACCATTACACCTGTATGCTTTTTTGTAGTAAAAGCACCTTCTACTTCCCCTTTTTCAAGATCACCACCATTCAAACCATAGCCACCTGTTTCGTGATCAGCGGTAATCACCAGCAACGTTTCTCCATTTTGGTCAACAAAATCCAATACTTGGTTAATTACGTTGTCAAAATCAACCATTTCAGTGACGATATAATCACTTTCGTTTGCATGCCCACCCCAATCTATCTGTGATCCTTCAATCATTAAAAAGAAACCATCCTCATTCTGATTGAGAATTTCAAGCGCTTTTTGGGTACTTTTCGCTAGCATTTCGCCTCTATTGTCAAGCATGCGAGGAGGATGCTCTTCGTAAAGTAGTGCGGCAATCTTTCCTTTTTTAATTTTTGCTAATTCTTCTAAGTTATTGGGCAGTTGGTACTTATTTTTCTTGAGTGCTTTAATAAGGTCTTTTTTATCTTCTCTTTTTTCGAAAAACTTCCTCCCACCTCCAATGAATACATCAATATCAGTTTTTAGAAAATCAGCGGCAATAGCCTCGTGCATATTACGAGAGGGTTGGTGGGCAATAAAAGAAGCGGGTGTTGCATGGGTAATAGAGCAAGTTGCTACCAAGCCAGTAGCCAAGCCATTTTTTTCTGCTTTTTCTAAGATCGTTTCCAGAGGTTGTTTTTGCATATCCACAGCTATGGCTCCGTTATACGTTTTCTTACCCGTAGCAAAAGCAGTAGCCCCTGCCGCCGAATCAGTAATGTAGTTGTCGGCGGAATTAGTTTTAGAAAGACCAATATACTGGCAGCGCTCCAGGGCTGGCTTTCCTTTTTTGGCCGTAAGCCCAGCGTAAATTTGCGCCATCCCCATACCATCTCCAATCATAAGGATAATATTCTTGGCTTTCTTTTGCTGTGCCCAAGCAGGGGTCAGTATTGTAATGGTTAGTAATAAAGTAATAAATTTTCTCATAGTATCAGATTGAAGAAAGTAGGTGTGTCAGATAATTATGTATTGAATAACTTATAAGTTTTTCCCGGTAGTCCTACTACCCATTGGTCCATCTCCAACTGCAAAAGATGCGCTTGTAGCTGTGAAGCAGATAAATCTACTTGTAAGCTCAGGGCATCTATATGCAAGGTTCCTTGCTTTTGTAAAATCCTTACGATTTTTTGTGCTTCCGTTGGTAAAGTATGTACCGAGGTAGTTTTTGACTGGATAGTATTGGTAGCAGAGGTAAACTCCCAATTCATAATATAAGCCAAGTCTTTTACACTTTCTATTAAGTGTGCCTTATGTGTTTTAATTAATTGGTTGCATCCCTGAGACGTAGCAGATTTGATATCACCTGGTACCGCAAATACATCACGATGATAATCATTCCCCAAATGTGCTGTAATGATCGCTCCTCCCTTTTGCATGGCTTCTACTACAATAATAGCATCTGCTATGCCAGCAATAATCCTATTACGTGCTGGAAAGCGAGGCGCTTCTGGTTTCGGACCCAATGGAGATTCTGACAGAATACCGCCTTGTTGCACAAGCATCTTTTCTACTACTGTTTGGTGTTGACTTGGATAAACAAGATCAAGTCCATTAGCCATCACCCCGACAGTGGGTAACTGATGTTGAAGCGCTGCCTTATGAGCCATTACATCTATACCGTACGCCAAGCCACTTACAACAAGTATATTGTTGAAGATCATTTCTTCAAAGAACTGGGTAATAAATGCCTTTCCATAATGTGTAGCTTTTCTTGTCCCTACTATGGAAACTATCTTGTCCATATTAAGATCCGCACTTCCTTTATAGTACAAAAGAATAGGAGCATCTATTATTTCTTTTAAACGTTTAGGGTAGGAGGGATGTGTAATTGATAGAAGTTGTATATCAAGCTTTGTCGATTTCTCTATTTCTTGGGCAGCTCTTTCTAATAAGTCTTTTTGTCGAAGTGACGCAACAATTTTTTGTCCTACCAAAGGTATACTCAATAACTTTGAAGAAGGTGTGTGGAACACAGCCTCTGCAGAACCACAATAGCTAAGTAAATTTCTGGCTGTCATTCCTCCAACACCTGTAGCCAAGCTAAGGGCTACTTCATAAAGGGTAGGAGATGATAGGGCATTTTTACTTAACATAATGATAATTATTGTTAGCTATAAAACTATTCTACTAAAATAAAAAAAGTAGCCATATAAGTAGGGGCTACTTGTAATATTTTTTTACTAAGTGGAAAAGTTAGGGCAGCTCATTTCGAAGCATTTGTAAGAAGCCCTTTACTTTCTTTAAAGAAGCAACAGTATTCATCTTTTGTTTAATATGCTTAGCATCTTGTTTTATGGCTTCTTTCGCTCCCTCTAGGGTATACCCTTTCTTTTTCACTAAATAATAAATCATTTTAAGATCATCAATATCATCGGTCGTAAACTTCCTTTCGCCTGACTTACTTTTCTTAAAGTTCAAGATATTAAATTCACTCTCCCAAAAACGAATTAACGAAGGATTCACGCCTAGTATCTCTGCTACCTCTCCAATTGTGTAGTATCGCTTACTGATTTTACTTTGATTAGACACTATAGCCATAAGACATTTATATAATTTAAAATATATTATATCATATAATTTACTTAAAAATAAGATATAATGAATTATAAGTCAATATTTTACACAAAAAAATATCGTTACTTATAATACGAAAAAAATGAGTATAAGGTGTCAAATAAGACCTTTAAATATTAATGCAAAAGATACATTAAGAAGAAATACCTGTTTGTTACTCATAATAGCCTTATCTACAAAATTCACCTTTGTATTACATTAAGTGAAATCTAGTGAAGCTATTACTTCTATGCTTCACAAAGGAAGTGCCACGCCTGTTGATCTTCACATTTATATAGATAAATATAAAAATTATAGCCTGTAAGCTAATAAGCACAGGTAAAAACACTACTATTTAAAATATTGCTTCAGGTGTGTATATATGAAATTTTAACTAAGGACTAACTGTTTTTTTCTTAGCAAACATGAGGTTAGAAGTACCCTTTTGATATTGGTAACCAATGCCAAAAGGAAGTGGCCTTACCCGTTCATCTTTCTTTTGGTAGATGGCTCTCAAGTCTTTTTGTACACGAATCGAGAAAAGTTGTATAGGGGCATAATAATTACCGTAAAAGGTAAGCGCCCATTGATCCTCATCAAAAAAACGTACTGGTATACCTGAGTCATCTTGTAGATAATAGGTAGATTGCTCCAAAATCACATCTCTGATCTTGCTAAAGTTCTCCCTATGCATGAGATAAGAAGCTGATTTTACATAAGTAGTTGTAATATTCAACTTTTTAAGATAGTTGTAAAGATCCGATCGTTTATCAAGCCCTTGTGATGCATAGCCACTTCTACTTGTGTAGGGCTTATTGTCTATATTAGCCTGAAAATAATAGAGTACCTTATTTTTACCGTTTTCTCCTTTCTCTTTGAAATAAATTTTATTCCCGTAAATAGTTGATTCTTCTTCTACCTCTTCCGCTGCTACTAGCTCTCCATCAGGATTAATGGCTACTTGCTCTATAAAAAGTACCTCGTGGTCAGTACGAGCAATAAAGAGTAATAAAACAGGAAGTGTACCATCAATTTGCTGGACTACTTTACCTGTAAAATCTTGTGCCATAGCAATAGTACGAAAAAAACTTAGTTCCATAATGGCGTATAACGTATGCCTAATTCCCTGAAAGTAGCTTCCAATACGTTCGGCTGGTATGGAGGGTATATCTGGAATACTTCCTATAGGCTCTAGACCAATTAATACATATTCTTCAGCTTTTGGGAAGAATACTTGAGCATGTAGAAAGTCAGCACCGCTGAAGGGGTAAAATACTAATCCTCCTGCTGTATTAGCTTCTGCCAACGCTTCATCTCTCCATTGTGCAATCAGAGGAAGCTTATTGTTATTAATTTTTGTCCAAGTCTGATCAGCATATTGTTGGTAGTTCTTCCAACCAGCATTTTGTGTATGTAGAAACAGTTCAGAGGTGCTGTCTACAGGAATACCTGCAACAAAATTAGCTAGTTGATTATGGTAACTATCCACCTCTGGAGGTAAAAGTGTATTGGTAGAGACTTGGTCATCTTCCGTTTTAGATAAACTATCTACCTCTGCAGTAGTATCTTTTTGATTATCCTTCGAGTTTTTTTTATCGTCACAACTATTTATTAATAATAAAAACGCTAATAAATATAATAAATTAATTGTCTTCATTTTAAATTTAGTTAATGTTTGTAACTAATTTTTTTATCTTTCTTATATAGTAATTTATCTATATAGTAAATAATCAATCCTACGAGTACTACACCAATAGCTACCAAAGAAGCTTCTGTTCTTTCTGTAAAAAGAAAATACATCGTCCACCCTGTGGCTAGTAAAAATACAAGAGGCGTGATTGGATATCCCCAAGCCTTATACTTTCTTTCCTTGTTGGGCGCTTTATATCTCATTACAAATACACCTAATACAGTTGAAAATGTAAACAGATCTAAAACAAAGGCTATAGCATATAAAACAGAATCAAAAGAAGCTGTAAGTATCAACAATATTGAAATGAAAGCTTGTAAAGAAATAGCATATACTGGAATACCCAGTTTGTTTTTATAAGATACTCTAGATAATAGAGGTATATCTTCACCCATTACTTGAGTGACTCTTGGCCCTGCAAAAATCATAGCACTAATAGATGATACTAACAACAAAGCAATTAGTGTTCCCATTATTTTTCCACCCGTTTGCCCAAAAATAACATCGGCTGATAAGTAACCTACCTCAAGTGGCGTATTAAAGTCTTTCGCCTGTTCACTAGCAAGTTCTTGTATTGGGATAGTATATAAAAATACAAAGTTCAATAATAAATAAGTAATCATTACAACGATAGTTCCTAAAAACAACGATCGTGGAACATTCTTTCTAGGCGACTCAATCTCGTTAGCAAGATAAGCAGAAGCATTCCATCCTGAATAAGAAAAGGAAACAAATGCCAATGATATAGCAAAACCTCCTTCAAACATAAGGTGTGCATCGCCAAAGCTACTAATATCACTAATTATATCTACATTAGTATTAGTTGGTAATATCAACCCACATATTATTAAAAAGAGTATAAGTGCAACCTTTAATAAAGTAGAGTATTGTTGAAAAATACTACTACTTTTAAGATTAGTGGAATGGATAATGGTTAATAAAACAACTACGGTAAGGGCTATGAGCTGTGCATTTATCATAGGATATACACTTTGTGTATACCTTCCCAAGGCCATGGCCGCTAAGGCGATAGGGGCTGCAAAACCAACGGTGGCTGATACCCATCCTGATAGAAAGCCAAAGGCTGGATGATAGATTTCAGATAGATAATTATATTCTCCTCCTGAGCGAGGAAACATAGCTGCTAGCTCTCCATAGCTCAAAGCGCCACAAAGCGCAATAATTCCCCCTACTAGCCATAGCATAAGTAGAGGAAATACCGCAGGTGTATTGACTGCCTGATACCCTAGGCTCGTAAATACACCTGCACCAATCATATTAGCGATTACAATCGCTATAGCAGTTTTAAAAGATATCTTCGATGGCTTCATTCAATTGCCCTGTATGGTTTACGTACACTCAATAAAAAAGGCGCTGAAAATTTCAGTACCTTCTCTATTTATTTATGTTCAAAGTTTTTATGTATATTACATTGACTGATTTTCGATAGAAGCCAGTGCTAGTACCTTTTCGTACTCTTCTGGCGATAAATCGTTGTAAAAGTAATATACTGGATTCACTTTTTCTCCTTTATGAATGACTTCATAATGTAGATGTGGTCCCGTGGATAGGCCTGTACTTCCCATATAGCCTATGCACTGCCCTCTTTTTACTTTTTGTCCCTTCTTTACATTAAATCTGGACAAATGAGCATATTGGGTAATATATCCATAACCGTGATTAATTTGGATTTCGTTTCCATAACCAGCAAAGCTATTTTTAGCTAGCTTTACGATACCATCAGCAGTAGCATAAATAGGTGTACCCATTGGCGCAGTAAAATCAATACCTGGATGGAAATGAGCTACCTTATAGATAGGATGATAGCGCATCCCGAAACCAGAACTGATACGTGTCAATTGCTTATTGGAAACAGGCTGAATGGCAGGAATATGCGCAAGCATTTTCTCTTTATTTTTTGCCATCTTAATAATTTCGTCATAAGACTTCGTTTGGATGTACATCTTACGCTTTAGTTCATCCACCTTGCGAAGCGTATTAACGATCAACGCCTCATTTTTCAACCCCTTCTTGAGAATGTCTTCATAACGATCTGTACCACCTATACCAGCTTCTCTTATAGAGAGCGGAATAGGCTCTGCCCCAAAGATAAGCCGATACACATTATCATCGCGCTCTCGCAAGGCCGATAAAATGCGGTCAGACTCCTCTGATTTTTTAGCGATAAGCTCGTTATAAAGCTTTAGTTCTTCGTTCTCCTTTTTTACTTCTACTAAGTTTTTTGATTGAATTGTTTTTCCATAAATGATACCAATACCTATCCCTAATACAGACGCTAAAGCAAGAAAACCAACTAGGTGAACAAGAATATCGGTAGGCTTGACACGAACCCGTTCATATCGGCACGATTCCGTATCGTAGTAATACTTAATTTTAGCCATACAGCTGTTGTTTAATGAGTAGAGGCTGGGTGTTGTGTAAAAATAGCCTCTAAAATTGATCGCAAGTTATAAATTATTTCTGTAATTGAAATAAATACACACAAAAAGAAACAAATTTGATAGATAGTAACCTGAACTTACGTGAAAAACACCAAAAAGTTTAGGGTGATTAAGGGGTAATCTCTATTTTTGTGGCGCTATTGACTCAATTTACCGTTTATGATGACTTCTGATCAAATTAGAAAAAAGTTTCTTGACTTTTTTCAAGCAAAACAACACCTTGTGGTTCCTTCTGCACCCATTGTTACCAAGAATGATCCTACACTGATGTTCATCAATTCAGGGATGGCACAGTTCAAAGACTTTTTTTTAGGCGTAAAAAAACCAACTGCTCCAAGGATTGCTGATACGCAAAAGTGTTTACGTGTAACAGGTAAACACAATGATTTGGAAGATGTAGGGTACGATACGTATCACCATACGTTTTTTGAGATGCTAGGGAATTGGTCGTTTGGGGATTATTTTAAAAAAGAAGCCATCCATTGGGCGTGGGAGCTCCTTACAGAAGTCTATCAGTTACCCAAAGAAAGACTATACGTCACCGTATTTGGAGGAGACAAAGGAGACCAAATAGATACTGATACAGAAGCAGAGGCTATTTGGGCTGAAATAGTACCCAAAGACCAGATTTTGTATGGCAGTAAGGCAGATAATTTCTGGGAGATGGGCGAGATAGGCCCTTGTGGTCCTTGTTCAGAAATTCATATGGATTTACGTTCCGAGGCAGATAGGGCACAACAACCTGGTGATAAACTGGTCAACCAAGATCACCCACAGGTAGTAGAGATTTGGAATTTAGTATTTATGCAATATGAGCGAAAGGCCAACGGTGGTCTTTCGCCTTTACCTGCCAAGCACATTGACACAGGTATGGGGTTTGAACGGCTTTGTATGGCCATTCAAGGGAAGCATTCCAATTACGATACAGACCTATTTCAGCCGCTTATCCAACAAGTCGCCCAACAAGCACAAGTTACCTACGGACAAGACCCGAAAAAGGATATTGCGCTGCGTGTAATTGCTGATCATATTAGGGCCATTACCTTTACTATCGCTGATGGTCAATTACCAGCCCCCAACGAAGCTGGCTATGTCGTAAGGCGTATTTTAAGAAGAGCCGTACGCTATGGCTATACCTATTTAGGCTTTGAAAAGCCTTTTTTACATCAGTTGGTAGCCTCCTTGGCAAAGCAGTTCGCAGCCATTTTTCCAGAAGTGCAAATGCAAGAGACTTTCATTAGTAATGTCATTCATGAGGAAGAAAAATCATTTTTTGCTACGCTTGAAGCTGGCTTGAAGCGCCTACAGCATTATATGGATACGCATACCGAAAAGGTAGTAGAAGGGAAAGTAGCCTTTGAATTGTACGATACGTATGGTTTTCCAAGTGATTTAACAGGTTTAATTGCCCAAGAAAATGGTTTTCGCATCGATGAAGCAGCTTTTGAACAAGAAATGCAAGCCCAGAAAGAGCGTTCTAGAAAGGCTACCGCATTGGCTACAGATGATTGGATAATTGTAAATGAGGCAGACCAATTTACGTTTGTAGGATACGATATGCTTCATACAACCACTTCTGTAGCGCGTTATAGACAAGTCAAAGAAAAGAAAAAGGTTTTCTACCAAGTAGTACTACAAGCCACCCCTTTTTATGCAGAAAGCGGCGGACAGGTAGGCGATCAGGGACACTTACGCTATACTATGGAAGGAGAAAGTTATCAAGTGGCGGTCTTCGATACCAAAAAAGAAAATGACTTAATCGTACACTATATCGCCAAAGAGGGTTTTGATCGCTTCATTACTCCTTTACTCAAGGCATCCGATACACCCATTGAAGCACAGGTAGATGGGCTTCGAAGAGAACGCATTATGAATAACCATACGGCTACACATTTGCTACAAGCGGCGCTTAAAACCGTGTTAGGTGACCACGTAGCGCAGCGAGGATCTTTAGTAAGCCCTGAGGTATTGCGCTTTGACTTTTCTCACTTTGCTAAAATGACAGAAGAAGAACTGATACAAGTGGAGCAGCTAGTAAACCAAAAAATACGTAGTAATATTCCCCTAGAAGAGCAACGCAATGTACCTATTCAACAGGCTACAGAAGAAATGGGCGCTACGGCCTTATTTGGTGAAAAATACGGTGATTTTGTACGGGTGATTACCTTTGAGGCAGACTTTTCTAGAGAGCTTTGTGGAGGTACACACGTGCCCGCTACTGGCCATATTGGTTATTTTAAGATCGTGTCAGAAAGTGCTATTCAGGCAGGTGTACGCCGTATAGAAGCCATTACCGCAGCACAAGCGACCAATTATGCGCACGAACAAATAAGACTCGTAAAAGAAGTCAAGGAGCTTTTGAAAGCAAAAGATTTAACAAAATCTATCCAACAACTCTTAGAAGAGAAGCAAGCATTACAGAAAACAATTGCGCAGTTTGAGGCTGCCCAAACCCAACAAATCAAAAAAGTCTTACTCGATCAAATCGAAGAAATCAATGACATGCAGGTATTGATTAGCGAGGTAAGGGTGAGCAAAGCAGAACACTTAAGACAGCTAGCCTTTGAGCTAAAAAATCAGTTCAACCGGTTGTTTCTCGTATTGGTGACTACCATTAACCAAAAACCACAGATCGCCGTTATGATCGCCGATAAGCTTGTTGAAGAAAAGGAATGGCACGCAGGAAAACTTATCAAGGTCTTGGCCAAAGAGATTAAAGGAGGAGGAGGGGGACAGCCCTTTTTCGCTACGGCAGGGGGGAGCGATGTAACGGGTTTAGCAAACGTTCTCCAAAAAGCCAGCGCCTTCGTGAAAGAATAGCGATTTATCCTTACGAATTCTTTTGATAAGAAGTGGGATAAACTTATAGAAAAAGTTAAGAAGCTTCCTGCTACTTACATCTTCATAAAAAATTAGATAATGATTTATTTGCTAGCTTTTTATTTGGTAGATTACTCTTCCACGAAAAAAATATAATCAAGATGAAACTACTTGCAGTTCACTTTACTTTACTAGTGAGTTTATGTCTACTTTGGAGTTGTGACGATGACGACGAGGTGGATCCTAACGTCAGTCCGACTGTCAGCGTTTGTGACGATTTTTCGCAACAAATAGCCATAGCAGAAGAAGGACTCATCGTCATTGAGGCAGAAAACACCTCATTGAGTGAAGGATGGACTACCACTACCGCCATTAATGGCTTTACAGGCGATGCTTACATTGTATGGGAAGGCGAGCAATCAAGAGAACCAGGTGAGTTTGGCATCAATACTTATCAATTTCGTATTGCTACCCCTGGTACGTATCGGATACAACTACGCTCCAGAATTACCAATGGTGAGGACAATACTGAAAATAACGACGCTTGGATAAAGATTCCCGAGGCGGATGATTTTTTTGCACGCAAGATGAATAATAATGGTAATACAAGCATTGCCTATCCGGTAGGATCTGGTAACGAGCCAGAAGCAGAGACAGGCGGGCGAAATATTGATGGATGGTTTAAAAGTTATATGAATAGATTAGATGAGTGGACTTTCGTTACCAACACCTACGACCGAAATGCCCATCAGATTTTTGCTACCTTCGATGAAGCAGGCGATTATACTTTTCAACTGGCGGGTAGATCACCCAATTTTGGTGTGGATAGAATTGTTCTCTACTTAACTGAAGGAGAAGAATCCGTTGACACCGATACAGCTACTGATATAGCGCAACCTGCTAGCGAAGTAACTTGCGAATAGTACTCACTTTCACTACCTTGTAATTTTGATAGCCACCTACTGGTAAGAATCCTATAATTATTATGGGATTCTTTTATTTTTGCTTTATTTTGAAAAAAGTACTTCATAAATAATTGATTGATGCACCTACAAGAGATTACCCAAGCGAGCGATTTTGAAAAAGCGTTACCCCAGCTTTCTTGGCAAACCATACAAGAAGCAATCGCTTCAGCCAGAGAAGATTACGAAACTGTAGTCGGTTTGGAGGTACACGCTCAGCTCAAAACAGCCAGTAAAGCTTTTGCCTCAGAAGAGACTACCTACGGCCAGATGCCTAATACTAATATCAGCGTAGTTACCTTGGCGCATCCGGGCGTGCTGCCTAGGGTTAATAAGAAAGTATTCAATTATGCCCTTCGTCTAGGGCTGGCCTGTGAAAGCGAGATTACCCGCGAGAACGTCTTTGCGCGTAAAAACTATTTCTATCCTGATTTACCTAAGGGCTATCAAATTACCCAAGATAAAACACCTATTTGTGTAGGAGGGAAAGTATATATTCAACCTAAAGGAGCTACGGAAGAAAAAGCGATTCGATTGGTGCGTATCCACTTGGAGGAAGACGCGGGTAAATCAATGCACATTGAGGGAGAGCGTGATTCCTTTATTGATCTCAATAGGGCAGGTGTACCACTCATAGAGATTGTCTCTGAGCCTGATATACGCCAAGTAGAAGAAGCCTATGCTTACCTAACAGAAATACGGAAGCTAGTTCGTTACTTAGACATCTGTGATGGTAATATGGAAGAAGGGTCGCTGCGTTGTGACGTGAACGTTTCCATTCGAAAGAAAGGAGTGGAGACCTTTGGAACGCGCGTAGAAGTAAAAAACTTAAACTCTTTTAGTAATGTAAAACGGGCGATGGTGTTTGAGTTTGAGCGCCAACTCTATTATGCCTTACGTGGTTGGACGTTCATCCAAGAAACGCGTACCTTCGATGCACCTGCTGGGAAAACGTATGCCCTACGTTCTAAGGAAAGTATGAATGACTACCGCTATTTTCCAGAGCCTGATCTTACCCCTGTGATTGTAGACGAGCACTGGATCGCGCAGGTACAAGAAAAAATGCCTCCTTTACCAAGGGAATTGTACCTAAAATTTACCAAAGAATACAGCTTATCACCTTATGACGCAGAAGTACTCACGGCGGAGAAAGAGACTGCGCTGTACTTCGAAGAGGTATGCCAGTTTACTAAAAACTACAAAGCCGCCGCCAACTGGGTGAGTGTTAATGTAAAAGGTTATCTGAATGAACTGATGCTCACCATTGATGACTTTCCGATTGTACCTGAAAAAATAGCAGCGCTCATCAATCTTATCGATGCGGGTAAGATTAACCACAATATCGCTTCTAAAAAGGTATACCCAGCGTTGTTAGCTACGCCTAATAAGACTGCCTTACAAATTGTACAAGAAGAAAATCTCCTTTTGGAAGACAATACAGAGGAGCTGCAAACGTTGATACAAACGACCCTTGCCCAGTTTCCTGATAAAGTAGCAGCTTATCGTGGTGGTAAGAAAGGACTTCAAGGCATGTTTATGGGCGAGATTATGAAAAAAACGAAAGGAAAAGCAGATGCAAAGCTTGTGAGTAAAATGTTACAAGAGGCACTAAATCAATCAGAATAACGTTCAACACCCAAAAATCGATCATTCCATGACGTATTATCGAACCATCGCTTATCTTATCACCTTATGGGCCTTTAGCACATCGGCTTGTAATTCTAATGCAGATCAGCAAAAAGAAAACCAAGAAGAGATCACCCTTTCTATTGAAGTCGAGCAAGAAGACTTACAATCAACGGCAGCGCTAGAGCGTGTCAATGAAGAAGGGAAATTTATCTTTGTTGATAGTATTACCTTTAAAGACCAAAAGGCTGAGATTACGCTGGAAGCACAAGAGCCAGAGTTTTTTAGAGTTGTTTTTGGGGAAGGAATGTACATACCCCTTATCATGGGTAAAGAAGACGTACAGATTAGCGAGGTGAATTTTACCCAAAATCCACCTTTTAAGCTTTCTGGGTCTAAAGATATTGAGAATTATAACCAAATCAGTGCTCTATTCGAGCAGTTCAATCAAAAAGCAGATCAGTTACAAGCCATCTACTCTGAGGCAGAAGAGAGAGGTGAAGCAGCACAGATCAAAGACTCCTTGAACACTGTTTTCCAAGCTTTACAAGAAGAGCACATCGAAAAGCTCAAAACAATGCTCGACGAAATGATGCCTTCTGTAACAGTGATCTATGGCCTAAGCCTGCTTGATGCACAACAAGACTACGATTACATGCAAGACTTTGCCAAGCGCCTTAAGACCACTATGCCTAACTCTGTGGCTGCCCAGCGGTTTATCAAGTATATGGATCAACTGGCACAAGGTAATACGGGTAAGCAAGAAATGCCCTCTTTTGGCTTAGAAGTAGGAGTACAAGCGCCTGACTTCTCTTTACCAACACCTGCAGGAAAGCAAGTGAGTTTATCTTCCTTGAAGGGGCAGTATGTTTTACTCGACTTTTGGGCTGCTTGGTGTGGGCCGTGTCGGCAAGAAAACCCGAACGTAGTAGCTGCTTATGAGCGTTTTAAAGAACAGAACTTTACCGTACTGGGTGTTTCTTTGGATAAAAACAGAGAAAAGTGGCTCAAAGCGATTGAAAAAGATAACCTACAATGGACACAAGTATCTGATCTTCAGTATTGGGAATCTTCTGTGGTACCCCTCTACAAGATTGAAGGCATTCCTATGAATTATCTGATTGATCCTGAAGGAAAGATTATCGCCAAGAATTTACGCGGAGAAGCTTTACAAGAGAAGCTTGCTGAGGTGCTAAAGTAAACAGGCGAAGGTCTGCTAGCAGAGTTTTCGTCTCCTTTAGGACGCTCTTCTTCTTTTTGCGAGGTAAGTTTGGATTGATTTTTCTTGTAAGATACAACAAGCTTAGGATGCTTTGTAGGATCGTGAAAATCACTCGAGGCAAATACTAGTAAACGATAAGGCTGTTGCGTAATCTGTAAAAGCATAAATCCAAAGCTATGATTTGGGTAGGTCACCATATCTTTTACGAGTGCCGTTACTTCTATGTTGAGGTAGTCTTGGTCATCGTAAATAGCGGCTGGTAGTACTACTTGATGATAACTTGTTGTTATTGGTTGCGTATTCCAAGTAACAGTGCTTTCTTTCCAAGGGGTAGTAATACGCTGTAAGATAGCTGCATTACTACCTGTTAAGCTGGAATGTCCATTCTGGGAAGGAATATCTCTGTTTAGTTTGGGGTAGGCGTAGAGCGATAATGTAGCTTTTGTAATAATGGC
>CALEMF010000094.1 GCA_937911505.1 uncultured Cytophagales bacterium
TACTTGTATTAGCCGATAATGGCGGAAACGTTCAAACAAGGGCGCTTCCACCTAACAGTCCAGCTATTAATTTAGGCTCAGCTAGTTTAGCTCCCACTACTGACCAGCGAGGCGTAGAAAGAGACACCCAGCCAGACCTGGGTGCCTATGAGTTTGTTCCTTAATGCTTTCTTTAAGAAAGCTAACAGTTAATGAGGTGAATTCTCTTTCTTACAACAAGCTTCCAATTTATCATACGCTTTCTCGTCAGCAGGCAGATCATCTGCATCGTACCCTACTTTCGTAACGGCCTGACGGATCTTCTCTGGACTTGTTTTTTTAGGATTGTAGATGACCGTAAGCATTTTGTTTTCTAGATTCAGGTTCGAGGACTTTACTCCCTTCTCAAAAGCCAAATCTCGCTCAATACTGGTCTTACACATGCCACAAACTGCTGACGTCTTAATTTCTACCTCTTTTAGTTTTTTACTTTGTGCTTGCAAAGTACCTATGCACATGATAAGTGCTGCTATAAACATGATCTTTTTCATGGATGATTGAATTTTATGGTGAAACATTATTTTACTTGATTTTAAATCGCATTCCTATATAAAACATTCGCCCTATCACAGGCCCCCATACTTGAGCGGCATCGAAGTAGTCGCCAAAGGGATTTTGAGCATCTATAATTGGATTTTCTTGTCTAAAGTTAGTCAAATTTTCTACGCCCACATACGCTTCCCACTTCCGAAAAGCCTTGGTAACTTGGCTATTTAATAATAGATAAGAAGGGCTTTGAACAGCTTGTTGGAGATTTTCAGGGTTGCCGATCAATTGGGGTAAACGCTGCCTACCAAACCATTTAGTGGTTAGGTCAAACTTCCATATGTCAAATTTAGTTGCATAAGAAATAACCCCTAACACTTTATGAGGGCTTACAAATATCTGTTGTTGTAGTTGCCCATTGGTAGTCATCTGTACATCATACCATTTATAGGCAACCTTCATATCGAACTGCTTTAAAGGAGTAACGTTAAACTCTACTTGAAAGCTATTGGCAAAAGAACGCCCTCTTAAGTTATAAAAACGAATCTCACTAGCACTTTGATCCAAGTCTGTTACCAACTGATCTTGAAAGTCTGTTCTGTATAAATCTATAGAGACAGAAGCATTTCTATCAAAAGCCCTGAAAGTTTTGTATACGTTTACTCCATAATTCCAAGCCCGCTCTGGCTGAATATCTCCTTCTACGATCAGTTGTCTACTACTTACGAGTCGCCCTAGATTTTCAGCGATGGCATTGGGTACTCTAAAGCCACTCCCTGCTGATCCTCTTACTGTAGTAGAGGTATTAAGATCATATTTGAGATGCAGTCTAGGAGTAAAGAAAGTCCCGTATAAATTGTGGAAATCCATTCTAAGTCCTGCTACAGCCGTAAATTTCTCAGGCAAGGTATACGTATATTCTGCAAAGGTTCCTGGTACTACTTCCGTACGGGTATAGCTGGAGTCTTGGTAACGCTCTTGATAGTCATCTAACAAATAAGTAAAGCCAAGCTTATAGGTATGGTTTGTATTGCCTAAGATATCTTGATAAACGAGATTAGAATATACATTTCGCTGTGTACCTTGGTAGTGCTTATCACCAATTGTACTCTCCTGATGATAGTGGGAAGTACTTATCAACCAGCCTATTCCTCGATAAGGTCTATTGGGCGCTGACCAAGTATTTTTGGAAAATAGTTCTAAGCGTTCTACTTGTGTATTTACCTCGTAAGGTAGCTGTGCAGGATCAGAAGTATTCGTAACCTGTCCCGCCTGACGATCCTCGTACAAGGCTTTTACACCCAATTGTAAAATCCAGTTTTCTCCTTTTCTTGTCCAGCGATTGACGACGTTGTAGTGCGTGTAGGTAGGTATATCTAAGAAAGTATCTTCATTCTTATCTACTTCATTTTGCAAAGTACTTGCATGTACTAACAACCCACCGCTCCACTTTTCATTAATTGGCTGCGCGAGGTTGAGGTTAGTTTCTATACGTCCCGCAGCATTGGCATAAGCATTAAAATAAAGCGCTTCAGCGAGATCTGGCTTCTGTAGCTCCACGTTGATATGCCCTGTCATAGACTCATAACTACTCACCGCAGAGCCTACTCCTTTACCGACATCTATAGAGGCGATCCAAGGACCAGGAATATACTGTAATCCGTAAGTATTGGCTAGCCCCCTTACGAAGGGAATTCCTTCGACACTTATTAGAAGATACCTGCCGTCGAGCCCCATCATCCTCACCTGCTTGGCACCTGTCACGGCATCACTGTAGGATACGTCTACGGAAGCGTTAGTCTCAAAACTCTCTGAGAGGTTACAGCAGGCTGATTTGGTAAGTTCTGCTTGTGATAATACCTCTACACGCCTTACTTGTTCTTGATCCATAAAGGAAGCACGTGCTTGAATTTCAACTTCTTGTAGGAGTGTACTTTCCTTGAGTGTCACTTCGATAAAGGCGGAGCTATTTACCAAGATAGTATCTGTTGTATAGCCTGTGTAAGCGATAATCAGTGCCTTAGAGGCTTCGATTAAAGAGAGTGAGAAGTAACCAGTAGTATCGGTAACTGTTCCTTGCGTTGTTCCTTCCCAAAATACTTGCGCCCCTACCGCAGCTACTTTACGGTCACCATCTACTAGATATACTTTACCCGTGAGTTGTTGCGCCGTACTGATATACGATGTGCATAAGAAAACAATAATTAATCCATAAAAACGCATAAAAATAGTAGTTGATAGAAGTCATTTTAAAACATAGATTTAGTGCTTACACTCATTATTGATAATGAGGTAAACTTCGAAAACGACTTTTAACTACAAGCGTAATAGGCTCAGTTGCTGGAGTAAACGCCGACCTGATAAAGGAGGCGCGTGACTCTGATAGGGGGTAAATAAATAAGAAAACGAGTGATGTACCCATTGGCGAACAACAGGTAAGAAATAAACTGGCAAGGGCGTACTGAATACAAATACTACCGGTGAGGTATTTTTGAGCGTTATGTCTGCCTTTACCAAATGCTTAGAGACGGAACAACAGGCGATATCTTCTTCAGTGCTGTGGGGTACTTCTTTCTCTCCTTCCTCACAGCAAGGTTGCTTTGCACAACAAGAGGTTCGCTCAGATGAATGAGAATGATGCAGTGATGTTTCCGTAATGCCCTTTTTCAAGCAAATATGGTTGACCATCACAAAGCCTACATTGGCCATTAAAATTACCAATGTCAGTGCTAAACTTGTAATGATGGTTAGTTTTTGCTTCACTTTCATTTCTTTACACAAAGATACTATTTTTGAACCTATCTGTAAAGAAAATGTTCGTAGTATAAAGATAATAAACAGTTTAGCTTTTATTTTTTTATATAAATTATGATCTTTACAGCCGTAAAAAGTATATCTATTATGAAACACATTGCAGGTTTTATTTCAATATTATTGTTAAGCAGTACGCTTCTACAAGCACAAGGTAAATTCCAGTTTGAAAAAGAAGTACACGATTTTGGTACTATAGAAGAGGGCACCATTGCCAAGTATGAGTTTGCTTTCAAAAATACAGGTAATCAGCCTATTATTGTAGAGCGTGTTAGCGCTTCTTGTGGTTGTACTACTCCTTTTTATACTAAGGATCCTATCCAACCAGGCGAATCTGGTAAAATTGTCGCCTCGTTTAACAGTAACAAACGTCCTAATTCCTTTAATAAAAGTATTACCATAAAAAGTAACGCTACTGAGCCTATGAAAATCTTATATATCAAAGGCTTTGTTAATCCTAAACACCAGCCAACACAGGCTAATGGCCAAGGTGCGGCTGCCCTATCATTAGATAAAACTTTTCAAAGTTTAGGAGAAATGCAATATGGTCAAACGGCTATTGCGCGATTTACTGTCACCAATACAGGCAGTGGTAATCTTATTCTTACAGGGATTAATAGCGATTGTAAATGCGTAACCAGTAATATCCCTAAAGCCAACCTTGCCCCTAGAGAAAGTACAGTGATAGAACTCAAATACACGCCTAAATCAGCGGGTACCAGAAAAGATGTCATCTACTTATATTCTAATGATGGTAAGAGTGGTGCTACTAAACTCTATTTGCAGGCTGAAGTAAGTAACGACAATATGTTAAAAGAAAATACTAGCGCCAATCCTTTTGGCTTCTAATAAGCTAAGCTATTTATCTAACCTAGTAATTGACCTGTGAGAGTAACTTCTCACAGGTTTTTTCTTTTGAGGCAAGTCAAACCTTCAGCTTAGTCATTGGTTTTATAATAAAGAATCTTTTGATTTATAAAATTATTCATTGATAAGATCATTATGTTAGATATTAATAAAGAGATAGATCAAGAAATTGACTTTTATGAAGAGCCAGAGGCAACGTTCTCTATGCATCCCAAGAAGTTTGCGCTGTGGTTGTTTATTTTAAGTATTGTAATGATTTTTGCCTCTCTGACGAGCGCCTACATTGTAAAGCAGTCTGAGGGAGATTGGTTTACCTTTCAATTACCTGAAATTCTCACAATTAGCTCTTTCATTATTGTAGCAAGTAGCGTTACAGTACAGTGGGCCTTTTGGTCTGCTAAGAAAAACCAACTTCTACAAACAAAAATAGGGCTTTTCATCACTACCTTGTTAGGTTTTGCCTTTCTTTATACACAATGGCTAGGCTGGGGCGACTTGGTACAAAGAGGTATCTTTATGGGAGGAGTCGACCTATCGGGAGAAGCCGTACACCCTGCCGGTTCTTTTGTATACGTACTGATGGGTGTGCATGCTTTTCACCTTATTACAGGGCTTATCTTTATCGTATTAGTTACTTTTGCTACTTTCCGCTATGAAGTACACTCCAAAGCCCTTGTACGAATAGAAATGAGTACCATTTATTGGCATTTTTTGGGTGGTGTTTGGCTATATTTATTTTTATTTTTATTGCTAAATCGCTAATTTAGCAGTGTTAGTACAAGCTTTCTATCTATAAGTGGTTGATTCATAATAGATCATAAGCTTCTCAGTTAAATTGCAACATTAAAATTAAAAAGATTATATGGCTTCTACCTCTGCTTCAGTAGAACAAAGTAAAAAGACGAGTGCTTGGTTTGGGGGTGTAAGACCCATGGACGCGAGCTACGGTAAGCTCATGATGTGGTTTTTTCTGCTTTCAGATGCTTTCTCGTTTTCAGGCTTACTCATTGCTTATGGTTTGATTCGCTTTGAGCACCCTGCCTACACGGGCAGCCCTGCTGATTTTGTTGCCTCAGACGCTTACTGGCCCATTCCTGAAAAGATTTATAATGCTTTTCCTTTCTTTCACGGTATAGACTTACCTTTGGTTTTTGTAGGGCTTATGACCTTCATTTTGATCATGAGTAGTGTAACAATGGTACTGGCCGTAGAAGCAGGACACCGTAAAGATCGTAAAGATGTAGAAAAATGGATGCTTTGGACTATCTTAGGAGGAATTACTTTCTTAGGTTGTCAAGCGTGGGAATGGACTCACTTTATTGTAGGTACCGACGAAGGGGCTACACGTACCGTTTGGAATTACATCTCCAATTCTTGGGAAACGACGACCATTTATGGGGCGAACCTTCGTGTAAATGAATACGGACCAGCACCTTTTGCCAATCTATTCTTTTTCATTACAGGTTTTCACGGCTTCCACGTTTTCAGTGGTGTACTGCTCAATATTCTTATATTTCACAATGCCGCTTTTGGCGTGTATGAAAAGAGAGGGCATTATGAAATGGTAGAGAAAGTAGGTCTTTACTGGCACTTCGTAGACCTTGTTTGGGTCTTTGTATTTACTTTCTTTTATCTTGTATAACCTTACTTTAAACTGACATCATCTGACATGGCTAATACATACGAAACTACCGAAGGAGAAATTCCAAAACCACAAACCAAGATTATTTGGCGTACCTTTTGGATATTACTCATTGTTACCGCACTAGAATTTTTAGTAGCCTTTACACTTCCTGCGGAATACAGAACCCTCAAAATATTGATTTTCGTAGGAATGACCATCGTTAAGGCATTTTACATCGTAGGTGAATTTATGCACTTAAAACACGAAGTAAAATCACTTATTTGGTCTATATTGATTCCCACTATCTTTGTTGTTTGGTTGATCACCGCTTTACTGGTAGAAGGGGGCTCTTAACATAAAAAATACTTCGTCTACATATGAGTAGAAAAAGATTAATACAAATCGGGATACTCTTCATTACGTTGATTGTTCCGATTTTTATATTCATATTCATCAAGTCTTTTGGAAGTAATCAATACGGATTACCTTTTGAAGGTCAAAAGATCGTAGATGCGCAAGGAGATACGATTTATTATCAAGTACCCAGTACTACACTTACTGATGTGCAAGGAAAAAAGGTCCAGCTCTCCACAGGACAAATCTGGATAGTCTTTCAATCTCCTACAGCTTCTAATAACCAAAAACTCTTGAAAGCACTCAAACGAATAGAAGAAAAGCACAATAAACAAAATATTCAATACATTAGTTTAGAGACTATTAAAAGTGATGTTTCCCTGAATGAAGACAAAGCTTTTTATCACTCTATTCCTATAGAAGCAGGCAGTCTCATTATTAGTGAATACCTGTTGGAAGACAACCAACAAATCGCACTAGTAGATGACGAAGGGCATATTAGAGGGCTTTATACAGCGAAGGATATGGCCTCTGTTGATGAGCTTATACTAGAGATTACGATTTTAGACCAGATTTACAGACAACGTTCATGAGTAATACAACCTTACCAGCCAAAGAGAGTTACTACAAACTTATCAATATTCTTTCCATTGCTATTCCTGTAGCAGTTGCTGTACTATTGAGTATTCGTACAAAGCTTTATTTGGGCGAGTGGACAAGTTATTTACCTCACTTAAACGGTATTATCAACTCTATTACTTCTATTTTACTTGTTTTAGGGCTTATTGCTATCAGGAAAAAAAATGTGAAGTTGCACCGCTCACTGATGCTCGCTTCTTTCGTTTTAGGTGCTATTTTTCTTATCGCTTATATTTTTTATCATATTTCAAACCCTTCTACATCTTATGGAGGAGAAGGACTGATAAGGTATGTTTACTTCTTCTTTCTCATTACCCACATCCTACTTTCCATTATCGTAGTAAGATTTGTGCTACTAGCACTTTATTATGCCGTAAGTAAGCAATTTACGCAGCATAAGCGTATCGTAAAGATTGCCTATCCTGTATGGCTATATGTATCCATTACAGGTGTAATTGTCTATCTTATGATTAGTCCTTATTATACTTAGGTAAGTTAATCAATCCTTTGTTGAAAGCTTCTTGATTGATTATAATCTACACTCTTCTCGTGATAGCTCACATTGAGTTTAATGGTCAAACTATCTAACTCTTTGGTTAGCCTCTTGATATGGCCAGCATAGTTTTTAAGTTCGTTGTTGTCTATATAATCATTTTCTATGAGCGAAGTGAGCCCTAGCAAGCTTACTACGGGCGCTCTAATGACGTGAGATATGTCAAATAGTATTTGCTCTAGTGTCTTTTCATATTCTTTTCTTTGAGTAATATCCTGAAAAGCACCATACCATATGACTGCTCCGTTACGTTGCTTTTCTGGTTTTGCTTTAATCATATACCATTTGACACCACCATTACTGAGCATTATCCTGCATTCCGTATACCAGAGCGTAAGTTTGTTAAATGATGTTCTAAAACTCCTAAGTACACGGTCTAAATCTTCTGGATGTATGATATTTAACAAAGCATCTGGTTTTTCCTTTAATATCTCTGTACTCAAACTAGCATGTATCTCACTTACTCCTTTACTTAGAAAAGTAAAGAACACCTTTCCTCTAGAGGTCATTTGTAGCTGATAAAGTACACCCGGTGCTTGATCAGTTAGATTTTTAAGCTGTGTAATACTATTTTCAATATGTTTATTTTGCTCTATCAATAGTTTTCTTGCGTTTAAAAAGCTCATAGCCTTTCTTGCCAATAGTTCTAATGCCCTTTTCTGTACATCACTTAACCGATTAGGCTTATTATCAATGACACAAAGGGTTCCTAGTACATAACCACTGGGCGTTTGGAGGGGAGCACCTGCATAAAAACGAATGTTAGGGTCTTTCGTTACATAAGGGTTATCCTTAAACCTGATGTCATTCAGAGGATCCGTCACTATTAACAACTCATTAGGTTTATTAAGTGCGTACTCACAGAAAGCATGTTCACGAGGTGTTTCTTCCGCATCGATGCCTATCCTCGATTTAAACCATTGTCTATCACTATCTACTAAGGTAATAAGTGAGATAGGGGTATTACAAATAGCTGAAGCTATTTCAGCTATTTCATCTAATTCTTTTTCTGGAGAAGTATCTAGTATTTTATAACTAAGTAATTCTCTGATTCTCTCTTTTTCAGACATAGTTCTTCAATTTAAGATAGTTTGCACACTTAATACTTAAGGACTTATAACATTATTAATTCATCACTACCTGACTAACTATGATGTTAGAAGATATTGCACCATTTACCATATAATTTAGTAATAAAAAAGCAATTTTACTTGTTTTCTCAGAAAATTATGCTCGTGCAATAAATCATTACAGAAGATAGTGTTTCTTCATAAAGAGAAGTACAATAAGTGTAATGTAATAGTTTATCTTTGTAGTGTTCCCCTTACAAGCGAAAATCCTGAAGAGCATTCTTCAGGCTTTTTAGCTACAAGCTAGTTCTCTATGGTCTATTATTCATTCAATCATTCGTTAGACCATCTCTTCGATCATAAAAAAAGCGCATCTGTTATAGATGCGCTTAGGTACTAACTTATTAGTTATTAATTGGGCGGCGACCTACTTTAGCAAATGTGACTCCACTATCATCGGCGCTTTGGGGCTTAACGACTCTGTTCGGAATGGGAAAAGGTGAACACCCACGCCATAACCACCCTAAAATCTTTGTGTTGGGGAGATAGTAGCTAGTACTTAGTAGTGAGTATTAAGTACTCGAGGAGTACTTTGTACTCTTTTACTCTTTTCTTTCACTACAACTCCTGCCAACAGTTAACCCTCTTGGCTAACTTTTTAATATTT
>CALEMF010000095.1 GCA_937911505.1 uncultured Cytophagales bacterium
CTCTCTTTAGAGCCATCTTAGAGCAGTTATCTGTGGCAGTAGATAATATTTTGGCCAACGAGCAATTACAAGAAGAGAAACAATTCAAAGAGACGCTTTTGGGGATAGGTAAGGCCGTGGCTAAGATTCAAAATAGACAACAACTACTCAGTGTTGTATTTGAGTATATCAAGACTGTATTTCCTTACGATGGTTTTGGAGTTTTTGTATTAGATGAAACGAGGCAATTTCATTTTGAGATCATTCAGGCGACTAAAAATAAGTATATAGCAGCACAAAAACGGATAGAAGAAGTATTTGGTAAAAATGCTCTCTATCGTCATCAAAATACTTCGGTTGCTTGGCTTATGGAGCAAGGGCCTACCATTATATCACTTGATAACTTAGATGCCAAGGCCCCCCATCCTCAACACAAGTATATGAAAGAAGAGGGGATAAAGCAGTTGATTGGCGGGCCGCTCAGCAGTGGTGACAAAAAAATTGGCATGCTTTGTTTTAGTACTACGAAAGAAGATTTTTACAAAGAAAGTGATCTGTATTTGTTCAGAGCCATCTCTGAGCAGCTATCTGCAGCGGTGAGCAATGTACTCGCCAACGAAGAAATACAACAGCGCAATCTAGAGCAGCGCATTCAGATTACGCTCACCAACGAGCTACAAAAGGAAACCTCATGGGAGATTCGCCTCAAAAAATTTGCGGAGGCATTAGAGCAAATTTTCCCTTCTGATTTTACCTCTTTCTTTTTCACAGAAGCGCGTCTAGATGACCTGGGAATGGGGTTTGAACACATTGGTGCACAAGAGTACCGTAAGATTACAGTACGTGATTTTTTAGCTATGACGGATGTAAGCCTTCCAACCTTTCTGGATATAGTTAAAAAGGATAAAGTTTCCTTACCACTCATCCTTGAGCTCGATCAACTTGAAAAGGAACAAGCACTAGACCCTGTAAGGAAAGGAATATACCATAAGTTAAAGATGCGCAGCATACTCATTTTACCTATCTACTTGGGTGATGAGGTATTTACGATCTATTTACGCAGTAGAAAAAGTGGTATTTACTATGAAAAACACCTAGCGCTTTTTCAGCGTATTTTTCCTTCTTTTACGCTTTCCTTAGAGAAAGCAATGAACTTTGAGGCACTTGCCCAACTCAATACATTACTTAAGGAAGAAAAAGCCTACTTAGAAGAGGAGGTAGAGCAACGCTATAACTTCGAAGAAATGATTGGCGAGAGTGCCGTAATGCAGCAGGTCTTTGAAAAAGTGCGCGTTGTGATGAATACTGATACCACCGTTTTGATACTTGGAGAGACAGGCACAGGAAAAGAATTGGTAGCCCGGGCGCTTCACAGTGCTTCTTCGCGTAAAGCGAAGCCTTTGATAAAGGTAAATTGTGCTACACTACCTAAAGAATTGATTGAGTCGGAGCTTTTTGGACACGAAAAAGGCGCTTTTACAGGTGCAGTAAACCAACGCATCGGAAAGTTTGAACTGGCACAGGAAGGTACTATCTTCTTGGATGAGATAGGCGAGCTACCTCTGGCGCTTCAAGCCAAATTATTGCGGGTCATCCAAGAAAAGGAATTTGAGCGGTTAGGAGGAAATAAAACGATTCAGGTGAATCCGCGTATTATTGCAGCGACCAACCGAGATTTGGAAAAAGAGGTGGCTGAAGGGAATTTTAGGTCAGATTTATTCTTTCGCCTGAGCGTTTATCCCGTTAAATTACCGCCATTGAGGGACAGAGGAGAAGACATTGAAGCACTTACTTACTACTTTCTTGAAAAATACAATCGAAAGGTAGGAAAACGCATCCACAAAATTTCTAAAGCAGCCTTACAAACATTAGAGCTGTATAATTGGCCCGGCAACGTACGAGAGTTAGAGCATATCATTGAGCGCTCCGTCTTACTTACCACAGGAAACGCCCTTGAAGTAGCGTTGGAAAAACCCTCCAAAAGCCTTTCAAAAAGTACTGCATTTGAATTCAAAACCCTTCAAGAAGCAGAGACAGAACTTATCTTTGAAACCCTAAAGCGGTGTAAAGGAAAAATTAGTGGTAAAAATGGCGCCGCCGCATTACTGGGCGTTCCCCCAACCACATTAGAGTATCGAATGAAGCGGGCAGGCATCACGCGTGAAATGGTAATTGGAAAGAAAAAGTAAGCCTAATAGTAATGTGTCGGTAAATACGCTTTTTAGATTTACTTGCCTTTCTTTTTGTTAAGGGTTATCCCAAATACGATCGAATCATCCAGGCCATTTTCTCGTGCTTCTCCATCAGGCTGGTGATGAAGTCGCTCGTGCCTACATCTTGGTACTTCTCTGCTTCTGCAATAAGGTCTTTACGCGCTATTCTGATCAAGTTTTCGTGGTCAAATAGCAAGTTTTGCAGCATTGTTTCCGCTTTGCCATCTACATGATTGCTCTCAAGCAGCCTAGCGAGTTTTACATAGTCTTTCATAGAAGCTACTGCGTGGTGACCTATGGCGCGGATACGTTCTGCAATGTCATCTATCATTACTTCTAACGCTTGGTATTGCGATTCAAAAAAAAGATGAAGAGACTGAAAATGCATGCCCTTCACATTCCAATGATAATTGCGTGTTTTAATGTAAAGCACATGTTCATCTGCCAATAAAGTGTTGAGCAGGAAAGCCACACTCTCACGGTGCGTATCCTTGATACCGATGTCTAGTTTATCCATAGAGGTTCCGTCTTAAAACAGTTTGAACTAAAAGTATTTACCTATTGATCAAAAAACTTGGACATTCTTGCCCTTCTCAACGCTTATTGCTTTTCTTTGTTACCTGAAAAATAGTGCCTTTGAGGCGATAAGGCTTGCCTTGCTTAGAACTTCAATTCAGCAGTAGCAACCACGTGCAAAAGAGAGTTATTCAGATCGCTTGCTCGTAAAAAGCTTCCGGGTAAAATATAATTACTCTCTATCTCTAGCGCGAGGAAAGAATTCACTTCCCAGTTGACAATCCCTCCGAGTTGATGGCCTATAAAAGCCGCATCGTTGGTGTCTGAAAAGGCAGGGTCAAGCCCAGCGCCGTATACAGCATCTGCTACCGAGGCACGCCAAATAGCAAGGTAGTCTACTGTAAAAAACCACTTTTTAAGCGTGAGCGTAAGAGAAGGGTGAATATCTATTAGGTTAGCTGGCCCAAACTGCGCCACACGACCAAAATAGGCGCCTCGGGGATAGAGCGCATTGAAGGTATTTAGAACAGCATCATCAGGGTCTCTATCACCACTGATAATCTCTGACTTAAGCTCCACATCTAGCGCTCCTATAGAAGTAGACACCAAGTAATTGAGTTTTGTGGAGAGTGTCCACGCTGAAATCCTATGCGTACCAAAGTGCCCAAACTGGTACAGTCCTTCGTGATCAAAAGAGAACGGGCCCGAACGACCAAAATAGCGTAATCCTAGAGAATGCCGCTCCTCTTGGGCAGTGGCTACCTCGTAGCTGGCTTCGTTTCGCTGCTGAACAAGGTAGTAGAAGTCTAAGTTATGTTGCCCTGTGCTACTGGAGAAGGGATTGTAAGTACCTAATATACTTTCATTACCATTAAGGGTTTCGTTGTCGAAAAGAAAAGGGTTGATGTCTACAGGCTCATAGTACAAAAACTCCAACTTCAACCCAGCGCGTTGCCAAATGGCACGCGCGCCATCAAAAGAGCGTCTTACGTTGGGACCTTCTCGTTGCGCAATGATTCTCTGAGAGCCTTACCGTAGGTTTTCTCTCCCTAAAAGGAGGGTAAAAGGACCGTTGTCAT
>CALEMF010000096.1 GCA_937911505.1 uncultured Cytophagales bacterium
CCGGAACGAAGTGGAGTTCAGCGAAGCTAAAAAATGAACGAAAGGTAAATTGAAGTATAAGTGATAAAAATTTCGTAAAATGTTAATTATGCAGAATTTAATTTTAAATATTCTCTAACTCCCCATTGATGAAACAAGCCTTCTGCTTAGCATTTTTTACAATTGCTGTCTCGTTTACCCTTTCTGCACACGCCAAACAGGATTCGGTATTATTTGCACGAGGTAGTAACTGCTATCATTGGTATGAAGAACTTTCTTTCCATAAAACAGCCTGGTCTTTTAAGACACGAAAAACGAGTGGAAAAGTAGCACAGACATTAGTAGAAGGCTTGGAGTTGGTAATGCTCTACCAATCGCTCGCTTACTACAAGGAGGTAGTCCATCAATATCCTACCTCACCTCTCTTACCTCTTGCCATTCATAATGTAGCACAGATTTCACGTCAGTTGGGTGAGACACAGCAGGCGATTCGATACTATAAAAAGCTCTTGGCCAGCGATGCCAACGACCAAGAATACTACAACCGAGGGATTATGGCTTCGCCTTATGCACTCTACAAGTACGGAGCTTGTAAAAGTCTGGCCACTTTGTATATGCAACAGGGCCATTACCGACAGGCCATTCAATACTTAGACTCCCTTCATAAGTATCCTTTTCGACATTTCTGTTACAATGCGTATGCTGCTGCTGCTATTTATAAAGCCACCTTGTATACAAAAGCCTACTATGCTTTGGGAGAAGTGGAGAAGGCACTAAGCTACGCTATTCCAGAAATCTTCAATAGTGCTTTAGCAAGCAATGAAACGTTGGTGACACTAACGGCAAAGCTTATTAAAGCGCGTTATACAAAAGAGTACATTACACAAGAAGTGGAGAAAGCTACCCATTCTTTTCAGAAACGGACTTTTTATAAGGAGGGAGAAGCGTATACGCATTGTTACTTGGTTTTTATGAATGTAGCCATTGATTTTCCTTGCGTACTCGCCAAGCATAACAGAAATATGAAAGCTTACATAAGAAGTGCCTTCACTCACTCTCACTTTATGGCATTGATCAACCAAGAACCTCCTTTTCCTTTACGACCATTACATCATCTATCAGCTACACTGATTCACCTATCCACATTTATAAGATATGCCACTAACCCCTCAAGCCTCCATCGTTTCGCTATGGAAAGCCTTCCTACAACAACATCCTGACAATAAGCAAACAGCACTACCAGAAGCCTTTTATTTCTGTGATAATGAAAAAGAGGCAGATGAATGTGCCGCCTTAGTGGTAAAAGGTATCAAACAGGCGACAGCTACCTCACTTTGGTGGTTTGAGCAACATCAGCAACCGCTCCCTCAAGCAGGCGACCAAGCCATTGTGACCGACTGGGCAGGATACGCCAAGGCGATTATCGAGACCACTCGTATCGAGCTTACGCTTTATAACGAAATAACGGCTGCTTTTGCCGCAACTGAAGGGGAAGGCGATGGCTCACTTGCTTATTGGCAGCGTGTTCATAAGGCATACTACACCAGAGAGATGGCTCCTTTTGAGAAGGCTTTTAGCGAGGATATGATCATTGTCTGCGAGTATTTTAAGACAATCTATACGGGAGCATAATCGGTAATACTCCCCTACTCCTCTCCTTCTATGATTAGGCATTCTTTTTTCTTTTTTTCAAAAAAGGCTCCAAGAGATAGCTTCTCTGCTGGTATCGCTTCTATCTTTATAGCAGTCATACGAATAATTATCTCGCCCATTTCAAAGTCTATTTCTAGAGGAATAGCGCCCGTACTCCCATACACTTGGTCTATAAATCCGTGTTTGTGTCCCTTAAATACGGAGGCGTCTACTCTAGGTTGATCTGCATAGTAAAACTTCATTCTATAATGATACCCCAGACTTAGATTTTGTGCGGTCAAAGCAATCGAAGTACAACGTTTTCCTAAAATACGTTTTGTATCGGGATGACTTTCCAATTTAATAAGCTTCTGATCGTCGTCCTCTCTAGAATCATAATACTGAAAGGTATCGCTATCCACCGATTTCAAATAATACTTATTTTCTACTGTATTAAAGTACTCGAAGTCGAGCACGCCACCAGCAAACATTTGTAAATAGTTACCATTCTTGTAGTAGAACTTAGACGTTTCTCCAGGCAGAGGTGGCTTGCTTCCCATCAAACTCGGATTTCTCTCAATAACCGCTATACGATAGTGAACTACGCCAGAAAAGCTTTCTTGTGCCCAAGAGAAGCTTATCCATAAACTTAGACATAGGGTGGTAATTAGTTTCATAGTTGTAGTTTTTATACTGGCTGTGAAACTAATAGATTTTTGTCAAGTATCAAACGCTTTGCCTTCTCTTTTCAGCCATTACTTGTACACCTTCCCCTTGATCTCAATGGTATGAGGATCTACCTCTACCACCTTACCATCTCTGATGACGACTACTGGGGTTCCCTTATATTTCTTAAAGGCAATCATCCTTCGGTAGGCCAGCTCTAAGCCTTCTCTTATTTTTTCATCTTCAGTCATTTCTATACTTTCTAAGTATCTTTTTCCATAAATCTACTTACGCAATCACCCCAGAACCTATCAGTTCTTCTCCTTCGTACCACGCTACAAACTGCCCGGGTGTAATGCCTTGTTGTAACTCATCAAAAATGATGTACAAGCCATTTTCCCTTTGGTAAAATGTAGCATAACTAAGTGGTTGGCGATAGCGGATACGGGTGAGATAACGACGCTCCTCACCTACTTGCATCTTTACATCCATGCGTACCCAATGTTCGTCGATGTGGCTCACAAACAAGCCCTTGCGGTTGAGTCCAGGATGGGTGTTGCCCTGCCCTACGTAAATAATGTTCTCTTCTACATCGGTAGCGATCACAAACAAGGGTAATGGCTTCCCGCCAATGGCTAAACCTTTGCGTTGCCCAATGGTGTAGAAATGCGCGCCTTGGTGCTCCCCAATCACCTCTCCATCGGTAGGTGTATAAGTAAAAGGCGTTGTCAGTTGATCGATCTCTCCTTGCAAATAGCCTTCATACATGGCTGCCTCTTCTGTGATCTCTACTACTTTTCCTTTTTTAGGTTGGAGTTGTTGTTGTAGAAAGTCAGGTAAGCGTACTTTTCCAATAAAACACAGCCCCTGCGAGTCTTTTTTCTCTGCCGTAATTAAATCGGCTTTTCTGGCGATATCGCGCACCTCCGATTTGAGCAACTCGCCAATAGGGAACAATGCCTTGGCCAGTTGTGCTTGTGTCAGTTGGCACAAGAAGTAACTCTGGTCTTTATTAGGGTCTTTGCCCGCTAATAGACGATAAATAGGCTGTCCATCTTTTTCAATGACGGCCTTGCGGCAATAATGTCCCGTCGCTACGAAGTCAGCTCCGAGCTTTTCAGCGGCTTTTAGAAATAGGTCAAATTTGATTTCCCGGTTGCAAAGTACATCTGGGTTAGGCGTGCGCCCTTGCTCGTACTCTCGAAACATGTAGTCTACAATACGGTCTTTGTATTCTTTACTAAAGTCAATTACCCGAAAAGGAATCCCTAATTTTTCTGCTACAATTAAAGCATCGTTGCTGTCTTCTACCCAAGGGCACTCATCGTGGAGGGTCACAGACTCGTCGTGCCAGTTGCGCATAAACATGCCAATTACCTCATAGCCTTGTTGTTGTAAAAGATAGGCGGTTACGCTAGAATCTACCCCGCCCGACATACCTACTACTACCCTTTTTGCCATTATATTTTTATCTAAATAGGTTCAAATAATTTGAGCTAATTAGGAACAATTCATTTTACTAGAAAGTTTAGTTGGTACTTGGTAAAAATACACCAAGCTTACCCAACAAGATTGATTAGACATGAGTGAAGAATTTGAAAATCCTATTGACAAAGATAATGTAACTGACATCCCCTCGCTACTTCCCTATGCCCACCATCGCGGAAGTGTAGCGATCAAACCTGAGGATAAAGGAAAAATTAAGAGTAAAGCGCTTGCGGCGATGTACGAGCAGACAGACATGCAGATGAGCCAACTCTACAAGCAAATGGAACTGTTGGTAGAACAGGCTAAAAAGCTAAAAAATAGAAAAGAAATTTCTGAAATTATTTATAATGCTGCCCTAGGCTTTGACCCACTTATTGGGCATACCTACCATCTGTACCAAAGGAAGAACGGTCAGTACCTACTTTCCATTGTAGCCCCCAACGAATGGGGACGTAGCATCCCCTTTGAGCGTTTCTGTGCAACCGTTCGCTTGCTTGCCGACCACACTTGGGACATCCTTGAGGGAGAAGTAGTAGTTGAAGTAACAGAAGAAGACTAGGCTATCTAGCAGGTTTACGCTGCTGAAAATACTTACATAAAAGCCTTGCAAGTAGCACTTGCAAGGCTTTTTTATGCGATTCAGTGAGCAATATAGTTTATAGCGCCATGGGTACTTCCAATAATAGCACTCGGCTCTCACTTGTTGCCTCAAAATCTACTTTTTCTACTTCCCAAAGTCCGTAACCATCTCGTTTGCTAAGCGTTTGGTTGGCTACTTGTACCTCCCCTTGTAGTACAAAGACATACAGACCATTGCTCTGATCCTTCAAGTCGTAGGTAAGCTTTGTTCCTTGCTCGAGTTCACCTAGATGGAACCAAGCATTCTGGTGTATCCAAACCCCTTCGTCTTCTGCATTAGGCGATAAAACTTGTATAAACTTATTCTTTTCTACTTTGCTTGGCAAAGTAATTTGATCGTATCTAGGTTCTACATTCGTTTTATTAGGCATTACCCAGATTTGTAACAACTTCAGTTCCTTGTCCTTGTTTTTATTGTATTCACTGTGGAATATCCCTGTACCAGCACTCATCACTTGTACATCTCCTGCCCTAATGACTGCTGTATTTCCCATACTATCTTGATGCTCCAAATCTCCTTCTAGAGGGATAGTGATAATCTCCATATTGTCGTGTGGGTGTTTTCCAAAACCCATACCTGCCGCGATGCGGTCGTCGTTGAGCACGCGTAGCACACCAAAATTCATCCTTTCAGGATCATAATAATTCGCAAAACTGAACGAGTGGTGGGCATCGAGCCATCCGTGATTAGCGTGTCCTCTAGTGTCGGCTTTATGCAATACCGTTTTCATGATTTTCCTCCTTTTATGTGTTTTATTATTTATTTTATGGTAGCGAACTGCACGAACACTTCGCTATTATTTCCTTTTACTTATTACAAAGATCGCTTATAAAAGCCGTTAAGTAAATGTAAAAAGGAGGAATAAAGATGTAAAAATCAGTAGTAGTAGGCTTGTTAGTGCGTTATTTGTGTCTTGAAGGTAGAAATGCTTTGCCCAGTACAGTTTTTAAAAAACTTACTCAGATGAGAGGGCTCTTTAAAGCCGAGCTGGTAAGCAATGGCTTTCACGTTCAAATCAGCGTGAATGAGCAGGCGCTTTACTTCTGTGATAATTCTATTCTGAATGTACTCTTTAGGGCTCTTCCCTATCAGTATTTTCAGTGTTTTATTGAGGTGATCGGCCGTAACGGCAAGCGCTTCTGCATAGAAATGGACTTGATGCTCTTCTTTGAAATGTTGCTCAACCAATGCCTTAAAGTCTTTGATGATGGTATTGGCCACCTGTGTATTTTGTGGATGCAGGGTAGTAGACTGATGCTCATTCGCCCGATGACAAGTAATGAGAAAGAGTTTCAGCCACGCCCCTAGCGCCTCGTACTTGAAAGTAGACTGTTGGGTGAGGAGTTTTTCAATAGCGCTTAAGAAACTAGCAAGCTCCTTAAAGGTGGCTTCATCGACCAATAGCGGAGGGGCTTCCCCATAATCTTTAAAGAGACTTACATCGTCTATAAAGCAGGTTTGAATATTATTTCGCGCCATAAACTCTCTGGAAAAAGTAAGCGCCCAGCCGGTGGGCATTCCCTGAGGAATAAGACGATGTACTTGCCCAGGGCTGATAAAAAAGACTTGCTTATTCCCTAGTTCATAAGCTTTAAAGTCGATCTCGTGGCTTCCTGCTGCTTTTTCAACAAGTAATACCGTATAATAGGCATGTCGATGGGGTTGATCGGGCGCTCCGTGGTGTTGTTCGTGCAAATCTTGCATCCGCTTTAACTCAAGGGAAGCTTTTGGTAAGTACTCTTCTATGTGGTTACTAGCAGCGTTCATATGTATTATTCCTGAGAGGCTTTCAATAGGTTGGTTTCGGCGATTGCTTTAAAGCCACCGGCTATGTCAATTACATTTTCAAAGCCTCTTGCCTTCAAAATAGAACAGGCAATCATAGAGCGATACCCCGCTGCACAATGAATATAGGTAGGTTGTGAGGTAGTGAATACCCCTAGGTATTCATTGATGTAAGCCAATGGTACATGCTGTGCTTCTTCTACAGCGCCTTGTTCATACTCTGACTCTTTTCGTACATCCACCACCTTGGTAACGCCTTTTTGGTACTTTTCTGCGAAATCCTCGGCCGAGACAGAGGTGATCTGATCTATCTCCTTCCCTGCTTGTTGCCAAGCAGCAAAGCCGCCTTTTAAATACCCTAAGGTACGGTCGTAGCCCACGCGCGCCAGCCGCGTGATGACCTCTTCTTCTCTGCCTTCTTCTGCTACAAT
>CALEMF010000097.1 GCA_937911505.1 uncultured Cytophagales bacterium
TTGGTTTTTCCTATCAACGGATCAATGCATTTAGGCAATATGGTGCTATTGGCGATCCTCTACAAGATGCTATTCTGGAACTTTACACGGGTTCTTTTTATACCCGTTGGCAAAGCAAAGACAGAAAGTACCAATTGCTGGCTAGCTATACACACTTTACCCACCAAATGCAGGAGCAGGGCGGTATCGATGATGGTCAGGACAGTCTGTACAGTTATGGAGATGAGATCGCTCAATTGAGTAATGAAGTGCAAAACTGGCAGACGCGAAATAGGATTCGCCTGTATAATGAGTACAAGATGGCTGATCTTTTTCGACTGTTTTTCATTACAGAATACTTCTGGCAGCGCGACAATTACCGTGACGAAGATTTGGTTACCAACGCCTCTTTTTATGGCGTAGATAGCCTTTTGACAGAGAACTTCTTAGTAGATTCTGCACGCATTGGCGATAACTACCGCTATCGTCTCTTTACCCAAAAGGGAGGTATAAAAGGGCAGAAAGGGGCTATCAACTATTGGGCTTATGCCAAGCGGCGTGATTACAGTGTAAGTAATGGGGAGTACGATTCTACCTACACGATTAGAGGGCGTAGTGAAAACTTTGTAGGCGGGCGAATCAATCTTTACTTGGCAGACAGTACGCTCTTCGATGTGGAAGGCGAATACCTAATTGGTAGAGATTATCTTCTCAAAGCGCAGTTTAAGAGTAAGTGGTTTTCGGCAGGTGTACAGAGTACTTTCTATTCCCCTACCATTGCACAAGACAATTATTTCAGTAATATCGACCGATGGGATAATAACTTCAATAGCACACTTTCTAATGATATATTTGGAGAGCTACGGCTTTCACTGGGTAATTTAGAAATTAATCCTTCGGGTAGGTATAGTATAATCAATAATTATATCTATTTCCAAGAGCTCGTGAATGAAACTGAAGCGCCCAATGACGAATCTGAGGAATCCGATAATTCAAGACGCTCATCTGTTGTACCCCAGCAGAGTTCGGCAGCTATTCAGCAGTTACAGTTTCGCTTACAATTAAATTACCAATGGCGTAAACTTCATTTCGACAACAACGTGACCTACACTAGCGAGATTAGCAATACCAACCTGCTTAGGTTTCCTGAGTTGCTTATTAATAGCCACGTGTATTATAGTGGAAAAATCTTTCGAGATGTAGAATACGGCCAAGTAGGATTACAGTTTAACTATAGAACAGCCTTCCGCGCTGATGCCTATGCCCCTGCTTTTAAGCAATTTTACTTACAAGATGACTTCTTGGTAAGAAACTACCCACTTCTCGATGTGTACGCTAGCTTTTTAATCAAAAAGGTGCGTGTATTCCTTAAGTTAAGCCACGTAAACCAAGGTTGGCTTCCTCCTCCACTTGATGGTTATGCTGTTACACCCTTTTATGCGGGTATGCAACGGACGCTATCTTTTGGATTTAATTGGTTGTTTTTTGATTAACTTCTTACTCCTACGGTCGATCGTCGGTTTTTCAGTAGTTTGTTTTACCATAGATTTTAATTAATATTAGTGCGCTTGAATACAAATGCCATATTAACCATGGGTCTATTCGACTTTTTTAGAAATAATCAACGTAAAAATAAAGCAAAAAGTCACATTAAGAATCTCATCGACATGGCCTTAGCAGATGGTCATTTTGATATGGCTGAATATGAGCTCTTACTCATTATTGCTCGCCGCCACGGTATTTCAGAAAATCAAGTAAAGCGTGTACGTAAGCATCCTGAAGAGGTAAAGCTTTTGATACCAGCAGATAATAAGAAGCGCTTTTTTCAACTGTATGATTTAGTCAATATGATGATCGTAGATGGTGAAGTACACAACCTTGAATTCAAGCTTTGTAAGCTTTTTGCTGAAAAATTTGGGTATGCTACCGAGCAGTTGGATCATCTTATTAATGCTACGGCAGAAAACATCAAAATGGGAAACAACCATGAAGAAACCTATCAACGGGTTATCTCACTTATCGATACTCCTTGAGTAATATGACTACAGCAGAAGTAGTTATTTCCTCTGCAAGTAAAAGTGGCACAAAGCTTGTAAAGGCTTAATTAAAAAAGTTAAATTTTAGCCAAGTGAAAAATTTTAGACTGTATAGTGTTTTACCGATACACCAATGCTGGGATACGCGTTGGCTAGCGACCATCATTCGCTGTAAGACACTAACAGGTTTGGGGAAAAGGCGCAGTAACAGGATACAAGAGACATAAGTAAGTTCTTATATATCAATTACTAACCACCCGAACCTACCCCGTTCGGGTGGTTGTTTTTTATACTAAATGAAAATGATTCTTTCACCTTTAAACAAGAAAACTATGGCACAATTCATCAGAAAAATCGCCCCTACTCGTGACCGCCAATTGGTGATCGCTAACGATAGGTTTGCACAAGGGCCTGCTAAACACATGGAAGTAGGCGGTAAAAGAGAGAAGGAGTCTACTAAATGTGCGCCTAAAGTATTACCTCGCGTAGTACCTGGCGCCTCAACGCGTTTTTACCTGCCTTTTGGGCAATCTATATAAATCGTACAAAAGCATGATCTAACCGGTCAGTTGTGATAGTTTAGGATGAAAGCCACCCCAACGGGTGGCTTTTCTTATTTTGGGAAAACTAAGTGAAATACAGGTGCACGTAGCTTTACAGCACACCGCTTTTTTACTTTTAAAAATAGGGATACTTTTGTTTGTAGGAATAAAAGCGCATGCCCTGATGTTAATCAGAGGAATGTCGCAACAAGTATAACCCATATGTCACACTTTGAAATCTTAGACATAAGAGATTTTGAACAAGATTTTTCTCCAAGACAAAAAAGAACAGCGCAATACTACTTTATTTTTATTGAAAAGGGCGCAGGAGAAATCCAGGTTGATTTTTATAAACACCCTATTGTTGATAACATCCTTTGGCTGATTACTTCGGGAAGAGCTGTAAAGGTAAACCTTAGTAATTGTAAGGGTAAGGTGATTACCTTCGATGATACATTTCTCAACCTAAGTAAGCCAGAAAATCAGCACAGTTACAAAAATATTTTATTTCATTATTTCTGTCACGCACCCTTTTTCGAGCTTGATGAGGCAAGCTTACCTAAGCTGAAGCACCTCTTTTCTGAAATAGTTGAAGAGTTCAGTCTACAAGCGCCCTCTCGAGAAGTGTTACTATCTTTTTTGAAAATCTTATTAATCCATTATCAAAGAAACATCAAGCGCTACCAACCTCACGACGAGAACAATACCGCCGAGACAATCATTACCTTACGCAGTAATATCGAGCAATACTATGTAACTCATAAACAAGCCTCATTTTATGCCGACAAACAACACCTATCGCTCAAGCGGCTTAATGAGATCGTGAAATCAGCCGTCGGTAAAACAGTGACACGACTGATTCACGAAAGGATATTACTAGAAATAAAAAGGCAACTCCTCTTTACCGACTTCTCCATTACAGAAATAGCTCACCAACTAAACTTTGAAGACGCTAACTATCTCTATCGCTTTTTTAAGAAGCGAGTAGGGACTACTCCTGCTCAATTCAGAAAGAGCAGCAAATAGTCTAGTAAGTCCCGCATTTTGTATAGTAACCAATAGGGCTATTTAGGTGACATTTGTACTATCAAATAAATTTAATTGTTCTAATACGTTTGTATTAACTCCTTATAACGCATGACAATCCAATTTCACTGCCTAATGGCACTCGTTTTACTCACCCTTTTATCCCTTTTTTCTATGGAAACCAATGCACAGAAAGTCGACCCCAATGTGTTATCAGCACCCATCGTCAACCAAGTAACTGATCCAGACAAACCTTTCAGTGTACTGATCGATATTACTTTGATACCGGGTCAGGAAGCAGCATTTGAAAAAGAGTTTGCGCCCGTTATTGCAGCCGTAAGGAAAGAGCCGGGGAACGTAGCCTTTCAACTAAGCCGTCATCCAGAAGAGCCTAATGTATACTTTCTTTACGAAAGGTGGAAAAACATTGAAGTACTGAAAGCACACATGACTACACCTCACATGAGCCAGTTTTGGCCGAAGTACTTTCCTATGCTGGCCAAAATACCTACCATCCGTGTGTACATGGTCAATGATTTACAAGAGTAAAGCACGATGAACAGAAGAAGCAGTATACATTTGCTCTCCATGGCTAGCTTAGGCTTGGCCCTGCCTCTTAAAAGGGCTTTCTCAGCATTTAATATTCCAGACATGACCTTACAAAATAGTCCGTTTTATCACTTTACTGTTGGTACTTTTAAGGCTACCATTATTGCCGATGGGCAGGCGCTTTTTCCTGCTTATCCACTCTATGCGGTGAATGCTTCAAAAGAGGTGGTTGAAAGTGCCTTGTACCAACATTTTCTACCTACTGATAACTACCTTTTACAATGCAACTGCCTGTATTTGGAAAATAGTCAGGAAAGAATTTTAATTGATACTGGTGCAGGCAATACCTTAGGAGACGGATTTGGTAATTTACCGCAAAATTTAAAAAAGCTTGGCATCAGTAAAGCGCAAATTACTGCAATTTTACTTACACACTGTCATCTAGACCATATAGGTGGTTTAATGGTAAATGGTCAGAAAGCCTTTCCCAATGCTACCATTTATCTCTCTGAGCAAGAATGGAAGTTCTGGTCTGCCCAAGAAATTGATTTGTCCTCTATGCCAATAGAGGCTTCATTCCGCAAAAACTTCAAGGATACGGCCAATAAAAATTTACAACCTCTCAAGAAGCAAATCCAAACTTTTAAGTTCGGAGAGGAAATCCTCAGTGGTATACAAACCGTCAAAGCCATAGGACACTCTCCTGGTCATACCTGCTTTTTGATTGGGCGCGGTAATGACCTGCTGATGCATACAGGCGATATTTTCCATCATCCAGCCTTCGACTTGGCACATCCTAACTGGACAACTGCTTTCGATCAAGATGCGCAGCAAGCGTACAAGACTAGGATAAAACTACTCGATATGGTCGCCACCGAGCGAATCAGGGTCATGTCTTATCATACGCCTTTCCCTGCGTTGGGTCACCTAAAAAAGAAGGAAAACTTTTACAAATGGGTGGCCGCTCCTTGGCGTATTGAATAGATATACCGACTAGGAGTGCTTTACTTACCCCTTCTTTACAGAATATTTTACGAAAAATACTCATACACTAAAAAGTTGTCGGATTTACGTATTCAAAAATTTCAGAAAGCTTTAAATTGTTAGAGAAAAAAGATTTGATGAATTATAGAGATAGAATTACGTCCGATCACAAAATAATGCTCGGAAAGCCGATTATACAAGGGACAAGAATTACCATAGAACTCATCTTACGAAAGATGTCTGAAGGAGCTACTACACAAGACTTACTAGTAATTTATCCTTCTCTAAAACAAGAAGATATTATGGCTGCATTGATGTACGCTTCTGACCTGTTAGCGAATGAGGAAGTAATTAATCTAGAGGCTTGATTTTAAGCTGATGAAAATATAGATCGACAAGTCATAGAGGCTATTCGATCTGAAGGTATCAAGGTGTATTCTATTGCCGAGACTTCGCCTGGAATAAAAGATGATGAAGATAAAGACTTTGGAGAGTGGGTGTTTGCACATAAAGAGAAGGATATCAGCGTAATATTACTACGATACAAGTTTCCCGATACTTCGAAAATCATTAAAGTGATAATTGAACTGTTAAATACACAACTGAGTGAGCTTAAAGGAAAATTTACTGTTATTACGGTAAATAAAATAAGAATAAGAGATTTAAAGCCTTAGATACTAGAAGCACTGCTTGCAAGAGTTGACACCTATTTTCCTTACAAATCCATAAAGTCATCCTTGTTTGAAGTAGAGGTATCAGAAGGGAGTATACTTTCTTGTGTACGTTCTTCTACGGTTTTGAGCGACTTACCATTATCCTTTTTACCACCCATTACATAGCCAAAAATGCTTCCGCAAATCCCTCCAATAATATGCGCAAACTGTGAAATTTGGTCGTTAGAGAAAGCATCGTAGATTTCTTTTCCTAGGTAAATGACCAAGATGAGAATGAAGGTGAGCGGAATTACACCGCGTTGTACATTGGTAAAAGAAGCCAAAAGAATAAGCATAAATACAATACCACTGGCGCCTAGTAGACCAGAATCAAAAAAGATGGCATTGAGCAGCCCCGTAATTAGTGCCGTGGCGAGCGACATATACAAGAGTTTTTTACTTCCATATTTTTCTTCTAAGATGGGGCCAATTAGTAAAATCAGTGAGAAGTTACCGAAGAAGTGTAGCCAACTGCCGTGTCCCATGGTATGAGAAATAAGTCGAAAATAGGCCAATGGATTAGACAAGCGCATCGGCTCCGTACCAAAAGGATATACAGTAAAATAACGTTGTGTGATAATACCTGCCACCTCTCTCCCATCTACGGTTTCAGAGGCAAAAAGCGTCAGATCGAGTATGATAATCACTAAACAGATGAAAGTATAAGTAAGTGTAAAAGGAGCGTTATAAGTAATCTTCATAAAAAACTCATTCTAGTTTTTAGTCCGTAGGTGAATTTGCCAACATTTCAGAAAAATCACAAGCGAAAGGGAAGTTAAATTACAGTAAACTATCTAGTACCTTGGTTACTTCTTGGGTTTGCATCCCTTGCTTTATGGCTGGATGATAAAGCAACTGAATGAGTCGCTTGTCTAGTGCCGTGTAGCTAGTAGTATACGACCATTTTTTATAAAAAATACTTTTGGGATAAGCGGCTGAGTCATTCATGAGGCCAAGTAACTGTGTAAGTTCTTCTCTCAATAAATGCCTAATCGCTTTGGTGCTTCTTAATGTTACCACGTCTACATACATACTCGCTCTATAGATCTCACCACTTGCCTTCTGGGAAGTAAAAAACAGTCCTTTGTTGGTTTTATAGTAAAGTTTGGCTGTAGGCTCCACCAAACTGGCATACTCTTGCCCGCTACCTAAAAAAATAATGCAGTTGGCTTTTGATTTAGTATTCACCTTACGAATAGGATGCTTGGTAAGCTTGACTAGCTCTCTGGTGATTTGATCGATCTCTCTTACCCAGACAGTATCTTTTTCGCCCTGTATATAGTAGTTGATGGGCTTTACCCACTTTCTAATTCTCTTTACACGCTGCTTATTGAACTCACTCTCCAAGGCTACTTCGTAAAAATAGCGCTTTACTTCTTGCTTGGTCTGGGCTTGGATAGAAGTAATTGCTAACAAAAGAATAGTTGCTAAAAGTATGTGTTTGTGCATAGGCTACTTTGTATTCGTAGTGTTGTCATAAAAACAGCAAAATCAATACCTAACTAAAAGATACCTGTATTCAAGAAGTCTTTTATCAGGTAAGTTATGGACGTTTTTCAGCCAGATACTGTGCCATTTCTTGCTGCAAGGCGGCTGCCCTTTGGGCGGCTACTTGTGCAAAGTCTTTCTCTTGAGAAGCATAAATAATTGCACGGGTTGAGTTAACCAGAATGCCCCCTTGCGCGGTAAGTGTAGCCTTTGAAACTTCTTCGAGGCTACCTCCTTGTGCGCCTACGCCTGGTATTAGTAAAAAATGATGGGGCAATAAGGTACGAATCTTTTTGAGATAACTTGTTTGGGTAGCACCTACTACGTACATCATCTGTTCGTACGTAGCCCATTGCTTCGACTTTTCGATCACTTTTTCGAAAAGTGGAGTTTCTCCTACTTGCTGTGTAGCAGTTTGGAAATCGCTGCTGCCTTTATTGGAGGTAAGTGCTAGCAAGATGACCCATTTTTGGGCGAAGTCGAGGAAAGGCGTTACGGAATCTTCTCCCATATAGGGTGAAACGGTAAGCGCATCAAACGATAGCTGTTCAAAGAAGGCGCGGGCATACAAAGCGGCTGTATTACCGATGTCTCCCCTCTTGGCATCAGCAATGGTAAAGCAGTTACTAGGGATGTAATCGAGGGTTTTTTGTAAGCTTTCCCAGCCTTGTGCTCCCTGCGCTTCGTAAAAAGCAATGTTGGGCTTGTAAGCAACACAGTAGGGCGCTGTTGCCTCAATAATCTGCTTGTTAAACGCAAATATAGGGTCTTCGGCCTGGCGTAAATGTGCTGGAATTTTTTGAATATCTGTGTCTAAGCCTACACAAAGATAAGACTGCTTCTCAAAGATTTGTTGCGTCAGCTCTTGGTGTGTCATTCCTCACTCATTTGAATAATCTAATCGAACTCTTTCTCTTTGATGGGCATTACGGAAAGGCGGCTTTGTTTGATAAGCGCTATTTCAGCTAGGCTGGGGGTTGCTTTGATCTCAGCTAAGGTAACTGGCTTTTTCAGAGCTCGCTCAGGCTGGATATCTACCGCTACCCATCGCTCATCATCTGTAGTAGGATCTTGGTAGGCTTCTTTTATTACTTTGGCTATGCCTACAATCTCTTTTCCCTTGTTACTATGGTAATACAAAAGGAGATCTCCTTTTTGCATAGCTTTCAGGTTATTACGTGCTTGATAGTTACGCACCCCATCCCAGAAGGTCTGTTTGTCACGTGTGAGATCGTCCCAGCTATATTTATAGGGTTCTGACTTTACTAACCAGTAATTCATCTCTAAAGAAATATTTATGTCCTTTGGTAGCAAAGATGAATGATCTGTACAGCAATAGCAAAGATTCTTAAGGGTAATTTCTATTTGGTCAGAAGGGACTAGGGGTCCGCTTGAGGGTCATCCTCTTCTTTCTGTATTACGATGGTTCGCCGATCAAAGGCAAGTGCGGCAAAAACACCAAGCCCGCCTTCTACACCAGACTGGATGGGTACAGGTTGTGCAAAAGGATTACCGTTTACGTCCGCTGCATCTTCTACTGAGTTAAAGTAATCAAAGGCGCGTTCGTCAAAGTGGTACAAGGATAAGCGCAAGGTATCTTCATTTTTAAATTGGTAGATGGTACTTAAAGTCACTTCATTATCAGTAGCCAATAGCCCTTGGTAATTAAAGTCTACTGTCACCTCTTCGTCCTCGTCGTTGATATTACTGATGAGGAGGCGGTAGTAGTTATCTACATCGGGTTCTTCAAAATGCCGAATAAGCACCAAGGCGAGCGCACTATCGTCTTTTATTTCTTGATTTACATCTTCAAACTCCCAGCTAATTTCCTCAAAAGGTACTACAGGTAAAAACGAAGTTTGCGCGGTAATAAGCTTTTCTGTGTCACGATCGAATATACGTAGAAAATAAGGTCCTATATTATTGGCATCTACAACCTGATCATCACGAGAGCGATAATTATAGATTTTATCTGTTGCCTCGTCTAAAATTGGGTCATATTCCAGCTCAATGATTTCTCCACTACTTGTTGTAATAGTTACTTCTGCATTAGGGACATCTGGTACACCTGGCGGCTCTAAAAAGCTAACTGTCTGGCTCAACGCCAAGCGATAGGGTTGTCCATCTTCAAGATAGCACTCTACTACCAATTCCACTTCTGTTTCGGGTAGGTCGATATCAATCTCCCTCTCTAAGTCACAAGCGCTAAGGTAAAAGAGACTCATCATTATGGTAAAACTATAGAGAAAATATTTTTTGTAGGGCATCTTCTTAAAACTTAAAATTCCACGTAATAGCAGGTAAAATAGGGAAAAGCGCTACCTGTTTGGCTTCAAAGCGTACGGTTTCCTCAGTTGCCTCATTCACTATCTCGTCAAAATAGATGAGGTAAGCATTGCGCCGGTTGTATACATTATAAATACTAATGGCTAGCTCCGACTCTCCCCACCGAGGCTTAAACTTCCTAATGAGGTTGAGGTCTGCACGATGATATTCTGGCATTCTATACCCATTACGCTCTAAATACTGCGTACCAGTGATGGGTTCTGCACCTGGTATGTTCTGGAACAAGAAGCGGTTTGTAGGCAAAGAAACGGCATTCCCTGTCCCATATACAAAGTTCCCTGAGACAGTCCATTTATCGTTAATTTGATGAATAATCACTAAGGAAATATCGTGACGACGATCATAGCGGGGGAAAAAAGCCTCTCCGTTATTAATGGGACCATTATTGTTAGAGCTATCGGCAAATTGACGTCTTGCCCAAGAGAGCGTATATCCTATCCAGCCAGTGGTTCTCCCTTCTTTTTTCTCCAAGTAGACTTCCGTACCGTAGCTCCAGCCTCTTCCAAATACAAACTCTTCATCCAAATTATCATTAATGAAAATTTGTGCACCATCGCGTAGATCTACTTGGTTTTGCATCCACTTGTAGTAATACTCATTAGAGAGTAGATATTTCCCATCTCCTAGCAATATACTCGCTCCAGCCGAGACTTGTTGTGAAAGCTGCGGTTCTAACACCTCATTAGAAGGATACCAAATATCTGTAGGTAAAGCCGCCGCCGAGTTGGTAATCAGTTGTACATACTGATACATTTGCGCAAAGCTCGCCTTAAGTGATAAATTATTAGCTGCCTTATAACGTGCTGCTATACGTGGTTCTAAACCGTAATACCATTGCCCATCGTTCTCGAAGCCAGAGATACGTAAGCCAGTATTTACACGCCATCGTGTACTTACGTTAATGTCATCATTGATATATAAACCAAATTCATTGGCATTGAAGTTATCTCCTGAGCTAAAGTCCACACGTCCATCATCGCTATTGAAGTTGGCTCTGCTTACTACAAACTGATGATTAACCGCTTGAGCACCAAAGCGCAAGCTATGATTTTCATTGAGCAAATAATCAAAATCGAGCTTTAGGTTAAAATCTTGTACGCCTGAGGTAATATTGAACGAAAAAGCACTAAAGGCATTGTTTATCTGATAGTTATAATCGGAAAAGATGACAGAAGTATTCAAGAATAATTTAGGGTTGAACACGTGATTCCAGCGTACAGTGGCGGTGGTATTCCCCCAGTCGAAGTCGAAATTGAAATTGTCATCATTAAACTTAAATACATCTCGTCCGAAATAGCCACTTACAAAAAGGCGGTCTTTTTCGCTCAGATCGTAATTGGCTTTCAAGTTTATATCATAAAAGAAATAGTCTGGAATGGGATTAAAATCCTCATTATCTTCATTAGCACGGTTGATTTGTCGCGTAATGAGATCGAAGTAGGTACGTCTTCCCGATAAAATGAAAGAAGACTTGTCTTTTACAATAGGGGCTTCTACCGTAAGGCGTGAGGAAATGAGTCCAATTCCTCCTGTGGTAGAGAATTTTTTGTTGTTCCCTTCGTTGAGCTTTACGTCTAATACAGAAGATAAACGTCCGCCGTACTGCGCGGGGAAGTCACTTTTGTACAAGTCTATATTTTTTACCGCGTCTGAATTAAAGATACTAAAAAAGCCAAACAAGTGAGAGGCATTGTACACGACTGCTTCGTCTAGGAGTATGAGATTTTGGTCGGGACCTCCTCCCCTTACGTACAGCCCTGAGGAACCTTCCCCACCCGATTTTACACCAGGCTTTAATTGTAGCACTTTGATCAAATCGGCCTCACCAAAGATTACAGGTACGGTTTTAATTTCTTTTTGTGAGAGTGTCGAGCGCCCCATTTGGGTAGAGTTGATCTCTTCTTCAAACTTATCGACGGTAATTTCCACCTCTTCGAGGGTTTGGTCATCAGGCTGTAAAGACACATTCACTACCTGATTGCTTTGTAGTCGCAAGGGTCTTTTGGTAGTGAGATAACCCAAGTAGCGATAGTAAACGGTAATCGTATCTTTTACGGGTACATCAAGGGCGTAGTACCCATATGCATTGGTAACTGTTCCAATTTTGAGGGAAGGTAGCCAAACGGTAACACCAATCAGGTCTTCACCACTTTTTGCATCTTTTACATAGCCACTTACTGTATATTTTTCCTGCGCTACACTGGAAAGAAGTGTACAGCAGAAAACTAACGTAAGGATTTGTTTCATGGACGTTAGGGGGATCTAAGTATCTTTTCTGTAACCTATTAGGAATGAAAAAGGTTGCCTCACCTCCCAATAAAAAGATACATTTCCTTTCAAAATCACTTCGCTCGCTTATACTGCCACTGTCTTACTCAACCCCTATCACCACGAAAGCACCCCAAAAAATAGGATTTTTATATTGTTGTTTGATGGTTTTCTGCGCTTGTCGAAATGCAGCCCGTGTATCAGTATTAGTCAGTAGATTTTTGTAAAATTCGCTCATGAGCTTCTGCGTAACAGCGTCATCCACTTTGAATAAGCTCATGACAATCTGTTTGGCGCCTGCCACCTGAAAGGCCCTTTGCAAACCGAATACGCCTTCGCCCACTTGTACCTCTCCTAGCCCCGTCTCGCAGGCAGAAAGTACTACTAAGCGCGTATGGTCGAAGTTTAGGTTCATGGCTTCGTAGGCAGTTAAAATACCGCTTCGACTATTGAAAGAGAGTGCTTCTTCGTTAAAAATATCGCCAGCGCCTCTTAGTAAGAGGCCTGACTTCAGCAGTGGATTTTGCAGTACCTCTGCTTCTAGTAAGTCTGCTCCTGTGTCTGTATTCTTAGCGTCAGGGGCAAAAAAACCGTGTGTAGCAATATGAAAAACGGTGGGACTTTCTACTGTTTTCACCTTTTCTTCTTCAGCGGTTTGCTTGGTAAAGCGTGATACGCTCCAGTTTCCCCTTTTTAATACTTCGCTTACATTCTCTAATTCTTTCGCTGTGCCAGGCAATGCGGAGATTTTTTGATAGTCTACCTGATCTACATAAAAATCAGGATTTCCAAATAAAATGGCTGACTTCGATGTTGGTGGAGGCGTCTCTTCTTTACTCACCAAATCCTTGGTGTTGCTGACTAGTGAGATGTCCACCCGATCGATTACGTACTCATTTTTATTAATGTTGATAGAAGAAAGGTTTACTTGGTTAAATACACCATCAGGAGAGAGGTATACCCTTTCTACATTGCCTATGAGCTTTTCGATAGGTTGCCAAAAAGCCTTGTAAGAAAGGCGATTGGGCAGTTTAAACTTCATAGTATTTTGATAATAGGCCAGCATCCCTTTTTCTAGATCGTTTCCTTGTTCCAAGATGACGGTTTTCGGATAGCGAAGGGATGTATCGGCCTCTACTTTCAATGCGAGATAAAGCGTAGAATCGGTAAAATCTTGTTCATACAGGCGAAAACGGGTAATCTCTACTGCCGCTTCATTAGGCTTTAGCTGATTGGCTATGTCTTTCCAAGTATAGTTTTTATAGGTATCAAATATACCTGACTGCGCGCTGAGTTCTTTTTCTAAGGCTTCGATCTCTAGCTCTAAGGTTACCACATCTACACCATTTTTGAGGCGCTCTTCCGCAGACATCTCTATTACGGTAGCCAAGTATTCTTTTTGTTCAATCCAGTCTCTGTAAAGGGCTTTCAGTTCTTCATCATTACCATTTAAAATACGCTGCCTAATTTTGATCGAGGAGTTGAGTAAAAGCGCTTTAGTAGCCAAAATATGATCGTACACATTGGCCATTAGTAGGGGCTTAGTATTTCGTTGCTTTACCGCTAGCGACTTGTAAAATTCAAAGTCTGCTTTAATTAAATTCCAGTATTTAGCTTTTTCTCTTTCGCTCAATGAGGGAAAGTATTTCTGAATGTACCCTAAGTAGATGTTTGTGCTTTCGTCTAAGTTCTGATTGGCTTGCGCGTAGTTTTCGTTAATGTAGTAAACCCGCCCTAACTTGCTGACATTTTTTACATAGCCTGGATGTCGATCGTTAAATATCTGCTTATACAGGTCTCTGGCTTTTACGTAATTTTCTTCTGCCCTGCTAAAATCTTTTGTTTTTACGCTGATGTCTCCTCTCAGTGAATAGATAGAGGCTGTATTCACGTTATTTTCTCCTAGCTTGTCTACCCAAATGGCATTCGCTTGGGTAAGTAGTTGATTCGCGTCTTGGTATTTTCCACTCTCAATGTACAGGGCTGCTAAGTTCTTAAGTGCATCTGCATATTGTGGATGCTTGTCATCAAAGGTAGCCTTGATGATGGCAATCGCTTGATTGAGGTTTTTCTCTGCTTTTTCAAGGTTTTCTTTTGGCTTCTCTGCAAACTGTATGATCGCTAAATTACGCAACGCTTGAGCTTCTTCAATATGGTAGTCGCCTAGTATCTTCTTCTGGAGGCGAATAGTCTCATTAATTTCATTTTCAGCACGGTCGAAGTTACCTAAGGCTGTATGAATACTAGCAAGAAGCTCTTGGCTCTCTGCATAGAAAAGTGATTCTTTTCCGTAAGCTTCTACGATGATTTTTTCAGCCCTTACTACTTGCTCTTCAGCCACGTCATAGTTGCCTTTAATCAGATTGAGGTAAGCTAATTGACTAACAGGTCGGATAAGTTTACGCGACTGCGTGCCATATTTCTTTTCTTTCAGCGTCAAATCTTCGTTGAGGAGTTGCTCTGTATTAGAATAGTCGCCAATACGTACATAGATTTCTGCCAACTGTTCAATCGATTCTGATTTGAGCGCTTCCAGGTTATATTCTGCTAAGATTTCTTCGTCTTTTTCGAGTTTTCTATAAATCTCATTAGACTGTCTCAAGAGCCTTTCTGCTTCTTGGTAGTTACCAATAATTCCGTATAAACTAGCCATCTGGGCAATACCAGCGGCATAAGCGGGAGATTCAGTAGGAAAATTCTCTTGTATAATCTCTAACGCACGATTGGTGTAGAATTCGGCTTGCTTATAGGCCCCCAGCTTTACGTTAACATCTGCCAAGGCACTTAATTGTGAAATGAGCCTTTCATCTTCTTCGTCGTATTTTGCAGTTACTAGCTTGAGTGTATTTTCTAGCAGACTTTCCGCTTCTTTATACGCCCCTATGGTTACAAAGTATTGTGCGTAATAATTACTAAGCAGTACATAATCTTTCTGGGTTGGGCTCAACTGTTCTTGTACGACTGTAAAAGGGATACTATCAAATATCTTAGTAGCTTCTTTAAAGGCATCACTGTACTCGGCATAATAATGTCCTAGCTTGATTTGTGCCTCTTTATAAGCAAAAGAAGTCTCAGGATAGCGACCCGCTTGTACTTGCATCCACTCCTGATGCACTTTATCCATTTGGGTAAGATTAGCTTCGTTTTTTATGTATAGCCCTGCTAAGAGTTCCATGGCGTAGGCCCTCATTTCGTGGTCGGCTGGTAACACTTCTTCTTTAGCCAAAATGTCTGTCAGTGCTTGCTGGGCTTCTTGGTATTTTTTACGAGCAATTTGCTGTTCAATTTCAATGATCTGTGCGCGTAGGTAAGGAATGGAACCTTCTCCAAAAAACTTTTTAGCATCTCGCCTTAGGCGATTAAATTCTATCCGTTGTACTAAATAACTTTTACTTCTGAGAATGGTATTACGAGCAATGTTTTCTTGTAAGCGCATATACAGTTTACTAGAGCGTCGGTAGGTATCGTCATAATATTCATTGGCTCTTTGCGCCATATTGTAGTAATCGGTGGCTTTGGCGTAAGCTTCTTGTCCATCGTAATTTTCACCAATCGCCATAAGGTGCGCTAAATAAACTGGTTGCGTTACGCCAACCAGACTTCTTACGCGTTTATTGTGTTTGCTGAGTATAGCGTCGGCCTGCTCGTAGTCGCCGCGTTCAGTATAAATACTTCCTTTTAAGGTGTAGAGCGCTCCCAATTGTGCCTTCGCCAGCTTTTTTTCTTCTTTTGAAAGCCCTTTCGATGCTTGTTTGGTCACTAGGTTTTCCCTTACAGGCAACAAAGCCTCAACAAGGCGTTCAGCTTCTTCAAAGTTCTTCATTTGAAGAGCAACTAAAGCATTTTGCTGCTGTAAATTGGCTTCAATCAACGTAGTTGTATTAGTGATGGGTGAGCGTTCTAAAAGCTGTGTGGTGCGTAGTGGATTATCATAAGCAATGAGTACCTCTGCCATAGTCCATTGTCCGATAAGAAAGGCATCAGGTTGGGTAGTTTTCCAAGTAGCGATTTGGGTATCAGCAGCTTTTAGCAATGCTTCCATTTCTTTGAATTTACCCTGCGCTTCTAAGCTTTTCGCTTTGTGTAGGCTATTGAGTGTTTTATAGACTTCTGCTTTACTTGTTTTAGAGGCTCGCTTAGCTATTTTATCATTCTCCCGAATGGCCTTTTCATATTGGCCCATCTGGTAATATTTTTCTGCTTTACGGGTTTGTTTTAGGTATTGCTTGTAAGATTGCCCGTGTGCACAAAAACCAAAACATAGTAAAAAGGAGAGGCTCAGATATGCGTACTTCATAGTGTAGTAATTTTCGATTATTGTACTAACCTTTCGCGTAAATCTACGCATTTTATATATCAAATGGCAAAGTATTATATTTTTTTGCACTACTTTTGATAAAATGATTGTATCGTACATCAACCTTTGTATAGTAATGATAAAATCGTATTGGTTAATGCTCTATTTACTAAGTAGTATTTCTTTCTTTGGGCAGCAAAATGATCCTGAAGCACTCGTTGGTAAGTGGGAGCTTGTAGAGATAGATATGCACCGCCTTCGTTTGGGAGAAGAAGCGCTTAAAGCTAAAAAGCAGAATGTAGTAATGGAGTTTAAAGCGGATCAAACCTATTCAATTATTTCCCCCCTACGGCAGGCAAAGGTTAAGACGAACCAGTGGAAACTCACCGAGGAAGGAAAAAAGATTGTACTGACGAGCGAGGATAGCTTCGGTAAAAAATATGACCAAGTTTTTGTGATAGAACAGCTTAATAAAGAACTACTGGTTTTGTCTGTTGGGGAAGAAGTAGACAAAGAAGTCTACACGTATAAAGCACTTAAAAACTAAAAAAGCTTTCCCTGAGTACCAAAATCCTTGATTTGCGGCACCTGAAGCTGTGTACCAGCCACTTGATTCATTTTCAGGACAAAATAGGCGGCTAGTTCTGGCGCTTGTGTATTATCAGGCTCATGTACAAAAAAATACAGTGTCTTTAACCCTTGTGCTAACCAACCTTTAATACGTACCACCCAGTCATCAATACGTTGATAATCAGTAGCGTGTAGATCATTCCCCACAAAGCGAATCAAAGCGCTTGGTGTTGTTAAGCGCATATGGAGTACATCTCGCCTGCCTGCTACATCAGTAATAATGGTACTTATTTGGTACGCTTCTAGTAGGTTTGCCACTTCTTCAAAAGCTCCTTCCTTGAACCAATCGTGGTGTCGAAACTCAAAAGCCAGTGGAATATCTTTCGGAAAACTTTCTAGGTATTGTGCAATGGCATTCAGTCCATTACCATCAAAATAAGGTGGTAGTTGTATAAAAGAAGTCCCCAGATGTACACCTAGCCCACGAATCGCTTCGCAGAAAGCTAGGGTAAGGTCCTTAGCATTTTGGAGCTTTCTCTCGTGTGAAATAGGTTGAGGAAACTTGGGCGCGAAAGTAAAACCAGGTCTTACCATTCCTTTCCACTTCTGAATGGTGGCTGCATCAGGAATGCGATAGTGAGTAGTATTCAGCTCTATGGTATTGAACTGTTGGGCGTAATACTTGAGGTAGTCAGCACTTTTGGCGTGTGATGGATAGAGTTTCCCTACCCAATCTTTATTGGCCCAAATAGGGCAACCTACGTACAGTTTTACCGGCTCATCGGCTGGAGCGCTTTTTAGTACCTCGTACGTTCCTTTTGCATCCGCTGGCAAGCTAAAATCTACCTGTTGAATATTTGAAAGTTTTCCAAAGTCCATCGGTTTTATTTTTCTTTAATTAAGTGCTGGAGTGGGTATTTGTTTCGGAAAATTAAAGTAATTTTATCCCCTCCCCTCACACAAAACTTCGCTTCAATCGATCAAATTCTTTGACAGGAGAGCTTTTTTTGTAGAGTATTCTATAAGTGGCCTGGGTAATGGGCATGTCGACTTGGTATTGCTCATTGATGGCTTGTATACTTTTTACGGCGTAGTAGCCTTCAGCAATCATATTCATTTCTACTTGCGCAGAGCTGACTGTATAACCTCTGCCAATCATATTTCCGAAAGTACGATTACGACTAAACTGAGAGTAAGCCGTTACCAGTAAATCGCCCAAATAGGCTGTATTGGTCAAATTACGGTGTAATGGATAAATAGCATCGATAAAGCGTTCTATTTCTAGTAGGGCGTTGGTAACCATCACCGCTTGAAAGTTATCCCCAAAACCCAGCCCGTGCGCAATACCGCAAGCCAAGGCTACCACATTTTTCATCACTGCACAATATTCTATCCCCAGTAGGTCATCGAAAGGGGTAGCTTTGATGTAACGACACGAAAGCAAGGCAGCAAATTGCGCTGCTGTATCGAGATCGTTGGAAGCGATAGTCAAATACGATTGCCGCTCCAAGGCTACTTCTTCTGCATGGCAAGGCCCCGCAATGATGGCTAAGTGTTTGTTGGCTACCTCAAAATCAGCTTCTATTTGGTCGGTCACTAGTAAATTTCGCTCAGGTATCATCCCTTTTACGGCTGAAATCACAATCTTACCTTGAAAGTCCTCAGGGGTAAGCTGGCGCAATGGTTCTTGGATAAAAGCAGCCGGTACTACCAAGATCACGTAGGTTGCCTCTTCCATCGCCCAACGGATATCGTGTGTAGCTGCGACCTGTTCTGGGTGAATCTCTATATCACTTAAATAATTAGGATTATGATGATACTGCTGGATGTGTTGCACATCTTGTTCGTTTCTGAGCCACCACCTAATTTTTACTTCTCCTTCACATAGTATTTTGATCAATGCAGTTGCCCAGCTTCCACCTCCAATAACAGCAATAGAGGTAGGGGTTTGATTGGTTTGGGTCATTTTTTAGTTCAAGTTAAAAAGCAGTAAGCCTTTTGATGCAGGCGTGATTATCTCATTCAATCACTAGCAGGTCTGCTTGTATCCACTCGGCTAATTGTTGCTTAGTTGATTCGGTCAAAGGATTTCCAGAAAGATCAAAAATAGTAAATTTATTATCCTTCACATCCTCAGGAACTGTTTTTATTCCATTGGTCTTCATTAATAGGGCTATTTTCTGGTCGAGTTGAAGTAACGAAGCAGGGTACTGATCAAAGCTGTTGTTAGAAAGGTTTAAAGCACGTAAATGCTTGAAATTCGACAAGTTACTGGGAAGCTCAATTAGGTAATTCGACATCAAATCCAGCGTAACAAGTTTGGTTGAGAAGGGAAGTGAATCGGGTAATGCTTCTATACTACAAGCTGTCAATAGTAAAGTCTCAAGTTGATCGAACTTGGCTAGTTTTTGCCAAGTTTCTTCTTGCTTTAATGGATTATAACTAAGATTTAAATAAGTGACTTCTTTTAACAAGGTAATCCCTTCGGGTAGTTGTTTCCAATTATTATCAGGTAGATGCAGTCGCTTAAGCCGCTCAAGCTGTGACAAGGTCTTAAAAGCTTGCGCCCAATCAGTGGTGGCATTGTGATCTAAAAGTACTTCGTTCAATTTTCTCAGTGATGTGAGTGTTTTTTGGGCATCTTGCCAGTCAAGTTGTGGGTTGTTACTCAAGTCTATATAGGTAAGTCGAGAAAGCGTCGCCACTTTTTCTGGCAATTGGGTCAAGTTTTGATCGCTTAGATCTAAGCGACGTGTATTCTTATCTGCTTCTGCTAGTGTCTCTACTGGATAAGCCTTGGGATTACAACTACACAACCAACTCATTGACAATAAAAAGAAGCTAAAAAATAATTTACTCATAGCATTTTGGATATCGTTATTACTGGTTGCACATTGAAGATCTCTCTACGTATACGTTATCTGAAGCAAGGGAGATGCTAATAAAATCTTCAAGAAAATACAAGGCTTCATCTCAGCCCGTTTGTAAATATATAGGTAACTTACTCACTGTTAAGAAGAAAATATTTCTTTTTCATCATTTTTGAGTATAATTTTTGTTACTTATATAAGTAACAAAATTATTTTCTCACATAATCTTTTTCTATGAAAACCCGTTCCCTTTCTTTGAACCTTCTTCAACTGGTTTTTTGTGCTTTCTTACTTTTTGCCTGTCAAGGAAAGTACGACCGTCTACAATTCGCAGGTACTTACGCTACTGTATCTGAAAAATCTACTGCCACTTCAACAAAATCCGCCAAAGAGGAGGCTTTATTCAAGGATTTCATCAGTAACTTTAAAAAGAAGAAAGTGCCCCTTCGAGTAACGGCTGAGATTCTAAGAGAATACCAAATGAACGAAAAGAAGTTCCAAGAAGATTTGATAGACGAAAAGTATGCTTCTGTGCTACCTAGCCTGATACAATACCAGTTCAGTCGTATGCCTGTAGAAGCTAAAAATTATTATTATGCACGCATCAAAGAGACACCCCACTATACGGCTGTTCTTTACATTACCGTTTCTGAATCTGCCGCTTATGGAAAAGAAGACACAAAGTTTGCACATTGTAAACTAGTCACTTTTTCGCCCAAAGGGGAGTTGATTGATGAAACCTACGATATAGCACATATAGGCGGACCTGTCGCTTATGCAGGTGTCAGCATCGATGCTTCTCATACCATCTATAAAAAAACATATGACTATGTGTATGATAGAAAGATTGATGGCAACTATGACTACGAAAATGGGGTGATTACTGGAGCTAATTTAAAATATACAAAGCAAATCAGCATTGCTGATAATGGTAAAATAGATACTAACCCAACAGGTATCAAGCCAACCAAACCTGTACCTAAGTTGAAGAAAAAAAATATTTAAAAATATATAACTTTATCTTATTAAAAGACTTGTAGCTTGCTGCAAGTCTTTTTAATTAATCTTCATAAGATTTTACGTTCAAGTATAATTTTTGTAACCCATACAAATAGCAAAACTATTTTCTCACATAATCTTTTTCTATGAAAACCCGTTCCCTCTCTTTAAACCTTCTTCAACTGGTTTTTTGTGCTTTCTTACTTTTTGCCTGTCAAGGAAAGTACGACCGTCTACAGTTTGCAGGTACTTACGCCACTGTATCTGAAAAATCTACTGCTACCTCAACAAAACCCTCCAAAGAGGAAACTTTATTCAAGGATTTCATCAACAACTTTGAAAAGAAGAAAGTACCCCTCGAAGTAACGGCTGAGATTCTAAGAGAATATCAAATGAACGAAAAGAAATTCAAAAAAGACTTAATAGACGAAAAGTATGCTTCTATACTCCCCAGTTTGATGAATCATAAATTTAGCCGCAGGCCTATGGAAGCCAACCATTATTATTATGCACGCATCAAAGAAACACCCCACTACACGGCCGTTCTTTACATTACCGTTTCTGAATTTGCCGCTTATGGAAAGAAAAGCACTAAGTTCGCTAATTTTAAACTAGTAACCTTTTCTCCTAAAGGGGAGTTAATTGACGAAGCCTACGACCTAGCCCATATAGGCGGACCTGTCGCTTACGCAGGTGTCACTATTGATGCTACTTATACAATCCATAAAAAGGCTTATGATTATGTATATAATAAAAAAATAAACGGTAATTATGACTACGAAAATGGCGTTATTACAGGTACTCATTTAAAGTATACAAAGCAAATCAGTATTACTGATAATGGCGAGATAGATGGTAACCCAACAGGTATCAAGCCAACCAAAAATGTACCTAAGTTGAAGAAGAGTAGTATTTAAAAGTATATAGCTTCCTTCTATTGAAAGACTTGCAGCTTACTGCAAGTCTTTTTATTTTTGCACTCGACCCACCAGAATCTTCTTACTAATACCCTGTTGACGAATCAGCCACTCCGCTACCAATAGATTAGGAATCCAACTGATGAAAGAGAGCGCTACATAAGTATCTACTACCCCCAAGGGATTGTAGGTATGGAAGTAACCCAATAAATATTGATAAATACGTAGCGTAACCGCCGAAAGGGTTAACGCGTAGCTTCTGATCATCCAGTCGGCGTGAGCCACTACTTTTCGCTTTTTGATGCTTGTAAAAGCCCAAAAAGTAAATAACCACCAGAGGGTAGTCAGCAAACCAAAATTGATACGAGAAACGACATTACCATTGGCATAGTAGGACATCACCCAAGCGCCCGGTGCTGAGATAAATAAAATAACGAAGACATACCCAATTCCCACCCAGCGATGTATTTTAGGGTATTTAACGATAAAGTATCTTGAAAACTGCGTAACACCTGCCAAAAGTACGTACAGACTGCTAAATATATGTAGGTAGAACGCCCACATATAATGCTTAAGATGAACAATACTTTGCTTCGTTTGCAAGAAGTCGATATCGGTGCGCCCTGAAAGATAAGGCACAATGATCTCTCCCATCAAATAGCTAAAAAATAAGACTAAGCCTACTAAAAATAACTTTCCAAAGTTTACTGCATATTTTCTAATCGGAAGGGTCGCCATTATTTCTTTGTGCTTGTTTTTTTATTATATTCCTTCTATCAAAAATACCACCTTTTTTTGATTTACAATCATTTATGAAAAGGCGAACGTTTATACGCAACACAAGTATTTTTACCTCAGGTACCCTCTTGGCTTCGCAAAAAAACTTTGCTATTGCCTCTCCTCCTAAAAAAGTGATCATTCTCGGGGCTGGTATCGCTGGGTTAGGTGCTGCCTACCAACTGCAACAAAGAGGCATCGACTACTTACTTTTAGAAGCCAAAAAACGCCTAGGTGGAAGAATTTTCACCCAAAACATTACCGCTGACCTAACCGTGGAGCTAGGCGCTGAATGGATTGGCGCTTCACATCTTAACCTTATCGAGCTTTGTAATAAGTTAGTGCTGTCGCTCCAAAATCATCAATTCGATACCGACTTACTGCTCAATGGTCAGCACCAGCCTTTCGATCAATGGCAATACAGCACCGCTTGGCAAAAGCAGTTTGCCCAGCTTAAAGAAGATTTCACGAAGGGTTCCCCTAAAATGCTACAACAGCTCGATCGGCTCGACTGGTGGCACTTTCTGAAAAAACAAGGTATTTCCCAACGAGACCTAGAGATTAGGGAACTACTCGATAGTACCGACTTTGGCGAAACTATCCGCCACGTATCAGCCTTCAGCGCAATGGGAGAATATGCTTTCTCTAGTCCTAAAAACGAGATGGACTACAAGATACAAGGAGGGAATTCTCAACTGATCGAAGCGCTCGCCAAACAAATAGGAAAAGAGAAAATCAAAACCCAACATAAAGTAGTGGCTATTGCACAAGATAAAAAGCAAGTACGCATTACCTGCGACAACCAAACCACTTGGGAGGCTGACGCCGTGATCTGTACCTTACCTACTTTTGCCGTTTCACAAATCCGCTTCACGCCTACCCTGCCAGCAAGTTATCAAGAAGCACTACAATCCCTACAGTATGCCCGCATTACCAAGACAGCAGTACTTTTCAATGAACGCTTTTGGTCAAGAGAAAACTTCGACCTTATCTCTGATACGCTTCCCCAGTACTTCTTCCATAGTACTAAAAATCAGCTAGAAACGCAGGGTGTACTTACTGCTTATTCCGTAGGTGACAGAGCCTACCTTATGGGTAAACTTACCGAGCAAGCAAAGATAAAGGCGATTATAAGTGCCCTGCAACCTGCCTTTGGCGATACTTTCCATTTAGCACAACGCGTACTCTCCTACGATTGGAGCACTGATCCTTATAGTTATGGGGCTTACGCTTATTACCGCCCCACCCAATGGTATACGATTCAGAAAATACTTGCCCAACCCTTCAAGCGTGTACATTTTGCTGGAGAGCACCTCGCTGAATGGCAAGGCTTTATGGAAGGAGCGCTTACCAGTGGGTTGGAAACTGCATTGGCTTTGTAAGTAGTATGTAGAGAGATTTTCCATTACTTTACCTTCTTTTCTCAATAGCACTTTATAAACCTGTTGGTTTTTTCCTTTACTTCTCCAGTTTTCCGTATATTTGCACCTATCTGATAAACTTTTTCACCATTCAAAGATGGGCTATTAAACTCTTATCCCAAGAAAGGGTTTCATGAATATAAACATACGATTCCAAGACCTTAGAATATAGCAAGCCATATGCAAAACGAACAACCTTATCAACCCAAACATCATATTCGCGTGGTTACAGCCGCCTCTCTCTTTGATGGACACGATGCTGCCATCAATATTATGCGCCGCATTATGCAAGCTTCAGGAGCAGAGGTAATCCACCTGGGCCATAATCGCAGCGTGGCGGAGATTGTAGACTGTGCCATCCAAGAGGATGCCCAAGCCATTGCCATTACTTCTTACCAAGGAGGGCACATTGAATATTTTAAATATATGTACGACTTGCTACGTGAACGAGGAGCAGGACATATCAAGCTATTTGGCGGCGGCGGCGGTACCATTTTACCAAGCGAAATAGAAGAACTACACGCTTATGGTATCGATCGTATTTACCACCCTGACGATGGTCGCCAAATGGGATTACAGGGAATGATTAATGATGTACTCAGACAAGCAGATTTTTCTACTTACAAAATGAAAAAGCAAGTGGCTTTGCCTGATGGCGAAGTAGAAGAAGTAGAGGAACCTAGTCGTTTAGACGACCTCAATTATCTTTTAGAAGTACTCCCTGAGAAAAACCCTTTGGTTATCGCACGACTGATTTCCATTGCAGAAAACTACCCAGACGACTACCAACAAATCAAAGAGACCATTCTTACTAAAAAAGAAGCCCGTAAAATTCCTGTATTAGGTATTACTGGTACAGGGGGTGCAGGAAAATCTTCCTTGGTAGATGAACTCGTGCGTCGCTATCTTATAGATTTTGGGGAGAAAACCCTGGCTGTTATTTCGGTAGACCCTTCTAAACGTAAATCAGGAGGCGCATTACTCGGTGATCGTATTCGAATGAATGCCATCAGCCACGGACGTGTCTACATGCGCTCTTTAGCCACTCGCCAATCTAATTTAGCGCTGAGCCAATACGTACAGGATGCGATTGATATTTGCCAAGCGGCAGGTTACGATATGGTGATCGTTGAAACCTCTGGGATCGGGCAGTCTGATACTGAGATTACGGAACACTCTGATGTTTCACTCTACGTGATGACTTCTGAATACGGTGCCGCCACGCAGCTCGAGAAGATTGATATGCTTGACTTCGCTGACCTGATTGCGATCAATAAATTTGATAAAAGAGGCTCTTTAGATGCACTTCGAGATGTAAAGAAACAATACAAGCGTAATCACCAACTCTGGGACGTAGAAGATGATAGCTTACCGATTTATGGAACCATTGCCTCACAGTTCAACGATCCAGGTATGAATGTTCTCTACCGTCGCTTACTCGACAAAATTGTGGAGAAAACAGATGCTAAACACCTTCAGAGTGATTTTGAGATCACCGAAAAGATGTCTGAAAAAATGTACATCATTCCTCCTGATCGGGTGCGTTATCTAGCTGAGATCGTAGAAAGTAGCCAAGGCTATGATCGTTTTACAGCAGAGCAAACCAAGATTGCTCGACAAATGTATCAGTTAAGAGGCACTATTGATCTCCTAAAAGCAAGCATCGGCAAGAAAACTATTGAGATTGTAGAGCAGTCAGAAGAAGTAGTACACGCCATCGAACACATCCAGGATGCGCCAGATTATCTCAAAGACTTGATTGATCGTTACAATGCCCTCGAAGCAAAACTCAACGTTGAATGTAAAAAAATGCTGCAAGGCTGGGCAGATACCAAAAAGCGTTACAAGGCAGATAAATATCAGTTTCAAGTACGTAATAAAGTCATTGAGCAAGACTTATACTATACCTCCCTTTCTGGCACGAAGATTCCTAAAGTGGCTTTGCCGAAGTACCAAGACTGGGGTGACATCCTACAGTGGTTACTTACCGAAAATGCCCCAGGTTTTTTCCCATATGCGTCAGGCGTGTTTCCTTTAAAGCGCCAAGGAGAAGATCCCACCCGTATGTTTGCAGGGGAAGGCGGGCCAGAAAGAACTAATAAACGTTTTCACTACGTTTCTAAAGGACTTCCTGCCAAGCGTCTCTCTACGGCCTTCGACTCCGTAACACTCTACGGTGAAAATCCTGACCATCGTCCTGACATTTATGGAAAGATTGGTAACTCAGGGGTAAGTATCGCTACCTTAGACGACGCCAAGAAGCTTTATTCAGGCTTCGATCTGTGTAACCCTACCACTTCTGTCTCCATGACCATCAACGGGCCAGCCCCTATGCTACTAGCCTTTTTTATGAATGCAGCCATTGACCAACAGTGTGAATTGTACATTAAAGAAAAGGGCTTGGAAGCGGAAGTAAACACTAAGATAGACACCATTTATCAAGAGAAAGGCTTGCCTCGCCCTACTTACAACGGAGACATCCCCGAAGGAAATGATGGTTTGGGACTGATGCTACTGGGTGTAACAGGTGATCAAGTACTACCTAAAGAAGTATACGAGGAAATTAAGGCAAAAGCGATGTCGCAAGTGAGAGGAACCGTACAAGCTGATATTCTCAAAGAGGATCAAGCCCAAAATACCTGTATTTTCTCTACAGAGTTTGCCTTGCGGATGATGGGAGATATCCAACAATATTTCATCGACCATCAAGTACGCAACTTTTACTCTGTTTCTATTTCGGGTTATCACATTGCCGAAGCGGGCGCGAATCCTATTACGCAATTAGCGCTTACCCTTTCTAATGGCTTTACCTTTGTGGAGTACTACTTGAGCCGCGGGATGAACATCGACGACTTTGCGCCTAATCTCTCCTTTTTCTTCTCCAACGGGATGGATCCTGAATACGCTGTATTAGGGCGGGTAGCCAGACGCATCTGGGCGAAAGCCATTAAGCATAAATACAAGGGGAATGCGCGCTCCCAAAAGCTTAAGTATCATATCCAAACCTCAGGGCGCTCTTTACACGCCCAAGAAATTGCCTTTAATGATATTCGTACTACGCTGCAAGCGCTATATGCCATCTACGATAATTGTAACTCACTTCATACCAATGCCTACGACGAGGCGATTACCACTCCAACGGAAGATTCAGTACGCAGGGCAATGGCGATTCAGATGATTATCAATCACGAGCTGGGACTTGCCAAAAACGAAAATCCCTTACAGGGCGCCTTTATTATCGAAGAGCTAACAGACTTAGTAGAAGAAGCGGTGCTACACGAGTTCAAATCTATTTCTGAGCGTGGTGGTGTATTAGGGGCGATGGAACGTATGTACCAACGTTCTAAAGTACAAGAAGAATCGATGTACTACGAAATGAAGAAACATACTGGCGAGCTACCCATCATTGGCGTAAATACTTTCTTAGACCCTAAAGGCTCTCCTACCATTGTTCCTGAGGAGATTATCCGTTCTACTACCGAAGAAAAGGAGTACCAAATTGCGATGCGGGATGCTTTCCACCAACGTAATAAAGACACGGCGCCTATACTACTGAAGCAACTACAAAGAACAGCCATTGAAAACGGGAACATCTTCGAGGCCTTAATGGCGGCGGCGAAGGTATGTAGCTTAGGGCAAATCTCTGCTGCTTTGTACGAAGTAGGCGGGCAGTACAGAAGGAATATGTAGGAAGTTTTCACGTGTTAAGACTCAAAAAAAGCATCACCCAACAAGTGATGCTTTTTCTAATCACTACAAAACTATTTTAAATTTCTTATAAAATGTTTTCTCTACTGGTAGTCAGAAAGGTCAACTTTTTTACCATCTAAGCTGTCGTCAAACTCTAAAATGAGCTCCCCTTTTCTACCTCTATCAGCAAAGTAGATCTTGGTGCCTTCAGGCTTACATAATTTCTTCGTAGTACCACCTGACATAGGGATGGTTCCGCTTCCATCGTGAAGCGTTACGCTGCTTCCTGTATCATTTTTAAAGGAAATACAAACGTCTGTACGCTCCTGCGTAACAGGATGAAAAGCCATAAAACCCACGGTCATTATAACTAAACTAAACGCAGTGAAAATTTTTGATAAACGGTTCATATAATTTATTTTCGATTTGTTTATTACGAATTTAGCTATTTATATGCCAAGATAAAGTGCGCTTTAACCAAACGCCCTTCTCGGTTTACGAAACCCCGATATGAATAAACGAAGCTACCTGCTTACATCTCAAAAGAGTATAAAAACACTCACCCAAGATCCACTGTTTTATCCATTAATTTTCTAAACCATTTCTAAAAGTGGTGGGTTATCATAATAGTTTTACTATCATTTATGGCAGAGAATTGTTAGCTTTGCCGACATTATTTATCATAGACTATTTTTTCAATACATACTGAGATGCTAAAAATTAGTAATTTAAAAGCGAATATAGACGATAAAGAAATCCTCAAAGGAATTGACCTAGAGGTAAAAGCAGGCGAAGTACATGCCATTATGGGACCAAATGGCTCTGGAAAGAGCACCTTAGCCTCTGTGTTAGCAGGCAGAGAAGAATATGAAGTGACAGACGGAACCGTTACTTTTTCAGGAAAAGACCTACTAGATCTTGCTCCTGAAGAGCGTGCAGGAGAAGGCATTTTCTTAGCTTTTCAATATCCCGTAGAGATTCCTGGAGTATCTACCACCAACTTTCTAAAAACAGCCCTTAACGAGATCAGAAAGTACAAAGGTATGGAACCCTTAGATGCAGTGCAGTTCTTAAAAATGATGAAAGAGAAAATGAAGTTGGTAGAAATTAGCGATACGTTATTGAAGCGTTCGCTCAATGAAGGCTTCTCTGGAGGAGAAAAGAAACGTAATGAGATTTTCCAAATGGCTATGCTTACCCCAAAACTGGCTATTTTAGATGAGACTGATTCTGGCTTAGATATCGACGCGCTGCGTATTGTAGCCGAAGGAGTTAATAAGCTCAAAACGCCAGATAATGCTACTATTGTAGTCACTCACTACCAGCGCCTCTTAGAGTATATCGTACCAGACTATGTACACGTACTTTATAATGGGCGTATCGTTAAATCAGGCACAAAAGAATTGGCTTTGGAACTGGAAGAGAAAGGATACGACTGGATCAAAGCAGAAGTAGTAGCCTAACTTTATTTTCTTATTTTGTATACAACGCTGGCTGTACGCCCGTTGTATGTATGATTATACCTCATAATTCCATCAACTATGTTGGCAGAAAAGACATTTACAAGCGATTTTATAGATCATTACACCCACTTTGAAGAAACGTTAGGGCCAAGAACAGCCTCTACCTTTCATAAAAAGCGACAGGAAGCGTTAACTACTTTAAAGGATTTACTTTTTCCACATATCAAGCAAGAAGCTTGGAAGTATACCAACTTGAGAGCATTGGCCAAAGAAAGCTTTCAGTTGGCCACTCCTTCTACTGTCAGCCAGCAACCCGACTGGTTGAAAAGTCCAGAAGAGGCCAATGTGTTAGTATTTATTAATGGATTCTACAAAGAAGAGTGGTCGAAGGTAATTTCGCCTAAAACCCAACTCGACTTGCTTACTTGGGAAGAAGCAGAGCAAGCGAATTATACTTTACTAACAACTCACGCAGGGAAGATTGCTACTACCCAAAGTGACTATTTCAATACTTTGAATCTTGCTTACACCCAGCAAGGGCTTGTCATGCATGTAAACAAGAACCAAGCGGTAGAAGCACCCATTATTATCTACCAAATTATTGATACCAGCCAACCTGTTGCTGTACAACCCAGAAATTTGGTAGTAGTAGGAGAAAACGCACAGGCAAAGTTGGTGGAAATTCATCAGACTGTTGGTCCTGAAGAAGGGAAAGCTTTCCTAAACGAAGTGAGTGAGTTTTTTGTGGAGAAAAATGCTCGGCTTAGTTATTATAAGCTACAGCATGAGCTACAGCCCATCACTCATATCAATACTACACAAGTATTACAGAAAGATCATAGCTTTTTTGGGGCTACCACCATTTCTCTAGAAGGTGGCTTAATTCGCAATAACCTCAATATTGAGATTGCGGGTGAGCACTGTGAGTCATTTATGACGGGGCTTTCTGTATTAAGCGGGAAGACACACGTAGATCATCATACCATCGCTGACCACCAAGTGCCTCACTCCTACAGTAATGAGTTGTATAAGGGTATCTTCGACGATAGGTCTACCGGAGTATTCAACGGAAAGGTGTTTGTACGCCCTCAAGCACAGAAGACGAATGCTTTTCAGCAAAACCGGAACATCCTGCTTACAGATACGGCTAGCATTTATACCAAACCGCAACTCGAGATTTGGGCTGATGATGTAAAATGCTCTCACGGAGCCACTACAGGTCAGCTTGACGAAGACGCTTTGTTTTATTTACGTACCAGAGGCATACCAGAGGAACGGGCAAAAGCGTTATTACTTACTGCCTTTGCAGGAGAAGTATTAGAACGCATAGACTTAGCCTTTTTTAAAGCCTACTGCGAAAACTATATACATACACGATTGTCTAATTGATTTTTTGTCGAAAGCCTATTTTTTTACTTTATACTTAGGGCTTTGATATTGACAGAAAACCAAAATTATTTTTTTTTTGTTTTTGAGAACAGGCTTTTGATTAATCTTCAAGTACTATGGAAAGTTTAAAAGTTGAAACTGTTTTGAAAGATGCAGTGGTGTCGTGCGCTGACGAAACTGGCTGGGCCAACTTAGCAGAGATTGGTGCAGTACTAAGAAAGAATGGCGTCAAATATGGGAAATTGTGGCGTTTTATTAATGATTACCCACATATTGTCGAGACTAAAATCGATACTTCTACAACACCACCTGCTATTTACGCAAAACTAACAAAGTAATTTTTATAAAGAAGTACCGCTAGTTACTAGCGGTGCTTTCCACTTATCTACATGAACTACAATTTCTACCGTAAGCCGTATCTTCCTATTTTCTATTCAGTTATAGCCGCTACGATAGTAGTCTACTTACGGTACAAGGTGGTAATAGACAAAGACGTCACCGTCGCGCTTGTTTTTTTGAGTTTTGCGGTAGGCTTCTGGTATATATTTACGCCTTATGTCAGTATCAAAGAAAATGAGCTGCGCATTAATAACTCTCCTCTTCATGTCATCATTTTACCACATACAAAGATAAGCCATGTGCAAACTTCGCCTGCTCGTATAACGCTATACGATCAAAAACAAAACTATTTTCCCATTTTACTTTACAAAATTTTTGGTAACAAAAAGGCGCTCTTGCAGAAGGTTCTACAAGAGCGCTACCCAAGTGAAGACCGGGCGTTAGGCAACTAATACTTGTGCTTTAATGTCTTCGTAGCTAATGGCTATATGGGAGGCATCGTAAATACAAACTCCCTTACGTATGAACAATACCTGTGGAGATTCGTGTACTACCTTAAAGGTAGCAGCTACTTTATTTGAAAGGTCTCTGTATTGTATTAAATCCAAAAAAAATGGCTTTACGGGTGTATTGTCTTGCCAAGCGCGCTCCAAACGTGCTAAAGCAGCCCCGCTAATAGCGCAACGTGTGCTATGTTTAAAAATAATGATATCACTTTCTTGAGAAACCGCAATGGCTTCAGTGAGTGCTGCTTCCGTTGTTAAGTGTGTCCAGTTCATGAAAAAAAATATAATTTGTTATTATGAACGTACACCCAGATGAAAAAGTTTAAGCCTGTATTACTCCTTATCTTGGTTAACGTCTTCTTCTTCTTTCATTTCCGTCTTGCTTTCTTTAGGTGCCACTGGTACCTCTCTAGGCTGTGCCCAGATTTCATTTTCTTTTCTATCGTAGGTGGGTTTACGTACTTTTTCTCTTTGCCAACGAGGAATATCGCTTTTCCTCACCCCGATAAGCGGTAGACGGTTTAAACCTTTCTTTAGCTTACGTGCATCGTAAGGCTTTTTATAAAAGTCTTTTTGACGAGTTTTAGTAGTAACCTTTCTAGGCGCTTTTTTGACTACGATAAAGCCACGATACTCTGAGAGTTTCTTATTAAGTTTTGCTCTACGCTTTTGAATGTCTTGGTAATTATAAGGAATTGTTCCTCGGTAACTAGCGCGTTGCTTATCGGTTTTTCGAGCGGCTCTTTGTATACGGTTGAGGTCTTTAGCAAGCACTGTACCTGAATAACGGCCTTTTTTACGATTACTTTTATCGATACGTTTTTGGCGCTTTTCAATGCCTTTGGTAGGAATATCACCTGAGTAGTCACTAGTAATTACCTTAGCAGCAGGATAAACCGCTACAGGTCCTGTAAACTTTCCTATCCCGGTAGCTTTGTTAGGTCTTTTTTGTCTACCTGCTCTGTGTCGTTGTTTTTTGGCTCTCTTCTTATCTTTTTTAATCCTCTTTTTGACCTTGGGCGTTTTCTGCGCATAAGCGATTGAGGTAGGTACAACTTGTACCCCTACAAAAGGCAAGAAAAAAAGGAATATATATGGAATAGCGTGTTTCATATGCTTGTAAGCAAAGCCTTAGAAAATACCCAAAAACTTCTTCTTTTTTTGTGGCTTTGATTTCTCATCATAAAACATGTTAGGATCTTTGTAGAAACCTTTGTCCGTTTTTTTCTGCTTCGCAATTTTTTTCTTACTACTAGGTTTCTTTCTTCGTTTTACCAAGCCTGTTTTGACACTTCTCTCTACTTGAATGTAACCTGCTTGTGTAGGGTCGTATGTGCCGCCTTCTGCTACACTAATCGCACCTACTTCCATGTAAGCTGGACAACGTGCCTTTTGATTACAGGCCTGTGCCACTAAAACACATATAATACATAGCAGTATTTCTTTTAACCTCATGGGAAGACTTTTATTCAACGATACAACCTATTTAATATCTTATGAGATAACACTTAAAACTTAAGTAATTGTTCTATTCTTTGTCCTATACGTTCAAAAGGGAGAAACTGTTGCTCTAATACGGCTGTAAACGGAACAGGCGTATCTAAACTTGCTTCACGCATTACGGGCGCATCTAAGCAATAAAAACAATGTTCCCCTATCCAAGCAGCAATCTCTGCACCAATACCTCCTGTCAACGTGTCCTCGTGTACCACAAGAACTTTGCCCGTTTTCTCTACTGATTTCTTCACGGCTTCCTTGTCCCAAGGCAAGAGCGTACACAAATCGATGATGTCAGCGGTGGCGTCTGTACGCTTTTCCATCCATTGTTTTGCCCAGTGTACCCCTAGCCCATAGCTTACAATAGTCAAGTCTTCTCCTTGCATGGCGAGGCGCGCCTTTCCTATTTCACAAGTGTAGTAATCATCGGGAATCTCATCGGTTAAAGAGCGATAAAGGTATTTGTGCTCAAAATAAAGGACTGGATTGGGCTCTTCAATCGCTGCATTGAGTAGCCCTTTTGCATCGTAAGGATTAGAAGGATAAACAATTTTAAGTCCTGGTACGTGAAAAAACCAAGCTTCGTTAGATTGTGAATGAAAAGGTCCCGCCTGAGTATTCCCTCCTGTAGGCATTCTGATCACCACATCTGCTTGTTGCCCCCATCGCCAGTGTAATTTAGCCAGATAGTTCACAATCTGGTTAAAAGCACAACTCACAAAGTCAGCAAACTGCATCTCTACCATGCTTTTATATCCCTTAATCGACAAGCCGATAGCCGTTCCTACAATAGCTGACTCACACAAAGGTGTATTTCTTACGCGTTCTGCTCCAAATTGCGTTAGCAAGCCTTCTGTAATTTTAAAAACCCCGCCATAGTCGGCAATGTCTTGCCCCATAAGAATTAAATTGGCGTGGCGCTCCATACTTTGGCGAAGCGCATCGGCAATGGCATCCACAAAGCGTTTTTGAGAAACCGTTGGGGTTTGAGGAGCCGTTACTTCCATTTCAAAGGGGAAGTATACCTCTGCTAATTCTTTTTCTGGATCAGCGGTAGGTATTTCTGCTTCTGCTACAATGGCAAGCGCTTGGTCTATTTCTTCTTTTATACGTGTCCTAATCGACTCTATAATCCGCTCGTTAAGTACCTGCTCTTGCAACAAGAATTGCTCAAAGTTGACCACAGGATCTTTCTTTTGCCACGTTTCCATTAGTTCGTTGTGTACATATTTGGTTCCTGATGCCTCTTCGTGGCCGCGCATTCGAAAAGTAATGGCTTCAATAAGTATGGGCCGTGGTTTACGGCGTATCTCTTCTGCCACTTGGTAAATGGTTTCATAAACATCTAGTATGTTGTTGCCATCTACTTGGTAAGCATCTATGCCGTAGCCAATCCCTTTATCTGCTAAATGTTCACATCGGTACTGTTCCTTATTAGGTGTAGAAAGGCCATAACCATTGTTTTCTACTAAAAAAATAATAGGTAACTGCCATACTGCCGCTACGTTGAGCGCTTCGTGAAATTCTCCCTCACTTGTAGCCCCATCACCGCTAAAGGCAAGTGTTACGTTAGGCTCGTCGGTAAGCTTATTGGCCAAGGCAATCCCATCTCCTACAGATAACTGTGGGCCCAGGTGTGAGATCATACCTACAAGGCGATGCTCATTGGTACCAAAGTGGAAAGAGCGATCTCTTCCTTGGGTATAACCCATTTTCTTACCTTGCCACTGTGCAAAAAGCCGATCGAGGGGTAGCCCTCTTGCAGTAAAGACACCCAAATTCCTATGTAAAGGGAGGATATACTCTTCCTCTTGTAGGGCAAGGGTAGCTCCAACTGCTACTGCTTCTTGTCCTATGCCTGAGAACCATTTGCTGATTTTCCCTTGTCGCAATAAGATAAGCATCTTTTCTTCGATCATACGAGGCTTTAACAATGCCTTGTACAACTCTAGTAAAAGAATATCGGAAAAATTATTTCTATTATATGAAATAGCCACAGGTGTAGGAGAATTCATCGCAAAGTGCTTAGTTCAACATTATTTACCTATGTGAAATAAGAAGAAAAATGCCAACTATCCAATATTTCTTTACGTTTTGTAAGGGCTTTATCCTTATTATTGTAAAATAAATGGTTTTTACCACGTAAAAATGAAATATCTTCAAGATGATTGCCTTTGATGAATTTACTTTAGAGAATGGTTTACGCGTCATTATACACCAAGATCATACTACTCCTATTGCTGCTTTCAACCTACTCTATGGTGTAGGTGCTAGAGACGAAGAAGAAGAGAAAACAGGATTTGCGCATCTTTTTGAACACTTAATGTTTGGCGGCTCAGCACATATTCCTTCCTATGATACCCCATTACAAGAAGTAGGTGGAGAGAACAATGCTTTTACAAGCAATGATATCACCAACTACTATGTTACCTTACCAGTAGCAAACCTAGAAACGGCTTTCTGGCTAGAGTCAGACCGCATGTGGTCGCTTTCTTTCGACCCTAAGGTGCTTGAAGTGCAACGAAAAGTGGTCATAGAAGAATTTAAACAACGCTATCTCAATCAACCTTATGGAGATGCTTGGCTGCATTTACGTCCTTTGGCCTACACACAGCACCCCTACCGTTGGAACACCATCGGCAAGGATATTAGCCATATTGAAGAAGCTACTATGGAAGATGTGAAGCATTTTTTCTATCGTTACTACCGACCTAATAATGCTATTCTGGTTGTAGCAGGGGCAGTTACGGTAGAAGAGGTAAAGCAATTGGCTGAAAAATGGTTTGGTGATATACCACGGGGAAAAAAGTTTGGCAGAAAATACCCTAAAGAACCTAAACAAACTACGGCACGAGTGAAAGAAGTAAGTGCAGATGTTCCATTGGATGCGCTCTATAAGGTATATCATATGGCGGCACGTACAGACAAAACGTACCATACACACGACTTACTGAGCGATTTACTAGGAAGAGGAAAATCATCTCGTCTCTTTCATCGCTTAGTAAAAGAAAATAATATGTTTAATGATATTGGTGCTTATGTAACTGGTACTGTTGATAAGGGGTTACTGGTCATTCAAGGGAAGCTTAACCCTTCTGTAAAGCTCCCCGAGGCAAATCAAGTAATTGAAGCGATTACTGAACAGATAAGAACCGAAGCTGTATCTGAGGAAGAATTGGTTAAAGTAACCAATAAAGCCATCTCAACGGTTACATTTGGAGAGACTGAGTTGCTTAACCGTGCGATGAGTTTGGCTTACTTTTCTTTTTTAGGAGAAACGGAAGCCGTAAACAAAGAGGTAGAGAAATTAGAGCAAATAACGCCTGCTCATATTCAAAAGGAAGCTAGTAAAATACTCGACAAAGAAAATTGTTCAACTTTATACTACAAAGCGATTTAGTAAACTAAATCGCTTAGATTTTAAGTCATTGAGTAGAAACTATCTAGTGCCGCTTTTCCCTTCTGCATTGCCTCTTCTTTGCGACTTATTTCTTTCAGCGCTGTTTCCTTGTGTATTGTCTCTAGTGTTATTGCTACTTGTTTATTGCTCTCTACTATTTTTTCGCAGGCTAAAAACAAGTAATCACCAAAAGGCAAAGGAAGTCAGGTACGAATTTCCTAGTTTGTAGGATATAAGTTTTTGTTTAACAGTCTCTTGCTGTAATGAAAACTTAGCGTATATAGAATTTTCAGTAAGCGCTCCTATACAAAAAAGCTCAATACAATGTACTGAGCTTTTCTCGATGCTTATTAAAATCAACTTAAATTACTAACATTGATTTACCCTTTTAGGAGTAAATAATTTCTTTGCTCGTAACTACTCTTTACCAAAGGTAGTTGGATAAAAAGCTTTCATATAGTCTTTAGCCGTCTCTAACATTACATTGTAAGCGCCAAAACCTGAGGAAGAAAACTCCTTGAAAGGTTTAGCAAAAGGCTCAAACCAAAAAGAATAAAATTTATTCCAGTATTGGTTAAGCAAATCAATATTGTTATCCTCTCCTCTTAAGAATTCTTTCCCAAAGTAAGTCTTTGAAATTTCTTGTAGCATCTCTGTCCATTGTTTACCATAGTTGCCGTGCATCTTTTTTAGGTTATCAACGTGCGTATTGAGATACGATAAGTCTACGTCTGCGTGGGTTTTCAAAGAGGTGATTAAATCTTCTACAAGGGCTATCTGGGAAGTATACCACTCATCGTATACTTTAATAAAGGCTTCCACTATTTCTTTCTCGTCCATGGCCTTCTGCATCTTGAAGGAAGTCTCAACAAAGTTTTCCAGAAGCTTCGTTTGGGCTTTTGCCAAAATGTTTACTATTTCATTGGGTTGACTGGTCATCATGGGCTTTCATTAAACTTGTCACAAAGGTAAAAAATATTTCAAAAAAATTTAACTTTTCTTATCTTATTTCTAGATAAGTATGCTCAAAAAAGTGTAAGGCGCATATAAATTGCACTTTACCAATATTATGCTGGACAACTTTTAGACCCAATTTAATTTGTAAATAAGCACCCAACCACTCATGATATTTTGCGCATATCTTTGCAATCGGAATTTTTCTACTTTTTACACTTAGTTATTGTATGTTGGGCTTTTTTGATAAATTTGGGTAACCAATTTTCAGAAGGGTATATATGCCTTCTTATTGTCTCATTTGTAAAACACCTATTGGGTATGTTATTTAAAAAATTCTTTCTCTTCTTTTGTTTTCTCTACAGTTTAACTGTCATGTCCTGGGCGCAGGAGCTGTACAGGAAACAAGGCTTCAAAATTAGCAATATAAAAATACAACCCAATCAATTCAATAACGACGAACTTACGCTTATCATTCAATTTGATAGCAAATTTCGTCATGTAATCAACAATATTCGTCAATCTCGCTATAAATTTCATATTGATCTCAAAGACGAGCAAGGACGTACCGTTTACCAAGATACTACCAATAATGTAGCGACCCTTGCTACTGAAAACTTTGAGGAGCCAGGCACGGCTTTCACAGAAGGCTTACGTATTCAAATTCCTTACAGAAAAATGCAACTTGAAGCGGGAGAACATGCCGTCGTAGCGCAGTTTCACGCACGAACAGGTGAGTACGAAAACCCTCAGCGCTTTCCGATTATCGCTAAACAGGCTTTTACGATCATCATTCCCAAAAATAAGGAGATTCCTTATGCCGATCAGGAGTTCACTATTCCTGAAATGACGATGGAAAATGAGGAAATTCTACGGGTAAGAGGTGCAAAAATACGATTTGATTTAGAGGCAGCACAAGCTTATTATGATATTGCTAACCCCAAGGACATCAGTAATTCAGGAGAATTTCAAATCTATGTACTCTTAAAAGATAGCTTAGGCAATACCGTATACCACCCCCCTGCTAGACGCACGATGTATGAGGTACAACGTAAGACGGTTAAGCCGCATCCTAATCCAAGGAAAGGTAACCGCATTGTAGAATATATGGAGTTTTTTATTCCCTATGAAAAGATTAATATGCCTGCTGGGGCCATCCATCCAATTGTAGAGGTATATGCTTCTAACTACGACAGTACCTTTGTTTTTCCAAGAATCAAGGCGCAGCAAATGCTCTTAGTAAAGCCTTTTAACCAACCTTATGAAAGCCAAACCTTTGACTTTACCGAATGGCAAACTAAAGATCAGCAGCAGCAGTTTGGCGTAAATGGTTTTCGTGTAGACTTTAACTGTGAGATTGCCTTTGGCGGTAACGACATCGCCGGAAGCGAAACAGATCGTAATATGGGATACTATTGTTTGTTCGCTACCTTAGAAAACGACCGAGGAGCAGTCGTTTACCGCGCTCCTTTAGTGCCAAAAGGCTATCAGCGATCAAAGATGCACTTTGCCTATCTCAACCCCAAGAAAAACGAATTGGTACACGAAGATCGTCTTTTTATTCCATACAAGGATATAGATGCCCCAGAAGGCGAGCAGACCCTCGTCCTTAAACTACACGCCTGCGATTATCTGGGGAACCACGTGATCCGTGACTTGAAAGTGGATACCATTCAAATCAATCAGCCTCCTACTTACTTTTCTAAGGTACGTACTGAGGCAGTAGCTGTCAAACCTGCTAGTGAATGGGACGAAAAAGATCCTGAAATTTCTATTGCTAAGTCTTACTTAAAGCAAAAAGGACCTGTCGCACCCGATGCACTTTGGCGTATCTGGGTGGGACGAGAGCTCGTCTATGAGTCTGCTAAACGGCGGAATGCAAGAGAATTAAAAGAAGAAGAGACTGTATTTAGAACCGCCGATGGTGATTCAGTCACTTTTGCTGTTCACGACGATACCTTCATGAGTTATGGTCAGTCGATTGGGACTTTTCAGCTCGCCAACTCGCCTGGAGCTTCACAGCAGACTTTTCGAAACCTCAATAAAGGTGCACTTGATGGCGGAATTCTCCATTTTTCAGAGGTGCCTTTACCACAGGTACGAAGAAATTTACTGACCGTTAATACACAACAGCAATGGGAGAATACCAGTGGCGTGTTGGTAGATTTTGCCTACCGTGTTACTGACTTTCCTACAGAAGGAAGCCTCATTGTGAAACCGCATTTGATTCGCAATAATCAGCCTTTACCTCTCGAGCAAGTATGGCTAAAGTCTGGAAAAGCTACTCAAAATTATAAAAAAGAACTGGTGGTAGAAGAAGCAGCTCAAACGCTTACTTGGCTTATTCCGCATTATGCTATTCAAGAAGGTGACCAAGTAGCCGCTTGGTTTAGCTATGATCAGTATGATTTAGATTTTGGTGCTGTATACGATACAACAAACCTTATGCTTCCTGAAGGCTTGGAAGATATCCAACTGAAAAAACCAGCAATCACCCTCGATCGGCGCGATGGGCTTATGTGTTTACGTATTGATTGTTCGTACAAAATACCTACTTTTTATTACAAAGACTTGGGGAAACGTATTGCTGTCTCTTATCAGTTAACGGCTGGGGAAGGCAACGTGCTCAACGACCTAGTCTTATCAGATAGCCGTGAGGTAGGTAAGCTTCGCCCTGATAAACCAGAAGGTACTTGGTATTTGTATGTTCCTTTACACACCTTAGAACAATATGCCCAAAACGAGCAAAATGATCATTACGAAAACCTTACCTACCAGCTAAAACTACAGATAGAAGATTTACAACACGGCGTGCAAGCGTTCGATCTAGATTTACCAAAAGAGAAACTCAAACAAATTACTTGGCGAGTAGAAAGCTATGAGCGTAGTAAAATTATCTATCGATATGGCTATTGGACTTTCGCGATTGGCGACCGCATCTTGCATACTTCTGAACTACAAAAACTAGGTGCTAATGAGCCTTGGCAAACAGATGCTACTGCCGCGGCGCGGGTACACCCTAAAGACCGTCTAGAAGTAGCCTTTTGGGAAGCAACTGACAAGGAAGGTGATGTGCGCAGAGTGGCTACTTGGCGTGGTACACTAGAAGATTTGAAAAAGAACAGCGGCACGGTGAAGCTGAAGGGAGATAACCTCAAAAAAGGGGTAATAGAGTTTGTCGTTGGAAATTAAAAAGTAATGAAAAAAACTTACAAGTATTACCTACTAGCCTCTTGTATGCTAGTAGGTTTGTTTGCCTCATTTACTGCTGTTGGGCAAAAAAACTTCGTAGAAGGCTACATCATCTCTTTAGAAGGTGATACACTTCGAGGAATGATAGATTTCCGAAATTCGGAGAAAAATCCTTCTCAGGTTATTTTTAAGCGAGGGAATCAGGTAGAAAAGTTTTCCCCTTACCAGATTCAGCAATTTGGTGTGAATGGGGAAATATACGTGAGCGCTTCAGTAGAAAAAGAGGTAAGCCCTGACTATCTGGGTGAGCTAAATGCCCTACCAGACGTAAAACTTGAAAAAGATACCGTTTTTTTACAATCGCTTATAGAAGGTGATAAAAGCTTGTATTTCTTTAAGTCAGAGAAAAGAAAAAATAACTTTTATATTGAAGAAAACGGTGCTTATACATTACTACTTCACAAGCGGTACTTTAAAGAAGTCAATGGTAAAAAGATCATTAGCCACAATCGTTCATATGTGAGTCAGCTCTCAGCTTATTTACAAGACTGCCCTGAGATCAACCAACCGTTAAGCAAGACAGAATATAGTTTGAAAAGCTTACGTAAGTTATTTGAAACCTACTATGCCTGTAAAGACGAAAAAATACTCTTTGAGAATAATATAGAGAAAATACCGCCCGAATTTGGCGTAGTAGCAGGCGCAAGCCTTACCAACGTTAGCTTTAGTAGTGGTAGAGGGGCTTTTACAACCGTGGTAAATGCAGACTACCCCACATCACTTAATTTTATGGGAGGTATTTATTTCAATTTAATTCGTACCAAAAATGCAGGGAAATGGTCACTTTATAACGAGCTAAGTGTAGTCTCTTATAATTTTGAAGGAGACTATACAGATTTCGATTTCACCACCAGAGATGATATTTTTACTTTTACACGTACTGAGTTGAATTATACTTATCTCAAATTATATACCCTACTGCGCTTTAGATATCCTGTCAATCAATTTGCTCTTTACTTCAACGCCGGGATATCAAATGGTTACGTAATAGCTTCTCGAAACTATGCCCTAGAAGACAGACAGTTGATAACAAGTTTGATTACCACGGAGGGAGAAGCAATTGAAGGAGCGAGAGATTACGAGCAAGGTTTAGTAGTAGGTTTGGGTGGTCAATTTAAAAAATTCAGCCTAGAGGTGCGCTACGAAAGAAGCAATGGTATCTCTCCCAGTGATGGGCTCAATTCTCCTGTGGATAGATTTCAGTTTTTACTAGGCTATCGCTTAAATCGCTAATATTACAAACGCCATGAAAAAAAATATTGGTATTTTTATCTTCGACGAGGCAGAAGTATTAGACTTTGCAGGACCCTTTGAGGTCTTTTCGGTGGCTTCTCAACTATATGATCACTCTCTTTTCGAAGTATTTACCGTTGCTGAGCAGCCAAAAGCCATCACTGCGATCAACGGACTTTCTGTAAATCCTACTTACGATTTCCAAAAAGCCCCATCTATAGATATTCTGCTCTTAGCAGGTGGTGAAGGAACGAAACAGCTCCTCGAAAACCAAAAGGTACTTGATTGGATTGCTAGCACCCATACAACTACTCACTACACGGCTAGTATTTGTTCTGGCGCGCGCATGTTAGGTAAGTTAGGTCTTTTAGATCACCAGCCTTACTGTACTCACCACCAAGTGTATGAAGATATGCAACGGCTTGTCTCTACGGGGCAACCACAAAAAGGCCAACGTTTTGTACAAGCTGGTAAAGTTTTCACTTCTGGAGGTATTTCAGCCGGTATCGATCTTTCCTTTCATTTATTAGCACTCCTTACCAATAAAGAAGTAGCCGAGCAGACCGCACAGTATATGGAGTATAGAAGGGTATTACCATAGTAAAGTTTCTTCGGCATTACTACCAAAAAAGTAATCAAACAATAAATACTGCCTTTCTAGCGCTTGAGAATAAGATTCTTAGACCTGGTTGTCTATCGAAATGTGCGTTAAAAACTGAGCAGGTACCTGATCTACTAGCCAGACCCCGTTCTCACTCTCATAAAAAGCGAAGCCCACTTCATACATCGCTTATGCGGCTACTTGTAGGAGGGCTACTTTTCCCTTGCGAGCTCCTACCTTTTGAGCAGTTGTGGTGTCTTTACTCAAATGGACGTGATGTCGATTCATTTTCTTCAATCCTTCCTCAAAGATAATGGAGAGCCACTTTTCCGCTGTGCCGTGGTACAAATGGAGAGGGGGTTCTTTGGGTTGGAGCTGTAAATCTACTGTAACAGAGTGCCCTTGATTGGCCCTGATAAGGTCTTGCTGATGGTCGATGGTGAAGCGTTTTTTATCATTATTGGCTACTACTTGCTCCAATATTTCCCTAGTGATGGGCGTGGGCTTATGCTTATTATATTGGGCAATTAGTATAGGGATAGCCACCCATCCACCTGTTGAGAGTTGGAGGTCGATCTGTTCAGGGCGATGCCTTAGCACTAGGCTTAAGAATTTACTGATTTTTTTCTCTTCTTGCTTTGTAAGCACAATTACACTTTAATTTTAATGGGTTTTACGGTGTAGCCTTTTTGGCGCAACTGGTAAATCACACCATCTTTTCCTACTAAATGAGCCGCCCCTACAGCAAAGAACACCGCTTGTTGTTTCATAAGCGTTTCCATTTGGGGAATCCAAGCGTTATTACGTCTTCTTAGCATCAAGTCATACTCATCTTCATTCATATGCTGGGTAGTGAACTTGGCGATTTCATTTAAATCTTGTTCACCGTAGAGGCGATTTAACTCTTCAAGCTGATCTAAAGAGCTTTCTCCTTCTTCGTGTAAGGCGTTCATTAATAATTCTACTTGTTTTTCAATAGGATAACCATCAAACAGGAAGCCTGCTTGCTGTTCAACAGTCTCTAAGCCGCCTACCGCCTTTCCTTGGGTTTTGGCGTATTCTTGAAAATATCCATCTAAGGAGCCGCCACCACTTTCATTCATAAGTGCTTGTAGTTCTTTTTCGTCGCCTTGGGTTACCTTCGCATATTTTTGTGCTACCACCATCTGGTAAATAGCCATAGGTTTCATTTTATTGAAGAAGCCCATGCCAATCCCCATTTCACTTTGTAAGTAAGTATCTAGCTCTTCGTATTGCTTTTGGGTAAGGAGATCGCGCATGGTGGTATCAGTACCCAATAGGCCGGCTTTCATTACCTGAAAGAGTGCAGTCATATCAATGACAATCTCACCGACTACCTTATCAGATTGATCAAGCTTCTGCTTGATTGTTGAATCTTTCTTTACATTATCTGGACTATACAGGTGATGTGTTCCAAATAGATAAGAAGGTTGTTGTAAGTCGTTACCTGAGATTTCCCAGAACACAGAGTTAGCCAAGTCTTGTGCTGAGAGTGGTTGGATAAGACAACACAACCATATCCAAAAAATATTTTTAAACTGCATAACTGAATCTTTCATATGGATATTCTTTAATACTTTACCCTATTGAACATGTGTTGTTCTTAGGTATTATGTTAGCGTATTTTCTTTATTGATGGCTTCTATAGAGACAATTTTTGTGCAAGTTTCGTTTGTCGTTAGCAAAGGATTATGACGTACCTTAAAACGCATTGTATATAAGAAGCATTTGCGGTGGTCAGTTGTTTGATAAAGGGTGCTTATTCTACCTATCCTAAAGTTACCATACTACTCCGTAAAAGAAAGTAGGTGCTTATTATGCGTGACGCTCTTGGCGAAAAAGTGCCATAAAGTCACTGACCAACTGTTCTACTTCGCTTGGTGCATACCTTCTAGAGAAATGCACAGGGATCGCTTCTGTTACTTTTGCTGCTTTCATAACACTGGCAGAGGCACTCAAGTAACTGTGAAAGTTAGTAATCGCCTGTGCACGATCCTCTTCTTTGTAAAAGCATTCTATAAACACTGTTTTACAGTTTTCAAAGTGTTGTATTATTTTCTGGTGATTGGCTGGATGGGCGGCATGATCCATAATGACCCCCAGTGAGTCCCCTACCTTTTCTTCTAATAAATGAAATAATGTATCGGCTTGATATGTTTCCCCTTCAATCTCTATGAATTGCTTGGGCTCGTTTCTCTCGTAAGCTTTTTTCAAATCACCCACCCAAGCACCACCTTTAAAAGGGGCTTGCTTTAAGTTGATACTAACCTGATTGTAGGCTTTAAATAGATAGGCTACTGAAGGAATTTTATGATCGAGTAAGGTATAGGTAACTTTGAAAACATCATTGTTGTAAATGATTCCTTCTTGTATATCCACGATTTGCTTCAAGTCCCAGTGGGGTGGCGTAAGGGTATACACTTGGAAGGTTTGCTCATCAATAATTTCTCGTATTTCGTAGGTAATGGCCTCTGGTGCAATCAAATTCCAAGTAAATGCCTTCACTTTTGCCTGTACTTGCTGTGCAATCTGCGGCGGTCCGACAATTACTACTGTCTTTTTGATGCCAATTTGATGTCGTAAAATTTGATCGAAATTAATAAAATGATCAATGTGGGTATGGCTAATAAAGATAGCACGAATACGCTGGCACTCTTTTACAGTTAATGCACTCGCTTCCCCACACTCGCACAGGTAGTAGCCTGCGTGATTGTCTACACGGATTAAAATGGAGATATCTTCTTGAGGAGTACTCTTAAGTTCGGCTGTAAACATAGGCTGAATGTAAGAAAAAGTAGTACAATCCTTACGGTCTCTTCCAAATATCTCTCAAGTTTTTATAACTTGCCTGCAAAATTTACACACAAAACCTACTCACCTATGAAGGCATATGTTTTTCCTGGACAAGGGGCGCAGTTCTCAGGCATGGGAAAAGAGCTTTACGAAAGTAATGACGAAGCAAAAAAGCTATTTGAGCAAGCCAATGATATTCTGGGCTTTCGCATTACAGACTTGATGTTTGAAGGATCGGAGGAGGATCTTAAACAAACTAAGGTTACCCAGCCCGCTGTATTTCTACACTCTGTTATTTTGGCGCTTACTACCACCAATGTAAAGCCCGATATGGTGGCAGGACATTCGTTGGGAGAGTTTTCTGCGTTGGTCGCCAATCAAACGCTCGCCTTCGAGGATGCTTTAGGGTTAGTTGCCAAGCGGGCCGCAGCGATGCAGCAGGCCTGTGAGAAGAATCCTTCTACCATGGCTGCTATTATCAACCTAGCGGATGCGGTTGTAGAAGAGATTTGCAAGAAAGTAACAGAAGAAAGTCCAGAGGAATTGGTCGTACCAGCCAATTACAACTCTCCAGGGCAGATCGTTATTTCAGGAACAGTACAAGGCATCAATACGGCCTGTGAGCACATGAAGGCAGCAGGCGCCAAACGGGCCATTGTTCTATCGGTCGGCGGTGCTTTCCACTCACCCCTAATGGCCCCCGCCCACGGAGAACTCAAAGAAGCCATCGAAGCCATCAACTTTAAAACTCCTATTTGTCCTATATACCAAAATGTAAACGCGCAATCCACTAGTGATCCTGCTACGATACAAGAAAACCTCATCGCACAGCTTACGTCGCCCGTTCGGTGGGCACACTCTATAGAGCATATGATCGCCGATGGCGCTGTAGAATTCATAGAGAGTGGTCCAGGAAAGGTATTACAAGGCTTGGTAAGGAAAATTAATCCGTCTGTCACTACCAAAGGTATTTAAGGCGCTGTACGCTTCTCTTAATAGTCCTCTTTTCTCAGCGTAGTTGGGTATTTTTGGGGAAGCCTACAGAAAGATTTGTAAAGAATCAGTAAAAAGGTATTTTTGTGTTTCATCAATAGCTACCTAAAACAGCGCTAAGCTCGTATGTCAACCTACGCGATACTTATTTTGATGAGCATTCTGGTCATTTTCTCCTATTTATTTGACTTGTTTGCTCGTAGAACCAAAGTACCTTCTGTTATTTTGTTATTGCTTACGGGCATTGGCTTACACTATGGCTCTGTGTATCTAGGAATAGCCATTGTTGACTTCTCTGAAATTTTACCACTCTTAGGCAACTTAGGCCTTATTCTGATCGTGCTAGAAGGAGCTTTGGAGCTGCGCTTTGAGCAACGAAAACTCAAGTTGATTAAAAAGTCATTTGGGGCGGCTTTCTTTATTTTAGTCTTTACCACGCTTTCTATTGCTTTTTTATTTCAGTATTTCAGCCAAGCAGATTTTCATAGATGCTTAATGAATGCGATTCCTTACAGTGTCATTAGTTCAGCGATTGCCATTCCTTCTGTAGCCAATTTAGGAAAAAGTAAGAAAGAGTTTATTATCTATGAATCGAGCTTATCGGATATTTTGGGTATTGTCTTTTTCAACTTTGTAGAAAAGAACAATACCTTCGACTTCAACGCTTTTCTTACCCTTACTTGGGATACGTTTTTAGTACTTATCATCTCCTTGGTCTTCTGTTTGTTTTTATTGTATCTCTTAGGGCGTATTCAGCATAACGTTAAGTTTTTCCTTGTTATCTCTATACTCATTTTGATCTTTGCCATTGGGAAGCAAATACACCTTTCTTCGTTGGTTACCATTCTTGCTTTTGGGCTTTTCCTTAACAACACAGACCTAATTGAATACCCGCTCTTTACCAACTTTTTTATGTACAGTAAGCTCAAACACGACCTACATCAGTTGGTACAGCTTACCGCAGAGAGTGCCTTTATTGTACGTACTTTCTTCTTCTTAATGTTTGGGTATATCATGGATATCAATAGCTTAATTGACCTAGATATGCTAGCCATAGGTGGTCTCATTTTGCTCATTACCTATCTCATACGTTACCTCTACATTCGTTTGGTGGCTAAAATTTCGGTAATGCCTGAGTTGGTAATTTGTCCGCGTGGGCTCATTAGCATCCTCTTATTCTCGTTGATCCCAGAATCGATGCGTTTATCAATTTTAGGAGATGGTTTGTTGTTCTTTATCATTCTGTCTACCAGCATTCTAATGACGGTAGGTCTAGTAGGCTATAAGCCAAAACCAGAAGTAGAGCTACGATAGTTTTTACTAGATAAAAAGGATACTCCAAAAGTTTTAGAATAGTTTTGGAAAGCGTTTTTATACCTAAAAGTGTATAGAAACACTCTAAGACTATTTCAATCTCCTAATTTCACCTTCATTTGAAACAATCTAAATATTTTCGCAAATTCGGGCTTGTATCAAGAAAGTTTATTGTATTATGAGAAGTTTTTACTTTTTATTTCTAGCCTTATGTCTGCATTTTTCAGCATTAGCACAAAACAAAATACCGCTCACACACGAGGTCTACGACGATTGGAAAGATATCAAAAAACCACAAATCTCCGCTGATGGCAAATGGGTAATGTATGCCATTACCCCCCAAGAGGGCGACGCTATTTTAGAAATTTATAACACTACGAATAACACTTATCAGCAGTTTGAAAGAGGAGAAGAGGCTGACTTTTCCTACGATAGCCAAGCGGTTATCTTCAAGATTAAACCTCAAAAAGATTCGGTTAAAGCGCTGAGAAGAGAAAAAGTCAAGAAAGATTCTCTCCCCAAAGATTCTATTGGCATTTACCTGTTGAATACGCAAAGCTTATCAAAAACTGCACAGGTAAAGTCTTTTAAAACACCCAAAAAAGCAGGCGGCTGGGTGGCCTACCTCCTAACGCCCAAAGGAAAAGTTACCCCTGAGGATACTACCTTAACACCTAAAAAAGAGGATAAAAAAAGTGGCGCAAAACTTATTCTGCACAACCTTAAAACGACCCAACAAGACACTTTTTTGTTCGTGAAAGAGTATACTTTCACTGAAAATGGTGACTTTCTCGCTTTTACCAACACAGGCGATTTTAAAGAAGACTCAGCGGGGATTTTTGTCTATGATTTGAAAAAAGGCAAACGTATCACACTCGATCAAAGAGGAGGCGAATACAAAAACTTGACTTGGCATGAAAAAGAAAACAAGCTTGCCTTTCTGCACAATCCTGATACTTCAGTGAATAGAGAAAAAGCCCTTATACACTTTTTTGATGTATACCATTGGGAAGCAGGAAAAGGTCAACCTGAAAAGTTAGCCGATAAAGAATCAGATTTCTTACCAGAAGATTGGTACATCAGTCCTCACTCTGCATTTCGGTTTTCTAAAGATGGTACGCAGCTTTTCTTTGAAACAGCGCCAAAGCCCTTGCTTCCAGACACGACGTTACTGAAAGAAGAGGTCATTCAGGTGGAAGTTTGGACGTATCAAGATGACTTTCTCTATACCCAACAGGAAGTAAATGCTGAAAAGGATAAAAAGAAAGGCTACTTCGCGGTAGCTGACCTCAACACTAAAAAAGTTGTGCAACTTCACAAGCAGGAAATCACCACCTTACAATTTGCTGAAGAAGGGGACAGTCAGTTTACCTTAGGCATAGCAGACTCACCCTATCGCCCGTTGGTTTCTTGGGAAGGCTTTCCGCCCTATCACGATTTCTATGTGGTTAACCTAAAGAATGGCGATACGAAAAAAGCGGGAGAGAAAATCAAAGGCTATATCAATTTCTCTCCCAACGGAAAGTATGCCTATTGGTACAGTGTAAAAGATACAGCTTGGTTTACCTATTCGGTAGCGGAGGGAAAAACCTACAATCTGACTAAAAAGCTTGGCGTGGGCTTTTACAATGAGTTTCACGATTACCCTGACTATCCTTGGGCGTATGGCGTGGCTGGATGGACAAAAAACGACGAGGAAGTCCTGATCTACGACCGCTATGATATATGGGCGTTTGACCCTAGCATGAAAACACCTCCTCAGCGCATTACCCAAAATGGCAGGGAAAAACAGTGGCAATATCGTTACTTGAAAACAGATACGGAGGAAAAATTCTTGAAGAAAAATCAAGCTTGGTTGTTCCGAGTTTTTAAAGAAAAAGACAAAAGTGCTGCCTATGCTTCTTTAAAGTTTGGTAAAAACCGAGCACCAACCATCCTATGGGAAGGTGCGTATAGGTTATCGACGCCAATGAAAGCGAAGAATGCTGAAAAATACATCTTCACGCGCCAAAGTTTTCAAGCCTACCCAGATGTGTACTTGGCGAAGGCTGACTTTTCACGTCCCCAAAAGATTAGCGATGCTAATCCGCAGCAAAAAAATTACCTCTGGGGAAGTGTTGAATTGACTTCTTGGCAAGCCTATGATAGCACACAAATAGAAGGCATGATTTACAAGCCTGAGAATTTCGATGAAAGCAAGTCCTATCCTTTAATGGTCTATTTTTACGAGCGGAACAGCCAGAACCTGCATCGGCATTATGCGCCTGCTCCCATTCGCTCTATCATCAACTTTTCGTATTTTACAAGTAATGGCTATGTCGTTTTCGTTCCTGACGTGCATTATAAGGTAGGGTATCCGGGCGAAAGTGCGCAATACTGCGTCATCTCTTGTGTAGAGCATATGATTGACTAAGGTTATGTAGATATAGATAGAATTGGTGTGCAAGGACACAGTTGGGGTGGCTACCAGATTGCTTATTTGGTTACGAAGACGAATATTTTTAAATGTGCGGAAGCAGGCGCCCCTGTTTCTAATATGACCAGCGCTTACGGAGGGATTCGCTGGAGGACAGGCTTGAGCAGAATGTTTCAATACGAACATTCACAAAGCCGTATTGGGGGAACCCTTTGGAACAATAAAGCACGTTACATAGAGAATTCCCCTCTGTTCTTCGTAGACAAAATCGAAACTCCTCTCTTGATTTTACACAACGACGAAGATGGCGCAGTACCTTGGTACCAAGGTATTGAGTTTTTTGTAGCCATGCGAAGATTAAAAAAGCCTGTTTGGCTTTTAAACTACAATGGTGAAAAGCACGGCCTCCAACAGCGACAGAACAAGACAGACTTTGCCATACGCCTCTATCAGTTTTTTGATTATTATTTGAAAGATACGCCAGCTCCTAAGTGGATGTCAGAGGGGATTCCCGCTACAGAAAAGGGTGTGAATACAGGATTAGAATTTGAGTAGAAAAAAGATAGGCACATTTAACAGAGCGGCTGTCCCGAAAGTAAATATACACTTTAAGGACAGCCGCTTCTATTTTATGATGTTCGCGTTTAGTAGCTACTCTGCTAGCTCTACGTTTACAGCATTACCTTTTACTTTATTTTTTTTCATTACTTTAATGACCTTGGCCGCTTCTTTAGGGTCGATGTCTACGAAGGTGTATTTATCATAAATATCTATATCACCCACTTGATGACTCCGCAGGCCTGTTTCTCCAAGTATAGCGCCTAGTATGTCGCCAGGACTTACCCGTTGGTCACGCCCAACATTAAAGAAAAGACGTGTCATATCCGTATTGCGAGGGCGCTTGGTACGTTTTCTCTTCTTCCCTTTATCACTACCCTTCTTCTCACCTTTTGCTGGAGAAGCGTTGATCTCAGCATAGCGAGGTGTTTCACCCAAATGTATCTTTAGTAATGCGGCGAGTATCGACTCTGGCGGAAAGTCGGTGTCCAGTAGAGTTTGTACCATCTCCTCTAGTCCTGCTAGATCACTTTCTTGTATCGTCTGTTGTACAACTTTTACAAGTTTCTCTTGCTTGGCTTGTAGTAAGTCTTCCTTTTGTGGAATGATACCGACCTCAATCGTACCTTTTGTATAACGTTGTATATCTTGCAGCTTATAGAGCTCTTTTCTGCCTGTTACAAAATTAAAGGCTTTCCCTACGCGCCCTGCTCTACCTGTTCTACCAATACGGTGCACATAGGCTTCGTCATCGAGCGGAATATCATAGTTAAATACAGCATCTACATCATCCACGTCAATCCCTCTTGCTGCTACGTCAGTCGCAATCAACATGTTGATTTGGCCCTGACGAAACTTACGCATCACCAAATCGCGTTGTTTTTGGCTGAGGTCACCGTGGAGTGCCTCTGCTTTGTATCCTCTTTTTTGTAAAGATTCATTAAGCTGATCGGCCATACGCTTGGTATTACAAAAAACAAGCATGAGCTGTAAGTCGTGATAGTCAATCAAACGAATCATGAGATTGATCTTATCTTTACTTCTTATCTCGTAGTAAAACTGCTGAATATTAGCAACCGTCAATTCCTTTTTTAGAATTTTAATAGAAAGCGGCTCGTGCATATACTGCTTCGAAAGCGCCAGAATAGCTGGGGGCATCGTTGCCGAGAAAAGGATAGTTTGCCGTTCTTTAGGGGTTTGCTGAAGAATGAATTCAATATCATCTCTAAAACCCATGTTGAGCATTTCATCCGCCTCATCAAACACCACTGTTTCCACAGTAGATAGATCTAAGGCACGTCGCTTGATGAGATCAATGACTCTACCAGGCGTACCAATGACGATTTGAACGCCTTTTTTCAAATTTTTGATTTGAGGATCAATCGCAACGCCTCCATAAACCGTTAAGGTAAATAGTCTCTCTTTATATTTGATCAATTTCTTAAACTCTACTGCCACTTGCATCGCGAGTTCGCGCGTGGGACACAAGACAATGGCTTGTACTGCCCTGTAATCAGCATCTACTTTTTCAGCAGTAGGAATCCCAAAAGCGGCTGTTTTTCCAGTGCCTGTTTGTGCTTGGCCTACAATGTCGACGCCTTCTAGTAAGTGTGGAATTGATTCTGCCTGAATAGGAGTGGCTTCTGTAAACCCCATATCCTGCACAGCCCTTTGTATTTCAGAAGATAAAGGCAGGTCTTCAAATTTTATTTTTTCCATTGAATAATATCTGATACCCCTCCATAAAAAGTCCCAAATGAGCTGGTATCGTATGAAAGGATGAATAATTTTACACAAAGCTAGCTGATAATTACTGCATTAACAAAGCATTCAACATAATTTATTGAAAAATAGGACATTTTTTTTCTGTTTATTTTTGCATCATTCAAAATAAGCACTAAATTTGCATTCCAATTACGAAAAAATGGTCCGTTCGTCTAGGGGTTAGGACGCCAGGTTTTCATCCTGGTAACAGGGGTTCGATTCCCCTACGGACTACGAAAACGCTCAATTCTGTCGTAGAATTGAGCGTTTTTTATTAAGATAATCGTATCAAAAGTAGCCTTTTCCTAATAGAGTAACCTGAAATTATCTTTCACGTAAAATAATTGGGAACTACTTCCTACAACACTTACAATTTTCTCTTATAAAGCGTTAACTATGAAACTGCTCATTTCTACAAGCTTTACTCCTTACCTACACGGCATAATTAGCCTAAAAGTTTTTCTGTTCGCACTAACTTTTCTGATGACGTCTTGCAACAAAGACGAGAATCAAGAGGATATACCAGTTGCTCAAACGTCTATCGAAACCTCCGAAAATATTGAATTATTTGAATATAATATCAATCACGTTTCCACGATACCTAATTTTAGAGGTGAATCTTTTCAACTTTATGTAAGAGAGAAAGTAAAGCCTACCATATTAGCAGACAATGACCTAGAAGGAAAAGTAGTATTACTTATACACGCTACGATTACGCCCTCTATCTCTACCTATGACTTAGACTATCAAGATTACAGTCTGATGAATTATTTATCTGCACAGGGACTCGATGTATTTGCTTTTGACCTGACGGGTTATGGGAAATCAGATTTTCCAGCACCCATGAACGACCCTTGTAACTTGAGCACTAATGATAAAACAAGACTTGGCGTAGAAGATTGTGAAAGTACTTATCCTTATTTGATGACAACAAGTTTTTCTGAAATTGATGAGATCAATACCGTTGTAGAATTTATCAAACGCACTCGAGGGGTAAACCAAGTTAGTATATTTGGTATGTCATTGGGTGGTATTCGTGCCCTTAACTATACGATGACCCACCCTTCTAAGGTGTCCAAAGTAAGTGTTCAAGGCGTAGGTCGCTACTTAACCCTCGACTTGACCCCTTCTGAAATACCCGCTAGCGGTGCTCCTATTAATATCGTTACAGAACAACAATTTCTCGATCGACTTACAGACGATATCTACACCCCCGACCAGCGTGATGTTCAAATTCACTCAAAAGTTTGGGAAGTATTACGAGCCATTGATGTGGTTGGGCAGCAATGGGGAATAGGATGCAGCAGACATACTTCTACA
>CALEMF010000098.1 GCA_937911505.1 uncultured Cytophagales bacterium
GATTAGTAAAGTAGGTACGGGCATGCGGTTGGGAAAGGGAGGCGAGGTGGTTTTCTGATTCATAGTAGATCACCATTACTTGGTCGAGGAGGTCTAGCCAAGTCTTTCTGAGTATCTCGTAGTCATCATCGTCTTTTTCGATTTCTTTAAGACCTGTAGCACGTTCAAAGAGGATATTAGTAATACGCGTAATATGTGACTGGTCTTTCTCTACCAAGGCGTAATATTGCTGTTGGCGTGCTGCTTTACCTGCTCGTTCCCCTTGTTCGTCTTTTTCCAGTTCAAGGATTTCGTAAGTTTTGGCTTTGAAGGCTTCTATGTAGCGCATAGGTACGTGAAAGACGATTGTTGTTCCTTCATCTTCGGGTAAAAAGCCTTCAAAAGCGTCTCCTGAGCGGCTACTTTTCCAACCTCCAGGCAAGGTGTCGATAAAGGCTAGAAACTCAGGATCATTGGTGTGTGCTTGGAAAGCTCTGGCGAGTACGATTCGTATGATCTGTTCTCTGGAGAGCGAAAGCATTTTTTTGGTAACCCGAATCCTAATAGGAAGTATAGGAGAAGCGGTAAGCTTTTTAGTCACCAAGGTATTCCCCAACAGTGAGAAAAGCCTTTCTGCTTCTTCGTTGTTTAGCTGACTATAATCGGGTGCTTGACTATAGTCTTCTTCATAACTATTATTAAAATCTTGCCTGTTGCGATAGGCGTACATTCAGATAGTCTGTTAATACCGTGTAAATATATTTGAGGGGGTGTTAGGAGATATAGGGACACTTCACCATACCTCCTAAAAAGCCTGCAAAGCAAGCTTACAATTTCAGATAGCCTTCAATACCTTTTAGTAGGTTACGTACTTTCTTAAAACCTTGTTTTTCTAGGAATTTCTTGGCATTATCGCTTCTTTTTCCAGAGCGGCAATGTACAATGAGCTCTTCATCTTTGAAGGGCTCAAGCTCATCTAGACGCCGAGGGAGCTCTCCAAGTGGGATCAGCTTAGCCCCTATATTTTTTTCTTCGTATTCCCACTCTTCCCGTACATCAATGATATTGAGCGGTTCTTCTTGCTCTACACGTTTTTTAAGTTCTTCTGGGGTGATGTCTTCCATATGATTTAATAACTATTGGGTGAATGAAATAAACAACTACTTGCCTCTTTTAGAGGGAGCACCTCCGGTAGATTCATCTATTAGCTTTTGTAATAAATCAGGTGTTATATTGAGATTTTGGATGTTTTCTGCCTTCTCTGCTAACTCTCTGAAGGCTAAGGCGACGTTCAGCTTGGCATCTCCTTGGTTGTTGATGGCCATAATGGTTTTCCAGTCGAGTGCCTTGTAGGCTTCTAGCTGGGTACGAATTGTATAGCTTTTGGCGTCCGCTTCCTTCTTATCGTTTTCTACTTTGATATCAATAAGCGTCTGTTTTTGCTTCTCTTGTGCAATCTTTGCCTCCATTCGTTTCTCTTGTAGGCGCTGTTGGTTTTCTTGGGTGAGAAACTCCGTTTCCATTTTCTTTTCTACGATCTGCTTTTTCTTCTCTTCTACGGCAATCTCTGTACTGAGCTCACTTTCTTTAATTTTGCGTTCCTGTTCTACGGCAAAGTTCCTACGCTCGTAGGTTGCCTGATCGGCCTTTTGTTGAAGTGCCTCACGGGTTTCTGCCTCCAAGGCACGCGACATCTCTGGAGAAGGCTTTGCAGCAATAATATTAACTCCCAGCGGAACAATGCCCAAGAGGGCAATGGCTGGAGAGCTCTTAAGCCCTTCGTCTATGATTTGCTCAATTTGTTGAGCACTGCGCAGGGCTTCTGTAAGCGGTACGCTCTGTAAAAAAGCAGAGGTAGCGGTTTGTGCTTCGTTGGTAAGCCGTTGTACAATTTTATCTGCATCATTACTTTTAGGAAGTCCTCTAAAGTTAACACTAAAGTCTAGCAGTTCTGCCAGTTGTTTAGGATTTTCTATCTTGTAGGTGATTTGCCCTTGGATAGAAATGGTCTGGAAGTCAGCAGTAGTTTCATTAAAAACAAACTGTACATCACTACTACCCATCGGAATAGCCACGAGAGAGCTTTTAGGAGCGAAGTAGAAGAAAGCAAGCCCACGTCCTTCCTTTACAATTTTACCATTGCTGTAATGGATGACGTAGGTAGTAGCATCAAATTTGATATACTTTATACCAAACATAGGATCAATTATATTTTATAGAGGTGAAGTGTTGATTACAAAGGTGAAGCTAATAATTTTTGTGTGAACACACATCAGATTTGGTCTTAAATTATTAAATTGTATATCTTTTGCAAGATCTATTAACCTAAAATAAAACATATCTATTCATAATTAGTCTATAATTAAACTATCGTAGTCGTATCAGCTAGTACATAAGAAGCGGACAACTTAATCTACTGCTTTTTGGTTGTACATCATCATAAAGACCCGTCAAGTGAATTTATTAAGTAAAAAATATATGAAGAAGTTTCTTTTGATTATACCCCTATTTGTGTTGGCCTGGAGCTTTATACCTGGCTTAAGAGGCACAACGTCCACAGCGAATACTTTGTTGCCGATGGCCTTAGATAGCAACATCGTCATTACGCCAGAAGAGATTCACGAGAAGAAAGCAGCATTGGTGGCCAAACTTGTTACCAGTGGACACTATAAGAAAATGACGCTCGACGATTCACTCTCCTCTATTATGTTTGATAATTACATAGAGGAGCTAGACGAAAATAAACTTTACTTTCTAGCCAGCGATATGGAACGCTTCGAAAAGTATCGCTATCTGCTGGATGACGAATTGTCACTGCCAAGCAGCAATCTTAACATTGCTTACAATATTTTTAATACCTACTTGACGCGTATCAATGAGCGCCTAGAGCGCAACGATCAACTGTTGCAACAGAACTTCGATTTTACAAAAGAGGAATACTACGAGACAGATCGTGATAAGGTGGACTGGATGAAAGACGAGCAAGCCCTAGATGAGGCGTGGCATAAACTACTGAAAAGCCAAATTCTACAGTCGAAGCTATCGGGTGAAGTGTATGACTCTATCATCGTAAAACTCCAAAAACGTTATAAGCGTTATCAAAAAACGCTTTCACAGACCAACGCTGAGGACGTATTCCAAACCTATATGAATGCCTTTTCAGAAGCATTTGATCCACATACAGCCTATTTTTCACCCATTTCAGCCGATAACTTCAATAATAATATGAAGCGCTCCTTAGAAGGTATTGGGGCTGTATTGGGTACAGAAAATGACTACACCATTATCCGCTCTGTAAGAGAAGGTGGGCCTGCTTTTAAAAGTAAAAGCTTGTTTAAAGATGATCGTATCATTGGCGTAGCGCAGGGAGACGACGGAGAGATGGTAGATGTAGTAGGTTGGCGTTTGGATGAAGTAATTCAATTGATTCGGGGTAAAAAAGGAACGGTTGTACGATTATCAATACTATCCGCTAGCGAGGGAACTGCCGCCAAACCAACGGTGGTGCGTATGATACGGGAAAAAATTACCTTTGAAGAACAGTCCTCTACCAAGCAAATCATTCACTACCAACGCAACGGAAAAGATTATAAAGTAGGGGTCATCGGTATTCCTGCCTTCTACATCAACTTCGAGGAATACAGAGCGGGTAAGCCAGACTACAAAAGTACCACCAACGACGTAAAGAAAATACTGGCTGAACTCCGAGAAGAACAAGTAGATGGACTCATTATAGACCTTAGGTACAATGGAGGCGGCTCTTTAAAAGAAGCTATCGACCTCACCAGTCTATTTATTGAAGAAGGCCCCGTGGTACAGGTAAAAGACGGCTTAGGAAGAGTAAGCGTAGGAGAGACTGGCGACTTTGAACAGGCGTATACAGGCCCATTGGTAGTGATGGTCAATCGCTTTAGTGCCTCTGCTTCTGAGATTTTCTCGGGTGCGATTCAAGATTACCAACGCGGTATTATTGTGGGAGAAGAAACTTACGGAAAAGGTACTGTACAAAGCATTCTTGACTTAGGTAGATACATGACGGAATACGGACAGAATATTGGTCAGCTTAACCTGACCCTCTCTAAGTATTACCGCGTAACAGGTAGTAGTACACAACACTTAGGCGTTGTACCTGATTTAAAGCTCCCTTCGCCCTTTGAAGGAGACGAATACAGAGAGAAATCACAACCTAGTGCTTTGCCTTGGGATGAAATCAGCAGTGCTCGGTTTAGAAAAAGCGGTGATGTATCGAATGGTGAATTAAAAGAGATTAACCAACGCTTCGCCCAAAGAATGAAGACAGATGAAGACCTTAAGAAGCTTTTGGATGATATAAAGAAGGCAAGGGACAAACGTAATGATACGAGACTTTCGCTCAATGAGGCTGAAAGAAAGAAGGAAAATGAAGCGGATAAAGCAGAAGAGGAAGAAACACAAGAAGATACTACCAATACAGAGCAAAAGACCATAGAAGAGTACACCGACTTAAAAGATCTTTATCTAAAGAATGGTGTACAGGTGGTAGCAGACTTAGTCATGTTATCTTAGTAAGCTGTGCAGCAAGTTATCGAAAAGCAGTAGGCAGAATAGTATTTATCATAAAGAAAAGAGGATCAACATTGATCCTCTTTTTTCATTTATGAAAGACAAGTATGTAAAACAAAAAATAAGCGTGTTTACTGCTCTTCTCCAAGCGCTTCTTTAGGCGCTTCCTCAACGAGCATCTCCTCTTCTTCACCGTCATTGTTAATATGATCTTTGATCTTCCCCTCAATCTCTTCTAACAAGTCAGGGTTATCTCTTAATACGCCTTTCAGCTTATCTCTTCCTTGCGCAATTTTAGACTCTCCATAAGAGAACCAAGAACCTGATTTTCCAATCACATCTAAAGCTACCCCTAAGTCAATGATCTCACCCACACGAGAAATACCTTCGCCGTACATAATATCAAATTCCACCACTTTAAAAGGAGGCGCTACTTTATTCTTGACCACTTTCACGCGGGTTCTGTTACCAATCAACGTATCACCATCTTTGATAGAGCCAATACGACGGATGTCTAAACGTACAGAAGAGTAATACTTCAGTGCATTACCACCAGTAGTGGTTTCAGGATTACCGAACATTACCCCGATTTTCTCTCTTAACTGGTTGATAAAGATACAACAGCAGTTAGTTTTGTTAATGGCTCCTGTAAGTTTTCGTAAGGCCTGCGACATCAAGCGTGCCTGCACTCCCATCTTACTATCACCCATGTCACCTTCCAACTCAGCTTTAGGAACTAGCGCCGCCACAGAGTCAATCACAAGGATATCAATGGCACCCGAGCGAATCAAGTGCTCTGCTACCTCCAAGGCTTGCTCTCCATGATCTGGTTGGGAAATTAACAGATGGTCTGTATCAATACCTAGCTTTTCAGCATACACCTTATCGAAGGCGTGCTCTGCATCTACAATGGCAGCCATGCCGCCTGCTTTCTGCGCTTCTGCAATACAATGCATCGCTAAGGTCGTTTTACCAGAAGACTCAGGCCCGTATATTTCGATCACTCTTCCTCTAGGAAGCCCGCCTACGCCAAGCGCTAAGTCTAGCGTGAGTGAACCTGTAGGAATAGAAGGTATATCCTCTACCTTACTATCACTCAACTTCATCACAGTACCTTTCCCATACTCTTTATCTAACTTCTCAATGGTAAGTTGCAGAGATTTTAATTTCTCTTCTTTAGAAGTAGGTAAAGCATTGTCGTTTTTCTTAGCCATAATATTTAAGCTATTTAAATTTTATTAAAGGTTATTCAATATCTTTGTGTGCGTAAAGATAGTAGCTATAGTCCGTAAGATGTGTAAGTACGGTCTCGTCTTTTTAGAGAAGGCTACTATCCATTCTTTCAATTTACTAATTTTTTAGAAGACACCCACCCACAGCGAAGTTTTTATTTTGAAGAGAAAGAAGATGCCTCGTATATTGCAGAAATCTTTAAAATAAAGCGATGGAATCAGCGTATCATGTACCTGTATTGTTGCGGGAAAGTTTACAACAGCTAGCCATTCAGCCAGCAGGGACCTACATAGACTTAACCTTTGGGGGAGGAGGGCACAGCGCGGCGATCCTCGCCTTGCTCAACGAGCAAGGACAGCTCTATGCTTTTGATCAAGATGAGGCGGCCCGTGCCAATGCCCAAGCTTTTACCCATCCTGGCTTTCACTTCATACAAGCTAATTTCCGCTATCTAGAGAAATACCTCAAGATGTATAAGGTAGCACAGGTAGAAGGAATATTAGCCGACTTAGGCGTTTCTTCTCATCAATTTGATACACCTGATCGAGGCTTTTCGATTCGCTTTGAGGCTACCTTGGATATGCGTATGAACCAAAATACCTCGCTGACAGCCAAAGAGGTGATCAATACCTATACTACCCTGCAGCTCCACCAAATATTGGGTAAGTATGGTGAGGTAAGAAATGCTAAAACGTTAGCAGAAGCGATTGTGAGGGAAAGAAAAAAGAAAGCGATTACCACGGTCAATATATTGAAAGAAATAGTCACCCCTTTTGCTCCTAAAAAGCAGTTGTTTAAGTATTTGGCGCAAGTATTTCAAGCTATTCGTATAGAAGTGAATGATGAAATGAAAGCATTAGAAGAAGCCTTGGTGCAGTCAGCAGCGCTTTTAAAAACAGGGGGGCGGCTGGTAGTGATTACTTACCACTCTTTGGAAGATCGTTTGGTGAAAAACTTCATACAGAAAGGTAAGTTTATAGGAGAAGTAGAAAAAGACTTGTATGGCAACGTACTAAAACCGCTAGAAGCCGTGATACGAAAGCCTCTTTTACCTACCGAAGCAGAAATTACTGAAAATCCACGAGCAAGAAGTGCAAAGCTTCGGGTAGCTGTAAAAAGGTAAGAGGAGGTTTGCAATTTACTCGTTTTATAAAGAACTTGACCACTAGAAGAATCATCGTTGGCTTATGTTAGAGAATACCTACCGACATCCAGAAGAAGAAGAGGATCACTATAAAGGTAAAAGTATCTTTAGCTGGATCGATACGCTCCTTAATTTAGAGTTTGTTTTAAAAAATAGAAACCCTGCTAGTTACATCTCCTATATTTTATTTATGACGGTTGTGGGCATTTTCTACATCGGCAACTCTCATTATGCCGAAAAGGGTCACAGAAAATTACTGAAATTGGAGCATACTGTAGGAGACCTCCGCACTGATTATACTACGCTACGTGCCAAGTATATGTATGTAGTAAAACAGTCAGAAGTACTGAAAAGAGCCAAGCAAATTGGGCTAGAAGAAAGTAAAAAAGCGCCTACCAAAATAAAAGTGAAAAAAGGTGAACATTAAGAAGTCCATCCTATTACGTGTGCGTATCGCCTTCTTACTGATGGGAGGGGTAGCACTGGCTATTGTACTTAAAATATCGCACATCCAGTTGGTAGATGGAGAAAAGTGGCGTACTCGTATGGAGAAACGGGACATACAATTTCGTCATATAAAAGCCCACAGAGGAAGTGTTTTTGCAGCAGATGGAAGCCTTTTAGCTACTTCCTTACCTTTTTACAGAGTAGCTATCGATCCTACCATCGCTTCTAACAAGCGCTTTGAAGAAGGAGTTGACTCGCTTAGTCTATTACTAAGTCAGGTTTTCACTCACAAATCGGCCGAGCAGTATAAGACTTTATTGACAAAAGCCCGTAAGAACAATCGACAATACGTAATTTTGAGCAATCGCTACGTTGATTTCCAAACCAAGAAAGCCATCGAAGCCTTTCCTATTTTGAGGGCAGGGAAGTACCGAGGAGGTGCTATCTTCGAGGTAGAGAATCGTCGTTTTGCTCCCTTTAATAGCTTGGCAAGCCGTACCATAGGGTACATCAACGACGAGGGAGAAGGTGTAGTGGGATTAGAATATAGTTTTGAGAAGCATTTAGGAGGAAGAGATGGGCGTGCGCTTTTTCAAAATATAGGGAATAATACTTGGCGACCTCGGTATGATGGTTCAAGTGTAACACCAGAGGACGGACTAGATATTTTCACAACTATTGATGTCAATGTGCAAGATGTAGCGCATACGGCGCTGTTAAATGCTCTCATCAAGAACGATGCTGATTTCGGCTGTGCAGTAGTGATGGAAGTAGCTACCGGCGAAATAAAAGCTATGGCGAATCTTGGTAAAATCAGAGAAGGCATATACGCCGAGAATTATAACTACGCCATTGGGAGTAGAGGGAGCAACGATCCAGGTTCTATCTTTAAACTTGCCTCCATGATGGCACTACTCGAAGAAAAGAAAATGCAACTGACTGATCGTGTTGAAACGGGTAATGGCAGGCATCGCTTTTTTGGTACACCCCTTAACGATCCTAAATCGGGTGGCTTTGGGAACATCTCCGTACAGCAAGTATTTGAGAAATCTTCCAGCATTGGGGTAGCAAAGTTGGTAAGAAAGTATTTTAAAGATAATCCACAAAAGTTCATTGATTACCTTAATCAGTTTGGCCTTAACACCCCACTTCACTTTCAATTGGTAGGAGAAACGACTCCCTACATCAAAAATGTAAACGATCCTACTTGGAGTGTCATTTCTCTGCCTTGGATATCCATTGGGTACGAAACCAAAATCTCTCCCTTGCAAATGCTTACTTTCTATAATGCAGTAGCCAATGAAGGGAAGATGGTACAACCTATCTTGGTCAAGTATATCAAAGAGGCTGATAAAATAGTAGAAGAATTCAACACCGTAACGCTTAAAGAGAAAATCTGTTCTGATAGTACGCTACGCCAAGTAACAAGACTTTTGGAAGGAGTAGTAGAACGAGGAACAGCCCGCGCTATTAGAACAACCCAATACCGTATCGCTGGAAAGACAAGTACTTCTCAAAAATTCATTGAAGGGAAATATAGTAAATCCTATCATACTGCCTTTGCGGGCTTTTTCCCAGCCGATAAGCCGAAGTATAGCTGTATTGTAGTGATCGACAATCCCAAAAAAGAAAAACAATACGGTGGTGATGTAGCGGCTCCTGTATTTAGAAAAATTGCTGATAGGTTGTATGCCAATGACTTGCAGATGCATCCTGAAGGCAAAGTGCTCACACAATTAACGTCTGTCAAAAAAATTCCTAAAACCATCATAGGAAATGTACAAGATATTAGTACTTTGACAAAAAGTTGGCAAATTAGTACCCAGCAGGCGGCTACTATGGGAGAAGGAGACTGGTTACGAGGGAAAGCGCAGATCGATCAGTCTTTGACCTTGAAAGACATACGCGTTCGTAAAAATAGAATGCCTGATGTGAGAAACATGACCTTAAAGGACGCACTCTATTTACTAGAAAATCACGGGTTGAAAGTAGTATACAAGGGCCAAGGGAAAGTACTAAGCCAATCAATTCCTCCTAATCGGGTTTTTAAAAGGGGGAGAACTGTTTACCTAGACTTACATTGATTTTTCATGAAGCAATTACAGGAATTGCTGAAAGACGTAGCCGTAGAGATGGCAAGTCCCTATACTACGCAAGCTATCCAAGCTGTACATTTCGATTCTCGCCTTGTCGTATCAAAGAGCCTCTTTGTAGCGTTGCATGGAACCCGCGTAGATGGACATGATTTTATTACGCAAGCCATCGAAAAAGGAGCCACAGCGGTGGTCTGTCAAGAACTCCCCGCAAGCTTAGTAGAAGGCGTGGCTTACATCAAAGTAAAAGATACAACCAAAGCCTTAGGGGTAATAGCGGCCAACTTCTACGACCATCCTTCTCGTAAGCTGCAATTGGTGGCAGTGACGGGTACCAACGGTAAAACTACCACAGTAACTTTGTTGTACAAGCTATTCCGATCCTTAGGGTATAGTACAGGTTTACTCTCTACCATTCAGAATCAGATCAATGAGGAAGTGATACCTGCTACGCATACCACGCCCGATGCACTACAAATCAACCAATTACTGGCTAAAATGGTCAAACAGGGCTGTACACACTGCTTCATGGAAGCCAGTTCGCATGCCATCGCACTTAATAGAATCGCTGGTTTATATTTTGCTGGAGCAGTATTTACCAATATTAGCCACGATCACCTAGATTTTCACGGTAGCTTTGCTAACTACATCCAAGCCAAGAAAAAGCTCTTTGATGACCTCCCTAAGCAGGCCTTTGCGCTGACCAATATTGACGATAAACGAGGAGAGGTAATGTTGCAAAATACAGTGGCACGTCGTTATACCTTTGCCTTGCATCATCCTGCCTATTTTAAAGGAAAATTGCTAGATAATACCTTACAAGGGCTTCTCTTGGAGATCAACCGCCAACCCACTTGGTTTAAGCTATTGGGCAATTTTAATGCCTACAACTTACTGTCTGTTTTTGCTACTGCAATGCTTTTAGGAGAAGAGGAAGAAGAAGTACTCAGAAGTCTCTCAGGACTATCAGCAGCGCCTGGTCGCTTCGAAAAACGTATGGCACCCAACGGTATAATGGGCATTGTAGATTATGCCCATACACCAGATGCACTCGAAAATGTACTGCATACCTTACAGGGCGTTCGCCAAGACAACCAACAGATTATCTGTGTAGTAGGGTGTGGCGGTGATAGAGATAAAACTAAAAGACCTTTGATGGCTAAAGTAGCCTGCCAATTGAGCCATCAGGTAATTTTTACCGCCGATAATCCAAGAACAGAACCCCCTGAAGCCATTATCCAAGCGATGTTAGCAGGGCTTAATCCCATAGATAAAAAAAAGGTACAAGTGATAGCAGAAAGACGTGCTGCTATTCGCGCGGCGGTAACCCAAGCGACTCCCCAAGACATCATCCTGATTGCTGGAAAAGGACACGAGACTTATCAGGAAATTAATGGCGTAAGGCATCATTTCGATGACCGAGAAGAGATAGAAAAAGCCTTTGCTGAAATGGCTGAAAAAAAATAAATGTTACGATCCTTAACCTATTGATATGCTCTACTATTTATTCGATTATTTAGACAAACAATTCGACCTTATCGGAGCAGGTGTCTTTAAATACATCTCCTTTAGAGCGGCCATGTCAGCAGTACTTTCGCTGCTGATTAGCATTATTTATGGTAAAAGGGTGATTGCCTATTTACGTAAAAAGCAGATTGGGGAAGACGTAAGAAACTTGGGTCTGCAAGGGCAAATGGAGAAAAAGGGTACACCCACCATGGGAGGAATTATCATTATTGGGTCGGTGCTCATCCCTGTGCTACTATTTGTAAAACTTGACAACATTTATGTAATTCTACTTATCTGCACGATGATAGGGCTAGGCTTTATCGGTTTTTTAGATGACTATTTAAAAAAGACCGTTTCGAAAGAAGGGTTAAAAGGAAAATTCAAGATTATAGGACAAGTAGGCATCGGCTTATTGGTAGCTGTTACCTTGTACTATAATAATAATGTATATGTGCAAGAGAAAGTCCTCGCCGACGATGTAACTGCCTTGGCTACCTTACACCAAGAAGAGAAAGTGCTAGAAACCGCCCGTGTGGAAAAATCAGAAGAAGTACCTTACTACCAAGTCATTTACAAGACAACGCGCACCAACGTACCGTTCTTGAAAGACAACCAGTTCGACTATAAATACCTCAACCTATTTCAAATAGAAGGGCTTGATTCCATATTGTACATTTTACTAGTGATTTTCATCATTACAGCGGTCTCTAATGGCGCCAACATTACTGATGGTATTGATGGCCTAGCTGCTGGAACTTCAGCAATTATTGGGTTTACCTTGGCGGTATTTGCCTACCTCTCTGGTAATACCATTTTTGCGCAGTACCTCAACATCATGTACATTCCTAATATAGAAGAGGCCGCCATTTTTGGGACAGCCTTTACGGGCGCTTGTGTAGGCTTTCTTTGGTACAACTCCTTTCCCGCGCAAGTCTTTATGGGCGATACGGGTAGCTTGTCGCTGGGAGGGGTAATTGCTGTACTGGCGCTTTGTATCCGTAAAGAACTCATGCTGCCCCTACTTTGCGGTATTTTCTTGGTAGAAAATCTTTCGGTAATCTTACAAGTAGCCTATTTCAAATATCAGAAAAAGAAACATGGCATAGAGTATGCGCGGGCGCATCGTCTTTTTAAAATGGCACCGCTTCACCATCACTACCAGAAAAAAAATATTCCAGAGCCTAAGATTGTCACCCGTTTTTGGATTGTGGGAATTGTACTGGCTATTCTATGTTTGGTTACCTTGAAGTTACGTTAGGTAAAGAGGATAATTCAAAAGTATACCTTATGGAAGCAGCCTCATCGTAAAATGGTTTAAAGGGTGTTACTTGAGATGAGGCGTTGAAACCTACTTTTGTTCCTATGATAAGTGAACTTATTTGTACGATTATCTCATAGACCCTATGTAGTATGAAAAAGATAAGCATACTTGGTGGTGGAGAAAGTGGCGTAGGTGCTGCTTTATTGGCGAAAGCCAAAGGATTAGAAGTTTTTTTGTCAGATAAGTCGCTATTGGATGCCAAGTACAAAGCTCTTTTAGAAAGCCATCAAATTACCTTTGAAGAGGGAAAGCACACCGAACAACGTATCTTAGCCGCTGATGAGGTGGTAAAAAGTCCAGGAATTCCTGATCACATACCACTTATACAGCAAATCATCCAGCAACAAATTCCTATTATTTCAGAAATTGAGTTTGCGGCTCGTTATACCAAAGCGCCACTCATCGCCATTACAGGTACAAATGGTAAGACTACCACCACTTTATTGATTCATCATTTACTCAAAACAGCAGGTTTTAGTGTAGGCATCGCGGGTAACATTGGCGAAAGCTTCGCCAAGCAGGTCATTAACGATCCTTATGACTATTGGGTGCTAGAAGTAAGCAGCTTCCAGCTAGATCATTGCTACCAATTCAAACCCTATATTGCGCTGTTGCTTAATATCACCCCCGATCATTTGGATCGCTACGATTACCAGATGGAACAATACGCCAAAGCAAAGTGGCGCATTACCCAACAACAGACAGCAACGGATTATTTACTCTACAACGCAGAAGATGCACGTATTAAAGAAGTCTTGCAAGCGCAGCCTACACAAGCAAAAGATTTACCCATTGCTACAACGCCCATTGCTACTGATAAGTTGGCGGCTTTTCTACAAGAGGAGCATTTACAAGTGAGCGAAGCAGGTAAGTTACTCGCTGAAATACCTACTGCTGCTATTACTTTACAAGGTAAACATAATCTTTTCAATAGCCTGTGTGCACTGGCGGTAGGGTACTTACTTCGAGTGCCTACCACGACAATTAAAACGGCCCTCGCTACCTTTCAAGGAGCACCGCATCGCTTACAGAAAGTAGCTGAGCTAGCAGATATCAGTTTCGTTAATGATTCCAAAGCTACTAATGTCGAGGCAGTTTACTATGCATTGGAGTATTACGCACAGCAAGCTACACCACTCATTTGGATAGTGGGTGGGGTAGATAAAGGAAATGACTATAAAGTTCTAGAACCTTACGTTTTCAAAAATGTAAAGAAAATAATAGCTTTGGGGAAAGAGAACGAGAAGGTGAAGCGTCATTTTGGAACCAAGATACCTGTATGGGAAACGCAAGATATGATACAAGCTGTACAAAAAGCCTACACTTGGGCAGAGGCGGGCGAAACTGTTTTGCTATCACCCGCTTGTGCTAGCTTCGATCTCTTTAAAAACTACGAAGATCGCGGTAATCAGTTTATAACGGCTGTACAGCAACTCACCGCAAAAAAGAAGTAAAGTAGACCTATATGATTACAGAAGAAATAGCGTATAGACGAGAGAGTAGGTATTTTAAAGGTGATCCTGTTATTTGGTACATCGTAGTGGCATTATCCGTAATCAGTATCTTGGTGGTATATAGTGCTACCCAAAGCTTGGCTTATAAACAAAGCTTGAATAACCCCGAAAAATACTTAATTAAACATACTAGTCTGGTAGTATTGGCATTAGTCGTTATGTGGATTGCTCACAGAATTGATTATCGCTTCTATGCCCGTCTGTCGCTATTAGCGCTTTATTTATCTGTACCTCTGTTGCTCATTACTTTAGTATTTGGCCCTACTATTAATGAAGCAACGCGCTGGCTCACTATTCCTTTGATAGAACAATCATTTCAGCCCTCCGATTTGGCCAAGCTGGCCTTGATTGCACATTTGGCAGCGATGCTTTCCAAAAGGCAACAAAACATAGAGAGTGTAAAAGAATCCCTCTTTCCCATGTTGGTTTGGATAGGTGTAATCTGTGGGTTGATTGCCATTAGTAACTTTTCTAATGCTGCCATGCTATTTGCTACCTCCCTGCTTATTATGTTTATCGGGCGTGTACCCATTCGTTACTTTCTCATATTATTGGTCATTGGTGGGCTTTCTATTAGCTTCGCATTGGTAGAAGGGCAGCGCTTTGAAACGGCGGTGAGTCGTTGGGAAGCCTACAAAAAAAGCTTATATGATTCCGACAATGCCCATCCACAGGCACAAGAATCTTATATGGCCATTGCCTCTGGAGGCATTACAGGCAAGGGGCCTGGCAACAGCGACCAGCGCAATTTTTTACCGCATCCTTACTCTGATTTCATATTTGCCATTATTGTGGAGGAGTATGGGTTGTTAGGAGGTGCCTTGGTAGTGTTTCTGTATTTAGCCTTACTTTACAGAGCAATGATGATTATGGCACAGAGTAACCGTGCCTTCGGAGGTATTCTGGCGGCAGGGCTCGCTTTTAGCTTAGTGATACAAGCGATGATTCACATGTCAGTTGCCGTGGGGCTAGTACCCATTACAGGGCTGCCACTACCACTCTTAAGTATGGGAGGAACGTCCCTGCTCTTTACAGGAATCTCTATTGGTGTCATTTTAAGTGTAAGCAGAGGTGATATTATAGAATAATCAGCATGATCAATCGCATTATTATTAGCGGAGGAGGTACAGGAGGACATATTTATCCTGCTATTGCCATTGCCAACGAAGTCAAGCAACGTTATCCGGCGGCTACTATTCTTTTTGTAGGTGCCAAAGGCCGCATGGAAATGGAAAAGGTACCGCAGGCAGGTTACACTATTGTAGGACTTGATATTGCGGGTTTACAACGTAGTTTATCGCTCAAGAACTTGAGCTTTCCGTGGAAAGTACTGAAAAGCTACCAAGAAGCAAGTGCTATTATAAAGTCGTTTAAACCACAAGTAGTAGTAGGAGTAGGGGGTTATGCTAGTGCTCCTACCTTGATGGCGGCTGCACTGAAAGGCATTCCTACACTTATTCAAGAGCAAAACTCCTACGCCGGACTCACCAATAAGCTACTCTCTAAAAAAGCCAAGAAGGTATGTGTGGCTTATCCGCAAATGGATCAGTTTTTTCCAAGAGAAAAGCTAGTGTATACGGGTAATCCTGTCCGAAAAGATATTATGGCGCTTACTCATAAGCGAATGGCGGCGCAAGCACATTTCCAACTGACTGATCAACAACAGGTATTACTAGTAATGGGAGGAAGCTTGGGCGCTAGAACAATTAACGAAAGCCTCACTGGCGGCTTAGCCCGTTTACAACGTAACCAAATACAAGTCATCTGGCAAACAGGTAAACATTATTACGAAAAAGCCCAAGAAATGGTGGCCGCTCACCAAAGTGCTCCCGTTAAAGTATTTCCTTTCATTAAGGAGATGGATTTGGCCTATGCTGCTGCAGATATAATTATCTCTCGAGCGGGCGCTTTATCTATTTCGGAACTATGCCTCGTAGGAAAACCCGCTATACTCGTACCCTCGCCTCACGTAGCGGAAGATCATCAAACTAAAAATGCACGTGCCTTAGTAGATAGACAAGCCGCACTATTGGTACAAGATTATTACGCACGTGACTACCTTGTAAGCGATACCATACAACTACTTAACAACAGTCTTCAACAAAAAGAACTCGCGGCTAATATTCATCAACTGGCTCGTCCTAAGGCTACTGAAAGTATTGTTAGAGAAATTGAAAAGCTTGCGCGATAAACGCCTCTATTTACCCTTCTTACTTTTTAGCACGCTTATCTTAAAATAAGATAAAAAACGCTGCATGCATACCATTCCGATCAATCTCAAAAATCTAGCCATCAAAACCCTAATGGTAGGAGAATTTTGCTTTGATAAGTACAAAACTTTAAATAGTACAGTGGTAGAAATTGGAAGCTAAATTATTTTGATAAATAATTGCATTATTCTGATAGCTATATTAAAATAATACAATATGAAATCAATAAAATATTAACTTACAGTTAGTATGAATATCTTTTAAAAAAAATATTCTAAAAAAAGTTTTATTTGTCTAAAAAAAGTATTTACTTTGTATCAACAAGAAAGACAAATTTGTAAACCCTTTAATAATACAATTATGGCGAATGCTAAAGAAACCTCAAAAAAAGTAGCCGAGAAAGTATCTCAAAACAATGAAGAAATCTTGGTAAAAGTAAAATCTACGTTAGAAGATTCTTTCGAGAACATCAAGAAAACAATGGGCTTTGATAATGCACCTGATTTCGTAAAAGAAACAGTAAATGCACAAGAAGCACTTGCTAAAAATTGGTTTGACTCATTGATTCGCGTAGCAAAAGTAAGTTCTGCTGAAGAGCTAAACGAAATCTTTAACGCACAGATGAAGCAAGTACAGAAAAACTTTACTACTGCTTTCGATGTAGACTACTGGAAAAAAGATGGTAAAGACCTGAAAGCTTCTGACTACATGACAACAGATTACGCTAAATTCACCGTATTGAAAGCGATCGATCTTTGTCAGCCTGCTAAGTAATTGATAACATACTTTATAATACAGTCAAAGAGCCGATACTTTTTTTGTATCGGCTCTTTCTTTATATTTGGATACTTTTAAGTCTATGTAAATAGGAGAAATTACTTCTCTGTTCTAAAAACTTTGTCGGTGTGGAGCTCAATCATTATAAGCAGGTTTATTTTTTAGGTATTGGAGGTATTGGCATGAGCGCACTAGCACGTTGGTTTCAAGCAAACCACTACCAAGTAGCAGGCTACGATAAAGTAGCTACTTCACTCACCAGAGAACTGGCTGCTGAAGGGATTGAGGTAGTTTATGAGGAGGCAGCAGAGGTTATTCCAGCGGCCTTTCACGATCCAGAAGGTACACTGGTTGTGTACACGCCAGCCATTCCCACTACGCATCCACAGTGGCAGTACTTTCAACAAGGTAAGTTTACCGTAGCAAAAAGAGCTGCTATCTTAGGCGCCATCAGCCAACGGTATTTTACAGTAGCGGTAGCAGGTACACACGGTAAAACGACTACCAGTGCTATCGTGGCTCATTTGCTTAAAACGGCAAAAAAAGCTATCACTGCTTTTGTAGGCGGTATTATGAAGCCCTACCAAACCAATGTATTGCTTAGTGACGCTCCAGAGGTCTTGGTAGTAGAAGCAGACGAATATGATCGCTCTTTCCTAACCTTACACCCAGACATAGCCATCATTACCGCTACTGATGCCGACCATTTAGATGTTTATGGTGAGCCAAAGTCAGTACAAGAAGCCTTCGATGCATTTATTGAAAGAATTTCTCCAGAAGGAAAGCTCTTTTTGAAAAAAGGGATTGTCTTGTCAGCCGACTGGCTGATGGAAAGGGGAGAAATATACACCTTTGGTCTAGACAATGCACAATACTATATTAAGGACTTGCGAATAGAGAGCGGGCGCTTCTGCTTTGATATACAAACACCACAACAAACGATACAAGGCATAGCATTGGCATTGCCCGGCGCACACAATATACGCAACGCACTAGCTGCTGTGGGTGTAGCAGAGGCTTTACGTATACCAAGCGATGTTATTAAAGAAGGGCTCAACTCTTTCGGTGGTGTAAAGCGACGTTTTGAAGTATACTGGCAGACAGAAGAACAGTGTCTCATAGATGACTATGCACATCATCCAGAAGAACTCAAGGCATTGCTTACAACCGCTCGGCAGCTCTATCCAGCAAAAAATATCACGATTATTTTTCAACCTCACTTATATACTAGGACAAGAGACTTTGCAGCAGGCTTTGCGCAGAGTTTATCGTTGGCTGATCGGGTAATACTACTACAGATTTACCCTGCACGGGAACAGCCTATACCAGGTGTTGACGCACAACTCATTGCTAAAAATGTTAAAGCCAAAGAAGTAAAAGTAGTAGCCACTGAAACAGCCTTGGTTACCTACCTAAGACAAGTACAAGTACAAGTATGTATTACAGCAGGTGCAGGTGATGTTGATAAGAGTCTTCCTCAAATACAGGAAGCACTGGCTTTAAAAGTTATCTGAGTGTTATAAAATTAGTAGGATATACAATGTTTGGAAGATTGAAATTTAAAGTATGGGTGCGTTGGGCAGGAGTGATCCTGTTGCTGGGTATTGTGATTGGCTTTGTAGGAAGAAGGCACGGCAACACCGTATGTGATCAAGTATATATCCATATCGATAATGAAAAAGGGCATTATTTTCTTGATAAAAAGGATATTTTACAGTTGCTTACGAACAATGGAGATGATTACCTAATCGGGACAAAGTATAAAAATATAAATACCGAAAAGCTTGAACTTCGTGTAAAGAATAATAAATTTGTTAGCGACTGTCAGGTTTTTCACAATTTGAGAGGAGCCTTAAGCGTCGAAGTAAAGCAGGTAGAACCTATTGCTCGCTTTTTAAATATAGGTGAAAAAGATTTTTATATCGATCTTGACGGAAATATATTTGAAGTATCTAGCAAATATACAGCGCGTGTATTGGTAGTAACACAAGAAAAAGATGTACCTTTACCTAATTTTGAAATAGATAAAGAAGATCAAGCGTTGCTTGACTTTATCAGAAAAATTCACCAAAATCCAGTGTGGAGAGCACAAATCGCGCAGATTCATTTGAATCGTTTTGGTGAGGTGACCCTATGGATGCAGATAGGGAAGCCTAAGGTTTTGTTAGGGAAGCTTACTGACATAGACGATAAATTGAAGAAAATAGATATTCTTTATCAAAAAATACTTCCTTACAAAGGATGGGAAACGTATAAGACGGTGAACTTGATGTATCACAATCAAATTATCTGTGAATAAAACTTATGTCAAAGGATAAAATTGTTGTAGGCTTAGATATCGGTAGTACAAAAATTTGTGCCATTGTAGGGCGGAAAGACGAGTACGATAAAATCGAAATCCTAGGAATGGGTAAGGCCATTTCTGATGGCGTAAAGCGTGGCGTAGTCAGTAATATCGACAAAACGGTTCATGCCATTACACAAGCCATACAAGAAGCTGAAAAACTGTCAGGAATTAATATCCATGTGGTTAATGTAGGTATTGCAGGGCAACATATTAAAAGCTTACACCAAAGGGGTAGCATCACGAGACATTCTACAGAAGATGAAATTTCTGCAGAAGATGTGAATCGCTTGATTAACGATATGTACAAAATTCCTACGCCTGCTGGTAATCAGATTATTCACGTGATGCCCCAAGATTTTATTGTCGATAACGAGTCGGATATTAAAGAACCCGTGGGCATGTCGGGTGTAAAGCTAGAAGCTGACTTTCACATTATTACCGCCCAAACCACCGCCATTAATAATATTAAGCGTTGTGTACAAAAGGCAGGACTAGAGATCGAAAACTTGATCCTAGAACCTATTGCTTCTGGGATGTCTGTATTAAGGGAAGATGAAAAAGAAGCAGGCGTTTGCCTTGTAGACATAGGTGGCGGTACAACTGATATCGCGATTTTTTATGAAAATATTATTCGTCATACGGCTGTAATCCCTTTTGGAGGAGCCATCATTACCGACGACATCAAGAAAGGGTGTATGGTAATGCAAAACCAAGCAGAGTTACTTAAAATTCGTTTCGGAAAAGCCATTTCCGAAGAAGCCAACGAAAACGAAATCGTTTCTATACCTGGTTTGCGCGATAGAGCACCTAAGGAAATCTCCGTAAAAAACCTAGCTTACATCATTGAAGCGCGGATGTCGGAAATTGTAGAAGAAGTACATAAAGAAATTATCAAGTCAGGTTTTCATAATAAACTGGTCGGAGGGCTAGTTATTTCTGGTGGAGGCGCCTTACTGCAAGGCGCGGAAGACCTATTTGCTTACATGACAGGCTTGGAGGTACGTTTAGGATTACCTACAGAATACCTTAGCAAAAATAAAATTGAACTGGTAAAAACACCGATTTACGCGACGCCCGTAGGACTTATGCTGGCAGGTTTTAAAGCATTAGATTACCGAGATGACCACCATGCCATAAGCGATATGTCGCCAGCAGATTCGCTTGCTAGTAAAGGAACCAAAAAGGACAACCAAGGAAGTGATTTTTTCAGAAGAATCATCGAAAAGACAAGATCACTGCTTATGGACGACTTCAACGACAAGCAAGACTACTAAGCGGCTAGCCAACAGGAAGATTGTACACTTTTATGCTTCTTCCAAATGACTCATCAACATAGTAATAGCCCTATTCTACCTCATTGTAGCTAGGCTGATTTTTACGCTTTTTTTTGGTAAAAACCTTAGAAATGCGCATATTAAGCCTTATATCAAACAGCGTGTATACAATACTTTTAAAGGTGTAATGCTCATTTTCAACAACTTTTTTCGGAAAAGGTGCGTAATAAAAGAGGGTAACTTTTGGAAACAAGTTCAGAAAATAACTAACTTTGCAAAGTAAAGTAAGGAGCACAAAAATTTATGTATAAGTTCAATATCCCAACTCAACATAAGTCAATCATTAAGGTTATTGGTATAGGCGGCGGGGGAAGCAACGCCATTAACCATATGTATAATAGAGGTATCAAGGATGTAGAGTTTGTGGTATGCAATACGGATGCCCAAGCACTTAATGCAAGCCCTGTACCTATCAAACTACAAATAGGTATTACCCTTACTGAAGGACTAGGAGCGGGTGCTAATCCCGAAAGAGGAAAAGAGGCAGCGCTAGAGAGTAAAGAAGATATTCGGGAGCTATTGAGTGATAATACGAAGATGGTCTTTATTACTGCTGGGATGGGAGGAGGTACCGGAACTGGTGCTGCGCCTGTCATCGCGCAGATTGCCCGCGATCTAGAAATACTTACCGTCGGCATCGTAACGGCTCCTTTTTCTTTTGAAGGAAAGCGAAAAATTGACCAGGCACTAGCAGGTATTCGTGAGCTACGCAAGTTTTGCGATACAGTACTGGTCGTTTCTAACGATAAACTTCGAGAAATCTTTGGGAATATGACGATGTCACAGGCATACGCCCAAGCAGATAATATTTTAGCCACTGCCGCCAAAAGTATTGCAGAACTGATTACTGTACAAGCCTACGTAAACGTGGACTTTGAAGACGTTAAAACAGTAATGCGTAATTCAGGAACTGCGGTGATGGGTTCGGCGAAAGTAGAAGGAGAAAACAGAGCACTGAAAGCCGTAGAAGAAGCACTGGCCTCACCTTTACTTAATAATAAAGACATTAAGGGGGCGCAAAAGATTCTTCTTTCTGTGATGTCTGGCGATCAGTCAGAGCTTCAAATGGACGAGTTTGGAGAGATCACCGAATTTGTGCGTAGTAAGGCAGGAGAAGATGCAGAGTTTATCTATGGTAATGGTGTAGACCCTACCTTGGGCGAAGCCATTCGGGTAACAGTAATCGCTACGGGTTTTGGAGCTGCTGAAAACGCAAAAGAAGAAAAGATAAAGCATAAGAAAATCGTCAAGGATATTGACGAACAGATACTAAGAATAGAGGAAGAAGACGAACAGGAGCAAAGAGAGTTTATCCTTGAACCTACAGTAAAAACAAAAGAAGTAAAGAAAGAACCTGTTAAAAAAGAAAAGGAAGAAGAAGACTACTTAGAAGAGGAGGAAGAGTCAACAGACATTCACATTGTTTATAAAGACGACACGAAAGAGGAAGATACTGACGACGCTGAGCAGGAGGAAGAAGCGAAAATCAATGAGCTAGAGCAGAAGAAGCTGAAGCTTATGCAGCAGGCAGAAGAGCGCGCGAAGAAGCTAAAGCAACTAAGCAGTAACTATACAGATGATTCTGAGGAAATTAAAGAAAAGCTAGACGTCCCAGCATACCTGAGAAAGAATGTAAAGTTGAAAGACATTCCGCATTCTTCTGAGAAAAAGCTTTCTAAGTTTAATTTAAACGATGAAGATCAGATTCTAAAGAACAACAAGTTCTTCCACGATAAACCTGATTAGAAATAATAAGATTTAGAAAAATATAGAGAGCGCTTTCTATGACTAGAGAGCGCTTGTTATTTTTATAATTAGTTAGCCTTTTCTCTAATAAGCTGCAATGTAAAATTTAACTGCGTATCTATATCGTTCAGCTTATCGTGGAGGGTTGTAGGTACAACATAGGCTGGTATTACACCACGACCCAATCCAGTATTTTCTACGTTCGTCAGATAACGCGCTAAAGGAAGCTGGAGTCGAAGCTTAGTATTGGGTAGCGTTATCAAAAATTCCCAGTTACTTGTATTCCCTAGGTACGAACCTCCTGTTTCGGTTCCTATGATGGTGGCTAGCGCTAGTGCATCCATCCAAGCTGCAAAGTCGGAGGTAGCAGAAGCCGTAGCCCCACCTACTAATAGGTACAAATTACCAGTAAATCTTTTCTTTTTTGGAGGGTAGGGCTTCAGACCGCGATAATTTTGCTGATTGAGAGTAGAATCTGCTTCGTCAACGTTTAGGTACAGCTTCGCCAAGCCATACGCTAACGAAGAAGTATTACTATACTTCTTTGAAATATTATAGTCTAGTGTCTTGAATTCGACTGCCTTGTAGGCTGTATACGGTTCTGCAAGAAAATAAGATAAGAGTTCTAATCCCCAAAGCTCATTGCCGCCACCCCGGTCGCCAACATCTAGAATCACATTTTTGACATCCGCTTTCAAAATATCCTTCATCTTCTTTTTGAGAACCTTCAGAAACTTATATTTCTTCTTACCAATTTTCCAGTTATCAAATCTGGTTATCTTAAGTAAAGCACTTGCTGTTTCATCATCGTACCTCAGAGAGATAACAGATTCAGGAAGAACTTTATCAGGATAGCGTTCTTTAAGGATTCTACTACGTTCTTTCTCGAGCCTTCCTGGTACAGTTACTACTTCCTCAATAGCATCCTTATTACGTATTTTCAAATCAAAATATTGAGGTTGCCCGAAAAATAAGTGATAGTAATAGCGGAAACTTCTCTCCAACACATACCTTGACCAACCATCACCATAGCCATCGTTGGGAATCTTATCGACCAAGAATCGGATCAAAGAATCTACCTCTCTATTGTTAATCGTAAATATTTCTGTCCCCTTTTCGATGACTGTATCAGTACTTAAATTCTGATAAACAAACATTCGGTCACTATCAAGTTTAATCTCAAACGGAAATGGACGTGCTTCTACATTGATTTGGGTATTATCAAATGCTACTGAGGGCCGCATAGTTGTATGAAGACAGCCGATCTTGGCTGTAGTTGAAGCAAGTTGGGTATAAAACTCCCTTTCTGTAAGGGCTTTATTTAGCGAACTTAGAGAGGCATCAAAAATAGAATCCATCGCTTCTTTTGTTCTATACCAATAAAGGCCTGGATGTGCTTCTTCGAGCGCGGTTCGATAAACAATAAAATCTTCTTTTAGTGCCTCAACAGCAATGAGGCTATCCGTTTGGGCATAATTCAAAAAAGAGATAAAGAGAAGAACCAATAATATTTTGATTTCCTTCATTACTGGGCTGCAAGATATGATGAAAACCTTAGAATAGTTGACTAATCCTCAAACTATTTAATCACCAGCTTCTTACCAATACTCAACTTATCACTTTGCATGCCATTCATCTTTTTGATGTGCGCTACCGTTACACCATATTTACGAGAGATGGCCCAGAGTGTATCGCCACTTACTACACGATGAATAACGCGCCCTCCTTTAACAGTGGTGTTATTAGCAGGCTTTTTAATCTGCTTGTTAGAGTGAATGACCAACTTTTGGTTAGGGTAAATGAAGTAGTTGGGCAGCTTATTCCAGGACTGAATATCTTTGATTTTTACACCATAAAGTAAAGATAGATAGCCTAAAGACTCACCATAGCGGACGGTATGAATTTGTTTTTTGGCCGTAGTAGGCGCTTTGTAAGCGACTGTTTTATAGTAAGATTTCGTAGCTTTTTCCTCTGGTAGGTTAGTAGGTATTACTACCTTAGGTTTTTCTTTCTGCACAATAAAGTTATCTACGGCTGTATGTGTCATTAAAGTATAGAAAGAGTTAAGAAGTGCGTTGAGATACAACTCACCCTTTACTCTATAACCTTTGTTAGTAAGGTGAATTTTATCACTTTTTGCCAAGCCGTAGCTATACCATTTCTGCATCGCATATTTACCGCCACTTACAGCAAAGTAGTCATAATAAGCACAGTTATTTTCCAGTGCTACTTTACGGGTAAGTTCCGCATATTTGACACAGGCGGTAATATTACGACGATAATAGTATACATCCTGTACGTTGGTAATAAGAATAACGGCTTTAGGTGCAGCCTCTTTGAGGCGCTGTACTAGCCTGCGCAATCTACTCTCTGTAGTAGCATCAGCCGTATTATTCATATAAAAATCATTCACCCCTAAATCTACCACAATCAAGTCAGGGGAAAGGTCCTTCACTTGCTCACTGAGTAGCGATTGCTTCAAAATACTACTCAATGCAGCGCCGTTAATCCCCACACTACTGTATACAATACCACTATCTTCGTCACTCTCAACATAAATACCATAACATTCGAAATATTTCTGCTCTGGCGCTGTCTTGTGTACAATAAACTCTATTTGCTGGCTAGCAGCAGGTAATAGTACTTCTACATAAGGCTTTCCTGTAGGTGTATTTAAGTCTACTAAGATAGGCTCAGTAAAATCACCTGCTTTAATTTTCAAGTCGAAGCTCTCAGCAGATTGCTTTGCGTAGATTTTAACTTTTCTAAAGCTTTTTTGAACCTCTTTGCTAATCAAAAACTTGAACTTAAAGCTAGCGAATACATCGCTTGTCTTTACGGTAATGCCTGTAACGCCTAGTGGTAAACTAGGTTTGTAGTGTGTATTTTTAGCAGCTTGCCATTTACCACGATGGGTCACTACGTAGTCGTACGTAGCGTGCGTTCTAGCAGCAGAGTAAGGAGACATAAAACCTCGGCCACCATACCCGAATAGTTCTTGTAAACGATTGCGCATTTGCCCACATTGCAAATCGTACTGAACGTGCGAGTCTCCTATGTGTAGGATATTTACCTTACGACTTTGCGTTTGCTTTAGCTTTTCAAAGAAAGGAGCAATCGCTTGGTAGCTTTGCCACTCTAGGTGGTTCTGGTCGTAATGGATAAAGCCATAACGCTTTGCGTAATGAATCTTCTTGAGAAGTTGCTCTGCAAACCCTGCCGAATCCGTAGGAATAGGACGAGCGAACACAAGCGTAGTTGAAAAAAGTATTATAGTGATGATTGCTATAACACAATTGTGGGCGTTTAATCGCATCATAAAATCTATTTAGTGCCTAAATATAAGCAAACGAGCTTTTTTTGCAAAAGTTTCTAACGTAAGAAGAAAAAATAATAACCTACTAATTCAACACAATATCTTACACTTGTAAAGAAACTTGTAATAAACATAGCAAAAATAAGTACTTTTTAGTTGCCATCTTAAGATTTTAACTAAAAAAAGCTACGGAGAGATATATTTTTGAGGATTTTTTTTAATATTTTCTATATGTTGATAGTTTTTTGATGCTTGAAGCAAGGCATCAGCCAAGGTCTTTCCTACTTTTTGATGCCCCTTGGGGGTAAAATGGCCATCAAAAGCAATAAGGCCTTCCTCTCTCCAACTTGTAGTACGTGTGCTGTCCTGAATCATCCCTAGGACGTCCCAAAAAGCACAGCTATTCTTCTTAGCAAGCTTTTGTTGTATATCTCGTATTTGTGATAAGTTCGTGTAGGGAAGTCCTGTACGGAAATTACCCATTTCACTGATGCTTACAATCAAAATAGACGCTTGAGGGATGTTAGCTTTAATTTTATCAATAAGTTGCTGGTGCCTTTTCTCAAAGTTTTCTAACTGTGCTTCAGTTCTAATATAAGGTACCTCATTAGCGCCATAGTGGAGCACTACCAAGCCTGTTCCCAAAAGGGTTGCCTGCTCCGCTAGCCAGTCATCTTGTATGGTGAGTAGTCCGTAGCCTGCGTGACCACGCATCCCAAAGCTATCCAACTGAAGTTGCTCCTGCCCATCCACCCAAAGTCCTAGAAGAAGGGGGCTGGGGCCCTCAAAAACTAACTGAAAACGGCGTGTAAGGGGTGTATTGAAAAGGATTTTCTTAGTAGGCGACTGAGAAGGCGGAAGTACCAATCGACTCAGTACTTCCCCATTGCTAAGGTCATAGCAGGTGAGCGTACAAGCCATATTATGTGGCTGCTGGTAAAGTAAATACACCTGATCGTAGTAAAAATGATTACGTAATTGAAAATTGACCCAAGCACTGTCACCAGTGTAGGTAGAGGTAGTGCCCCCAATCCCATACCTTCCATCCTTACGAGGCTTATTAAAAAAAGTATCACGCCGCCAATTACCCGAACGGCGCCGCACTACATTAATATTATCTGCAATGTCATCAAAGTCCAAGAAGCCAACCCCTTTGCCTCCCCAAACCTCCTGTAGATGTGTACGTATATAAGAAGTAATACGATCTCCCTCTATCTGGGAGTCTCCGTAATACAAAATGTGGGTGGTTTGTGAAGAGTCTTGTAGCTGCGCGAAAAAGTCGGTAAGTGCATGCTGTGTAGCTTGTTGAGGACGTTCTTGAAAAAAGGGTGTAGAAAGAACATAATCGCCAATCAAGGCTACTGTATCAATCGTAGAAGTTACTGTAGAGTCTACAGGTGGCGTGCGCTCAGGTGTTTTTTCTGCAGTAGAGTGCCTCTGCTGACATGCACCCAAAAAGAGTAAACCTACGAAGACAAAGAGGATGTATTTCATGGAATAATAATAGTACAGATATGACATGACAAATATCCAATAATGTAGGATGAATGTCAAATATTAGTTTTTCACAAAATTTAGTTAAAATCAATAGTCAAAAATAGACGTACTTCTTACCTTTGTAAAGGGAGATAGTAATAATAGTTGTGGCTATGCTTAAATGAATCAGTAATAATGATTAAACCTTTAAGACCTCTTTTACTGTGTGTGTACGTATTTGTTGCTTTGGGCATATTGATGTTCTTCTTACCAGACGAGGTTCCGCTACTGGGAGAATATGAGCTGCGTTTTTTCAACTATCAAAATACACTCCTTAAAGAAAAGCCTACTTATGCAGATATTTCTGGGATCAAAGATAAATTTGACCGTAGTAAAAAGCAGCCTACTTCAAAGCAAACAACTGACCCACAAGATACTACACAGGCCGATACGCAAACTTTTGATCCCTCTAAATACGAAACCGATACTGTTTCTTACAAAGTACGTATCCAGTATTCGCCAGATCATCCGCAGGCCTTGGCTCCTTTCTTTACCTATCTGAAAAGTGTCAATCAAGGAGCAAGCGACGCGTTGATAAGAGTGATACACTATGGCGATTCTCAACTGGAAGGAGATCGCATGACGGCCTACTTACGAAATCGTTTTCAAGAACGATTTGGGGGCTGTGGTGGTGGACTGCAACCGCTTACCAACCAACTTAACATGAAAATCTCCGTAACGCAGCAAAATGATGCTACTTGGCAGTATCATCCTATTTTTGGGAAAGGATACAGTCGTGCCAACCCTAATACCTACGGCTTACTAGCCAACTATTACCGTTTTGGAAAAGCCCTTACAGCCACTCCTAAAGCAGAAGACTCTACAAACCTAGTTGCTGATTTTACTACTTGGTATGAGGCAAAAGCTACCTATCGCAGATCAAACGCAGCACACCAAAAAGACCAGCGAGTAGAAAATATCAAAGTCTTGTACCATAATCCGCAAGCGCCTTTGCGTATCTCTATTCTTGAAGGCGCCGATACAGTAGCGCAGGAATCGTTTTCTCCTACTTCACAGGCAGGTGTATACCAAACTACCCTTACAAATGCGTTTCAACAAGTAACGGTACACTTTAAAAGCCCTGCCAATCCACAAATATATGGGGTGGCGTTAGATTGCAACCAAGGAATCACTTTTGACAACGTGCCCATTAGAGGAAGCTCTGGGCTAGACTTTACAAAGATGAATGCTGCACATCTTCAACAACAAATGCAAGCACTAAAGGTAAAAATGATGATTGTACAGTATGGGGTCAATGTAGACCAAAACCTCAGCGACTATACTTTTTATGAGCGAGGGTTCTACAACCAACTAAAGTTTTTAAAAAGCTTGGCTCCTGACATGTGCATTCTAGTAATAGGTACTTCCGATCGCTCTTATAATAAAAATGGAGACTATGTATCATATCCTAATATAGAGAAGCTACGTGATGCCCAACGCAATGCAGCTTTCAAAGCGGGCTGCGCTTTTTGGGATTTATACGAAGTAATGGGTGGAAAAAACTCAATGCCTAGTTGGGTCTTTAATAAACCCCCTTTGGCGGAGAAAGACTTCACTCATTTTTCTTACCGAGGAGCCAATATCGTGTCGGAAGCACTGTATGAAGCCCTTATTTATGAATATGAAAAATACCTATCTGGCTACACAAGCACGCCTGAGAATATGTAATACTGTCCGTAGAAGTTATTTTTTCTGGCTTTGGTTATCAGTAGCGTGCACAGACCAAACGGCTCTTTCTTATCAGTTGGCGGGTAGCCTAGTTCCTGCTTTAGAAACAAGTATAAAAGATACTACACAACATCGTTTTATTGCTTACGAAAAAAATCATCTTTTTTTACCTCAGAAAAATACTTTAAAGCCTTTTTATGCAGCACTAGATACGTTAAAGTATACCCAACACGGGCAAGTCAATATTGTGCATTTTGGCGACTCACATATTCAAGCTGATTACTTTACAGGGCAAATAAGGAAGCGCTTCCATCAACAAGCTGACTGGGGCAATGGTGGGCGAGGGTATCTATTTCCTTGTGGGCTTATCACGCGTACCTATGACCCTAGTACTATTGTACTCAAGAAGTATGGCCGTTGGGAGGGCTGTCGTAATATAGAAACTAAAAAGAGGTGTAGTTGGGGCTTAGCCGGAATGGTAGCTACCACGTATGACGTAGAAGCTAGCTTTGATATTAAACCCAAAGCAATAGGGACTACCTACCTAACGGATCGGGTACGGCTTTATTACCCGACTGATCAAGCCTCGCTCTTTAATCCACGTATTTGGGATGGCTATGGTTTTTTACCACCACATCGTATTTTTAAGGATGGCTACGCAGAATTTATCCTTACACAACCTACCCATCAAGTAGGCATTAGTTTTCAAAAAAATAGGTTATCACAGGATCACTTCACTTTTCAAGGAGTAGCATTAGCAAGTAAGCAATCAGGAGTGGTTTATCATTCGGTAGGGGTAAATGGCGCCAAGGTTACCTCTTTTCTAGGAAGTACACAGCTAGCAACACATATAAAGTCTTTGCAGCCAAATCTGGTGATTATCTCTTTGGGTACGAATGATTGCTATAAAATAAACTTCAATACACAACACTTTAAAGCATCGTACCAACAATTGATTCAGCAGGTAAGGCGCACTTGCCCCAAAGCAGCCATCCTACTCACTACCCCAGGAGATACTTACTTACGGGATTACCGTTACAATCCTCATACATTGAAAGTCAATAATATTCTCTACGAACTAGCTAGGCAATACAATTTGGCTGTGTGGGATTTATACCAAGTAATGGGCGGCTACAGCTCGATAGGAAAGTGGCAAGCTGCACGTCTGGCTGCGAAAGACCGTGTGCATTTCTCCAAGACAGGCTATGAAATTCAAGGTGACTTGTTTTATGAAGCCTTACTTGAGGCTTATAAAGCGCACTAAAGCAGTTATTTGTAAAAAAATACTATGTATTAATTGGCGGTAAATTATAGAAAGTACTTTTTGTAAAGCAAACTAACCGCCTCTCATCCCTTTCTTTTGAAGAAACACACAAAAGTATCTTTAGTTGCTCGTAATCAGCACGTAATAAATATAAAAATATTATGAAAGAAAGTGAATAAAGTCGCACAAGCTTCCTGCTACTGTACACCCTTCATATAGGCTTATTGTACCTGTATCTCTTACAGAATTTATCTAATGATGATTTAATCATATATTGATTAAAACAAAAACAAGAGATCCTATGAAAGTATTATTTAAAGTATTTACACTAAGCCTTTTATTCGTTTTATTTACAAATATCGATGCTGAGGCACAAATGTCAGTAGCAGGAAAGTGGAAGTCAACCTCAGGGGCTTATTTCTATGTGGTTGAAACGGACGAAGGCTTTAAGTACCAAAACATGGCTGGACAACAGAATAGAATTTGGTTTTTTGTAAAATGGCAAAATGATTATGACTACAATAAGTATGTAGCCTACAAAGCGTCTAATGGAGCTGCTATGGAAACTTATATGACCGTGAAAAACGATAATGGACAGAGAAAAATGAGTCTCTTTAACGCTAAGTCTGGAAAAGCAAATGTATGGACAAGAGTGGGCGACTAACTTTCATACGATATTGATGGAAAAGAAGCAGGCGTTTCGACTATATTAATCGAAACGCCTGCTTCTTTTAAACGATAAGTCCTTGTTCTACGCCAATTTTGACGTTTTCTAGCATTACTGCTGTCATCCGAGCAAGATCATAGTCTGGCTGCCACTGCCAATCTTTTCTTGCTTGACTATCGTCGATTGAGCGAGGCCAAGAATCAGCAATGGCTTGTCTAAAGTCTGGTTTATAATGCATTTGAAAGTGAGGAATATGCGCCTGAATGGCCTTGGCAATTTCCGCTGGACTAAAGCTCATACCACTCAAGTTATAACTAGTACGTACTGAAATAGCATCACTATCAGCGTGCATAATATCTAAGGTAGCTTTAATGGCATCTTCCATATACATCATAGGCAGGTAGGTATCTGCTTCTAAAAAGCATTCATACACGCCATTAAAGAGCGCTTTATGGTAGATATCTACGGCATAGTCTGTAGTACCACCGCCTGGCATAGATTTATAACCAATCAAACCAGGATAGCGTAAGCTCCTTACATCTACTCCGTGTTTACGAAAGTAATATTGACACCACCCTTCTCCAGCCAGTTTACTAATGCCGTAAACCGTAGTAGGCTCCATAGAGCAAAACTGAGGGGTATTTTCTTTGGGCGTAGTGGGTCCAAAAACAGCAATAGAACTCGGCCAGTAGATTTTATGAAGATTTTTTTCTACAGCAGCCTCTAGCACGTTGATAAGGCCTTGCATATTGAGTTGCCAAGCGTGTTTGGGGTGTTTTTCACCAGTAGCCGAAAGCATTGCTGCCAAATGATACACCTGTGTGATATGGTACTTGTCTAGGATTTCGCCTAGCGACTGTGGATTGAGAACGTCTAACTTCTCAAAAATACCCAAGACTTCTTGGCGTTCTTCACGAGGTATCCTCACATCTGAGGCAATTACGTGATTTTTTCCGTACATTTGTTGCAAGGCTACCGTAAGCTCCGTGCCTAGTTGCCCGGCTGCGCCCGTTACTAAAATATTTTCTACAGGTGTACTCATAAGCGATTAATATATGAAGCGCAAAGATAGGGAATATTTTGTACTTTTAGAGTAAAAAATAGTCTATTATAAAGTTTTACACTAGCTTTGTAACAACCCTATGTACTTTATGTTTAAGTGACAAGTAACCTACGAGTATTGTATGAAGGAACTAGATTTTGTGGCGTATTTAATGAAAAAAAAGATCAACAGTGAGTTATTTCAGCACGCTGAGCCGACTCGTTGGCAAGCCTTTAAAACACTGTACGAGCAAGTACATCTCAATAGCTTTGAAACACAAAAAAAATTTCTAATCAACGATATTCGTAGAAAATACCCTTTGGCAATAAAATCCTAAAAGTTATGTATAAGACCCTAAAGCCTGTACTAGAGAAAGAATTAGAAGAGATCGAAAAAGCTGGCCTATATAAGAAAGAGCGAATCATCGCCTCTCCACAAGCCGCGGATATTCAATTACAAGACGGCGCAGAAGTGATTAATTTTTGTGCGAATAACTACCTTGGCTTATCCTCACATCCCAAAGTAATAGAAGCTGCTAAAGCCACCATTGACTCCCACGGGTACGGTCTTTCTTCGGTACGATTTATATGTGGTACGCAAGACATCCATAAAACCCTAGAGCAAAAAATAGCAGATTTTTTAGGAACAGAAGATACCATCCTTTATGCGGCTGCCTTTGACGCCAATGGAGGTGTATTTGAGCCCTTACTGAACGATCAAGATGCGATTATCTCAGATGCACTTAACCACGCCTCTATTATTGATGGCGTACGGTTATGCAAGGCGCAGCGCTATCGCTATCAACACAATGATATGGCAGACCTAGAAGCCAAACTACAAGAAGCACAAGACGCCCGGCACCGTATTATTGTTACAGATGGTGTATTTTCTATGGATGGTACCATTGCACAGCTCGATAAGATATGTGATTTAGCAGAACAATACAATGCGCTCGTAATGAGTGACGAGTGCCATTCAACCGGCTTTATGGGTAAAACAGGCAGAGGAGTACACGAGCACTGTGATGTAATGGGTCGTATTGATATTATCACTGGTACACTAGGAAAAGCACTAGGAGGAGCGATTGGAGGATTTACTTCAGGAAGAAAGGAAATTATTGATATGTTACGACAACGCTCACGACCTTACCTATTCTCTAACACCTTGCCACCTGCTGTAGTGGGAGCTTCGATAGCCGTCTTCGATTTACTTTCTCAAACCACTGAGCTACGTGATCGTTTAGAGGCTAATACTTTATACTTTCGTGAAAAAATGACAGCGGCTGGTTTTGATATTAAACCTGGTACACATCCTATTGTACCTATTATGCTATACGATGCGGTGATAGCGCAGCAGTTTGCAGACGCCTTACTGAAAAAAGGTATTTATGTAATTGGCTTTTTCTACCCAGTAGTGCCTAAGGGACAAGCCCGTATTCGGGTACAAATCTCAGCGGCACATACACAAGCGCACTTGGATCGCGCCATCCAATCTTTTATCGAAGTAGGAAAAGACTTAGCTGTTTTAAAAGAAGTAAGCTAGCATTGTCGTAAATATACAGGCTACCAGCCTACTACTTTTTTCTAAAGGCTTATTTTCCTATTTTTGTAATAGACGTAAAAACATACTGAGAATGAGTTTAGTCAAGAAATTATGGGTGAGTGTAGCAATTTTGTGCGGCTGCTATCCACTATCGGCACAGGAGTTAAACTGTCAGGTAATCGTTGTGGATCAGCAAATACAAACTGCTCAAGCCACAGAGCGCCAAATTTTCAGACAGATGGAGCAAACGATCTCGGAGTTTATGAACACGCGAAAGTGGACCGACGATAACTTTGATGAAGAAGAGAAGATTAACTGTAAAATAGAAATTACCCTGTTAACGGGAAGCCTTACTACAGGCGATTATGAAGGAACGGCGCAAATTACAGCAACTCGACCAGTATACAATACTACCTATGAGTCGCCAATGTTCTTATTTGTAGATAGAAACTTCTCCTTTAACTATGTGCAGGCGCAGCCTCTAGACTTTAATGACAATGTTTTCTTTGGTGATCTAAGTGCTATGTTAGGTTTTTACGCTTATGTAATTATTGGCATAGATTACGATAGTTTTGCAGAAAATGGTGGAATAGAATACATCGAGAAAGCCTTTAATGTTTCTAGTACTGCACAAAGCACTTCTGCCAACCCCGCTTGGCAAAGAGGAGATTCTCGTAATCGCTATTGGCTTATTGAAAACTTGATGAGCCAACAAATGGCTTCTTTTAGAGAAGGGCTATACAAGTACCACCGACTCTCTTTAGATACGTATACAGTAGAAAAGGCAAAGGCACACGAAAACATGCTTGCTTTTCTAAAGGATTTAGAGACGATTAATCGCCTGAAACCAAGCTCTGTATTGATCAATTCATTTTTAGATGCCAAGGCAGAAGAGCTGGTAGGAATATTTAGTACGGCAGAAGATCCCATTAAGCAGGCAGCACGAGACATCTTAGTGAAAATAGATCCTGGAAAAACTGCCCGCTACAACAGAATTACACAAATAAGAGGGAATTAAATGACAGTATGGGAAAAAGGCAGCAAAGGGTATTTCAAGCGCAAATTGTACCGCAGCGTTTACAACTGCTCAATAAGTTAGTGCAAGTGATACTACGATCAGGGGCTACGTCCACAGGGTTTTGCCTCGTGATAGCTGCTGAGCAACTCATCCTAAAAGATATGAAGCAAAAGCAACATAAGATTCTTATTGCAGACATAGAAGAAATAGTGGTAGATCAAAAAGCTATTTACTAGCCATGTACACAAAATACTACCCTTCACGAAAATACAAACGATGCTAACACACCTCTATATTAAAAACTATGTATTAATTGAAGAGTTGTCCATGTCTCCTCATAAGGCTTTCAATGTCATTACAGGTGAGACAGGTGCGGGGAAGTCCATTATGTTGGGCGCCATAGGATTACTACTAGGAAATCGCGTAGAGCGTAAAGCGCTTTTTAGCGAGACAGAGAAGTGTATTATTGAGGGAACCCTCCATATTGCTGCTTATCAGATGAAGCCTTTGTTTGAAGAAGAAGGACTTGATTATGATCCGCAAACAATTATCAGAAGAGAAATCTCACCCAGTGGTAAATCAAGAGCTTTTATCAACGATACTCCCGTGACTTTGGAAACGCTTCATAAGGTTACAGGAAGACTTATCGACATTCACTCTCAGCACGATAATCTACAGTTGGGAACGCAGCAGTTTCAATTAAAAATAGTTGATGCCTATGCCCAACAAACGCCTGCGCTACAGGCTTATCGCCAACAATTTAAAATCCATACGAGTTTACAAAAACGCTATGAGCAACTATTGACTGACAGCGATCTACAAAAACGAGAGTTAGATTATAATAAATTTCTATTAGAAGAACTCCAAACTGCCGATCTCAAAGAGGACGAGCAAGAAACATTGGAGGAATCGCTTCGTGTACTAGAAAATGCAGAAGAAATTGGTGAGAAGCTCAGCTTGGTGGACGAAATACTCGATAAAAGCGATTATGCGGCACTAGAGGCGCTCAGACAAGCAGTAAGCACCTTAGTACAACTAGGTAAACTGACCAACCAGTACACTTCCTTGCACGAACGAGCAGAAAGCTGCCTAATAGAACTTAAAGAAGTAGCTGCCGAAATAGAAAGCGAGGCAGAGAAAGTAGAACTAGACCCAGAGCAACTACAAAATATACAGGATCGCCTGAGTACCATTTACGATTTACAAAAGAAGCATAAAGTCAACACCAATGAAGCGCTATTGGCTGTACAGGAGAGACTTGAAGAGAAGGTAGCACGCGTACTCAGCTTTGATGATGAACTGGCACAGTTACAACAACAGATACAACAAAGCGAGGCACAACTAATGACGCTTGCGCAGCAAATTTCCGCACGACGTAAGGCGGCCATACCACTGATCCAACAAGACCTCTCTGCTTTATTTAAAGAGGTAGGGCTGCCCAATGCTACCCTAGACATACAAATGGAAACGGTGGCGCCAACACTGGAGGGAATTGATAGGATTAATTTACTTTTCAGTGCTAATAAGGGAGTAGTACCACAAGAGATTCGTAAAGTAGCTTCTGGGGGCGAGTTCTCGCGCCTTATGCTGTGTATTAAGTATGTATTGGCTGGTAAAACAGCTATGCCTACGGTTATTTTCGACGAGATCGATACAGGTATTTCTGGAGAGATTGCTTTGAAAGTAGGCAGTATGATGAAGGACATGTCTTTACAGCATCAAGTAGTCTCTATTAGCCATTTACATCAGATTGCTGCAAAGGCAGATAAGCACTATTTTGTATATAAAATGGATAAAACAGAGCGAACGATAAGCCAAATGAAAGCGCTTTCGCAAGAAGAAAGAATACACGAAATTGCGCAGATGATTAGCGGTGCTGAGCCTTCTGAGAGTGCCATTTTAAGTGCAAAAGAGTTACTGGCCTCCAACTAAACAGGGTGAAAAGAGATTTTATTCTGTAAAATGACCCGTTTTCTGAAAAGAATCTTTATCTTTGATAAATCTTAATATGAATTGCGAAAAAACTACCGGCATAAGTCTATTTAACCAATCGATCAGCCATTTATATCAGATAACCATAGCAGCTTTCTTGCTAGTTTAAAGTACCAGCCCAATACACATTGAATATCAGCTTGTGAAAAGTGCACGCTGCATACAAGTCTCATAACAATCAATTAAAAGGGATAAAATCATTATCATGAAATTAAAAGGCAAAGTAAAGTTTGTTAACAAAGACAAAAACCAATTCTTTTCTGTACTCAAAAAAAGAGTAGACCACTACTTTAAAGAAAGAAATATATCTAAGTATGCCAATACACAGATGGTGATCAAGTCAATCGTACTCCTTTCGGCATACATCCTATCTTTTGTAGCGATCCTGACCCTACAGTTACCTGTTTGGGCAAATATGTTGCTTTGGTTTGCTATGGGAGTTGCGCTAGCAGGTATAGGCATGAGTGTAATGCATGATGCTAACCACGGGGCTTACTCTCCCAACAAGACTATTAATCGTATAATGGCGCATACGCTCAACCTATTAGGTGGTTCAACCTTGAACTGGAAGCTACAGCATAATATTTTACATCATACCTACACCAATATTGCTGATATGGATGATGATGTAGAGAATAAGCTAGCCCTAAAGTTTTCACCAAACACAGAGAGAAAAGGCTTCCATCAATATCAATACATTTATGCTTTTTTCTTCTATGGGCTACTAACCTTGTACTGGGCAGCTTTAAAAGACTTTGTACAGTTTTTTAAATACAACGCTAATGGTGTAAATCCAAACAATAGAAAGGAAAATACAAATTTTTTGATTCGTATGGTAATTGATAAAATTGTTTATTTCTTTATTCTTCTATTTATACCCATCTACTTTTTCCATCTACCAGCCTTACAAGTAATCACTGGCTTCTTGTTAATGCACTTCGTAGGAGGCATCATTTTGACGGTTGTTTTCCAGCTAGCACATGTAGTAGAAGGTGCTACGCATCCACTACCTGATATGCAAGGAAATATAGATAACCATTGGGCCGTTCATCAGCTATATACTACAGTAAATTTCTCAAGAAAAAATAAATGGTTGTCTTGGTACGTAGGCGGGCTCAACTTTCAAGTAGAGCATCATTTATTTCCTAGAATGTGCCACGTGCATTATCCTAATATTGCACCTATTGTAAAGCAAACAGCAGAAGAGTTTGGTGTTCCTTATCAGGAAAATGAAACCTTTGGTGAGGCTTTAAAATCACATGTGGTTGCCCTAAAACAGATAGGAAGGCTACCAGACATCAACGAGGCGTTGGCATAGTAAATAGCGAGGTACTTTAATGATTACGGTAGTTGTTTTTAGGCTGTGTATATCTAACAGCTAAGCCCTTTAGGTTGTAACCATACACCTCTTTCTTAATATAAAGTTGGTATTCTACTTCTACCAAGGCATCTGCGCCTAAGTCTTTGGCTTTTTTAGAAAGCTGGTAGAGGAGATACTCTTTTTCATTGTAGGTATAGCTCTTAGGCAATTGCCCATATTGCTCTATAAGATCCTCTCGGATGTATTTATTGGCTTGATTGGGGCGCTCGTCATTCAGGTATACATAGTCTATAGCTGTATAGGGTTGATCAGGTATGTCATTACGATAATAAATATCGGTTGGATACCCCTTCACTTTACTTGCAGGAATAGCAATGGTACAACTGACAAGAGCAATAGCAAGAAATAGATAAAAAATATATTTTAACAACATGGTTTTTAACTTAAATTGTACCGTTGGTATAATTAGGATAAAATTACACAAAAGATTGTAAATAACTTGATTTCTTCTCTACCTTCTATAACGTATGTGTTGGGGTGGTGTGTTACTTATGTAGTAGTCTTTATTTTATCTTTACCCATTGCTGAGGCACAAGAGTTCTCTTATCGGCATTTTACTGATGAGGATGGGTTACCCAACATGGAAATATTCCACCTTTATCAAGATAGTAAGGGCTACCTATGGCTGGGCACAGAAGCAGGCTTATGTAGATTCGACGGCCAGCATTTTAAGCGTTATGAAGCTGAAACCGCCTTAGGAAGAGCCATTAGTAGACTTCGTGAAGATAGCCAAGGGCGTATTTGGATGTGTAACTTTGTAGGGCAAATTTTTTACTTAGAAGACGATACCATCAAGGAGTTTATCCTACCAAAGCATATCAAAAGGTATTATTCAGCCGGCTACGAAATAGACGAAGAAGATAATGTGTACGTCAATAGTGATCACTTGTATAAATACATAGCACGTACCAAAAAGTGGATTAAAATTGATGAAAAAAGTGTCTCAGAAATTATTCGAAAAGGAAATGAACTTTGGGGTTTAAGCGTAAGAGGTAGAGCATACCTTATCAGTAAAAGGGGGCTGAAAAAAGTTTTACGCACATCAGAAGAAATGGAGATTACTCCTTTAAAAGAAGTATTGGTAGGTGTAGAGAATGGTATAAAAAATAAGTTATATATCATTCCTCGTAAGACAAGAAACGACAAAACTACTTGGAAAAAACTAAAAAAAGACCATTGGGTCAATGAGGTATACCAAGATGAAAAGAAGAATATATGGCTGGCAGGGCAAGGGGGTATTCGTATTATCAACGAGAAAGGGGAGCCGCTTTTCAAAAAACGTTTCCTACCCAATGAGGCTGTTTCGTATATACTCAAAGACCGAGAAGGTAATATTTGGATTAGTACCTTGGGGGGTGGGCTCTTTTTTGTACCTTCTCTAGAAATTCTATTTTACAATCGCAGCAATTCATTATTTAGTGATGATCATATAAATCGAATGACTACCGATGCCAATGGACATCTTTACCTAGGCTCTGTTAATGGACGTTTATACAAAACAGACAAGGAACTGAACATACTGCGACAACGCCAAGTAGCAGAAGACAATAAAAATATTGAGGTACTTTTCTATCATCCTCGTCATCATCAGTTGTGGTTGGAGGCCTGGCGCTACAATATTATTGATACTACACTTACTTTTCGAGAGCGGTACGCTATTAGTTCGGCTAACAAAGACCTTGATTTATACGACGAACAACGCTTGGCAGGCTGTGCAGCCAGCGGGGCTTACCTATTATACGATAGTACATTTGCTTCTGTAAGAAGTGATCGGAGCGATGTAAAATCGCTCCAAGAGGGCATGGTTTACTTACGCAACAAACGAACCCGTGCCATCGAAGTAGAGCAGCCTCAAAAAAGAATTTGGGTAGGCTATGCAGATGGACTCTACTACTACGAGGATTTTGAAGAAAGAGAATGGAAGCCTAATAATGAGGTAATCACTCCTTTAATTGTGTATTCGCTGGCACAAGGGAATGATGGGATTATTTGGGTGGCCACCTCTGAACGAGGGCTATATGGCTTAAAAAATAAAAAGATGGTCTACCACTTCGATAAGGAAAACGGCTTGAACAGTAATTTTTGTAGAGTAGTAAAGACGTTTGGAGATCAGGTGTGGGTAGCTACCGACAGAGGCCTTCACTACATCGATACGAAAAATAATGAAGTATATACCTTTAACAGGCAGGATGGGCTTATTAGCAATGAAGTGACAGACTTAATCGTGCAAGATGGAATGGTATACTTAGCCACTGCCAATGGTATTATGCGTTTTCCAGAAAGTGAGCTCTCTCCTAACAAAGTACCTCCGCCTATTTATATAACAGCTTTTCGCATTAAAGAAAAAAATCAATCACTACAGCCCGTTTACCGCTTAAGTCACGAACAAAATAATATTATCATCGACTTTCAAGGAATTGCCTACCGAAGTAGAGGGACGTTTAGCTATAAGTACAAAATGGTAGGGGTAGATTCCACTTGGATCTACACCAGTAGTGATAATAACTTTGCGCGTTATCCCTCCTTGCCCAGTGGCGATTTTGAGTTTATGGTAAAAGCCATCAATGAAGATGGTGTAGAAAGTGAAGGAACCGCCATCATCCATATTACAGTAGCGCTTCCTTTCTGGCGAACTTGGTGGTTTCTTACACTAGTAGGAATAGGACTTATAACAGTAGTTAGCATTTTCTTTTGGTTTCGTATTCGTACTATTCAACGCAACGCGCATGTAGCGCAAGAGTTGAGAGGCTCTCAGCTTGCTACACTTAAGGTGCAAATGAACCCACATTTTATTTTCAACGCACTCAATTCTATCCAAGAATTTATTTTGCTCAATGAAAAACGACTTGCCAACCAGTATTTGGGAAAATTTGCAGACCTTATGCGCCTTACACTCGATATGTCTAATGAAGTTACTGTAAGCCTCGAAGATGAACTCCGCGCCTTAAATCTTTACCTAGAGCTAGAAGCTATCAGATTTGAAGAAAGCCTTACCTATCAAATCATAGTAGATAAAGAGGTAATACCAGAAGAAATTGAAATTCCATCCATGTTGGTACAGCCTTACGTAGAGAATGCCATCAAACACGGATTATTGCATAAAAAAGAAAACAAAAAACTAACGGTTACTTTCAAACTATCCGACAAAGAAGATTACTTAAGCGTAGAAGTAGAAGATAACGGAATAGGACGGCGGCGCTCGGCTGAGATCAAAGCAGCACAGAAATTCAGGTATAAATCTTTTGCCACAAGTGCCACACAAAAACGACTAGAACTCTTGAATTATGGAAGAAAAAACATAATTTTGGTAAAAATTATTGATCTATACAACGAAAATGGGGAAGCCAAGGGTACAAAAGTAGTCTTTAACATTCCCTTCCAAAATTGAATATAACTATGTTGAGTGCAATTATCATTGACGATGAGGCACGTGCTCGTCGCATTCTGGAAAAACTGCTTGAAGAGTATTGTCCACAAGTACAAGTAGTAGCGCAAGCAGACGATGCCCCTCAAGGGCTCAAAGCCATTAAAAAATACCAACCTGATGTAGTACTCCTAGATATAGAAATGCCTAACTACTCAGGCTTTCAGTTACTCGATTTTGTAGAAGAGGTAACTTTTGAAATAATCTTTACAACTGCTTATCAAGAATATGCCATCAAGGCTTTTCAGGTTTCGGCGATCGACTATCTCCTAAAACCCATCCAGATCGACTTGTTGATTAAAGCAATAGAAAAAGTAGAAAAGCAAGCGCGTAGCCAAATAAATAAGCGCTTACAAACGCTACAAGCCAACTTGGATCAAGCCACCATTAATCGGCTTGCGCTTCCTGTTGCTGAAGGACTCGTATTTATAGATGTCAATGAAATACTTTACTTAAAAGCAGAAGGAGCTTATACTAAATTTGTATTGCTCCATGAAGAGCCCATACTCGTCTCAAAAAATATCAAGAGCTTTGTGAATATTCTCGATCCACAAATGTTCTATAGAACCCATCGTTCTTTCTACATTAACCTCTACCAAGTCAAGCAATACGTTAGGCAAGATGGAGGCTACATCATTATGAATAACAATGACATTGTAAATCTTTCTAAAGATAAAAAAGACGCCTTCTTGAAAGCTTGTGCTTTACCTAAATAAGCAGTAAGAACTGGGTTGATCTCAGTGAGGGGAGAAACGAACACTTCGTTTACTCGTTTCACAATTGGTAAAAGAAACGATAATAACAGTAAGCCCTTACGTACTAAGCGACACTACCCAACTCATCAATTGCCTTGGCCAACTTTCTGTCCTTCTCTGTAATGGTATTGCCCGCATCGTGGGTGGTTAATTCAATCGTGACCTCATTGTACACATTCGACCAATTGGGGTGATGGCCGTGGGTTTCTGCTAAAAGGGCTACTTGGCTCATAAAGCCAAAAGCCTCTACAAAGTCTTTAAACTTAAAAGTTCGTGATAATTTGTTATCTTGCTCTGTCCACATGGTTCTAAATAATTAAAAAATAATCTTTGTGTTATGCTTATAGTAAACACTTGCTATAACTGCTCACTAATGTACTAAAAAATGAACGAATTGCATGAAAGAGTTTTTCCAAAATATGAGTAGCCTCTTTGAGGAGGTAATCCAGCTCGAAATGATAAGCCTACATTATCTTTGGTTGTTAATTCCCTTGGTGCTTCTGTATATGTTTATAAGCGATGTAGCCAATAAGCAACAAACCATCAAACACAATTTTCCCGTTGTGGGGCGTCTACGCTATCTCTTAGAATCCATTGGGCCCGAACTACGCCAATATATCGTAGCGAATAATCGAGAGGAGCTTCCTTTTAACCGAAGCGAACGCTCTTGGATCTATGCTTCTTCTAAAAAAGAAAACAACCTAGAAGGCTTCGGAACAGATAAAAATATCTTCGGCTCAGGGCATATCTTTATTAATCCTAATTTATTTCCTTATCAACTATCGCCCACTCACCCTAACCGAATGAATCCCTACTTTCTGCCTTGTGCCAAGGTGATGGGCGCTTACAACAAAAGAAAACGCCCCTTTCGGCCTTACTCCGTTGTGAATATCTCAGCGATGAGTTATGGCTCGCTCTCGAAGAATGCTGTAAAAGCGCTCAATATGGGCTCTATGGCGGTAGGGACTTACCATAATACTGGTGAAGGTGGCTTATCACCCTACCACGCCTATGGGGGAGATGTGATGTTTCACTTTGGGACGGGCTACTTTGGTGTAAGAGATGAGGCAGGGAATTTTTCTATGGAAAAACTTATTCAACTGGTTGACCAAAAACCTTTTATCCGTGCCATAGAAGTTAAGCTTTCTCAGGGGGCTAAACCAGGCAAGGGCGGAATTTTACCAGGCAAAAAAGTAGACGCTGAAATTGCTGCTATCAGAGGAATTAAAAAAGGAGAGTCAGCCCTTTCGCCTGCTTCACATACCGCTTTTACGTCGGTAACAGAGATGCTCGAATTTATAGAAGATACTGCCGAAAAAACAGGCTTACCAGTAGGTTTTAAAGCAGCCGTAGGTAAGCTCACGATGTGGGAAGAGGTGGCCGAGTGGATGCTATCAACAGGAAAAGGACCAGATTTTATCACTATAGATGGAGGAGAGGGCGGAACAGGCGCGGCGCCTCATTCCTTTGCCGATCACGTATCGATGCCGTTTGTCTTTGCTTTTTCAGATGTATATAAGATTTTTGCTGAAAGAGGGCTTACCAACCGCGTGGTATTCATTGCTTCAGGTAGACTAGGCTTGCCTGCTAAAGCGCTAATGGCCTTTGCTATGGGGGCTGATTGTATCCAAGTAGCCCGCGAGGCGATGCTATCCATTGGGTGTATACAAGCCAAAAAGTGCCACGACAATACCTGCCCGGTAGGCATTACCACCCAGAATAAATGGTTGATGAGCGGTTTAAATCCTGAAAACAAAGCAGGGCGTTACGCCAACTACATCAAAACGTTGCTAAAGGAAATGCTGGACATTACCCATGCCTGTGGCTATGAACATCCTGCTCAGTTGACGATGCGCGATGTAGAAATGGGTACGGGGGATGCCAACTCTATTCTTACACTCGAAGAAAGCTTCGGCTACCAGAAGGTAGAAGTCCCCTTTACCAATACCCAAGCTTTGCTTGACTGTTCCTATCTGGGTGGTTTAGCTAAAGCTACCTCTACCACTACCTAACAAGAAATTAATCACCTATAAAAGCTCCTAACCTATATTTTCTTAAGTGGCTACAACTTAGCCACTTTTTTTTGAGCCAATTATAAGCTTATTGCTGTAACTACTAGTGAATCAATTATTACAATAATATTTACGAAAATTAATATTCTATGAAAAAAATTGTTTTTACTACTTTTATGGCGTGTTTATTCACTTCTTTTTCTTTATTTGGTCAAACTGAGCAGGGGAGTTTTCTGATAAGTGGTGCGCTTAATTTCCAAACAGGTGGCGAATTTGAATTTGCAGATGTAGAGATTGACCTTCCCACAGGAACAGACCTATCGGTATTTGCTTTCACCCCAAGGGTAGGTTACTTTATACAAGATAATATAGCAGTAGGTTTACGCTTTGGGTTAGCTTTTGCCAACGAAGAGCAAGAAACAGCTTTTGGTGATGTAGACTTTAGTGCAACAGGATTTCAGGTAGCACCTTTCGGTCGCTACTACTACGGACTGTCAGATCGCTTATTTATCTACGGAGAGCTTGCGGTAGCTTTTGGGTCTATTAGTGCCTCTGTAGAAGACGAAGACTTCGCCAACTTTAACCTGTTTCAGATTGGACTTAACCCAGGTCTGGCTTATATGCTTTCAGATAGAATAGGGATGGAATTGTTGGTGAATGGTATTTCTTTCGCCAGTTTAAAAGAAGAAGATGCAGACGAGGCTGACACCTTTTTAAACATAGGACCTAATCTTGACTTCAATGCACCAGCCTTAGGTATATTCTTATACTTTTAGCAAAAATTAAAGCAGCAAGTAGTAGTTTATTATATACAGGTTGACGTTTCGCGTTTCAGACCCTCGCGCTCAATAGCGAGGGTTTTTTATAGCTTTGTTTTGAGACGCCCAAAGCGCTTTTTCAAAAGGCGATCTAGCAAAATAAATGACCAAATCATTAAAGGAATGATGACAATCCAAATAAGCCAAGGAGTATCTATTTGCAGGAATAGCAAAGAGAGGTTAAGAGGGCTATTAGCCAACCAAGCGTTGAGTTCACCCAATACTTTCCCTTTTGGTGTTACTTGCCCCAATGTGGTCGCATATACCATCAAGGCGATCCAGCTACAAATAATAGCAAATCCTACTTTTTTATTAAAAATAGGTTTATAAAAAGTTTTGTATTGTAGCGCACGAACCTTATCCATGACCTTCGCCGTGAAAAACACAGAGGGCGAGGCAACTTCAAACTTTTCTATGTGTTCGTGCATAAAGTTAGCCTCAGTAGGAAGCTGATCTTTATTATTTTTTTCCTCTTCGAATGAATTCAATTGCTTTTGACTCATAACAACTCATTTAATTCATCTTTTAATAAAACGGCTAGTTGCTTATAAAGTTTCTTTCTAGCCCGGTGAAGTTTCACCTTTACATTATTCTTTGAAATCTCTGTAATCTCAGTGATCTCTTCTATAGAGTTTTCTTGAAGATAAAACAACGTAAGTAATACTTGATCTTCCTCGTTGAGTTGATCGAGCGCCTGCTGAATGAAATACTTTTGCTGTGCCTGCTTCAAGGTATTAAATTGGCTTTCAAAGGTAGTGTCTTCTGTCCGATGCGCGACCCCATATTCCTCTTGATCAATAGAATGTTTTACCAACTTTTTTCTCTTAATTTTATTAAGTGAAGTATTGTAAGCGATTCTGTACAGCCAAGTGGCCAGCTTTGCTCCGTGTTGAAAGCTTCCTAAAGCTTGAAAAGCCTTGATAAATACGTCTTGCGCCACTTCTTCAGCATCTTCTCTATTTTTTACAATCTTCAAGCACAAATTAAATACATGGTCTTTATGCAGATTAACGAGGTACGCATAGGCTTGGGTATTACCCGCCAGTACTTGATCGATATACATACGTTCTTCCTCAGGAGTCATGCGTAAAGCGTATAAAAATTTAGACAACCCATTGCTGGGCAAGGTTACAGGAAGGGTGGCCTGGCAAGTAAAAAATACAGAGGCTTAGAATCTCAGTACGTAACCCAACGTAGCGACTACCTCACGATAGAGACCATCTGGGTTTACGTCCCTGTCTTCAATACGTGCGCCAAAGAGTCCTTTAATACCCGACCTTGTGTTGAAGTTGTAACCAAAGCCTGCTAGACCAGAAAGTGCCAATCCTGTTGTTTTATCTACTTTGATTCGTGTTTGCGTGGCGGGATCCACAATTTGATCTTTATTTATCCTATAAATAGGAAGCAAGCCAATATGGAAGTTGAAGCGGGAGAGACGAAAGTTACGTTCTATACGTAGCATAATGTCTGTACCCCGTAAAAGTTGATTGGCCGCTGGGTACTTTCTGGCTACTTCTTCCAGAGAAGAACCCTCCCAAGTGGTACGAGTAAAAGTATTGTCGTTGGCATTGAGCGGATGTTGAATGCCCGTGGCTAGTAGCCAGCGGCGAGACACAAAAGAGAGCCCACCAACCAAGTCGTAAGAGCCTAAGGTGGTTTGATACACCATTGGGAACACAAACCCTTCGTCATTTGTACGGGTAGCATCACCCGTAGGAAGCTTACCACCTATCGTAGCCTGCCACTGGTAATCCTTATGGTTGTAAATGGTATGTGTATAACTTACGGAAATATCCCCCAACCCACTATTAGTCCCTAGATCACCCGTTGTAATAACATAAGGAAGTTTGAACTGTACACTATTTTTTTCATCGATGCCTACTTGTAGGTCTACGATGGTAGCTGTGTTAATCTCTCCAAAGACGGTTTCTCCCACATATTGAGCAATTTGCACCGAACGAAGCTTAAGTTGTACACGGCGATTAAAATGCTGATCGGGCTTCATAGCGCCCATGGTGCAAAAACCTGCGTCACTACAGCCCTGCGCTTTGGTTTTTTGTACAGTCAAAGAAAAGATGCTAAGAATAGTAAGGAAGTAAACGAAAGTTTTCACAAGCGAAAAGAGCAATAGATTTTGTAAGTAGAAATTTAAAGATATTTTTGTAAAGTAAAAATATAGGTGTAGAAAATCTCCTACATAAAAGATTTAAATCTAGCAACGATGGCCTTAAAGCTTTTGTATGATTACATAGCTGCTTTCTTTTTCGTTTTTTTTCTTAAAAGTGCACTCGATAGGTTCTTTCCACAAGTAGAGATAGGGATAATATGGGTTATCCTTTTATTCTTGGCCGCTACCTATCCTATTTATTTGGTTCGGCGTAGCCAATACAAAGCTGCAGAAGCAAATGATGCCCGATTATTAGGTACCGCAAAACTTTTAGAAACGCCTTTTGCTTGGTTGGCACGCTTGTTAGCGCTTCTACTGGTAGTAGCTTTGCTTATATTTATTGGTACAGCCCTTTATGGATTACTAGCAGATTGGACTACTGCGGACTACTGGTTACAACAACAAATTATTTTACCCTTACTCGATTCTGGAAGTTTACTACGACTCTTGATAGATGTGTATGGCTTACGTCCAAAGTGGTTACTTATTATTCTAATGTTGGTACTATCTGGAGGGCGTCTAGTAGGTATTTATCTTGTTGGGCAAGCCTACAAAAAGTAGCCACTGTTCTTGATAATCCGTAAAGAACACTAAAAGCGTTTCATAATCCTGTATTTATCTCTAATTTTGTGTAAAACAAAACTCTGCCTGACCATTCCTTGTTGGAAGAGGGTAAAGATTAAATACGGATGAAAACAAAAGGGCTGAAAAAAAACTCGGTAAATATTATAACGCTTGGCTGCTCTAAAAATCTAGTCGATTCAGAAGAGATTTACACGCAACTAAAGGCCAACCGCTTTGAGGTAAGCCATGAAGCGACTAATGACGAAGCAAGTATCGTGATTATCAACACCTGCGGTTTTATAGAAAATGCCAAGCAAGAGTCTATTGATACCATTTTACGGTATGCGGATGCCAAGCAAGAAGGGCTCGTAGATAAACTTTACGTAACGGGTTGCCTTTCGCAAAGGTACAAAGAAGCGTTAACGGAGGAGATAGAAGAAGTAGATGCCTTTTTTGGTACGAGTGATTTACCCCGTTTACTAAAAACACTGAAAGCTGATTATAAGCACGAGTTAGTAGGTGAGCGTTTGCTTACTACGCCTGCCCATTATGCCTATCTTAAAATTGCGGAAGGGTGCGATCGCCCCTGTGCTTTTTGTGCCATTCCCCTCATGCGAGGAAAACATCAGTCGCGTCCCATAGAAGCGCTGGTAGCACAAGCCCAAAACTTTGCAAAGAAGGGTACAAAAGAGTTGATTTTGATTGCACAAGACCTCACGTACTACGGACTGGATTTATATAAAAAGCGGGCATTGGCAGAATTACTCGATCGGCTAGCTGACGTAGAAGGAATAGAATGGATTCGCTTACAATATGCTTATCCTTCAGGCTTTCCACTAGAGGTGTTAGAGGTAATGCAACGTCGCTCTAATATCTGCAACTATCTGGATATGCAGCTTCAGCACGGTGCCTCCGAAATGCTAAAACTTATGCGCAGAGGCATCAAC
>CALEMF010000099.1 GCA_937911505.1 uncultured Cytophagales bacterium
TATTATTATATTTAATATAAAATAACACTCTCACAATATAAAATTTTGTGTTTCTATTTTTTCCTCCCCCCGCTTCTTTATGTAAAACCTGTAGTATTTATGCGCTGTGTTTCAAAACACCTAGCTTTTCTTCTCTTCTTTAACGATCCCCTCTACTAGTACCTTAATATTATTTTTCAATACTTCTACTACCCCTCCCTCAATAAGCATAGATACGGGCTTTTTGCCTGCCTCAGTATACTTCATTTCTCCTCTGTCGAGGGTAGAGATAATCGAAGCGTGATTTTGAAGTACTTGAAAAGAGCCTTTCTTACCAGGGAAAGTAGCAGACTGTACTTCACCAGTAAAGATCATTTCGTCAGGGGTGATAATTTCTAAAAGCATCTTGTAATATAACAATATGAGTTTGAAGTATGCATAACAACGCCTTGGGAGCCCCAAGGCGTTGGCTATCAATAGCTTTATTGTTTCGCTTCTGCGAGAAGTTTCTCTCCCTTCGCGATCGCTTGTTCTATAGTTCCTACCAAGTTAAAGGCTGCCTCAGGTAAGTGATCTAGCTCACCGTTCATAATCATATTAAAGCCTTTGATGGTATCTTTAATATCTACCAACTCCCCTTTCAAGCCTGTAAATTGCTCTGCTACGAAGAAAGGCTGTGATAAGAAACGTTGTACACGACGCGCCCTGTGTACGACCTCTTTGTCCTCGTCCGAAAGCTCGTCCATTCCAAGAATCGCAATAATATCTTGTAGCTCTTTGTAGCGCTGTAAAATTTCTTTTACACGTTGTGCACAATCGTAATGCTCTTCTCCTACTACTTCAGGTGTAAGGATACGTGAAGTAGAGTCGAGCGGATCTACCGCAGGGTAAATACCTAACTCAGAAATTTTACGGTTAAGTACGGTAGTAGCATCCAAGTGAGCAAAAGTAGTAGCGGGGGCAGGGTCAGTTAAGTCATCCGCTGGTACATATACCGCTTGTACAGAAGTAATGGAGCCTTTCTTAGTAGAGGTAATACGCTCTTGCATCAATCCCATCTCGGTAGCCAAAGTAGGCTGATAACCCACCGCAGAAGGCATACGACCTAAGAGCGCCGATACCTCTGAACCTGCTTGTGTAAAGCGGAAGATGTTGTCTATGAAGAAGAGAATATCGTTACCGCCGCCTTCGCCTTCACCATCTCTAAAATACTCTGCAATGGCTAGCCCTGAGAGTGCTACACGTGCACGTGCCCCGGGAGGCTCGTTCATCTGTCCGAATACAAAGGTAGCTTGCGACTTCCGCATTTCTTCCAAATCCACTTTGGCTAAGTCCCAGTTACCTTCTTCCATACTGTGCTTAAAGGCTTCTCCATACTTGATAATACCTGCTTCGATCATCTCACGAAGGAGGTCATTCCCTTCACGTGTTCTTTCTCCTACGCCTGCAAATACCGATAGTCCTTCATAGGCTTTTGCAATGTTATTGATAAGCTCTTGGATCAATACTGTTTTACCTACTCCTGCACCACCAAACAAGCCAATTTTACCACCTTTCGCGTAAGGTTCTATCAAATCAATTACTTTGATACCTGTAAAGAGTATTTCTGTAGAAGTAGCGAGGTCCTCAAACTTAGGTGGTAAGTTGTGAATAGAACGCCCACGTTTTGTATTAGGTTGCGGTATACCATCGATGGCTTCACCTACTACGTTAAAAAGACGTCCTTTTACTTCGGGCCCAATCGGCATTTCTATAGTAGTGCCTAGATCAACTACTTCCATTCCTCTTTGCAGTCCATCGGTACTATCCATAGCGATAGCACGTACACGATCATCCCCTAGGTGCTGCTGACATTCTAAAATCAACTTTTGCCCATTAGGTCTTGTAATTTCAAGTGCATTTAGGATTTCGGGAAGTGTAGAGCCTTCTTCCGAGAAGCTTACATCTACAACGGGGCCAATGACTTGTGTAATAATACCAGTATTTGCCATTGTTTATTTAATTATTCTGTATGATGAGTATCAGTTAAATTCAAGGGGCAAATTTAGTAGTTATCTTAGTACTTGCAAACATTTCATCCTAAAATGATCTCCTGTAGAGAGAATGAAGAAGCTACTATAGCTCATCTTCGGCGAGTACTACCAAGTAGTCTTTTTCAGTAATGGTAAGGGAGGCATCTTTAGGTAAATTAAGTCTTACACCAAAGTTCATTTCTATACTATTAGAGAAACTTCCAATGCGTATGCCCAAGCACACCTCTGCTCGCTCGTTGGCAATGGCAATTAAGTCGGCAAAGCGTACTTCTATAGGGAAGGTTTCGAAGTAGAGCCAAGCCGGTTTTACATAAATCTCACTTCCTTCGCTTTGGAAAATATCATCGTACAATTTTTTCATTTTAGGCTCCTCGCTCAGTTGCGCCAAAATCATGGTGATTAGCTTATTACTAGTAATAAAATCATCTACATCTGTTTGTATAAGCAAGTCTTGATTTTCAGAGTGGAGTACCTGTGTAATGATTTTGGTTTTGGGCTGCTCCATATGGCTGTCCGAAATGATTTTCCTTAACATAATAAGAATCATCAATGTATCTGAATCTATTTTTTCCGCAGAAAGCTCGTCCTCGTCCTGAGATAGGATGATAATATTATCATATCCAAAGGGCTGTATTTGCTTGAGTTCTTCGTAATTAAGCGGATTGGCAAAAAGGAGCTGAATAGTAAAAGAAGGATGGGCTTCTTGTAATTGTTGGATCGTTTGACAACAGAGCTGCGAGGTATCTTTAATGATAATATCGAAAGTAGAGTCTTGCATTAAATAGGTGCTTGCTCCGTGTATAAAAGTAGCCGCAATATCATGCCAACCTAAGATGAGCGTCTTTTTAGTTGTTTTTAGCAAGGTTTTGCCAGGTAGAGAACGGCGCTTTTGCGTATACAGGGGTTGCGGACTGAAGTGAATAGTAGAGTTGTCTTGGGCTAGCATAACTACAATATCTTCATTATTTACCCTAAAGTCTTTGGGAGGACGTAGCAGGAGCTGTCCATCAGGTCGATAAACGCCTAAAGGAATACCATCTTTAAAATGGTAGGGGAGATTATAAAACTGAATACCGTTCCACTGGCTTCGATGAAAGTAAATCTCATTCCCCGCAAAGGAGAGAATCTCATAGTATACACGCTCTAAGCCACTTGTAAGAGAGGTTTGAAGGAGCAACTTGCCCATCATTTTCCAACTGGCAATCGAGATGATCTTCTCGTCATTAAAAAAACTAATAAGCTGTCTTTTCTCTTCTGCAAAAATTTCTGCGATGATAGGAAGCTTATTTTTCCCCCCTTGACAAGCCGTAAGCGCCATAATCACTTTTACCGCATGATTGTCAGAGTTTATTCTTTGCTCTTCAGAAGCGTTATCGGCGCAGGTCGTTAAAATAATGACAGACTTAGCTTTGTGTGCACTAATACGCTTCAACTGATTGATGGAGGAGGCACTACCCGTACGGGTGATAACGCGGGTAGTTTTTGCGTCAAGAATATTTTTGTAGATAGCGTCGTCCATTTCTTCTTTATCTTCTTCTGCTAAAATGACAACACAAGCTTTCTTTTCACTTTCGTTGGCAATGACGAGCTCACTGATAATGTCTAGCACACGCTCATTCCAGCCCAATATAAGCGTATGGCGCTCTTCAAGTACTTGCTTCGTACCTTTTCTAAACTGATAAAGAGAGTTTTGTACTGAAGTAGTAAGAAAAGCGATAAAGGTAGAAAAAATAACTACACCTATAAAGCCCGTAAGTACGGTAGCGATCTTCACTAAGGCGCTAGATCGGTTATCGTAGTTCATATTTCCAGGGTCGGTCATTTGAAGGTAAGTACCCCACAAATGATCTCCGTATGAATCATAGGCGTCCCAATCGGGTAAAAATTGTAACATAACCCAACGGAAAATGATCATGAGTAAAAAGGAGGCTATGAAAATAAAGAAGAGAGAGATAAAGATAGAGGAACCCCCTTTACCGATAAATTTTTCAAACCTGTATAAAAGCCTTTCGCGAGACATAGGGCGCATAGTGAGTGTGAATTTTGTATAATCGTGTTTTACCAATGAGCACGCTCTACAACAAAAGCGTGTGTATTAACAAAGATAAAAATTACTTCATAACACATAAAAAACCAGCCGAAAAACTATATGCTTTAACGAATTGTCTATTTTTCTATAAATTTAGCTACAAAATCGTCATCTTGTTTTTCACATAGTAAGAAACTATTTAATCTAAAAGTAGTATGAGGCTCATTAAGGTAGGCGCTGGTATCGTCAATCAAACACCTTTGGACTGGGAAGGAAATTTCAACAATATTATTGGCGCTATAGAGCAAGCGAGAAAAGAAAAAGTAAGTATTCTTTGTCTTCCAGAGCTGTGTATATCGGGTTATGGTTGTGAAGATGCTTTCTATGCCCCCAATACCATCGAAAAATCACTCACTTATTTAGAAAAAATTGTCCCTCATACCGCAGGCATGGTGGTTTCCGTCGGGTTACCCATCATTGTACACAATAAACTATACAATGCAGCTTGCCTCATCGTGAATGGCGTGATTCAGGGCTTTGTTGCAAAAAAGTTTTTAGCAGGCAACGGTATCCATTATGAGCCGCGCTGGTTTACACCGTGGACAATAGACGGCTACGATAAGATCACGCTATCTGGACAGCAATACCCCATCGGGGATATTTATTTCGATGTAGGCGGGATCAAAATAGGCTTTGAAATTTGTGAAGACGCTTGGGTGGCTAATCGTCCTGGGAGAGAGCTATACCTTTATGGTATAGACTTGATTTTAAATCCAAGTGCTAGCCATTTTGCCTTTTCTAAGCTAGAAGTACGTAAAAGATTTGTCTTAGAAGGATCGCGTGCCTTTGGTGTTACCTATGTGTACGCTAATTTACTAGGGAACGAAGCAGGAAGAGCCATCTACGACGGAGGAGGAATGATCGCTTCTAGTGGTAGCTTACTAGCCATTGGCGAACGCCTTTCCTTTAGAGACTACCACGTAACAACTGCAACAGTAGATATTAGCCTCTCTAGATTAGCACAGGTACAAATGCATACCCTAGAAGTACCCGAAGATTACGGACATTGTATGCAAATAGCTTTCGATTACCCGCCTTTACTCCCTCAAGTACTCTCTCCAAAAGAAGCAAGTTGGGAAAATAGTGACTACATCAAGGAAGAAGAATTTTCTAGGGCCATGGTATTAGGGCTATTTGATTATTTGAGAAAAAGTTATTCCAATGGCTTTGTCATTTCTTTGAGTGGAGGAGCAGACTCTTCTTCTTTGGTATGTTTATCACGCCTGATGATCGACCTCGTCATACGAGAGATAGGGATAGAAGGCTTGCACAAGAAGCTTGCTTACATTAAAGACATTACACAATGTACCTCGGCTGATGCATTGGCCAAGCGACTTATCACTACTGCTTATCAAGGTACAGAGAATAGTGGAGAAGTGACCCTAACCGCTGCCTCGAAGCTAGCCGAAGCGGTATCAGCCGACTTCCATCACCTGAAAATAGACAAGGTAGTAGAAGAGTATATTAGAATTATTTCGGAGAGTTTGGGAAGAGCACTCACTTGGGAGGAAGATGATATTACCTTACAAAATATTCAAGCAAGGGGACGTGCGCCTAGTATTTGGATGTTTGCCAATATTAAAAATGCGCTTTTACTTTCCACCAGTAACCGCTCAGAGGCTGCTGTAGGTTATGCCACGATGGACGGCGATACATCAGGTGGGCTAAGCCCCATTGCAGGTATCGACAAAGATTACCTACGGTATTGGCTGCGTTGGCTAGAGAAAGAAGGCGTAGAAGGAAAATATACCATTCCAGCCTTATCTTATGTAAATGAGCAACAACCCACTGCCGAACTACGACCGAAAGCCTCTAAGCAGACAGACGAAGGTGACTTAATGCCTTACAATATTCTTGACGACATCGAAGAGTTTGCCATTCGAGACAAACGTTCTCCCGTAGCGTGCTTTCACTTATTACAAGCCAAGCACCCTGATCTGGAGAAGGCGCAGATCAAACAATACGTTGAAAAGTTCTTCAAACTCTGGAGCCGTAATCAGTGGAAACGTGAGCGCTATGCGCCTTCCTTTCACTTGGACGATAAAAATCTAGATCCTAAAACGTGGTGTCGTTTTCCCATTCTATCGGGTAGCTTTAGGCAAGAGCTAGAGGAGCTACGATTACTGTGATAAATCGTCACTAAAATGAATTGTGTTAAAATCTGATTGTTAGTATCTTACGATAAGTATAAAATGCTATAATATTACTAACTAATGTATAACTTAACGCAGATAAAGGGGTAGCAGATAGCCTATCACAATTGAAAGTCAGTAGCTAAGTTACCGAAAAACGCAACCAGCAGATGTCGACCAGTAGCCTCCTTCATAATTTGTATTCTTTGTACTCTTTTTCACTCAGTCGATATGTAATATTACCTGATCTTTACCTATTTTAGTGAGAAGAGAAGCGTTCGCAGGTAGTGCATCCTTTCTGAGGAGCTATGATGCTTAATAAGTAGCTGTACCAGTACAATACAAATAGTCTTAAGAGATAGTGTGTTGTTTTAAGCTGGACACCTAATTACCCTAGTTTTACATTAAATCTCAACACCGAATATGAATGCGATACAATTCTTTGTACCAGACACCCTTCAAGAAAATACTGACGATTACAGAAAAGCGCGTACGTTTGTAAGAGGCCTCCTCATTTCACTTTTATGTTGCTTGCTTTATATTCCTGTATATGGCTCTGCCGACTATCGCTGGGCAGTATATACACTAATAGCTAACTGCTTGATGATGGTGGTGGTCGCTTTTATCTTTAAGGCAACACATTCTTTTTTACTTGCTGGGCATCTATTTGTAGCCTGTGTTTTTTTTACACTTTTATCGTTCTTATCTACTTCTGGTGCGATTGTAATTGCCTCTTGTTGGCTTGTTTTATGTCCTATGTTTGCATTCCTCTATATTAGCAAAAGCGCAGGTTATACGTGGGCCGCCATTACGATCACTGCTGTTGCTACTTTACAAATAGCTCAATTACTTCAATATGAGTTTCCAGTTTTGCTAGAGGGAAAATGGGTAGCACGGCTAGAAATAGGCGCTAGCGTAGGAATCATCATTGTTGTGGTGGCAGTCGTCGTTACCTACGAGGCAGAAAGAGACAAGCTCTTAAGGCAACTAAGAAAGAGCCACAAAGATATTAGTGAGCAAAATCAGGAAATTACACAGCAAAATGAAGAGATTCGCCAGCAGCAAGAAGAAATCATGACGATCAATGAAAACCTAGAAGGAGAGAAGAAAAAACTGGTAGAAGCCCATGACCTCATTCAAGCGACTAATAAAAATGTGACCGATAGCATCCGCTACGCCAGTACCATTCAGCAAGCGATATTACCAGATCAAAACCATATGGGAAAGATTTTCAGTGATTTATTTGTCCTCTATAAGCCTAAAGACATTGTTTCGGGCGACTTCTACTGGATGACACAAGTAGATGGCAAAAAAGTGATTGCTGTATGTGATTGTACAGGTCACGGAGTACCGGGTGCTTTTATGTCAATGATTGGCGCCATGCTCTTAACGGAGATTGTAAGTAAGCAAGAGGTAACTGATCCCGCTCAAATTTTAGAATTACTCGATAGTAGTGTACGTAAAAGATTGAACCAAAGAGAAGGTAATAACAAAGATGGTATGGATGTTTGTCTATGTGTAATAGAAGAACAAGGAGAAAAAGTACAAATAAGCTTTGCAGGAGCTAAACGCGACTTATATTATTATACGGCGCAATCGCTAGGACTACTGAAAGGAGATAGAAGAACCATCGGTGGTTTTATGATCAGTAACGAAAACTTTACTAAAGTAACACTATCACTCAATAAAGACGATATCTTGTACTTATCAACCGATGGACTGTTTGACCAAGCCAATCAGGAGAGAGAGAAGTTTGGCAGTCGGCGCTTTAGAGAGTTTGTTGCTTTGTATAAGCAAGAATCAATGCTACAACAAAGTGCGCTTCTCGATCATATGCTACGACAACACCAAAGGGACACTCCCCAACGAGATGATATCACCTTAATAGGTATTAAGCTGTAGAATACTTACTAAAGTTTGAATCTTCACTAAGAAGCCATATCCCGTTAAAACTCACAAGAGCGTATTGAGAAGCATTTAGGATCCTATTCCTGCAACAGGTAAAAAACAAGAAGTTTATTGCGCTTATTGAGAATAAACTCATCTGTCAAAATATAGTACTTTCTTCTAATTTATTACTCCTCTTTAAGGAATAATTAAGAGCCATAAAGTGTTTGCAGGAGGCTTTAAGCTTGAGATAACCTCTAAATCTTACGCATAACAGATAGCAAATATTAAGAGATTAAAGCTAACAGAAAAAATCTATATATTTGAACCGTCATCTAAAAAACCATGTAAATTAATATGAATCTTGTTACTTACTTTATACCTGAAAGTATACCCCGAGGTACCGACGAATACCGTAAGGCCAGCACTTTTGTACCGGGAATTATAGCCGCGGTTGGCTTTTGTAGTTCACACGCCATTGCCTATACTTTTATAGATTACTATTGGGCAACGTACACACTTGGCTTTACAACACTGTTTTTAATTGCGATCGCTTTCATTTTCAAAAAAACAGCTTCTTTTCCCATAGCAGGCAATTTGTATACACTTTCTGCTTTTATTTCAACTAGTTTCTTAGCCCTAACGAGTGGTACTATCACAGGGCCGCTTTTCTTTGTGCTCTGCCCCATCTATAGCTTTTTTTATGTAAGCAGAAAGTCTGGGTACTTTTGGTTAATCCCTGTATTTATGATTTTCCTTGGTTTTAATATACTTAGGGTATTAGGGTATGAATTACCGGTGCTATACGATCCCAAATGGATTCCTCTTCACGAGTTGGTAATTAGCCTTGGGGTTGCCTTTTTTGGGGTTAATATTGTGATGACTTATGAAAAAGAGAAGGATAAGCTCATGTTGCAGTTACAAGATGCTTTTGATGATATTAGTGAGCAGAACCAAGAAATTACACAACAAAACGAAGAGATTCTCCAGCAGCAAGAAGAAATTTCTACGATTAATGAAAATCTAGAACAAGAAAAAGACAAACTAGTAGAAGCCAATGAACTTATTCGTGCTACGAATAAAAATATGACAGATAGTATACGCTATGCTAGCACTATTCAGAAAGCGGTACTGCCTGATCGAAGCTACGTTGAGAAAATCTTTGGTGATCTGTTCATTCTCTACAAACCCAAAGATATTGTTTCGGGTGATTTCTACTGGGTGACACAAGTAGGTAACAAAAAAATTATTGCGGTATGCGACTGTACGGGCCATGGGGTGCCAGGTGCTTTTATGTCAATGATTGGGTCGATGCTCCTCACCGAAATTGTAAGTAAACAACAGTTTACTGAACCTGACCAAATTCTAGAGTTGATGGATGCTAATGTACGCAAGCGACTAAACCAGAAAGAAGGGGAGAATAAAGATGGTATGGATATTTGCCTGTGTGTGATAGAAGAGCAAGGAGAGAAAGTACAGGTGAGTTTTGCAGGCGCCAAAAGAGACTTGTATTATAATTCAGAAGGGGCGTTAGGTCTGCTAAAAGGTAACCGAAGAAGTATAGGTGGCTTTATGATTAGTAAGGAAAGCTTTACCAAAATAAACTTATCGCTTAAAAAAGATGATGTCATTTACTTATCGACTGATGGCCTATTCGATCAAGCTAATCAGGAGCGAGAAAAATTTGGTAGCCAACGCTTTAGAGAGTTTGTAGCCTTGTACAAGCAGGAGTCGATGCAGCAGCAGGGCGCGCTCCTAGACCATGCGCTACGGCAGCACCAGACAGATACTCCTCAGCGAGATGATATCACCTTGGTTGGGGTTAAGTTGTAGTGCTTTAAGTATTGACTAAACAGTTGTAATCGAAAAAGGATACTAACACTGATAAAAATAGAATGAAGAGGTTGCTACGCCAGTAGGTTGATGTCAATGGATACATCACTTACTGGTGTGCTGACTGAAACCTATTGAGGTAACAGGTATTATTACAAAAATTGAACTTTGTTATAGATTTATGAATGTGATCAAATTTTTCTTCCCAAAGCATCTACTAGCCGATACAGATGATTACCGTAAGGCACGTATTTTAATAGCAAGCCTTATCATAGCCACTTCCTTTAGTACGGTATATGCACTCATTTACTACTCTATGCAGTATTATTGGGGGACAGCCATCTTAGCTATTACAATTCTATCTTTAATTGTACTATTACTTGTATTTAAAAGATCAGCCTCCTTTTTGGTAGTGGGTAACTTCTTTACACTTTCGGCTTACTACACAATGATCTCGCTGACCTATACTAATATAGCCATCACTACTCCTCTTTGGCTTGTTCTGTGTCCCATTTTTGCCTTCTTGTATGCTAGTAAAATATCTGGTTATCTTTGGTCTATTTTTACATTTGCTACGGTTGCTGTGCTACACCTACTCAGAATCAACGGGTATGAATTTTCGCTTCAGCACGATCCCGCTTTAATTACCTACAACGAGATGGCCAATAGTCTGGGTATTTTGGTTTTCATTATTATGATTGTAATGATCTACGAAAGCGAGAAAGATAAATTACTAGTAAGGCTCAATACCGCTTTTACTAATATTTTTGAACAAAACAATGAGATCACACAACAAAATGAGGAGATTCGCCAGCAACAAGAAGAAATTATAACAATCAATGAGAACCTAGAGGAAGAGAAGAAAAAACTCGTAGAAGCCAACGACCTTGTTCAGGAGACTAATAAAAATGTAACCGATAGCATCCGTTATGCTAGTACTATCCAGCAGGCTGTACTACCAGATTGCGGTTATATGAGGCAGATTCTAAATGACTTATTTATTCTCTACAAGCCCAAAGATATTGTATCGGGTGACTTCTACTGGGTGACACAAGTAGGTAACAAAAAGGTGATCGCTGTATGCGACTGTACAGGTCACGGTGTACCAGGTGCTTTTATGTCAATGATCGGGGCAATGCTCCTGACCGAGATTGTAACTAAACAACAAGTCACGAACCCTGCGCAAATTCTAGAGCTACTCGATGACAGCGTACGTAGGAGATTGAACCAACGAGCAGGCGAGAACAAAGATGGCATGGATGTTTGTCTATGTGTAATAGAGGAAGAAGAAGAGGAGGTAAAGGTTGAGTTTACAGGAGCGAAGCGCGATTTATACTACTACTCAGAGCAAAAGCTAGGTCTGTTGAAAGGAGATAGAAGAAGCATAGGTGGCTTTATGATCAGTATGGAGCAATTTACTAGAGTAGAGCTTTCTCTTCAGAAAGGCGACATCTTGTATTTATCCACTGACGGGCTGTTTGACCAAGCCAACCAAGAGCGAGAGAAGTTTGGGAGCCAACGTTTTCGAGAGTTTGTAGCACTATACAAGGAGGAGCCGATGCACCAGCAAGGAATGCTTTTAGATTATAAGCTACAACAGCACCAGACCGCTACCCCGCAGCGAGATGATATTACTTTGATTGGTATTAAGTTATAAGTTACCAAGGTTTGAGCTTTCAAGAGAAAGCAAGCGTAATTAGAAAAATTAGTAAAAAATCTTATCTAGAGCATATACAGTCTAGAAATTATTTGACTAGAGGTTGGTGTAAAATACCAATCTATGTGAATATGATAGCCCAACTGCTCGGTTGTCAACTACACCTATTGTCGACGACCATTTTTATTACAAAGCTTTGCACTTTAGTGTCTATCAAGTATTTGATATAGTAAACCCTACTATTTATTATTCCTCTATTAGCTTTATCTTAGGTGTTATTCCTGAGTAAAGATCAACTAACAGCGTATTGTACGTCAGTTACACTCATAACTTTTTTGTTTAATTGATGAGAAATACCACTTGATTTTTAGTTATTTTATTAAACTTGCAGTATTATATTGTTTTCCAGAGGATTCACCATTTAAAGTATCAAATCGTGAACGAAAAGGATGTTTTCAGCCTCAGTTATGAATTATAATATAGATACTTCATTTTACATCGAGTTAGATTACTAAAACAATGAATGCCATACAATCACTGATACCAAATGCTATCCAGTCAGGTACTGATGAATATCGTAAAGCACGTATCTTGGCAATTACCTTTGTGATAGCTTTTACTTTTAGTTTGCTGCATGTTTCAATATATTATTATGTTGAATACTACTGGGGAACGATAACCCTCTTTGTGACGGCTTTTTTAGTAATCGCTATAGCTTTTATCTTCAAGAAAACCGCCTCCTTTTATTTGACTGGTAATTTATTAGCCATATCGGCCTATGGGACACTTTTTTCACTTGCTTATACAGATGTAGCCATCACAGGCCCTTTTTGGTTTATCATTTGTCCTATTTTTGGCTTCCTGTTTAGTGGTAAGTCTTCAGGTTACTTTTGGTCGGTAATCGCAGTACTTACTATGGTTACTTTTCATGCATTAAGAATTGCTGGGTTTGAGTTCTACTTACAACACGATGCTAGCTTAATAACTTATAATGAAATGGTTACTACCATAGGGATAACTATTTTTGTACTTGCTATTATTATTGTTTATGAAAGAGAAAAAGACAGATTAGTAGGACAGTTAAGAGAGAGTTATAACGACGTTTTTGAACGAAATAACGAGATCACACAGCAAAACGAAGAGATTCGTCAGCAGCAAGAAGAGATTATAACCATCAACGAAAACTTAGAGGAAGAGCAGAAGAAGCTTATAAAAGCGCATGATTTTATTCAAGCAACTAACAAAAACGTGACTGATAGCATCCGTTATGCAAGCACCATTCAGAGTGCTGTACTACCAGATCGGAACTATATGGAGAACATCTTCAACGACTTATTTATTCTTTATAAGCCCAAAGACATTGTATCAGGTGATTTTTATTGGGCCATACAAGTAGGTAATAAAAAAGTCATTGCGGTATGCGATTGTACAGGCCACGGCGTACCAGGTGCTTTTATGTCAATGATCGGGGCAATGCTCCTGACCGAGATTGTGAACAAACAACAAGTGACTAATCCTGCACAAATTCTAGAACTGCTCGATGAGAGTGTACGCAGAAGACTAAACCAGCGCGCGGGTGAGAACAAAGATGGCATGGATGTTTGTCTATGTGTAATAGAGGAAGAAGAAGAGAAAGTAAAAGTTGAGTTCACAGGAGCAAAACGCGATTTGTATTACTACTCAGAGCAAAAGTTAGGTTTATTGAAGGGAGATAGAAGAACGATAGGCGGCTTTATGATTAGCAGGAAGCAATTTACTACAGTTGCGCTTTCCCTCAACAAAGGCGACATCTTGTATTTATCCACTGACGGGCTGTTTGACCAAGCCAACCACGAGCGAGAGAAATTTGGGAGTCGCCGTTTTCGAGATTTCGTAGCACTATACAAGCAGGAGTCGATGCAGCAGCAAGGAGCACTTCTTGCGAATATGTTGCAACAGCACCAAGCAGATACACCCCAGCGAGATGATGTCACCTTAATTGGCATCAAGCTGTAGAAGATATTTCTTAAAACATTGAGACCCGATCAGAAACCTAATTTACAGTCCAGTTGTTACTAAAAAAATGCTTATATTTGAATAGGTCTTAACGAAATATAAAAAAACTATGAGTGACAAACATAAAAATGCTAGAAAATGGCTTACAATTAATACAGCCCTCTTTATAGGAGTAGCTATCTATTTTGTAGGGTTCTTCACTACTAATATGTACCAAAGCTTTACCGAACAATACACTACCCTTAAGCTCATCGCTACTATCGGCTCTTTGGGGTTATTTCTGTGGTTTGGTGTGCGTAACTTCTTTGGTGCTTGGAAAGCATTCTCTAATTTGAAATACAGTGCTACGATGGTAAAAGGAGTAACGGCTTGGTTATCGGGGATATTACTATTTGTAGTAGACTTGATCTTCTAGTCATTAAACATAAACTTTACCAAAAGCGGCTACACAAACTTTCGTGTAGCCGCTTTTGTTTATTATTTGTAGACTTTTTAATCTTTCCTGCTAAATTGCAGACAGTTTAAATGTCACGTATTATCTAACAATTAAATTCATCAATCATGCAATATGATGTAGTTATAATAGGCTCAGGTCCTGGCGGGTACACAGCCGCAATTCGTTGTGCCCAACTAGACATGAAAACAGCTATTATTGAAAAGTATGACACTTTAGGAGGCACTTGTCTCAATGTAGGTTGTATCCCTTCTAAGGCTTTATTAGACTCTACAGAGCATTTTCATAATGCCTCAAGCGCCTTCGAAACTCACGGTATTCAGCTAAAAGACCTCAAGATAGATTTCAAGCAAATGATTAAGCGTAAGAGTGAGGTAGTAGAGCAAACGGTAGGAGGTGTAAAGTGGCTTATGGATAAAAATAAAATTACGGTTTTCCACGGTATAGGTTCTTTTGTAGATAAGAATACGATTAAGGTAAAGAAAAATGATGGTGGAGAAGAAGAAATTACCACCAAAAACACCATCATTGCCACAGGCTCTAAACCTGCTTCTATTCCTAATGTGACGATCGACAAGAAGCGAATCATTACCTCCACAGAGGCGCTTAGCTTAGAAAAACTCCCTAAAAGCATGATCGTGATCGGGGCGGGTGTGATTGGGGCTGAAATGGGCTCTGTATACGCACGCTTGGGTACAGAGGTAACGATGGTAGAATATATGGACGCGATGATTCCTACGATGGATAAAACCATGGGTAAAGAGCTTTTCAAAGCTCTTAAGAAGATTGGTATCAAGTTCAACTTTAGCCACAAAGTACTGGAAGTAAAAAGTACTACTAAGCAGGTAACTGTAAAAGCTGAAAATAAAAAAGGAGAAGAAGTAACCTTTAAAGCAGAGTACTGCTTAGTGGCTACAGGACGTAAACCTTACACAGAAGGCTTAGGGTTGGAAAATATCGGCATTAAAACAGATGATAGAGGAAGAATTTCTGTAAACGAACATTTGGAAACGAGCGCAGCGGGTGTATATGCCATTGGAGATGTAGTAGAAGGGCTTATGCTAGCACACAAGGCAGAAGAAGAGGGGGTTTTTGTAGCTGAATCGATCGCAGGTCAAAAGCCACACGTCAATTACCTACTTATTCCTAATGTCGTCTACACTTGGCCAGAAGTAGCTTCTGTAGGCTATACCGAAGAAGAAGTGAAAGAAAAAGGTATTGCTCATAAAATAGGAACCTTCCCTTTCCGGGCGTTGGGTAGAGCAAGAGCCAGTATGGATTTAGATGGCGTGGTAAAGGTAATTGCTAGCGAGGAAACTGACGAAATTTTAGGCGTACACATCATAGGTGCCAGAGCAGCCGATATGATCGCCGCAGGTGTAACCGCGATGGAGTACAGGGCCTCTGCCGAAGATGTAAGCCGTATGTCACACGCACATCCTACCTATATGGAAGCAGTAAAAGAAGCTTGCCTAGCAGCTACAGCCAATCGGCCTATCAACATTTAAGGTATAGAAGTTGTAATTGAACTACCATAGCACTATGGTGCTATGGTAGTTCGCTTTATAAATACAGTGTCATGAAGAAATACCTTCTCTGTTTGTTCAGTTGGATGTGGTTTGATAGTTACGGACAACTACCCACCCCACAAGTACCTGCTCAACTATCTTTTGCAGATATAGAACTGACTATCCAGAAGGCGGCACGACAAGAAATTCAACAAAGTGTAGATGCACTTCATAGAAACCATACTTATTTTCAAAAACTCTTAGAAAAAACCGATTTACACTTCGCCGTTATAGCCCCTATTCTAGCAGCAGAAAAAATACCCGATGATTTTAAGTACCTCGTCATACAAGAAAGCAGCCTTGTAGGCAATGCTGTTTCCTCTTCTAATGCAGTGGGTTACTGGCAGTTTAAAGCTGCCTCAGCTACGGAATTGGGGCTTAGAGTAGATAAAGAAGTAGATGAACGCATGAATTTGTATGCTGCTACTAAAGCTGCTTGTGCCTATTGGAAGCGAAGTAATGTTTATTTCGATAACTGGGCTTATACACTCATTTCGTATAATACGGGTTTTACAGGTGCTAAGAGCGTTGCTAAAGAGAAATATTTTGGAAAGAAAAAAATGACCATCGGTAAACAGACCCACTGGTACTTAAAAAAATACTTGGCCTACAAGGTGGCATTTGAAGAGTATGTGGGTAAAAATACTAGTCCGCTACAGCGATTTATACGCTACTACCATAATTTTCCGAAAGGGAAGTCATTCAAAGAGATTGCGCAAGAAACGGCCACAGAAGAAAAGGCATTAAAGGAGCATAACCATTGGCTCAAGGCTAGGAAAATTCCCACTGATAAGCCCTATATAGTACTTATACCAGTGGCCAATGAGCGCTATGCGGCTGTAGCACCAAAGTTTGAAAAAACATCATTAGAAACTGATACAATGACCCAAACACCAGCAAGTAAGACGTATGATAACGAAAGCCGACAACAGGTAAATGGTGTGACAGTTACAATAGCAAAAGAAGGCGATACACCTACTTCTTTAGCGCAGCAGGGAAGTATCACCTTGGAGGCATTCCTCCTGTACAATGAACTGACCGGCGCTAGTCATCCTATCGAGGTAGGTAGACACTATTTCTTAGAGAAAAAAAAGAAAACAACTACACAGGCGTATCATATAGCGGATGGTACAGAGAATCTCTGGGATATTGCACAAGCCTATGGTATACGCTTCAACCAATTATTAAAGCGTAATCGTATGACCTATGATGAAACACTGCAAGAAGGAAGAGTGGTATGGTTGAGAAATAAACGTCCTCAGAAAGTACCCATAGAAATTATAGATAATCCTTAACCTGCACCTTTAGGTTTTTTGTTAGTCAAGGGTAATGTAAAATACACGCCTGTTCCTTCACCTAAGGTACTCTCAATGTGAAAATCGCCCCCACTTTCTTTAATAGCTTCTATACAAAGAATAAGCCCTAGTCCAGCGCCTTTTTCATCTTCCGTCCCTTTCTGTGTTGTACTAATACCCCTTCTGATTTTTACTAGATCCTCTTCGCTAATACCTACGCCGGTATCAATGATGCTGAACAAGCAGGTATTTTTTTGTTTTTCTGCTTTGATCGTAATTTTTCCTTTCGCATCTGTAAATTTAATGGCATTGCTGATAAGATTACGTAAAGCAATTTCAAATACGTTTTTATCGACACTTACCTTAATAGGTTCAGGAATGTGCAAGGTGATGTCTATGTCCTTTTTTTGCGCAAACCAACCTACTTCAAAGATGGTTTCTGCAACGATCTCTTCTACACTATGTGGCTCTACAATGAGCTTTCTTACCTTCATTTGGGATTTCCCCCAGAGCAGTAAGTTATCAATAAGGTTGGAAGTATACTCTGTGCTCTTAGAGAGTTCATCTATAATTTCTTCTGAATCCTCTCTTTGTAAGTCCTCGTTTTTGAATAAGTAAACGAACCCTTTTAAACTACTAATATAGCCTCGTAAGTCGTGTGAAATGACAGAGAAGAGGCGATTCTTAAGCCTATTCAAATACTCTAAGTTATTGATGTATTTTTTTCTTAGCCTAAAGTAGAAAAGTACGTAGATACCTCCTATAATACTTACCAGTGCCACTACTGAAGTGATTATAATAATCCAGCGTTGATAGGCCAAATCACTTTCTCTTTGCTGTGCTTCATTTCTTAAGTTCTTATTTTCTTCTTCGCTTACCTTATAGCGATAAGTACCCTCTACTTCTGCCAATTTCTGTAGATTAAAGGTTTGGTTAAGAGAGTCCGTTACTTCTTGGTACTGCTTTTGGTAGTCTAGCGCTTTCTTATAAAGCCCTAGCGCTTCATACACCTCTGCGTAGTTACCATACAAGCGCTTTTGATAGTCTTGGTATACAGGATAAGCAGAAGAGCTTATAATATCATCTTGGTGTTTTTGTAAGTAAGCCTCTGCTTGTCTAAGATAGAAGAGTGCCAAGGGCATGTCATCTCCCAGTTTTTCTACAATCGCTTTTTTAACATAGGCAGCGACCACAATGCCGTGTTCTTTGTATTGTAAACCATATTTAAGGTAGTTATCTAAATACGTCTCTGTCTCTTCATACCTTTCTTGTGCGATGAGTACCGAAGCGATATTACCCTGTGGAATTCCAATCCAGACACTATCCTGAATGTTTTCAGCCATATTGATAGCATACTGGAAGGCATCGACCGCCTCTTCGTACTTCCCAAGTCTATACAAAGAAAGTCCTATACTATTGTGAGTACTTACAAGTAGTCTGTTCTGTACTTTTTGCTTTTTTTCTCCGTACTCAATTACTTTATTTCTGTAGTAAAGGGCTTTTTTATGGTTACCACTTCTGTAAAAAATATCTGCTACTTGATCGAATAGTGTGGCGATATGTAGAGGGCTTGTTAGCGAGGCATGGTTACGGAAGTCCTCCAAGGCTTTGAGTCGATAAGATAAAGACTTATCAATATGGTTCATTTGCCTGTGGTAATCGGCGTGCTCAGACTCAACAAGAAATGAGAACGCCGTGCAAGCATTTTTACTAGTATCAGCCAAGAGTTGCTGAAAGCGCTCTTCTACTTCTTCTGCACTGAGCTGCCCCTCTGAAAATTCAATGTTAAGTAGACGCGCCCTAAAAAAGTACTCATAACAAGGCTCCGAAGAGTTACTCACAATACGGATGGCATCTTGGTAAGCTTTCCTTTTTTGTTTGAAGTTATCATGATAGCAGAGATCTCCTAAACCTATATAAGCGGTGGCCAAAGCGACCTGTAAGTCCTCTTTATCACTTGTCCAACGGATGATTTTCTTAAAGCTCTCACAAGATTGTTCAGGATCACTTATGGATAGCAGCAAGTTGTAAATAAGTTTGAATTGGGTAGTTCCCTCTGGAGATTGCTCTAAGGTACTGAATTGCTGTTCGAGTGATGGCGTGGCCAGCAACTCTTGGGCTTGAGTAGCCATAGGCAGCGTACATAGCCATAGACACAGCCATAAACCATATTGACTTATCTCATTTGTAGAAAAACAGATAATGTTTTGTTGGTGTATAATCATACGCTATTGCCGCTACACTTGTCAGTAGAGCTTAATAAACATATAGAGTAACGCACTACTAAGAATAGGTCGCTACCATGTCCAAAATGTAAGTAATTTCTAGTGAATAAGAAAATTTCTAGAGAAGTAGAAAATGGATTGACTAAGGTTTGGGTGCTCTCCACCGCACTGTATTAAGCATGTGGATCACGTCTTTTTTGATAAAATCTATGACAGGATCGAGGGAATCATTCTTGGTAGCTGTTCTCAAGTAAACGGCGCCCCTTAAAAAGTGATGAGTAGAGTCTGTTGTATAGAATTGGAAATGGCTAGGTACTTCACCTCCTAGTTCTATTACCATGGCCTTCTGCCCCAAAGCATTTTTGAATACGGTCTCTTCTATCGAGTAGGCTTTGATCTGGTGCTTAGAGAGCAGCTTATATGAGTCGTTGATATGTTCAGACAAACGCTTCTCAGTATCTTGACTAATATCTTTATAGGTAATCTGTATTTCTGCATTACCAAACGCAGGATAAACAAGATGCAACCAGTAACGCTCGGCAATCCAAGAAGAATCTTTTTTAATAGTAGCTTCTCCCGAGTATTCAAAAAAATAAGGAAAAGAGTCGGGCAGGGCTTGATAGCTGGCTTCTGGAAGGTCAATTCTAGGAAACCCCTTGGGCTTAGGTACATACGTAGGCGCTTGAGAGCAAGCCAATAATATGAGGGCAATAAATACAGAAAGAAAGAAAATATTTTTCATAGGTGGTTGGTGTAACGCTGCTAGCGATCTTCCAGTTTAATGTGTTTGATTTTGACCGAGGACATTATTTTACCCACAGTAGCTTGCCACTGGGTACGTAGCTTATCAGGGCAATTAAAATTAACGACTACGATTTGTTCATCTACTACGGTATACATTAGGTAGTTATAGGTGGTTAAAGAAGGTTTTTTACCAAATACAGCCGATTGCTTTTGATCCTCTACCGTCCCTACAAACTCAAAGCAGGCATATTGTCGCTTATTAATGGTTTTCAAGTCACTTTGAATAAATTCCACTTTGGTGTAGTTAGTTTTTATACTAGCTTGGTAAATATCCTTTAGTAACGGAATATCTTCTTCGCGCCAATAACGGGTAGTAATATTAACGCCCACGTCAATTTTGGTACTAGGGTCAGTATACATAGCAGTAGGTCGCCTTGGATAATTATACTTATCAGCAAGCATGTCATCGTTCATCAACACAAAATCATTTGGCAGCAGCATAGAAATCCCCTTTGTTAGTTGGGTTTTGACCAACTTAGGTAAAAAGCCTGCTGATATACTTACTGCAAATAGTAAAAAACAATTCAATGTAAATCGCTTCATAAAAGAATTTTATCTGTAAAAGTAAACTACACAAAAGTCTTGCAAAAAAAATAGACCTAAAATCTAACCCTTTTCAACTTACTTCTTCATAAGGTTGGATTTCTAAAGATGAATTCATAAATTTGCCTTCCTTTTTGCATGGTACAAAACACAAATTTGATAATATAATGAAGAAAGAAATTCATCCTGAATATAAAGAGGTGGTTTTTTGGGATTTATCGAGTGATTTTAAATTCCTTACGCGCTCTACTTCTATCCCAGAAGAAACAACAGAGTTTGAAGGGAAAACGTATCCCGTGATAAAAATAGAGGTAAGCTCTCAGTCACATCCTTTCTATACAGGTAAAAAGATGATCTTGGATACTACAGGACGTGTAGATAAGTTCAAACAACGTATGTCGAAAAGAAAAGGCGGTAAGTAGTATATTTACACTAACTGGCTCGCGTATAAACTTTGAAAGTCCACTAGTCGTTAGGCTATTGGACTTATTTTTTGTTCATTACCTTTGTAAATACAAGTATTGTTGTACAAAAGCAATTGGAATCATGACTACGGCGAAGCGTTTTACCAAAATATCAGATAAAAAATCGTTTGATCTAAAGCATCGTGAAACGATCAATTTTAATATAGAAAAATACGATAGAGCAGTAGACAATGGCTTAAAACAATACAAAGATCATGACTTGGCTCGTAGTCGTGCTGCGTACATAAAGACACAAACCATTGCTCACCTAGATGAATTTTTACTAGAGTTCGAAGAAAATTTTGAGCGAAACGGTGGAAAAGTGCTCTGGGCAGAAAATAGTAAAAGTGCACTAAAGACGATCTTAAAGATATTTCAAGAGCACGCCGCACAGTCGGTGGTCAAGTCAAAGTCTATGACTACCGAAGAGATTGGCTTAAATGAGTTTCTTGAAAAGAAAAAAATAGAAACTATAGAGACCGACCTTGGGGAGTACATTGTACAACTAGCTGGGCAGAAACCTTACCACATTGTGACGCCTGCTATGCACATGTCCAAAAAAGATGTCGCCGATTTATTTATAGATAAGCTCCACATAGCACCCACCGACGATGCGCAAGTACTTACGCTTACTGCTCGCAAAATACTAAGGGGAAAATACGTAAATGCCGATATAGGAATTACTGGCGGAAACTTCTTGATTGCAGATGTAGGCGGTGTAGCTGTCACTGAAAACGAAGGCAATGCGCGTATGTCTACCACTTTTCCTAAGGTACATATTGCTATTGTAGGTATAGAGAAAGTCATTCCTAAGCTTGACCAGCTTGATCTTTTCTGGTCGCTACTTTCTACCAGTGGTACAGGACAGAGAATCACCGTATACAACTCTGTATTTATGGGGCCAAAAAAAGCGGAGGAAGCCGACGGGCCAGAAAAAATGTATGTCATTCTGCTTGATAACGGTAGGACAAACTTACTGGCCGAGGTAGATAAGCGCCAAGCACTTAATTGTATTCGCTGCGGTGCTTGCCTGAATACCTGCCCAGTGTATAAAAATATTGGCGGGCATACCTACGACACTACCTACAGCGGGCCTATCGGCTCTGTGATCACGCCACACCTTATGGGGCTCAAGAACTATAAACACTTAAGCTACGCTAGCTCTCTCTGCGGGGCTTGTACAGCAGTTTGCCCTGTTAAAATAGACATTCATAACCTACTGCTTCTTAATAGGAAGCAGAGTATCGAAGAAAAGCAAAGTACTTGGCTAGAGCGCCGTGGTTTTAAATTCTGGAAAAAAGCGATGCTACATCGCAAGCGCATGAATCGCTTTAGTGGAAAGCTCAAGACGCGTGTTATCAAACTTTTCTTTGGCAATACTTGGGGAAAAAGGAGAAAAAACATCAAAATAGCGCCTAAGTCCTTTAATGAACTTTGGAAAGAACGAATGGAGAAGTAAGTTAGTCCTGCTGGCTGGCTTTGGTAGGTTTTACACGTCTAAATCCTTTAATACCCAGTGGGATCCAACCTAATAGTGGAATAAAATAGCAGAGTACAAAAGGGTTACGCAGAATGATTCTAAGAGTAGAAAGAAAGCCGAGGCGTAGCTTTTTACTCATATTTTTATTTTTTAAGCGTACTCGCTCAAATTCAGCAAAGAGCAAAGGCCAGCCAAAGGGAACAGTGTAGGGAAAATACCAAATACACTTCCCAATACTCCTAAATAGTTCCTTCCATTGGTAAGGGCGTTTGCCATAAGTCTGAGCAGCGATAGTTAGCTCTGCTTGCATTTGTTGATGAATGCGATCAGTAATTTCTCTTAAGTCTTTGTAACCTAAGTCTTCCCAAGGCTTGGAGGTCATTTCGTAAGGTTTGATGCGCTTCCCTCTCACAAAGGTGAGTTTAGCAGGAAAAGCCATATAAAAGAACCAAGGAAAAAGTAAGATAAAAGGGGTAATGATACCCAATGGAATAAAGGGAATACCAATGAGCTGAGAGATACGATTGATAGCAGGAGAGCAATAAGTGTAAGGGTTTATAAATTCAGCGTTAACAGTAGCCACTGGAATAATGTCAGTTTTGAAGCGAATAGCCATATGTACCATAGAAGAAGAGATACGCTGAAGCTGGTAGCGCCTGTTAAAGCCTTTGCCAATACCTGGTACGCCTTCTGGATATACTAATAGGTTGTGATCGTTTTGGTACATCATTGTCTTGAAATTGGTAAAGGTAGCATCTACACAGCCCATCAAACGCCAGAAGTTTTTGATCTGATAAGGATTCATCAAAACGGATTGAGAGAGCATAGGAGCCGTTAGAGGACGAATAGCATCCTTCCCATAATTACAAAGCTGATGAATGCGATGTGTAAAGATAATGCCATCCCAAGGGAAAGCCATCCCTGAATGATTACTAGCAAATATAAGCGGAACAGTAGGGTTATTACGTTGTGGATAAGCCTCCTCAAAATTAATAAGAAGAGAACGAAAATACACCTTATCTAACATACCGATAATATCTTGTGTGATAATTTTTCCTATCTCTACGTCGAAAAAGTCTTTGATCACGTGGAGATTCGCCTTCACTACGTTAGGCATAGGCGGCATAGTGAAGTCAACGGGGGCGCTTGTAGGGCCAATTTTCTTCTGAGAGAGTGACGAGTTAGACTTCATGGTGTGACGGCTTAAAAATGGTACTTTGGGCTATTAGTAAAAATAACACTTTTTTTATATTGATTCTTTGTAAAACACAGATTTTTAATCATACATTTATTAATATGACAAGAACACTCATTTGGATCATCGCATTTATATTGTCGCTAGTGGTAGCCATCTATCTTTGGGAGTCTTTTAAAGGAGATTTACTAAGTATAGACGATCTCACGAAAGAAGAGACCATACAAGTACACGATATTGTACTCAATCAGATAGAAACTATGGGGAAGCTAGAGCTGGTACGTTTCAAGATGAAAGATATACTCGAGTATAAAATAGAAAAGCCACTTTGGTTTGATCCTAAAGCAGTATTAATCATTAGTGGAGAAGCAGTAGGGTGTATCGATCTGACGAAAATTAGGCCTTCTGACATTGTGGAAAAAGACAGCACACTTTACATACGTTTACCCAAGCCTGAGCTTTGCTATGCAAAAGTAAACCATGAAGAGTCGCGTGTATACAGTACCTCTAATACCTATTTCGATGAAGCAGAAATTATTCAAAATGCTTATAAAGCAGCAGAGCGGCAAGTGAAGAAAGTAGCCCTGAAAAGTGATATCCTAAAGCAAACCAAAAAAAATGCTGAACTCGTGCTCAAACCTTTACTACAGGAGATTGCGCAGCGCCCTGTAGTATTCACCTACACACTACCAGAGGTAAAACTTAATAAAGAACCCCTTGAGACAGTAGAAGAAGATAAATAAAATGACGCTTAATACCTGTACGCTAGGTTTTTATCATAGATTATTTTAGATTATCTATTGAAATAACTAATTTTGTTCTTCTTAACGTTATACTTTACGCTATTTCTACTAAAGTAATTTATTTATGGAAACATACGCCGCCGCTTTAAGCTACGCCATACCCGGATTTCTTGTTTTAATCATTATAGAGTATCTCGTAAGTCGATGGAGAAAAAAGTCCGTCAACGTAGCGATGGATACCATCTCGAGCATTAGCTCAGGTATTACCAATATCTTGAAAAGCCTAGTAGGGCTTACTGTTGTAATCTTAAGCTATGAAGTAATGGTAGAACACATTGCTTTGATAGAGATTCAGTCTACAGTGCTTGTCTATGTGCTTACCCTTGTAGGATTAGATTTTGCTGGGTATTGGTCACACCGCTTCAACCATGAAGTCAACTTATTCTGGAATCGCCACATTGTACATCATAGCAGCGAAGAATTTAACTTGTCTTGTGCCTTGAGGCAAAGCATTTCTTCCATTGTTTCCATTTATTTCTTTCTCTACATTCCGCTAGCACTTTTGGGTGTGCCAGCTAAAGTAGTGGCCATTGTAGCGCCTATACATTTATTTGCGCAGTTCTGGTACCATACCCGTCTCATCAATAAAATGGGCTTTTTGGAGCATATCATTGTAACGCCCTCTCATCATAGGGTACATCACGCGATCAACGATATTTACTTAGATAAAAACTATTCAGAAATCTTTATCATCTGGGATAAGCTTTTTGGTACTTTCCAAAAAGAACTCCCAGAAGAACCACCTGTCTACGGTGTAAAGAAACCTGTACGTACTTGGAATCCTTTTTTAATCAACTTTATGCACGTATGGGGAATCATGAAAGATGCTTGGAGAACTGAACACTGGAAGGATAAGCTAAGAATTTGGTTTATGCCTACAGGCTGGCGACCTGAAGATGTAAAAGAACGCTACCCTGTACACATTACCGAAGATCCTTACAACAGAGAAAAATACCATACCGAAAGCTCCTTTTTTCTTAAGATGTGGGCTTGGTTTCAATTATTTTTCACTGTGTTGCTTATGTATTATTTATTAATAAGCGTTGCCAAACTATCCTTCTTATCCATCGTGAGCTACACCGTATTCTTGATGGTTGCCGTTTTTGCCTATACAGCGCTGATGGATCGTCATAAAATAGCCACACCAGCAGAAGTAATAAAAGCAGGCTTTGGTTTTTTCCTCATTAGCCAAGAAAATGGTTGGTTTGGTGTAGATCAGCTCTTTGCAGGGGCTAGTTATGTAGTAGTAGGCTACTTGATTGTCTCTTTGGGACTTACCTTGTACTTCCAGCTTGTAGAACAAAAAGCCTTTCGCAAGTTAACCCCTCAGCCAAAGGCATTGAATGTTAATTCATAGTGAATAGTGGCCTATTGAAGTAAATAAACCAATAGGAAATAGATGCTAAAAGCCAAGGCCTATTCGGAAGCCAGTCTCTCTTCTTTCTCCTTGTAGAAAGCTCCAGTAATGATCTACACGGATCACCTTAAAGATGTGCTCTATCCCTGTGCCTATTTCTACATAGTTGCCGTTAGTTTCTGTACGTAAATAGTTGAAGGTGAAAACCTCTTGTAACCGTAGTTTTTTAATTAAGGGAACACGGTTCAAGAAGAAACCATTAAAATTATGTTGGAAGCGACCTATTGCGTAAGGTCGTGTTGTGCTAAACTCATAATAATCCAACAGTTGGAACCTATTTCCACTGTTACGAGCAAAAATTACCTGATTCCCCTCAAAATGTTTGTAATCTGGAAAGAACATACGCGCTGAATTAGGAAAGTAACCTCCTGCTAGGTAATAGCTACTCTCCCCCAATAAGCCCAACTTTACATCGTAGGTAATACGTGCTTCTAGACGATCATAGTCTACATCACTTCCTAAACTAGGCAACCCTTTCACATATACTAAAAACAATTCGGGGTATTTAGAGCCTAAGTTGATTTTTCGATTAGGACGGCTTATGTACTGTTGGTTAAAAGAGAACTTTACAACCATCGCTAGTCGTAATGCCTGATGCGTGTCAAATGCAGTAGAAGCAAGCTCTACATTGGTAGGGACATTGGATGTAAAGGTGCGGCCTTCTTGATCAATCAGCGTATAATCACTAGTATTATTCAGAGGGTTTCTATTTTCGTAAGACAGTGAGCCTGTAAAGAGGATACCATTCACTAATTCTCTTCTATAAAGTAGCTCACCAAAATCTTTTTGATAAATTTTCATAAAGTTTTGCTCACTCAAGAGCGTACTGATCGTGTTTACAAGAGGGGTAATAGGTTCATTCGCATTGAATTGAGAAATATATCTGCCCCCTCTTAAAGTAAAAGCTTCGTTTTTGAGTGGGTTGGTAACTGCATTTACTGCTAATTTCGCATTAAAACGAGTGTTACTAAAACCATAGCGCAACGTAGGTGTAATACTGATGCTTTTACGTGATTCCCATCGCCTCGTAAAGCGATTTTTCCAGTCAATTACCCAGCCCTCTACAGTATTATATTGTAAGGTGCTTAATAAAGAACCAAAGGAAACATTGTATTTTTCATAAGTATTTTGGTAGGTATAACCACTAAGGAAGATTTCTCCGACACTTATTCTATTCCTTCGTTGGTCTATAGAATCTTTATAAGCTTTTGTTGCCTTTATGGTCTCTAAACTATCCTTTGTACGATAGTCTTCTACTTCAGTAACGGTTAAAGGCACCGGCCGAATTTGCTGCCAATAAGTAGAATCTTTCTTATTCGCATCAGGCACAACGGTAAGGACTTCATTGTTAAAAAAGCGCTTTCCAACATTGGGTTGGATGGTGTAATCTGTATAAACACTGAGAAAGTAACCATCACCTTTAAAACCAAAAGCACTGAACTCGAAAGTATAGCGTTGCGACAAAACCACCCATAAGTTCTCTTTGATAGGACTATACTGTTGCTCAATAGAGACCGCTTCTATAAAACTTACCTTATTCTTATCTAATTTCAAATCGACACTGTGAATCCGCCAGCTATCTTCTACAATATAAATATACCCTTCAAAAGTAGGGTCGTTTGTACGCTTAGGAATTACTTGAATCTTGTTAATTAAATAAGCATCTTCTTGTAAGGTTCCAACGAATTCGTAGTCGTAATACTGAAAGCAATTACTTGCAATAGGTGATACCAAACCTCTTTCTGTAAAGTCTGTACCTACCAAGTTTTCATAAAAGTTGGCTTGTATACCAGAAGCCTGATTGAAGCTAAAGCCTTGGCTATTACCACTCACTTTAGAGGCAATCATACGCTCCTTAAACTGGTTGGGTTGTTTGAAATAAAGTTCCGATACGGACTCAGAAAAGTAAACAATACCTGTATCTGCTTCTACATCTACGCCCATAACTTTCTCAGGCGCTTTATCGAGCTGGTTAAGCCCCTTCAAATACACCTTACAAGAGAATGAGTCGACTTCTCTGGCGTACTTCTTTCTATTTTGCCTCGCTAGTCGAATAATACGATCTGCTGGGTTATCTTCAGTATTAATAACTACTTCATTAAGTTGTAGGGCTTCCTCACTAAGTGATACGTTCGATACAGTAGCCTTAGTTGTAATAGACACTTGCTTGGTAAGAGGAGCATAACCAATCAATTGATAAACGATGAGGTACTCTCCATATGGGAGCGTTAGCTGATACTCTCCTTTCTCATTAGCAGTAGTGCCATTGGTAGTTCCTTTTACATAAACATTTACAAAAGGAAGAGGCTGCTGTGCTTGGTCGGTGATTACTCCTTTTAGAACTCCCTGCTGTGCAATAAGGCTTATAGGAAGAAAAAACAAAACCGTAAAAAATCTTAAAATGCTAGAATTCATGCTGATAAGGTAAAAGTATCTTGTAAAGATAATTTAATATAGACTGAATTGAATAAAAAATAGTTGCCTGATACTATAAAACAGCCTAGTAAACCAAAGCCGATGGAGAGATGAGCAAAGTAACTGCCTCCACGGGTCATAGAGACGATTCCTGTAATAGCTTAGGAAAGCGATTATAAAAAGAAAGATATTGAGTTTGTAAGAAGAGGCGATCAGCGCCGTGATGATTGCACCTAAGCCTGTAGTAAGCGAAGCAAAACCCGCTTGTATGGTAATGATGATTTTAAAAAAGAGTGCCATCCGATTTGCATTTAGTTGATTGAACTTATTGATGGCAATAAAAAGGAAATATGAAGTGGCTGCAAATCAAAGGGATCAGCGGGAGTAGGTTGGGATCAATGGGACGAAAAGGCTAAGAAATCGCTATTTTTTCCATCAATTCGCCACTTTTATTCCTCGAGACAGGAATCCGTGTGGTCACGTGGCGAAGCTGTATTTCATAATTGCGGGCATTCCCACGTACCCTGACCAAGTGGTGTAAACTGACTGCATAACTACGATGGCAAAAGTAAAAGGGTGTAGGGAGTAACTGCTCGTAGGGTGTCTTCAGGCGATTACGAATGGTAAGGCTTTGTACCTCGGCGTCGTCAAGGTAAAACACATCTATGTAATTACCCGCAGCCGTAAAGTAAGTGGGTCGCTACAATTCTGAGCGCTGGTTTTTCTTTCCCATTAGCAGTAGTGCCATTGGTAGTTCCTTTTACATAAACATTTACAAAAGGAAGAGGTTGCTATGCTGTGCTTAGTCAGTGATTACTTAGAACCCCCTGTTGGGCAATAAGGCTTACAGGAAGAAAAAATAAGATAGTAAAACATCTTAAAATGCTAGAATTCATGCTGATAAGGTAAAAGCATCTTATAAAGACAATTTAATATAGGCTGAATTGAATAAAAAATAGTTGCCTAACACTATAAGTATACTAATTTTTTGCTTTGAAATATGTGCTAATTTTTGTATTATATATCAACTGATTTTAACCTTACTAACATCTATGAAAGAAGTCTTAGAGGTCGCTTTTTCTCCTACACATTTCTTTTTTTCTACCCTCTTATTGATGTGCCTTTTTTATTGGCTCACTGTATTTGTGGGGATCTTTAATATAGACTCCTTTGATTTGGGTAAAGATCTAGACGTCGATGTAGATCAGGACATTGGTATTGAAGCAGACAAGGGTATCGACTTCGAGGTAGAAGTAGAGGCCGACACTGATGTGTCAGTAGATAAAAATGTAGAGATGGCTAAGGGTGTAGAGGCTGCTCCTAAGGTGGGTTGGCTGACAAGTATACTCCTCTTTCTTAATTTCGGAAAGATTCCCTTTATGATTATTCTAAGCATTACCGCATTGATTGCTTGGAATATCACTATGCTTAAGACCTACTACTTAGGTTTTTTTAGTTTTCCTACTGAACTGGGGCTGTACATTCCCATACTGGCTGTAAGCTTAGTGATGACAAAGTATATTACCAATCCATTGAGGAGCGTTTTCAAAGACTTTGAGAGTGAATTTAGTGATAATAAAGATATTGTAGGGCAAATTTGTGAAATAACGATCTCTTCCAATAGTGCGAGTATTGGGCAAGCAAAGGTAAAAACACTAAGCTCACCGGTACTCATTAGTATCAAGGCCACAGAGGGAAATATATTGGATAAGGGTGCAAAGGGACTTGTAGTAGACTATGATGCTGGGCAAAAAATCTACACCGTAGAGCCTTTCTCTCTAGTAGAGTTGGAATCCTAACTAGCGCTAAAGTAAATAACTTCAAGTAGATCAAAACTTACTTTATGGATATTTCGTAAATCATATGGAGCGCTAGCTTGGGGCTAGTATTATTAATAATACTTATACTACTCTTTGTTTATTGCTACAAGCCTGTACCACACGGAAGCGCCTTTGTACGAACAAGTCCAGAGGGAGTAAGAGTTAGCTTTGAGAAGATGTGGATACTTCCCATCATACATCGGTTAGAAATAGTGGACATTTCTATAAAACGTCTGGAGATTGTACGTAATGGTGCAGAGGGGTTACTATGTCAAGACAATAAGCGTGTAGATGTCAAAGTGGTTTTCTTTATTAAAATCAATAAAACGCAAGAAGATGTAAAAGATGTAGTACAAGCTGTAGGCGTAAATGCTGCGGAAGAGAAAGTACTAAAATCTTTATTTGAGGCAAAGTTCATAGAGGCATTAAAAATAGCAGCACAACGATTCGATGCCTTACAATTAGTCAAGGCAAGAGATGAATTCAAGTATGCAGTGCTGAGTATTATAGGAAGAGACCTAAATGGCTATCATTTAGATGACTGCGCGTTCGAACAACTCGAACCGACTAATACACTTTTACAAGAAGCGCCCTCAATAACAGAAAGCACTACACTAGAAATACTTGCTCGACAACAACGGCTTATGGCTGAAGAAATACAAGAACTTACCAAAAAGCTAAACGCACTAGAACACAAACTTAGCAGCTAAATAAATTTAATAACTTAAAAAATTAACGAAATATGACTGAACCTTTTGAGAATAACACTAAATCTAATAAATTGTATTTGAACACAAAACCAAACTTGCAGTAATGGAGTTGTCACAGATTTTACTGATCTCAGGTGTCGCCTTAGCCATTATATTATTAGGCTTCTTGGCCTTATTTGCCACCTGTTTTAAGAAAGTACCCCAAGGAAAAGCATTTGTACGAACAGGGGTAGGAGGCTTGAAGGTAAGTTTCGAGAAGATGTGGGTATTTCCCGTTTTACATCAGCTCGAGATTATGGATATCTCCTTGAAGAGTATCGAAGTAGTACGAACAGGAGTAGAAGGCTTAGTCTGTAAAGACAACATGCGGGCGGACATCAAAGTGGTATTTTTCGTAAAAGTAAACAAGACGCAAGAAGATGTAAAAGACGTAGCCCAGTCCATTGGTTGTACCATCGCTTCTGATCAAAGCCTGTTGGTATCTCTCTTTGATGCCAAATTCTCTGAGGCTTTAAAAACAGCCGGTAAACGCTTCGACTTTGTACAATTGTATGACTCAAGAGACGAATTCAAGAAAGCCATTCTAAGTATTATAGGAAGAGATTTAAATGGTTACCATCTAGATGATTGTGCTATTGACCATTTAGAACAAACACCGCTCTCTTCTCTGAAAGAAGACTTTATCTTGGACTCTGAGGGTATTAAGAAAATTACGGAACTTACAGCCCAGCAAAAAATCTTGGCTAACCAGATTCGCCGTGATGAAGAAAAAACCATCACCAAGCAAAATGTAGAAGCACAAGAAGCCATCTTGGAGCTAAACAGACAATTGGCCGAGAAGGAAGAGAAACAAAAACGTGAAATTGCGGTAATTAAAGCACGTGAGGAAGCTGAAACCAAGAAGATTACCTCAGAGGAACTACTCAAATCAGAGAAAGCACGCATCCAAACTGATGAGGAAATAAAGATTGCTGAAGAAAATAAAGAGCGACAGATCATTGTCTCTGTCAAAGCCAAAGAAAAGACAGAAGCCGTAGAAGAAGAACGCGTAAAGAAAGAACAGGAGCTAGAAGCAACCGAGCGAGAAAAAATCGTGGCGCTAGCACAAATCGAGAAAGAAAAAGCGGTAGAAGTAGAAAAACGTGAAATCCAAACCGTCATTCGCGAGCGGGTAATGGTAGAAAAATCTACCGTAGAGGAAGAAGAAAAAATTAGAGATACAAAAGCTTTTGCGGAGGCCGAGCGGCAGAAGTCAGTAGCGATTACCAAAGCAGAAGAACTGGCAGAAGCCAACCTCGTACAGCAACTCAAGGATGCAGAAGCCAAGAAGCAAGCCGCTGTACACGAATCAGAAAAGAAACAAATTGAAGCAGAAGCAGAAAGAATGGCGTCAGAAAAAATGGCAGATGCCAAGAAAACACTGGCCTCTGCGGTAATTAAAGAAGAAGCTGCTAAAGGGATGGCAGAAGCCGAGGTGATGGAAGCCAAATCAGAGGCAAGCTTGAAACAGGGAGAAGTAGATGCTAACATTATAGAGAAGAAAGCGATTGCCGAAGCCAAAGGCATAGAAGTGAAACGGGGTGCAGAAAACAAGGCTGACGTAGAAAAGTGACAAATTGATGCCCAAATCTTAGAACAGAA
>CALEMF010000100.1 GCA_937911505.1 uncultured Cytophagales bacterium
AATCAACCAAACCGCATACGAGATGAACTTAAATCCGCGTGTTTCATCGAAACGTTGAGCAGCTTTAATTAAGCCCAAATTACCTTCATTGATTAAGTCACCCAAAGACAAACCTTGATTTTGGTATTGTTTCGCTACAGATACTACGAAACGAAGGTTGGCTTTGGTTAATTTTTCCAAAGCAGCCTGATCCCCTTCTCGAATTCTTTTCGCCAATTCTACCTCTTCATCGGGGGTCAGCAAATCAACCTTACCAATTTCTTGTAGGTACTTGTCTAGCGACTGACTCTCACGATTGGTAATTTGCTTGCTAATCTTTAACTGTCTCATTCAAATTATTTTTTGGTTTAATTTACTATTCCTGAACGGAGAAAACTTAAAAAAAGTTCTGAGAAAAACAAGTTTTCCTTTATTTTTTTACATAAAAAAGCGATCTCTTCATAAAAAGGATCGCTCGTTAAATTTTTAATAGCTACTACCTACTTGGCTTTTTCAGGTCTAGGTAACAAAACTTTTCTAGAAAGCTTCATTTTACCGCTCTTTTTATCAACACCGATCAGTTTTACCTGTACCTCTTCTCCTACTTCTAATACCCCGTCCATATTCTCTAAGCGTTCCCACTTTATTTCTGAGATGTGTAGTAACCCATCCTTACCAGGAAGAATTTCTATAAAAGCCCCAAAAGGCATAATGGTTTTTACTTTACCAGTGTAAATTTCTCCAACTTCAGGTTGCGCTACAATATCTTTTACCCGTTGATGGGCAGCTTCCATCGTTTCTTGGTCGGTAGCAAAGATATTCACTAAGCCGTGATCGTCCATTTCTTCTATTACAATGGTAGCACCGGTTGTCTTTTGGATGTCTTGTACCACTTTACCACCAGGCCCAATAACAGCGCCGATAAGGTCTTTATCAATTTTTACGGCAATTATACGAGGGGTATGTCCTTTAAGGCTTTCACGAGGTTGTGCCATTACTTTGAGCATCTCTTGTAAAATATAAGCTCTTCCACGATTGGCTTGCATGAGTGCCTCTTCTAGTACTTGATAAGACAAACCATCTACTTTGATATCCATCTGGCAAGCCGTAATACCCTTGGCGGTTCCTACTACTTTAAAATCCATGTCACCAAGATGGTCTTCATCCCCTAAAATATCAGATAAGATTACGTACCGACCTGTTTTAGGGTCGGAGATCATCCCCATCGCTATACCCGATACAGGTGCTTTAATTTGGACGCCTGCGTCCATTAATGCTAGAATACCAGCACAAACAGTGGCCATAGAAGAAGAGCCGTTTGATTCTAGAATATCTGATACGATGCGTAAAGTGTAAGGGTTTTCTTCTTCAGAAGGGAGTACCGCTCTGATCCCTCTCTGGGCTAAATTTCCATGTCCAATCTCTCTACGACCTGGCCCACGATTGGGTCTAATCTCGCCAGTAGAGAAGGCAGGAAAGTTATAATGCAACATAAACTTATTATAGCCTGAATACATCGCATTGTCTATCATTTTCTCATCTAGCTTCGTTCCTAATGTTACAGTAGTAAGTGATTGTGTTTCGCCTCGGGTAAAGATCGCTGAGCCGTGGGCAGAAGGTAAGTAATCTACTTCACACCAAACATCTCTCACATCTTCTGGCTTACGACCATCTAATCGAATCTTTTCCTCCAACGCGAAGTTACGGGCAGCCTCCTTATGAATGTCGTGAAAATACTTATTGATCAAGAATTCGTCTAGTTCGTGTTCTTCTGGAAGTGTTTCCATAAAAGACTCTTTGATAGCTTTGTAGGCTTCTTGTCGCTTCTTTTTGTCGTTTTGCTGCGACTTTACCATTTCGTAGAGCTTATCGTAGTATTCTTTGTGAAGTTTTTCTTTGAGCTCAGGATCGTGGTTTTCGTGTTCATAGGTTCTTTTCTCTGTTTTCCCTACTTTTTGTTCCAGTTCCTTTTGTGCGGCGCAAAGTTTCTTGATTTCCTCGTGCGCAAACTTCATCGCTTCGAGCATTTCTTGTTCCGATACTTCTTTCATCTCTCCTTCTACCATCACAATATCTTTTTCAGAACCACCTACAATCATCTCAATAGTGCTCTGCTCTAATTGTGCAGGTGTTGGATTAATCACTAGCTCTTCCTCCACTTTAGCAACCCTTACTTCAGCCATAGGACCGTTGAAAGGAATATCTGAAACCATCAACGCACAAGAAGCAGCAAAACCTGCCAATGCATCGGGTAGCACCTCACTATCAGCAGAAATTAAAAATATGTTTACTTGCGTATCAGCGTGATAATCGTCAGGAAAGAGTGGACGTAAAGCCCTATCCACAATTCTACAAGTTAGTATCTCGTGCTCTGAAAGTCTTCCTTCTCTTTTATTAAAGCCACCAGGAATTCTACCTGCTGAAGCAAATTTTTCTTGATAATCTACGGATAGTGGTAAGAAGTCTACGTTTTCGCCTGCTTCTGCAGCGGATACAACCGTAGCAAGCAGCATGGTATGGCCCATCTTTACGACTACAGCGCCGTCTGCTTGTTTGGCGAGCTTGCCCGTCTCAACGGTGATGGTACGCCCATCAGCAAGTGTAATCGTTTGCGTTATACCTTGAGGAATCATAAGTGTTGTAGTAAAATGTATACAAATATTTGTGGTAGCATTCGTGATGATAGTATAGTGCGAATACTAAACTATAAAAGGGAATTCTGCTGAATCCCCTTTTGATTGATTTCACGGGTAGTGAAGTATGCTTATTTTCTTAAATTAAGTTCTTTAATGATGCTTCTGTACCTTTCTACGTTGTTTTTCTCGAGGTACTTAAGCAATCTTCTTCTTTTTCCAACGAGTTTTAGCAAGCTTAAGCGTGATCTATGATCTTTTTTATTAACCTTCAGGTGTTCTGTAAGGTGATTAATACGCTCCGTAAATAAGGCAATCTGTGCTTCGGGTGACCCTGTGTCAGAAGCTGCTTTATTAGCGCCGTACTTTTGGAAAATCTCTTTCTTCTCTTCTTTGGTTAAGTGCATATTAAATTTTTTCGTCTTTTTCGTCAGTGAATACAAACAGATGGCAAATATAAGCCTATTTATCCTTTATTCAAAGCTTTTATTTGCTTATCTTGATGATTTTGGGGAGTTGAGGCTTTCGTAAAACGTTGTTTTAACCTTTTGTAAAGATAGACATAGGCGTCTTTGTCGAACATACGTGAATCGTTGCGCGCTTGATAGAGAAAAAGTAATCCTACAAAGAACAGGATAGCGTCAGCCGCCCACATACCAATTTCGAGTGGTAAGATAGACTCCTTTACCCATTTTTCACCTGTCATTGACAATACATAATAGATAATAAAGAAAAATACAGAAACCAAAGTAGGGACACCCAGTCCTCCTTTCTTAATGATCGCACCTAGCGGTGCACCAATGAGAAACATAATAAAACATGCACAAGCATAGGTATACTTTTTCACCATAGCAATTGATATCTTATTGAGCTGGTCTTCGGTATTGTCAAGTACTTGGATTTTACTGCCTACAAAACTTTTAAAGCTTCTTGATTGCCCTAGCGCACGCTGCAGTATTGCTTTTGTATCTTTTTTATTAAATCGTAAATCGTGGAAAGCTTGTACAAGACTATCGGGTGCTTTGGGTAGTGGTTTATTGGCTAAAGCAGTGTCAGTTACCTCTTTATAAAAATGAATATAATAGATAGCCGCTTCTTTTGGAATGGTAGAAAGGTATGTGCGTTGCTTGCGTTGGAAGGAATCTCGCTCGAAGTTGAGTTCATCAACGTCTTTCATGTAATGATGGTACGTAAAGCTACTATCTGAGATATTTTTAGCCCTAAAAGAAGATAAGTTAAATATCATTTTGGCGTGATTGTACTCGTTACGCACTAATTGCGCTACAGAGTTGACACTACCACCTTCCAAGTAATCGGTATAGCTATTGCCCCTGAAGAGCTCTAATACTAAATAAGCGCCCTCTTTAATCGTATACATTAAACCTGAGTCGGCTAGTATTACTTCTCGGTTACCAGACCTATTGGTGTGATTGTAGATCATTACATCCTTGAGGGTTTTTCCATCAGGATATTTTTTAGCTACTTTGATGCTGTAGTTGGGAATACCATTGTAAAAAGCTCCTTCTTTTAGATCGAGGGCAGCTTTGGTGGTTCTAATATTGTAAAGTGTAGTGTACCCTTTAAGGTTAGCATAAGGAACAATCTCGTTGTTGAACCAAAAAGCAGTTGCGGAGAGTACGATGGCAAAAAGTCCAATAGGGCGTAGTACTCTTACCAGAGAAATTCCTGCGCTTTTCAAGGCGGTCAGTTCGAAGTGTTCTCCTAGATTACCAAAAGTGATAAGCGCCGCTAATAGCACTGCTAGGGGAAGTGCCGTAGGGGTGAGTGAAAGGGCAAAGTAGAAAAGCATTTTCATGAATACCTCAAAGCCTACATCTTTCCCAATCAACTCCTCGGTATAGCCCAACATCATCTGTACGAGCAGAATAAAATCTACCACTAAGTAGGTAAGAATAAAAGGGCCTATAAAGGCTTTGAAAATCAGTATGTCTATTTTTTTGAAAAGCTTCATAAAGAAATGTATGTGGACTACCTATCCGCCTACTAACTCACGCAAGTTTCCTACCAATCCATCCCAAAATTTATGTAAATCCTCTTCATTATTGGCAGAGGAGTAATCTGTAATCTTTAAAAAGGAAGATTCGGTCATTTCATTTGCTTCTAGCTTAAACTCAATGTAGGAGGGCCTCCCCTCTCCTTCTTCTTCAAATTCAAATTTAATGGACTTATTGACACGTTGGGAGACAATCCGACCGGTATGGATTTCATCATCCCATTCAAAGTGATAAAGCTTATCTTCAGTGATTACCTTATCAGCAAACCAATCTTGTAAGCCGGCAGGGGTACTTAAATACGGATATAGCATCTTAGTAGAAGCCCTGATCTCGTACTCGTTGGTAAATTTATATTTGGCCATAAGCATCTTTGTTTTTTTCTGTTTTCCCATAACAGATGAGTTTCAAAATTAAGCTAAAAAAACTTGCACATCCAAAAAAAAACGCTACTTTTGCAACTCTAATTGGCGAGGTAGCTCAGATGGTTAGAGCGTCGGATTCATAACCCGGAGGTCGGGGGTTCAATTCCCCCCTTCGCTACTAATATTCTAAAAGTAGCGAATATCTAACAAAGTATTCGCTTTTTTTGAGCCCCTCGGCTTATCACTCAATGGATGACTTACGCAAAGACAGATTCTTTTTCTGAGCATTTCCAACAGTTGGCCGAGCTGGCCAAGGTGCTGTCTCACCCTGCTCGCCTAACGATTCTTGACTTGCTTTCTCGTACAGAAAGTTGTATTTCAGGTGATATTACGCAGCAACTTCCGCTAAGTCGTACGACCATCTCCCAACACTTACAAGAACTAAAACGATACGGTCTTATTAAAGGAGAAGTGACTGGTAATAAGGTGTATTACTGTATCGATAAGGTAAAGTGGGAAGAGGCCCAACAACAACTCATGCTTTTTCTTCAGCAAGTCGACCGTGTTAAAAACTTTTCTTGTAAACCAACTGACGGCTGTTAATATTTTTCTATATTTGACGTATGTTTACGTCATACATTAAATCTTAAACAACACATTATTATGTACCTGAAAATGAGTTTATTAATCGTAGTTTTTGCCGCTGGTCTATGCGCTTTTAAAACTACTCCCCCAGCACTTTACAAAGAGCTGCTAACTTACTGTAACACACTTCCCGATGAGTTTAATCAGATTTCAACGGAACGTCAGAAAGTCTTAAAGCAACTTGCCAATCATATTGTCACTGCTAAAGCAGCCGACGACAAGGCTTCTATTACGGTGATTTGTTCTCATAACTCCCGAAGGAGCCACATGGGGCAGTTATTATTAGCGGCGGCGGCACATTACTATGGTATCAATAATATCCATACTTTCTCTGGTGGTACTGAGGCAACAGCCTTTAATCCAAGAGCCATTGCTGCACTTGAGAGAGCGGGTTTCAAGATTGAAAAGTCTGCGAACAAAGACCAAAATCCTTCTTACAAAGCAAAGATGGGCGCTAACCTTAGCGAGCATTTGATGTACTCAAAAAAATATGATGATGTGATGAATCCAAAAGAGGATTTTATTGCTGTGCTAGTTTGCTCAGAAGCTGATGAGGCTTGTCCGGTAGTGAAGGGAGCTACGGCACGTATAGCCATACCTTTTGAAGATCCCCGTCACTTTGACAATACGCCTTCTGAGCAAAAGCAATACGATATGCGTTGTAGACAAATTGCGCGGGAGCTATTTTTTGTCATGGCGAATGTCAAACAAACGCTCGCCAAAAATAAAGGATAGTCTTACAATAACCCTTTTTCCTTTAAACGTTCTCTAAGTACTTGCCAACTTGGGTTTTTGAGGTATTCATCTTCTAGTTTTACTACAGGAAATTTAAGCTCGCCGTCGTATTGCGCCTTGATTTCGGCGGCGGCTGTTTCGTCTGTTTCTACATTGTGATACGCAAAATCTACCCAAGCGGTCTGTAAGGCATTTCTAAGGGCCGCTGACTTGGGACACCAATCTGTGCCAAAGAGGGTTAGGTGGTTTTGGTTTTCTTCCATAGTTTTTTTCTTAAAAAGAGTACAAAGGGAGGTGTTTTCTCCAAATTATTAAGAATAAAAGGTGTAAAGGCCATCGTAAGGATAGAAACAGATAAAAATATTTGATAGCTCGTCTCAGAGATAAGCCCTTGATCAAGTCCTTCTTTAGAGAGCAAGAAAGAGAACTCTCCAATTTGTGCTAAGGCAAGCCCCACCGTAAAGGAGGTTTTGAAGGGCAGCTTTAAGGCAAAAGTGGCTGAGGTGCCTGCGGCTATTTTTACTAACAAAATGAAACCCAACCAAAATAAAATCAGTGGGAACTCCTGTATAAAAATACGGTAGTCGAGTAGCATTCCCATTGAAATAAAGAAAAAGCTAATAAAGACGTAACGAAAAGGTAAGAAACAAGAAATGGCCAATCGGTTGTAATCCGTTTCAGCAATGATAAGTCCTGCAATGAAAGCACCCAAGGCAAGCGATAATTCCAAATAAGAAGTAAGCAACGTAATGCCTGTAACAATAAAAATACTAGTCAGTAAGAAAACCTCTTGACTTTGTATTTTCATAATCTGATAGAGCAGTTTAGGAATTACCCATCGAGATAAAAACCAAGAAAGCACTCCTATTCCTCCTAATTTGAGAAGTAGTTCCCCTATTTCTATAAGTGGATTACCCTCCTGCCCTGCTAAAATAGGAGTAAAAAGCATGAGCGGTACAATCATAATATCTTGGAAGAGCAAGACCGCTAAAATTACTTTTCCGTAGCTTGTATTGAGTTTTACCTTATCTTGTAGTGTCTTAATAACAATCGCCGTACTACTAAGTGCAGTCACGAACCCCCAAAAAATACTCTCTTCTATACTTCTACCCATCGCCCAAATGAGCAACGTTGTGAATAGAATGGTGAGAAATACCTGTAGCGACCCTCCTATTAGTATGTACCGTTGAATTTTACGAAGGTTGGAAAAGGAGAACTCAAGCCCTACTGTAAACAGAAGTAAAATAACACCAATTTCTGCATATATCTCTACCTCATGCGCCTCTTTTAAAAGAGAAGTTGTATTGGGGCTTAGTAAAATTCCAGTGAAGAGATAACCAATGAGGTGCGGAATTTTTAGGAAATTACAGATGATGATGACGGCGACTGTCACCCCAAATAGAACAAAAATATTCAGTAAAATGTGTAAATCCATGGTGTTTAATAGTACAGTATAAATATTGAATCAATTAACTAATATGGCATATTATTAACGAGTATGCTTATCAAAGTACACTTGTTTATACGGTTCAGATTACTTTGGCATACTTACGCCAAACAATACGATCCATAATGAGTTTCAAGAGCGTAAAAAGTGCGGCATAGCTCACAAAAAAAGCTAATAAAACGAGTAGCGCTTTTCCCTTCTCGTGCCAGTTCATCAGGAGTAAAAATACATCTAAAACTGTATTATTAAAAGTAACTTGCGAAAATCGAAAAATAGCTGAAAAAGCTAAGGTAGCGGTAAGGGCGCACAGGGTACCGATTAGGAAAGTTTCCCAAAATACCGATAGCCAGCGGTAATGCCGTTTGATAAAAGCAAAGACTACCGAATTGAGCGAAATGATGCAAAACCACTGTAGGAAAATAAATATGTAGATATTCGATAAGAATAGATCGAAGTAAGCTTTTTGGATAATGTTCTGCCCAATGGAACCAAGTAGTAACACAAAGCATAAAAATATCAACGCATACAACAACCCGTCTAAAAGTGTTCGTAGAATGGCCATAAAGTTTTGTTTACAAGCTAGTTATTTCAGTAAGTTAGAATGCACCTTATAACACGTTTGAGAGGAAATATACAGACTAATTACGAAAAACTTTAGAATCCCTCTTAATTTTTTTTTCTTTGTAAGAAAAAACTAAAAACCACATGAGTAAAAAAGCGATCATAGATACAGAGCGAGGAAAAATGACGGTTGAGCTCTACGAAAAAGATGCTCCAAAGACTGTACAGAACTTCATTGAGTTAGCCAAAAAAGGATTTTACGATGGGCTTACCTTCCATCGCGTTATCCCTGATTTTGTTGTACAAGGCGGATGCCCTACTGGAGATGGTACGGGTGGTCCAGGCTATACCATCGACTGTGAGCTAGAAGGAGATAATCAATACCACGATAAAGGTGTACTCTCTATGGCGCACCGTGGTAAAAATACAGGAGGATCTCAGTTTTTTATTTGCCATAATAGAGAAAACACTAAACATTTAGACCGTAAGCACACTTGTTTTGGAAAAGTAGTAGAGGGCTTAGAGGTGATAGATACTATTAGGCAAGATGATCGTATTGAGAAAATAGAGATTGTTGAATAAATACCTTTAGCTAGCCTTGAGTTTTACTTTGATCGTCAAAGTTAATTGAATATCAAACAAATATTATAGAGATGGTTTCTACTTATCCCTTTATACAGCATTCACAGGGAGAAACCCCTCACAAGAAAATTGCTTACACCTTCAAAAGTGTAGGGACGGGTGGTATTATTACAAAGATTGTAGAATTTGAGCTAATTAATGAGGAGCATCTTCACTTATACAACTGTGCCTTTGGTGACTTTGACGAGGCGACCAAGCGTATCCGTGATCAAGTGGTATCCAACAATGGCGACTTCTATAAGGTAATGCATACGGTTGTAAAAATAATCTTTGATCTACTCACTAAAAACGAGCAACGTGTTGTGTATATTTTTGGTACAGATCGACGTAGGTTAGCCATTTACCAGCGTATTATGCACAATTATTGGCCTACAGCCCGTAGTCAATATGCGCTCTATGGAGGTTACCATTGGTTGAAAGACCAAGTTTTTAGAATCATAGACGACATCAGCATTTATGACTTTTATTTACTAGGCCACAAAGAAGTTATCAAAGCTTTGAAGGACTAGAGATTTTTGTCTGGTATTTCTTGTGTAAGTACCTTCACCAATCTTGATAGTACTTGGTTTGAAAGCTAAAACATAGTTTTAAAAAAGGCTTGGCTTTTCAGCCAAGCCTTACGCCTGAAATAATATTCGGTGCTAATCTTCTATTTGATTCAGCTTGTTCATTTTCTCTATGAGACTACCCGTAATAGCGACCACAGCCGGTTTTGGGATATTGTCTTCGTCGAAAGGCCATTTACTGGTGGGATTTTTCAAATCAGTGGTTTGCTCACCAGGATGTTGAATACTTAGGAATAAAGTTTTTCCATCGGGCGAGAACCACGGCCCTGTAAACTCTGCATCTCTGGGCGCTGAAGCAACCCGAATGACTTTTCCAGCATCTTTTCCGTACCTTGGAATCACAAATAAGCTATTATTTTTGAAAGGCATGTAAGGCCCCTCCGCTTTATTCATGGCACTGCCCGACATATCAGAAGTGATCCAAAGGTTTCCTGCTAAGTCAAACGCTAAGTTATCAGGACAAGAAAAGCCGTTTTCTTCACCCCCTGCTTTGTAAGTAGATGCTTTGAAAGTCAAGGCATCAAAGGCACCCTCGCTTTCTTCTACTTTTAAGATGGAGCCGTGAAAGTCGTTTTTACTCTTATTATTGGTGAGCGAAACGAAGATATGACCAGTAATAGGATCAATTTCAATGTCTTCAGGGCGGTTCAAAGGAGTAGCGCCCAATAGTTTTGCTGCTTCTCTTGCTCTAATAAGTACCTCCGTTTGGTCTTTGAATTTAGTCTTTAGCACAGACTGGCTCTCCCAATCTAACGGAAGCCATTTTCCATTTTCTACATCCGCCACATAGAGCGTTCCCTCTTTTAGAGACTGTGGTTTAGAAGAAATAAACTTATACAGATATTCATTGTTTTTATCGTCGCCCGAGTAAGCCACTACCCGTTTGTCTGCCAGTTGGTACAAAGTACAGCACTCGTGTGCAAACCTGCCTAAAGCAATATGCTTTTGGACAGTTCCCTCTTTTGGGTCTACTTCTACTACCCAACCGTAGTGTTCAGGTGGATAGTTATAGAACTTTTCCCATCCATATCTACTAGGTCTTTTAGTAGCAACGTTGTTTTCGTCATACTCCGTTTCTCCAAAAAATGAGTCGTAGTTTTCTTCGCAGGTAAGGAAGGTTTTCCAAGGGGTAATTCCACCGGAGCAATTACTATGTGTACCTATTACGGTCGTTTTTCCTTCAATAGGATGATCCCAGTTTAGTTTTATGGGCGTTTTTGCCGTAACACGCCGATTATGAGGATCATTTTCAACTACTTTCCACTGTCCGTTTTCTTCTTTAATTCTCACAATACTACCGCCTACCTCATACATCTCTTTGTCTACCTGTGCTTTTGTTCGCTTAGATGCAGGATTTTTATAATCGAAACCCGAAACAAAAAGTGGATGTACATACTCATGATTTACCCATAGTAAACCATCTTTAGGGTTCTTTTCATCTAGCGGAATAAAGCAAGTAAAATCGTTATTGAAACCAAAGGTATCCTGCTCACTTATTTTATCACCCCACTTTATGACTGTATGATAATCCAATCCTTTTGTAAGGAGTAGGTCATCTTTATCAGAAGCGGCTAAGGCTTCTAATGCTAGTTGCTTTAAGGCCTCTAGCGTATCTTTGGACGCCCCTTCTGCATTTACAGGAGTAGCAGCTCCTTCATAATTTATTAAGAAGGGAGGCGTAATCCATGCGCCTAAACTAGCCTTCCCTAGAAAGGTAATAAATTTTCTTCGATCGTATGCCATGATGTTTGTTTACTTAGTTGAGTTACCGCTGTCAAATTTAAGAATAAACTAAAACTTGTGAAAAAAAAGAGACTGTTTGCACTTTATTTCTCAGTCTTATAAGGATTTTTTCAGCTTTAAAAAGCACTTCGACTAAACGAAAAATATTTCCTCATAAATACTGTAAACAAAATTCAAACAACCTCTCAATAGCTATCTGTTTTATACGATTGTTGTGATGGCTGAAGATTTTACTCCAAGGCGTATGCCCTTTGCACAGGCCATTCATCATCATAGCCTTTTTCCCACTCTTGGGTAGACAGCTCTTCGTCTGTTGACAAGCAAGCATCAAGTTCCGCTTTGATAAGTGCTTCGTCCATATCTTGCCCTATGAAAACGATTTCGTTTTTACGGTCGCCAAAGGTTTTATCCCAACCTTCTTCTATTTGCTGTTGATGTTCGTGGAAAGAAGCAAACTGAATACGCTTATCAAAAGGCATACTAGACCACCAAACGCCTGCACTATCTGCGCGTAGCGATCCCCCTGCCTGGCTCCAAACAAGTGCCTGTGCAGGTCTGGAGGCAATCCAAAAGAGTCCTTTACTACGAATAATAGTGCTGTGAAATTGACTTTGTATATAAGTCCAAAATCTCTCAGGGTCAAAAGGTTTTTTACTTCGATAAACAAAGGAAGCTATTCCGTATTCTTCTGTTTCGGGTGTATGGGCAGGTTTATTGAGTTCTTCTATCCAACCAGCGCTTTGCTCTGCTTCATCAAAATCGAAAAGCCCTGTGCTTAGAATCTCCTTGGGGTTAACCTTGCTAAAAGAAGATTCGATAATTCTAGCAGCAGGGTTAAGTTTATGAATAGCCGCTTTTAGAACGCCTAGATGTTCTGCGGTCACCAAGTCAGTTTTGTTCAAAATAATTACGTTGGCAAACTCAACTTGATCAGTCAGTAAGTTTACAATGGTGCGATAGTCACCTTCCATGTCAGTAAGGTCTCTATCCATGAGCGTCTCAGGACTACCAAAATCTTTGAAGAAGTTGAAGGCATCAACCACCGTAACCATCGTATCGATGTAGCTGAAACGAGATAAGTCGATCCCGTTTTCTTCATCTACAAAAGAAAACGTCTGCGCTACTGGTATCGGCTCACTAATACCTGTACTTTCTATCAGTAAGTAATCAAATCGGTTTTCCTTAGCCAAGCGCTCCACTTCTACCATCAAATCTTCTCGAAGCGTGCAACAGATACAGCCGTTGCTCATCTCTACCAATTTCTCTTCTGTTCGAGAAAGGGTATTTTCACTTTCCACCAATGCTGCATCCACATTTACCTCACTCATATCGTTTACAATAACCGCTACCTTTAAGCCTTCTTTATTGTGTAATACGTGATTCAGCAAAGTGGTTTTTCCTGCTCCCAAAAAACCGCTCAATACAGTTACAGGGAGTTTCTTTTTTACCGTCATAATTATTGAAAATTTATTAAGATATTGTGTGGTTATACTGCTAGTAGAGTCAATATTTTATAAAACAAATATAGATTGATTTGTTTTAAAATGCAACATTGTTGCATATTTACTTCTCTTGTAACTTTGGTATGCCATTCATTCCTAAAATACTTCTTACTATTCAGGTAAGTATTAATTTAGTGCTCTTTAGAAATGATTGGTTTCCCGAAAAACTTGAGGGCTGACGCCTGTATTCTTTTTGAAGAAACGACAGAAGTAAGATACATCGTTAAAACCTAATTGATAAGACAGCTCGTTGATAGTTAGCTCCGTCTGAATTAGCTCTCCTTTAATTTCCTGTATTAAGCGATCGTATATTATCTCACTTGCCGATTGACCTGTAATCGTTTTTACAGTGTCATTGAGATAAGTTGGGGTGATGTAGAGCTTCTCTGCATAAGCAGAGACTTTACGCAGATGTAGGAAGTTTTTTTCTACTAGTTTTTTAAATCTTGCGGTAATAAGATGTTTACGAGAAGGCAACGCGTGATTTTCACTTTCATTGAAGTTATACATCCGCTCAATTTCGATGAGCAGTACATTGAGGTATAGCCTACAAAGCAAATCGTCATTGATACTTTCACGATTATTAATCTCGAAGGAGATTTTATCTTTAATAGCCATCAGATTTTTCCACTGAATGCCGGTTAGCTTAAGAATGGGGAAGTTATTGAACTGGAAAAAAGGATAGAAACAAAGCTTTACTTGGTTTTTTAGACAAAGCAAAAAGTAGTCTGTATCGAAGAGCAGTACTTCGCCTTCTAGCGCTTGAGAAGATTGATAGAGAACCGCCTGTTGTCCAGGAGCAACAAACAGAAGCGACTTATTATTTCCTTCATATATCTTCTCTCCTACTGTAAGCGAAATACTTCCTGAGCGAATAAAGTATATTTTATACTCATCTTTGAATTGCATTGTGTTTTGCCTCAAATGTTCCTTTATAACTTCCTGTATTGGTTGAATTTGTAGGTAATTATTTCGCTCCATCTTGTCTAGTTTAGTCTTTCTCTACTACATTACCTTATTTTTTTCCTGATCCATCTCTAACTTATAATAGTCTGATGTTTGAGGGATATCAACAGAAAAAGCGTGGAGTTTCATGATACTCAATGTGGCTTGCTTGATAGTGAATGCGGGTGCACAGCCCCCTGCTGGTTGTGTTTCGTGCTGGCTCACAAAGTGAAAGTGTAGCCCCGGATAGTTGATATTATCTAGATAAGGAGGTAATTGGAAGCCCACCAAGGTACCAGACACTTCTTTAAGGTCATGGTACACCATGTTATCTACCACTTCCTCAATTTCAGGAAAGGGTTTTTCATAAATAGGATCTTGGCTCCTTGCTTTTAGTGATGCGAAGCTTCCTGTCACCTTAAGCGCATACATATCCCTTTGTGTATCTAAGTTTTCATTAATCCAAGCAATAAGCTTATCTCTTGTTAGATTGGTAAAGGTAATCTCCTGATCTGCTTCAAAAAAAGTAACCATTGCCGAAGGGGTCTTTACCTGAAGGTCATTCACTTCAGTAGCCAAGCCGTCGGTAGTAGCGCGGTAAATTTTCCCATCCAAAACGATCATCTCCCCTTCCAGATTGTTGAATGTACCCAAACCGAAGTCTCCTTTTTGTAGTAGCTGCTTCATGGTATATTCTCCTTCGTAAAAACCAGACATAAAAGCTGTTCTGAAATTGAAATGGTGTAAATTTCGAGTATTTTTCTGAGAGTTCATGTTAAGTTCTTTTTGTGACTGGCATCCTGCCAACAGTAACATAATAATGATGATTACTCTGTCCATGACGCTGCAATCAATTCGTGATTAAGAATAGCCGCTGCTTTGGTACCACTTGCACTAGCCACTGAGACAGCACGGAAAGCAGTAGTGGCATCCCCTATGGCGTACACCCCCATAACGTTCGTCTGTTGAAAGTCATTCACTTCGATATAGCCGCTTTCTGTTAGTTGGCAACCTATTTTTTCAGGGATTTTACAGTGTTGTTCATATTTCGCCCGATGATAAAGCGCTTCTAGTTCAGCAACACTATTGTCTTTGAATTGCAGATGGGTGATTTTCCCTTTTTCGTTAGCAATCATCTGAATTTCTTTCTCGATTACCTCCACGCCTACTTTGTTCACTGGGGCCACATTGAATTGCGCAGCGCCATTGGTATAAATGGTCAACTTATCGGTCCAGTTCAAAATGAGTTTGGCAAAATCGAGTGCGCTTTCATCATTGACTAAGATACCCGTATTTTTCGATCGCTCTTCGTAGCCGTGGCAATAAGGGCAGTGAATTGCCGTAATACCCCAAGATTCAGCAAAACCTGGAATCTCTGGCATTATGTCTCGAACGCCCGTAGCAAAAATAATCTTCTTTGCTTCATAACGTTGGTTGGCTTGTGTGGTCACTGTAAAATCGCCATCGGTTCCCGTCACATCTGTTGCCATATCTTCGATAAAGCTGACCGTTGGGTAAGCCAATACTTGTTTTTTTGCCTCCTGAGCAATTTTATGAGGTGCTACGCCATCTTGCGTAATAAAATTATGCGCATAGGGTGTTTGCTTGTTACAAGGCTTACCGCTATCGATCACCAAGGTTTTTCGAATCGCTCTCCCTAAAGTCATAGCAGCGGCTAGCCCTGAATAACTGCCACCGATGATGATAACATCGTACTTATCTGTTTTCATAGTAATCTTTTTCTTTTTTGCATTTCTTGTAATAGAAGCCCATACATCATAGGAGAAGCCTAGACCGAGCAATCCCCACCCACCTTTGTGAAAGAACGATCTACGACTAATGGTATACTTTACAGGGCTTGTATTCACTTGAATTATCTATTAAATCAACTTATTATCATCAAAATTAGCAGAAGTAAAGGAGCCTATCAAGTAACACATTACGGTATGTATGGTACAATTCACAGGCAGTAAGGCGCTGATCAATTACTAATCTGGAAGGAAAAGCTTTGCCCTAGCACTCAATGAGATAGTATCTATGTGTCCAGAGAATTGGTGGTCGGCGGTAATAAAGTGAAGATGAATACGCTTACCTGGATGAGTATACACACCCTCCCCTGCAGCATCTGCCCAGAAGCCTACAATTTTTACATAGGTATTGCTCAATGTAAACCTTCGTTTAGCTTTTTGATGTTCAGCTTTATTGTGTTGAGTACTGGAAGTTTTATAAATAATATGATAATGTAACGAATCTACTTTTCCCTCCAAACGAAATACAAATGGTTGTGCTGTTGACCTTCCTTTGGCATTCGCTTCTTTCTTGACCATTGCTTCGATTTGTGCTTGGCTACTGAGGCGATTCTCTATTGTTTTCTCTGTCCAAGCTGGAATATTAGCGTAAGCTAAAAAGATGGCTTCCTTCCCGATCAGGTTAGTATCTATTTGAGGCTGATCGTCTACTACTGTAGCGAAGGAGGCTTTACCATTGTAAATGGTTACTTCACCCTTCAGTCCAACTAGTGGTCCTAAGGCATATAAGTTTTTATAGCGCAATAGGCTATCTAATTGTATAGTAGAAGATAAGTCGCCTTCATGAATAATGGAAAGTCGGCTTCCTGCGGTACGAGTAGCGAATATAAAACTATTTTGCTCAGTATTTTGCGCTATACACTTCTTACGGGTAGAATAACAAGCGCTTACAAGTACATATATGACCAATAAAAATGTATGTTTTTTTGTATAAAGCATTAGCTGTGTTTAAAAAGTATAAGTCAAGGACACATTGGCATTGAAAGGAGTTCCCGGAAAAATAACATACTGGCTAGAGCCACCTGTAAAGTAGGTTTCATTAAGAAGGTTTTCAATATTGCTACGAATCTCGATTTCTTGATAAGAGGCGCTCACCATCGCTGAAAAAGTAGCAAAGGCGGGCAGGATAAGTTCTCCTGAGTTAACTTCTCGATTGCTCCAATGGGTGGCGCCTACACCTGCACTCATTTCCACTGCGTTTATTTGCCACGCTTGCGTTGCCCAAAAGTTTAAGTTGTGCCGAGGATTATTGATAGAACTATGAAAATTGGCAGCTATATCTGGCTGATCTAATTGAAGGTTATTGTAAGCATAGCTAGCGATTAGCTGGAAGTTTCCCAACTGTCCTAAAAGACTCAACTCAATTCCTTGAGAGATAGCACCGTTAATGGGTATTCGAACATCTATGTTGTTCGGGTCAACACCAAGAATATTGGATTTCTCAAGGTAGTAATAAGCTGTAGTAAGGAGGAGCCTATCCTTGAATAGCTGCTGCTTGAAGCCCGCTTCAAACTGGTAAGTATGCTCTGGATCGGGATTAATAGCTACATTGTTGAAGTTCACTAGCGCTCGATAGGCAAATTGTGGCTGAAATCCAGTACTGTAGTTAGCATACAGATTAGTCTTTGGTAAGAGTTTGTAGGTAAGCCCTAAGGTAGGATTAAAAGCGGTTAATGTCTGGTCGAATGTTGATGTTCTTTCTTGAATAAGGTAGGTTGTATTAGAAGACTGTGCCACGTGGTTCCACCGAAAACTAAACATGGTCATCAGCTTTGGAGACCATCGTTGGTTACTTTGGAAGTAAATTCCTGTACTGTAAATAGGCTCCTCTGAATGTGCGTTAAGTCGATCTAACAAATATTCGTCGGTGTTGGTGCTGCTATATTCAGGTTGATCGATATTGAGTGAGGATACGTTCCCTCTGAAGAACTGTGCAGTTCGGTTATCTCTTCTAGCTACATAATCAACGCCTAGAGAGGTGTGTAACTCAATTCCGCTAATGTCGTACGCTTTATGTAGGTAAGTATTGACATAAACATTATTAGTGAGGTGGGTAGTAATTTGGTATTCTCTGGTCACTTCTGCAGTTACAGGATCGTAAGTTCCCGCGATAGCCGAGTGTGTGCTTCGTTGAAAATCATCTTGCTGGTAGCGAATTTGTGCAGTGACTTCATAACCGTTTTTGAAAGTTCTATCGTACTGCAGTAATGATAGCCAAGCCGTATTCTCGGTATGGTCTGATTGCTCGTGAGGTGTCCAAGTAACAGGTAGTCGAGATAAATCATTATCGATGGCCAAGATACCTCGGTGGTGCCAGCCACCCCCTAACCCTTTTCTTTTGAGATAAGTGCCTGAAAAGAGTAAGGACGATTGTTTATCTAGCTGCCAACTCAATGAAGGAGCCAAGAAGATATTTTCATTTGTATTAAAAGTTTTAAACGAGCCAGTATTTTGGTAGGCGGCTATCCAGCGAGTTGCTAGCTTATTTTCTACAAGACTAAGGTTCAGATCGGCTACCCCTTCATAGAAGTTAAAGCTACCTGCTTGAAAGGTTAGGTTTGATCGACTCTCAAATTGAGGCTTTTTAGTAATGATATTGATTAAAGCACCTGGTTCGGCATTTCCATTGATGGCTCCTGTAGGGCCTTTTAGGACTTGTATTGCTTCTACATTGTACAACACTTGTGGAGCGGCTGCTATACCTGATGTCCCCCCTTGCTGACCATCTAATAAATAATTGGAAGGACTAAGTGGGAATCCTCTCGCGAAGAGATTATTATAGGTACTTGCATTGTAGGTAATGCCATTCGTATGTTGCAACACTTCTACCAAGGTACGTTTGGCCGTTCGCTCAATAAATGCAGCGTTGAGAACTTGTACAGAGTAAGGCGTCTCCTCCAATTTGGAAGAGATACCTTTCAGCACCTCAACTTTTTGCTTATTTAATGTAGGTGCGTCCGCTTGCACTTCTACATTTTTCAGTTCGTGATTAACACGCTCTAGTATAATTACTAGCGAAGTGTCTGTAAAAGCAGCAGTAACTTCAATCGTATTTGGATAATAATTAATGTGTGAGGCGGAAAGCTTGATCGAACCTTCTTTACGGCTAGTAGGGTTGAGTGTAAATCTACCTTGTTCATTGGTGATGGTGCCTCTATCTGTTCCTTGTATTCGGACAGTTGCATTTGGTATGGGACGACTTTGATCATCAATAACATAACCGCTTAAACCAATGCTTGGCTGTTGAGCAACAAGAGGATGGGTAAGAAGACAAAGAACTACTAGATATTGTAAATGCTTCATTAGAATTAATTTTGAGCAAAAATATTAGTAACCAATTGCTTACTTATTTTCTAGATCACTGAAAGTATGGTACAAATGACAGCTTATCACTTCTTTCTTAGAGGTTACTTGGCTTTTATTTGTAGAAGTTTTTTTTGGTCAGTCGAAGTTTTCAAGTCAGGTTAGTATACATTTTTAATGTAAGGCTAGTAATTCATTGCAATATATCGCCTTTAATGAAGAGAAAAAGCATTGAAGACCAGGTACCAAAACAAACACGTCTCATCCTTAGTGCTTTGGTAATCAGCTTCTTGTTCATTTTCTATCACATATTTTGCTTTCTTTACTAAGCGTGAACTCCGCTTAGGTATAGTAGCCTTAGGTATTTTTTATTACTTTCGTATTCGAGTCAACATATCTTGTTATGAATTCCTTTGGTCAGCTTTTTAGAATTACCACTTTTGGAGAGTCACACGGTTTGGCAGTAGGCGTCGTTATTGATGGCTGTCCAGCAGGCTTTCCGCTTGATATTGATTTTATTCAAGCAGAGCTTAATAGGCGGCGTCCTGGACAATCTAATATTGTTACGCAAAGAAAGGAAGCCGATCAAATCGAAATTGTATCGGGTATCTTTGAAGGAAAAACTACTGGTACGCCCCTCACATTATTAGTGTGGAACAAGGATGCGAAAAGTAAGGATTACAGCCATATTGCTGATAAGTTTCGGCCCTCACATGCCGACTATACCTATTGGGCCAAATATGGTTTGAGAGACTATAGAGGTGGCGGAAGAAGTTCTGCCAGAGAGACCTTGGCCCGTGTAGCCGCGGGAGCTATTGCCAAGATGTTTTTACAAACGCTTGGGGTAACTGTACAAGCCTATACCTCTCAGGTAGGGCATCTCAAACTTACAACGGCTTACCAAGCACTCGATTTAACAATTACAGAAAAAAACGTAGTGCGCTGCCCAGATGAGTCAATGGCCAATACTATGATTGACTACATCAAGGAGGTAAGAAAGCAAGGAGATACTGTTGGAGGTGTAGTAAGTTGCGTCATTAAAAATACGCCTGTGGGTTTGGGAGAGCCTGTTTTCGATAAGCTTCACGCTGAATTAGGCAAAGCTATGTTGAGCATCAATGCTGTAAAAGGATTTGAGTACGGAAGTGGTTTTGAAGGCGTTACCATGCTAGGCTCTGAACATAATGATACTTTCTACACAGCAGATGAAGCGGTAAAGACACACACAAATCACTCTGGAGGTATCCAAGGAGGTATTAGCAATGGAGAAGATATTTATTTTAAAGTGGCTTTTAAGCCAGTAGCAACGCTTATGCAAGACCAAGAGAGTATCAATGAAGCGAAGGAACAGGTAAAAGTCAGTGGTAAAGGCAGGCATGACCCTTGCGTTGTCCCTAGGGCGGTGGTGATTGTAGAAGCCATGGCTGCCCTGGTACTCATAGATTTTTACTTGCTTCAGCAAACTACGCGCTGGACTACTCCTTCGTAGTGATACTATAACTTTGTTACTCTTCAAACTTAAAAGTATCAAAGTCTTCTTTATCTTTGAACTCAAAGATATTAACAATGATAATGTTATTATCGATGCGTCCTTCTGAAATTTTCAGACAAAGCCACTTGTAATTAGGAAAAGTTTTGTGTTCAAACCAGATACTTCCAAAACCTTCTGGCGATAAATAACTGACAAGAAAATAACGCATGGACTTATAGGTTGAGTCTTTATAGTAAAAGATAGAAGAAATCTGTTAAAATGTAAAAAAATATAAGTAAATTCAACAAAGTGGCAATCAGCATCTATCTTTAAAGGAATGGAAATTTTCTCCCATATACTCCTTTTTGTACTCGGAGGATTCGTAGGCTTTCTCTTTACACATCTTCGCCATGCCTCTATCGCAAAAGGTCAATTGCTTAGTAAAGTGGTACGCTTGCAAGATAAGCAAGGCAAGCTTGAGGAAATCGTAGATCTCTATAAGCAAGAAAACCTTACCCTTCACCAACAACATCGGCAAATCGTAAAGCTGGTGAAAAACAAACATATACAATTAGGTAATTGGGAAAGAGCGCTCATACTGATTACAGAGGTGACGGCGCAAACGCTCAATGCAGCACGTGTAGGTATTTGGCAATACGACAGTCTAACGGAACAGATGACTTGCGTTAATTTATATGAACGTAAACGTGATAAGCACCAAGCAGGGCTTGTTCTTTCTCGAAAAAACTACCCTGTCTACTTCGAGTCACTCTTAGGAGAAGAAATACTGGTGGTAAGTGATACCTATCAGCATCCAGCTACTGCTGAGTTTATTCCCTCTTATTTACCTGTTCATGGAGTGAAGGCTACATTGGTCATTCCTTACTTCGTCAATACTAAATTTTCTGGTATCATTACTTGTGAAGACCGTACAGAAAGGGACTGGACCATACAAGAAATACAATATGCACAGTCAATGGCGTATGTAATTGCCGTTGCCTATAAGGCATCAAAACGCAAGGAGGCTGAAAAGGAAATTATCAAACAGAAAGAAGCGGTGGAGCAAAGCCACCAACAGCTTGCAAAACAAAATGAAGAGATACAGTTACAACGAGACTTATTAGCCAACCAGCAGTCAGAGATTATTGAAAAAAGTGGAGAGATAACGCAAATGAACGCGCAACTTAAATCACTTAACGTTCATTTAGAAAAACAAGTGCAAGAACGTACCGAAAGTCTTGTTGAAGCCAACAAAGAGCTAGAAACTGCTTACCAAGAGTTGGATATGTTTACTTATCGTGCTTCTCACGATTTTCGTGGTCCTATCACTACCTTATTGGGATTGGTACAAATTGGACAAATCGAAAATAGGAATCCTTCTGTACATAATCTTTTCGAAAAAATTAAGCTTACCACGCACAAGATGGACAATATGCTAGGTAAGTTACTAATGGTTCACGACATCAACTACCGTCCTCCTCGTTTAACAAGAATTGAAATTAATGCGCTTGTTGAAGAAGTGCAGAACGCACTCCTATCTTTTATTCGTGAATACAACGTAGAATTACGACTCACTGAAGACTCGGCACCCAGTCTTTTCTCTGACTATGGGTTGATGAACATTGTATTATACAACTTAACTGAAAACGCCATTTTCTTTAGGAGTCAAGATCGTCCTTTGAAAATCTCTGTTCAACTTAAAAATCATCAAAATCATTCAGAGCTTATTGTAAGTGACAACGGCGCAGGTATACCCATTAAAGTACGCCAACATATATTCGATATGTTTTACCGAGGCGCTGTCTCCTCAGGTGGTAACGGGCTAGGATTGTATGTGGTAAAGAAAGCGCTTGAAAAACTTAAAGGAAGTGTACAGGTAGAAAGTCAACCCGACACCTTTACTACGTTTTATATTCAAATTCCCAAGCCCGTTAACCCTGATGTTCCTAAAGATGCTCCTTAAAGAATGTTGAATGTAACAACTATTTTCAAATAGTTGGATTACTCAACACTTTCTTCTTCTCCTGCTTCTTTTTGATGATCGGCCATCATTTGCTTATGCTCTTCTTCCATTTGTTGGTGTTCAGCCATCATTTGTTCGTGCTCCTTTTGCATCTCTTGGTGTTCTTTCTCCATCTGCTCATGATCAGCTTGCATTTTTTCGTCATCCACCTCTCCTTTACTGTGGGTTTCTTCAAGCGTTTTATGTTTACTCACCAACGCTTTATGCTTTTCCATCAAAGCAGTATGAGTTGCTAAAAACTTATTGTGCTTTTCCTCCAAGGCCATATGAGCAGAATCATTAACAGCCTCTTCACCTAGTAAGGCCTTATGCTCTGCTACCCAGTTGTCGTGTACTTTCATTAAACTATCGTGGGTGGTTTCCATCGCTTTATGCATCTCTTCCATCTCTTTGTGAGAGGCTAGTAAGGCTTCGTGGGCATCATTTTGGCCATCTGATTCGTTTGAGCCACTGCAGGCAGCCAATAAAAATATCCCGGCAGAAAGTATTAAAAAAGAAAATTTCATAATAAGTAAAAGTTTAAATTATATAATGTAAATAAGAAAAGTTAATGCTACAATGTATTAAAACTTCGTGTACTTGGCGTATTATTTGTGCATTATTTTAGTTATACACAATAAAATAACCACACAGTATCTTTCCTTTATAAAGTTTTTAATATCAACCAAAAAATAAGTTTACATGTACAACTACAAAACATTCTTGATTTTCTGCTTGGGACTTATTACGCTGGCCAGTTGTAACGACGATGATGACGATCCAAGCGTTGATCGTAGCTTGCTGATATCTACCGATTGGCAAGGTACCACTGCTACAACCGTTTCGACGACTTCTATCCAAGGGCTAGGGGAGCAAACGGATACCGAGACAACCGATATTAGTGATGGCGTATTGGAATTTCGAGAAGATGGTACTTACGTTGCTTATAACGTTAATCCTGATGATGGAAGCCTTGAGGAGCTAGGTACTAACGTATGGACACTAGAGGGTAATCGTCTTACCTTAGTAGGCTCTAGTGATCTAGGCGTAGGAACTGGTGACGTAGATGACTTACCCATCGATCTTGAAGGCTTGGATATTCCAGAAGAATATACAGTATTACAGCTCTCTGAAAATGAGCTGGTACTTTTCACTGAATTCAGTGGTGATGTACTTGGCTTTCCTGTTGAAGCTGATATTACGCTAAACTTCAACAGTCGTTGATAATATCAATTAAGTGATTACATAAGAAATAGAAAAGGTTCGTACATACGAATCTTTTTTATAGTCTTAATTGAGCTGCTTCTTTACACTTCGTTGTATATATCTATGAAAAACTAATTTATAATTCTTCATGAGATATACAACAAAATACTTTTTCTCACTTCTTATCGCTGCCTTTAGTTTAGTAGCCTGTAACAACAACGATGATGAGGCGCCCAGCACGCCTAGCAACAGCACACTACTTGTAGGGACTTGGCGCGGCACTGTAGCAGAAGGTACCATCGAGACAGACAGTGGTGAACTACCAGACGGTGCCAATAATGACCCAGAAGATATTTCTGAGACAGTTTTAGATTTCAGAGAAGACGGCACCTACATTGAGTACGAAGTAGATGAGAATGGAAACCTTACTGAAATAAACGAAGATGCTTGGACACTAGAAGGGAATACACTCATTATGAATGGACTTGACGACGAAGGGTTTGCATTAGAAGGAGGTGAAGGCTTTGAAGTAACACGGCTCACCGAGAGTAATTTAGATCTTTTCGTAGAAGCCTCTGGCGATTTTTTTACTACGCCTGTTACGATTCAAGTCACTTTCAAGTTTGAGCCATATCAACGGTAAGTTATCTTACAAGGAGGTAATTCGTTGATGTTATTTCATTTTTCACTCAGAATTAAATAATTACAAAGGTAGACTTATCTAACACAAGCCTACCTTTCTTGCATGATACTTTTTCTCCTTCAAGAATTTTTGTAGGTTTACTCTATCTCAAACTTAAACACTACTAATCATGAGACAGTTTTCACTGATTCTTATCTCTTTTATTTTACTTGGATTAACCGCTTGTGATAATGATACGCCCGGTGTGGATCGTTCCCTACTTGTAGGTACTTGGACTGGTGTAGAGGCAATCATAGAAGAAGAAGGGGAGCCCACACAAACTGATACAGAAGAAATCGCCACCGCAGTAATTGTATTCGAAGAAGATGGTACCTTCATTGGCAGTGAAATAGATGATAATGGAGACCTTGAGGAGCAAGACCGAGGCGCTTGGGCACTAACGAACAATTTACTTGTAGTTACAATCATCGATGATGACGAGCCACTTAACAGTACATCCGAGATAAGGGAGCTATCTGAAAGTAGCCTCACTATTTATTTAGAAGCTGAAGAGGAATCGTCAGGAGTTGAAGAGGAATCGTCAATCTTTAAATACACTGTAAAATACAGAAAGACTCAACCCTGAAAGCCTACTACTAGTATGTCATCTACCTGAGTAGTAGTGCCCTTCCAAGAGAGGTGTTCGGTTTGGAGCACCTCTTTTTGTTGTGTCAGTGGTAGTGTATGAATATCTGAAAGAAGCTGTTTAAAGCGCTTCATCATAAATTTTTTTCGCTTCTCGTTAAATTGATCTCTGTAGCCATCCGAGAAAAGATAAAAAACCATTCCTGCTTGTAGATTGATCGTTTGTAGGTCGAACTGTTTTTCCAGCACAGTGCCCTCCCAGCCTCCACCAATACTATGGTTAGTAGCCTTGAGTAGCTTCATTTCTCCCTCTACAAAGTAAACTAGCGGAAAACGAGCGCCTGCATATTGTAAAGTTTGTGCTGCTTCGTCGATGACACAAATACCTAGCTCCATCCCATCCTTGTTATTGCTATCGTCTTGTCGCAGGGTAGTCTGTACATTCTGATGGAGCGCCGAAAGGATTTCAGCAGGGTTGTAGGTACGATTTTTCACAATAATCTCCGTCAAAAAAGCACTTCCAAGCAAACTCATAAAAGCACCTGGCACGCCGTGACCTGTGCAGTCGCCCACTGCTAAAATACGTTTACCTGCCATCTGGGAAAACCAATAGAAATCGCCACTCACAATGTCCTTGGGTAAGTAAAGGACGAATAAGTCACTAAAAGCGTCCTCTACCCTACTCAGGTTTGGTAATATCGCTTGCTGAATGCGCTGCGCGTAGAAGATACTGGCTGTCACGTGTTCATTATGCGCATTAAGTAATTTCGTTTTTTCTTTTAATTGATCGTTTTTCTTAATAAGCTCTTCCGTAAAAGCACGAAGTTGTTCAGCTTGGGCAAATATCTCCTCTCGTTGCAAGCTAATCTCTTCATTACTCTGGGTTAGTAGGTCGTTCTTTTCCTTTAGTTCTTTATTGAGCTTGTTGGTTCTTTTAAGAAAGTAGCTTGTAATCAACAAAATAGCAATCAGTAAGATGGTTCCACTAACGAGTGCAATGATTGTTTGGCGCTGTTGGTAGGCCTCTAACGCTTTTGCTTTTTCCAAAAGGCTTACCTTTTCTCTCTCTTTTTGTACCTGATACGATTCTAGTACACCCTGTATACGCTTTAAAGTATTTTCGTTAAATAGACTATCTTTTGTTTCTGTATATACCTTATAATAGGTAAGCGCTTTTTCGTAGTTTTTTAAGTCCAGGTAGTTCAGGTACACCTCTTTGGCAGCTTCTTGCTTCTGCCTACCTAGTTGATGCTCTAGCGCAATTTGGTAACCATCTAGCGCAATAGTAAGGGCTTGTTGATAGTCGCCTTGGCTTGCATAATACTGTGCGAGATGGTTTCTTGCCGCTACCCTTCCTTCGTGGGAAGACAGGTCATCAAAGATTTTCTTAGAGGCCAGAATATAGGTGAGTTGCTCTTCTCTTTTGTTCATCTCTCCCAAAATAGAGGCAATGTTGCTCAATGAGTTACCAATTCCTACGGAGTCTTTACCACTACGCTTCATCTGGAGCGATTTTTTGTAATAACGCATCGCTTTCTCATACTGCTTCCAGTTGGCATACATAGAAGCAAGGTTATTGTAGATTTGTGCTTGGCCGTTCAAATCGTTGATTTTTATGAAAATCTTTTTTGCTTTTTGGAAGTAGCGAATGGCCGTAGAGTCTTGCTGCTGCATAGCGTATACAATGGCTATGTCATTGTAAGCGTGCCCAATCTGTACGGGTATAGGTACTTTTTCGTAAAGTTCGAGGGCATTAAAGAAGTACTCGCTGGCCACAGGATAATCTCCTTTGTTTCTAAACAAGCGCCCTCGTTCGTGTAAAATGCGTCCCTGTCCACCTGTGTAGCCATGCTCAGTGGCGATTTCTTCTGCTTCATCAAGGTAAGCGTGGGCCAAGTCAGGGTTAATATGCTGCAACTCATTAGCCAGCAAACACAGTACGTCTACTCTTTCTTCCTTCTCTGCCTCAGTCAGTAGTGTGTTAAGACTATCAACACGTACGTTCTGTGCAAAGAGAAGAGAGGGCAAATATAAGAGCAAAATTACGCACAATCGTTGCATAGCGCAAAGATAAATGATTTACGCTAACCTTAAAATTTTTGTAAGCAGAAGATCATAAGTAACTTAACCGATAAGGCCCTAAGGCTGAAGTAAGGTAGCTTCCCAGGTTTCTGTAGGAGACGATTTGATGAAAATCTCTCTATGATGTAGACGGTTCATCTGAAAAACCATAAACTCAATTCGTACAGGCGTAATCAGAAAACCGCTCCATTTGGCTGGGCGAGGAATCGTTCTATGTTGGAACATCTCTTTGGCAGCGATAAATTTCTGTTGTAACACCTCTAAGCTCTCTAAGGGTTGTCCTTGCTGGGTAATATGGGAAACAATTTGCGCCTCTTTTTCTCTTTCCCTAAAATAAGTATCGGCCTCTTCAGTACTTAAAAGAGTAGCTAATCCTTGTACACGTACTTGCTTACTGATAGTAGGCCACCAAAAATTGAGGGCTACTTTGGGATGTGCTGTAATCTCTTTTCCCTTTCTAGCATTAATAGCACCTGTGATAACAAAGGCTTCTTCTTTTACCGCCTTTAGCGATACCACCCTTGTATTAGGATAGCCATCCTCTCCTACAGTAGACAAACAACAAGCAGTGGGTACAGTAACCGTCGTATGCGCTAACTCTTGCTGATACCTCTTTTTGATCCGATTATGAGGATTTATCGCCATAGTAACCAACTGAAATATTCTTTTCTCCGCTTAGAAAATCATTTTTTTGAAGAGAAAAAGCCTTATGAAGTTATTTTCTTTTTTACACTTTAACGCTCATAAACAGCTAGCCCTTTCGCCATTGCAATTAGATTGGGCTGTGGTGCTACGTCAGACTTCCAGGAAACGTAAGAGCCGTGTGTATACAAGCCAGGCACGCCATTGATGGCATTCTGCGAGACCTGCCACATATCTTGCTCACGGTAAGCAACTGGTATACCAAAACGCAGGGCGTTGAGCAACGTCCAATACTTCAATGTATTGATTTCAGCAGAGGTGTATATTTCAAAATATTGGTAGCCGCGGTAGTCAACCCGAATGGTTTCACTTCTATTGACGGGTACATCTGCCCAAGAGTACAACTGGAAGTCTTTTTCGGTGAGTCCGCCCCAATTACAAATTTCTACAGCAACGCTCTGTTGGTTCCTAACCACATTATCTACGTGCTTCATTCCTAAGTGATGCGCCCAGTACTGCTCGTTGAAACCTCTAAAAATAGTACCGTCGTTTTCGATACCTACCGCAGTAGCCACTTGTCTGGCACCGTCGTTTTTCCACCAATCGTACATCCCACGGGCATCATCCCAACCGGCTGAATGATGCCATACGATCTGTCGCTTAGGGAAAGTCTCTGCAAAATAAAAGCCTGCAAAATCTTGTAGTTCTACGACCCTCAGTAATACACCATGCAATGCATTGTAGGTTATTCTACCCGCTAGACCATCTACTGCCAGTTGCTGACTGGCTTGGAAGCTTTTAATACTTTGAAAGCCTAGTTCGTCCAGTAGGTTCATAAGAATGTTACGTCGAGGGGTGTTTTGTTGTTCAGTGATGATATCCATAAGGTAAGTGATTGTTTTTTAGTGAATTTACAAAAAAATCAAAGAGTATGGGAAAGCCTTACGAAAAGTTTTTAAGTTTTTGTATAGTAATAGGTGTATTAGAGGATGTTTAAAAATTAAATTCTGTATAATTAACATGTTGCAAGAATTTTATCGCTTATTCTTCAATTTACCTTTTATTCATTTTTCCTTGATAAAAAACGAACCAAAAACCGAGCTTGCGAGCTCAGCGCAGCTAAATCAAGAAAATCCAAAGCTCCTACCCACGAATCCACCCGCCTCCCCGCTGGATTTTCAGGCCGACACACTTATAATAATCTTAAAAACAGATAGTTGTAAAAAAATTTAAACCTACTCTTAGTTACCTAATGCATAAAAAAGTCTACAAGGTTAAGATAACCTTGTAGACTTCACTGAAGTAGCCAAGCTGTGTACACGCTTATCACTTTTGGATATGAGCAGACATCCCAACCTAAGCAACGACTAGCCAGATATCCTACTAATCATACGTTACTTTTTCTGTACCTTTTTTAATCACTTTTAGCTCCTCTGAAAGAAGTATCTTGGTAGTTGTCTGCGACTTCTCATCAGCGATGATACAGGTAATTAAGTACAAGATCTCATCCATGGGTCCATTCACTATAACAACAGAGGGATCGTCGCACGCTGGTTGAACCTTACTAATAATTTCCTTTTTTTTGTCGGAATCAACCTCATCTATTTCGTGCGTTCCTAGATAATTTCCTTTCTTATCAATAAGTACATTGATGTATCTTCCTTCCAAGCCATCATACCCTATTTCATAAAAATCTTCGTATAGGGAATACGAAAGAGAGCCTCTCTTAGGATATAGCTCATCGAAAGTACTTTTCACCTCTTTTGGAAGTTGGGCAAAAGCTTGTGATACAAAGCTTAGTACCATTAATAATAGTAAAGTGTTTTTTTTCATTGTGTAATTTAATTTTTCTAAAGTTGTACTTAACCATCTCCCAAAGGTGAGGCTTATTTTTGCTAGACTACCTGCATTGATAATCACTCACTTGGGAGAAGCCTTTAACGAACCAAGTACTAACTAAAAGTATACCAACCCAGTTAAATAGCTATTTTTCCCTGTGCCTCTGGGTAAGTTATCAGAAAAAAGAGAAGCGTAAGTTCAAAAAGAGAGTATATACTTTACAGATGTAAGGTGTTTTCTATAAAGACTTTAGCAAACTGCTTTAAGGATATATCTGATACTTTTCAATATACCCCTTCAATGAAATAGAGCTAAAATTTGCAAGTAAGAAAATTAATACATAGATTTACGATGCATTAAAAATCTATATAAGTGAATTCATCAAAAGAACTTTTAAAAGGTACGCTTACTACCATCATCTTAAAGCTCCTTTCGGAGAACAAGCGTATGTATGGCTACGAGCTGGCCCAAGCGGTAAAGGAAAGAACCAAGGGTAAGATCCTTATCAAAGAGGGCTCCCTTTATCCTGCGCTCCACAAATTAGAACAAAAGGAGCTCATTCAGTGCGAGAAAGTAAACATAGGCAAGCGGGTAAGAAAGTATTATCATCTTACTCCTAAGGGAAAGACACAAAAGGAGGTAGCCATTGACGAGCTGAAGGAATTCCTCAATACAATGCACCAATTAATTACGACACAACCGCTCTATGGCCACACTCAATGAAACCCAAGTTGACTGGTTGGTTGAACGCCTTATCAGAGATTCAATTGCGACCGAAAGTCTCCAAGAGGATTTAATAGATCACTTTTGTTGCTACATCGAAGAAAAAATGGCCATTGGCCATACCTTCGAAGAGAGTTACGCCTTAGCCTTACAGGCAATTGCGCCTGATGGACTGAAGGAAATAGAAGAAGCCTTTTTATCTATTCATAATTATAAACCCTTTATTAGTATGGTACGTATTTTATATTTTTCAAGCTTTCTAGCTACTTTTTTACACATTCTATATTTCTTATTTAAGCATTTATATTGGCCAGGGGCGCATGCATTACTTCAAGCAGGTTTTACTGTCATTCTAGTGTTGGTGCTTCCAAGCCTCGGGATGCTCACTTATAAGCATCGCCAAAACCTGTCAACCTTAGACACGAGAAGAATGATCATAGGCATGCTGGCTGGTGGATGTATCAGCTTAGGAATGTTGCTGAAAGGCTTACACTTTCCAGGAGGAAGTATTTTATTTGCTTTAGGCTGTGTGTTGTTGGCTTTTGTATTTTTACCGCTCTTCTTATACCAGTTGTATAAGAAGAGTATCGCTGGCTAACGCCAACTAATAAGATAAACACAAGTAATTTACAAGAAAACAGAAAGTACATAAAAAGTGCTTTCTGTTTTCTTTTTCTGAGAAAAGCTACTACTTTAGGCAAACAAAACAACCGATAAACTTATGGGATTATTTGATTTTATATTTGGGAAAAAAAAGAATAAAACAATCACTTTAGAAGAGGCTAATAAGGAAAACGAAGCCTATATAAAAGAAAACCCTACACCTATTGACGATGAAAATGGTATGATGCGTAAGGCGGCTAGTTTACTCTCCAGCGGTGAATTCAAAGCCTCTATGGAGTTGTATCAGCAAATGGCTGAAAAGTTTCCTGACAAAAAAGGCCTGTACTTAAGCCAAGTAGGCGCTAACCAATATTTTTTAGGTCAGTACGAAGCGGCCATAGATACTTACTTGCAAGCAAAAGAGGCAGGGTTTGAGGAAAGTATGATTGATGATAACGTGTTTGAGGCCTGTGAAGCTTTGTACAAGCAACGTAATGAAAAAATGTTCCTTGAAAAGTACATATCGCTTTTTCCTAACGGAAATCACCTCAAAAAAGCCAATAAACTTTTAAGCAAGTAAGAAGCTTTTTCAGAGTCCTAGTGTTTGAATCATTTCTGCTACGGTCATCTCTTCTTTTAGTGCTTTTTCAAGATCGTGCGTTTTCTCCTCTGCTAGCACCTCCATACGCTGGACGAGTCGCTCAAGAAACTGCACGATTTTTTTCTGTTCCTCCTCACTTTTAGCGGCTTTTAGTGCTGCAAGTTTTTGGTCTTTAATCGCTTCGTAAGCATGATAAAGGCGCTTCTTTTTGATTCTTTTAAAATCGCCTTCGGGCGAGCGTTCTATCTTGGTATACGCTTCCTCTACCGTTACAAAGAGAGAATCATTGAGATAACGTTTTGTTTTTTCTTCTTTGGTCATCGTGATACGGCGCGGCTGCGTGAGCACTCTAGGAGGATCAGCTACAATACGAATTACCTGCGACGCAGCGATGGTCTCTCCCGGCCCGTACACATCTTGCTGATAAGGCTGTCCGTTGGCATCTTTCAAGGTTTTTTCCCTTACTTTGAAGTAGCCTCTTACCACCGCATAAATTTCTCGGTTGGCTTGCCCATCTAGGCAAGCCTGTGCCCTAAAAGAAGCAACACTAGGAACGAACTGCTTACCTATGTGTGTAAACACCTGCGGAAAATCTGAGACGGTATTTTCAGGATGCACAAGCCACAAAGTATGCTGCGTAAGGGTGTCGTATTGTGCTTTGTAGGAAGCCTTGTAAAAAGGAATTTCCTTACTGAAAGCCATAGGAAGTTTCGTCCACTTTTTGGTCGTTTGGTAGTCATCAAAGTATTGGCAGCGTACTTCTACCCGTACCATATCGTAGCGGGTAACAGTAGGGTGTTTTTGTAAGCGTAAGCCCAAGTCGTTCAGGCTATCGCAGTGCCATACTTGATAGTCGGGGATGCGTTTTTCAAAGTGATCGGTATAAAATGTGAGGGTGTTACTTTGCCCCCAAGTGAAAGCGGGCAGCATACATAAAACAACTATTACGCCTTTCATAGAGTGTAATTCAGGAAAAAGATAAACGACCCATTAATATACTACCGATAAAACTTGGATACAAAAACTCCTTACGGAAATCTACCGTAAGGAGTTTAAAATATTCATTATAAAAGCGTTACAAATCTATGAGGGAACCTTCAATCCAGCTCCTTCTATGATTTCTTCTACCACTTCTGGATTGAGTAGCGTCGAAGTATCGCCTAGAGAGCCGATTTCTTTTTCAGCTACCTTTCTCAAAATACGTCGCATAATCTTCCCTGAGCGTGTCTTCGGTAAGCCAGTAACTACCTGTATGGTATCAGGCTTGGCAATAGGGCCAATCACTTTTGACACAGTAAGGAGTAAACTTTGTCTGATCTTATCAACTTCGTGGTTTTCAGAAGCACTATCCAGTACTACATAAGCATAAATGCCTTGTCCCTTGATTTCGTGTGGGAAACCTACTACCGCTGATTCGATTACCAATGGATGCGAGTTGATGGCATTTTCCACCTCGGCGGTACCCATTCTATGGCCAGAAACGTTGATTACATCATCTACGCGGCCTAAGATTCTGTAGTAGCCGTCTGCATCACGCTTTACCCCATCACCTGTAAAGTAGTACCCTTTAAAGGTAGAAAAGTAGGTGTTTTTACAACGTTCGTGATCGCCGTAAGTGGTGCGAATCATCGAAGGCCAAGGGTATTTTATACAAAGATTCCCCTCTACGTTGTTGCCTTTCAGCTCTTTACCGTCGTTGTCTACGATAATGGGTTGTACCCCAGGCAGTGGAAGCGTTGCGTACGCAGGTTTAGTAGGCGTAATACCCGCCAGTGGCGACATCATCATCCCGCCAGTTTCAGTTTGCCACCAAGTATCTACAATCGGGCAGTTTCCTTTCCCTACGTGGAGATAGTACCATTGCCAGGCCTCTTCGTTGATCGGTTCGCCTACTGAGCCAAGTACTTTCAGCGAAGTGAGCTTATGTTTGTTCACTGGCTCTATGCCGTAGCTCATCAATGCGCGAATCGCTGTAGGCGCCGTGTAGAAGTGTGTTACTTGGTGCTTGTCTACTACTTCCCAGAAGCGGTCTACATCTGGATAGGTAGGTACCCCTTCATACATAATAATGGTAGCACCAGCTAACAAAGGCCCATACACGATGTAGGAATGCCCAGTGATCCAACCTACATCGGCTGTACACCAGAAGATGTCGCCCTTGTTGTATTGAAACACATTGATAAAGGAATAAGCCGTATACACCATATAGCCCGCGGTGGTGTGTACAACCCCTTTTGGCTTCCCTGTAGAGCCTGAGGTATACAAGATGAACAACATATCCTCCGCGTCCATTTCTTCAGCAACATTGTCTGTGAACACGCCTTCTACCACCTCGTGCCACCAAAGGTCTCTTCCTGCCTTCATATTCACTTCAGCGTGGGTACGTTGTACCACGATAACTTTCTCCACAGAAGAGCAGTTTTCTAAGGCCTCATCTACTACTTTTTTTACAGCGATGTTCTTTTTACCTCTAAAATTACCATCAGAGGTTAGTACGACTTTACACTGAGAGTCATTAATGCGATCGGACAGTGAAGTAGCAGAGAAACCTGCAAAAACTACCGAATGGATAGCACCAATACGCGCACAAGCCAGCATAGCAACGGCCGCTTCAGGAATCATGGGCATATAGATAGCCACCCGATCTCCTTTTTGAACGCCTTGTGCTTTTAAGACATTGGCAAACTGACACACCTTCTCAAATAGTTCCTTATAGGTAATCGTAATAGCTGCCTCACTAGGATCGTTGGGTTCCCAAATAATAGCGGGCTGATCGGCCAACATAAAGAGATTTTTTTCAAAAATATTCTCAGTGATATTCAGTTTACCATTGACAAACCACTTCGTGTCGTAGTTATCAAAGTCCCATTCTAAGACGTTGTCCCATTTTTTACGCCAATAAAAGTTTTCGGCGATATTTCCCCAGAAAGCTTCTGGATTGGCTAAACTCTTTTGATACTCATATAAGTATCCACTTAGGGTGCTGATTTTTGGTATCATTAGATAAATTTTAAAAGGTGAATAATTAATTTATAGTATAGTTTAGTTATACAGTTGAAAAGTGAACGTGCTAGCTTCTAAGAAGCCATTTGCAGTAATTCTTTCACTTTCCCTACTAAATTTCTCGTTGAAAACGGTTTCGTAAGGTACAAATCTGCGCCTACCTCGTAGCCCTTTTCTATGTCTACGGGTTTGCTCTTGGCCGATAAGAAAATCACTTTGATGTGTGCCAACTCTTTTCGCTTTTTAATAAGCGTGCAGACCTCGTAACCATCTACATCGGGCATCATGATATCTAGCACGACCAACGCGGGAATTTCTTTTTGAAGTAACTCTATCGCTTCCCTTCCGTTACGCGCTACAAATACCTCGTAGCCTTCTTTCCTCATCAGAAAGTCTAGCGACATCAGTATGTTCGGCTCATCATCCACTACCAATACCTTCATATCCATTCTGTTTGTATATATTAAATTGTGAAAACCTTCTTTTACTGCTATTTCTGCAGTAGTATTTTAAAAATAGTATACTTTTCTGGCTGGCTCTCTACCCATATCTTCCCGCGATGCAGTTGTATAATATTTTTACAGATTGCTAAACCTAATCCACTTCCTTGTGGCTTCTTACTCGTTTGTGTCTCTGTTTGGTAAAACTTATCGAAAATGTACCCTTGGTGCTCTCGTTGAATTCCCTTTCCGTTGTCTTCAAACTCCACTAGAATGGTCTCTTGAAGGTTCTTAATTCTCACTTGAATAAAGGCTTTCGTAAACTTGACCGCATTAGAAAGAATGTTAAAAAATACCTGCAGCATTTTGTCCCGATCAATCATCAATGGGGGCGCTTGATCCGCCTCTAGCGTTACCTCTATGTTACGTTCTTTGAATACTTGCTGCATGGTAATCAAGGCTTCTTCAATAATAGGCTGTACTGGGTGAGATGCGACTTGAAGGGTTTGCTTACCAGACTCAAACTTTTCGAGTTCCAATACTTGATCGATCAGAAGATTCAACCGCTCAGTCTCTATAATGATGGTATCCAAGAAGTGTTGTTTTTCGTCCTCCTCGAGGGTAGGGTTATCTTGAAGGATCTCCGCGAAAGCCCTAATTGATGTAAGCGGGGTACGCATCTCGTGCGTTACCGTAGAGATAAAATTATTCTTTTGCTGATCCAGTTTTTTGAGCGCTACATTCAACCGCTTTACGGTTTGTGTTTCCTTCAGTAATTCAACCACATCTTTTTGGCTGATTTCTTCCTCTTTTACTACAGATGAGACTAAAATCCTAGCAGAAACAGTTCCCACAGCACCTGCTAAAATCTTCTCTGCATAATTGACCCAAATAGCGGTATCAAAATGTTCCTGCTGTTGAAGAGGTTGCCTATGAGCCAGATGTGTAAACAGTTCGTCAGTACGTGCCTTCCCTAAGAAATTGGCCAATAGATATTCGAGTTGTTTCTTATCGGCAAAACCTT